>JAKJJT010000009.1 GCA_021713395.1 Thiotrichales bacterium 19S9-11 | reverse complement strand
CAGCAGGACAGATTGCCACAATGATGGGGGTGACAGGTTGGTCAGATACTAAAGGTAGCGCAGGGAGATGCGATGCTTACTGTATGACCTTGCAAGTTTATAATCAGTGGCTAGAGGAGTTTGGTAAAGAATCTTTAGAAGATCAGGAGATCACAACAAGGTTATATGATTTTCTTGATACTAATCGTCAGCGCTTTCAAGAAGAGAGTAAGTTTGCGACTGTGCCAACTAATCGAGCGGGCTTTATAAAACCTTACCAGAATAAATTTACTTATATCATTCATAATAAAGTATGGAGTGAAGAGATATTTAAAGGACTCTCTGTTAAGCGAGTGAATCAAGTATTAAAAGAGCATAGCATTTTAATCGATAATTCTTCTGTTTATTTTGATAAGCAAAAAACTAGAACTTATACCGTCCACTATCATCACTAACTCTTAATTACTAGAACATTTAGAACATGGTTGAAATCTAATCATGTTCTATTTCTTGTTGTTTGTATCCTATATAAAATAAGGCTTACAGCAGTTTTAGAACATTAGAACATGTAGAACACGTAGTTTTGATGGCTTTTGTACTTTTATCACAGTGTTTGAATTGAAATAATTCTCATTAATAATTATCTAAGCTTTCATTTACACTATCTTTTCTTATTGAAGGCCTAAGGAACAATAAATCATGAAAGATGAACTACAACTAGCAATTGAAAGTAATAATTACTCAAAGGTTCAAACCATACTAAGTAATGAGGCAATTAAGCTTAAAGCAGATCATATGTTTTATGCGATGAGAAATGTAAAAATGATAGATACTAAAATTAGTTATGCGTTATTAAATAAATTTGATGATTTTAATATACAAAATTACGGTGGAGCTACTTTTTTACATTTTGCTGCGGGTGAAAACCAACCAGATTTAGTTAGGTATTTATTAAACAGAGGAGCTAAGCACGTGGAAAGCAAAAGTGGGAAAACTCCATTAGATATTGCAAAAAAGCGAAAATTAAATGATGTCATTCACATATTAAGAATGCATATTGCTCCAGAAGACCCTCTTGGCTATATACCACTTTTATTTGAAGAGACAAAAGAACGAAAGGTAGAACAAAAAACTTGTTATGCTTTTGATATAGAAGGTGTTTTGGTTACAGGATCCCCTAAAAATGTGAATTCAAATATTCCATTAAAAAAATTAGATACTAACTATTTTTCTCAGCCATATAAAGATTTATCAAATGATAAATCCTTTACTTCTATTGAAAGAAAAGAATACGAGTATATTTATAATCGAGTAGCTGGGTGCATGCCATCGCTTTATATACTATATGAAGATGAACTAAAAGAAATAATGACTAATATTTTAAAAGCTGGCCATAAACTTGCATTTATCACTAGTAGCTGCTTTCACAGAGTTGGGATAATCCGTCTATTTTTGGAACGATATAATATCAACTTATGTAACTATGACTTTTACTTTTATAATAACCAACCAGATAGCCAAGCAAAAAAAGAAACATTATTCGAAATCAAATCTATACCATCAATCAAGACTATTGTCTTCACTGATGATGATATTAAGAATATTGAAGGCGCAATAGAAGCAAGTATTAAAACAATTTGTGCATCCACATCCAATGCTAGCAATAATTATGGCAACTATATCAGACTATTACGTGAAAGTTTAGGGCTTCAATCTAACTGTGATCAGCCTTTTCAAAAGTATACTTCTGATAGTGCAAATAGTGGAATGATTGAATCAGCCACATCATCACTATAAGATAAGATAAAAGATTCAATATCATTGAAAACCCCATGTTCTACGTGTTCTAATGTTCTAAATCTGCTGTAAACCTTATTTTATAAGGGTTTTTCCAGATCAAAATTAGAACATCTATGGAACAAATAGAACATTAAGTTGGGGTGGTGAGTTTAGACTATAGACTTGGAGGGGGTGAACTATAAGCATAAGTACCTGGTTTACCATTTGTATCCTCAACTATAAATGGCATAGAAGGGGCTTGATGATTTTGAGTGTTTTGGCTGTTAGTATTTTTATTTGACTGACTAACAATAACTTGGACACCTAATGTTTCTTCTCTTGGATCGGATGAATTAAGCTCTTTTTGTTTTTCTTCTAAAATTTTAACAATTTTTTCTCTGCCAAGTTCCTTAGCAAACGCAAGTGGTGTTACGCTATTTCTGATTAAATTTAAATCGGCATCGCCTTCCAAAAGAGCTTTAACTACCTCTATATGGTTATAGTATATAGCAAGTGTAAGTGGTGTTACTCCCTCTTTCGTTGTGTAATTAACATTAGCTTCTTCTAGTTCAATAAACTTCTTAACAAGCTCAGTATTTCCTTCGTGAACAGCTCCTAAGAATAATACATTAGATCCTTTTTGCAATTCTTTTAAAAGATCTATTATTTCTTGATAACTACTGTCATTTCCAACATTCTCATATTGATGTTTAGCAATATCTATTAAACTCTCACCTTTAAGGTTTTTTACTCGAATATCAGCACCATTGTTTATTAAAATATCTACTAACTTTTTACTACCAACTTCTACTGCCCAAACAAGTGGTGTTTCCTTAAAGTAATTTAAACAATTTACATTGGCCCCTTGCCCTAATAAATATTCAAAAGTTTCGATATCATTTTCAATTACCGATAGAAATAATGGTGTATGTCCTAAGTCATCTACTACTTCAAGCCTTGCACCAAGAAATAATAATTTTATGATTTTTTCTAATCTTTCTTCTTGTGCGCCTTTCTTAGATCTTATTTTTAGTAATAACTTTCCATTAAGTTCTTTTTGCTTTTCTTCTAAGAGAGCTGCTTTTTCTATATCATTTACTCTAACTTTTTGAGCTGGTGTTTCATTTAAAGAATCTTTAATGCTAAGACTTGCTCCATGGTCCAATAACATTTTAGTAACAGATTGGTTACCATACTGGATAGCACAATGTAATGGTGTAGATTTATAAAAATCACATTGAACATTAATTAAAGCCCCTTTCTCTAGTAGAATTTCCATAGTTTTTTCATCACCCCGTGCTGCAAAAATATGCAGCACTGATACGCCATGTTTAGTGAAATTAGCATTTGCTCCTGCAAAAAGTAGCTGCCTGACTTCTTCAGAATTTCTGTTGTTAACTGCCTTCCATAACATCTTATTCAGTCTTTTTTGTATACCTTCTATTAGGTGCTGGTTATCATTAGCTTTAGCAAGGTCAAGTATCGTCATCCCATCAATATTTCTATTTTTTAAGTCAGCTCCATTATAATAAAGAAAACTTGCTAGACTAACATCATTCCACCTAACCGCCATACTAAGGACAGTCTCCCCAAAAATACTTCGATTATTTATATCTATACCTTTTTCTAATAAAAACGTTATAAACTTATAGTCTTTACTTATAAGTGCATTTTGTGCCGCTATGAGTAGTAATGAGTAACATCGATCATCTACTTTAATATCGGCACCAAGCTTAAGCAAATTATCTATTTCAACTTTATCTTGCCTCGATACCGCATTAAATAACAATATTTTTAGTTCATTTCTTAAAAGCTCTGTTATTTCTTTATAACTATTCGCTTCAGCAATTTGTGATAAGGTTTGCCCATCAGCATCTCTAACAGCAATGCTAGCACCTGCCATTAATAACCTTTTAACAAGCTCTAGTTCATTTCTTTTAGCTGCAGTTAATAGCTTATTATTTAAATTTTCTTGAATAGTGTTAATAACTTCCTCATGCTTCATTATCTTAGCAACTTCAAATGGTGACGTTCCATCATATTTAATGAATGGATTAGCTCCAAAATGTAACAACAGTTTAGCTACCTCTATATGGCCTTCTAGAACAGCATAAAGAAGCGGAGTTACCTTTTTTTGATTAGTCCAATTTGCAGAATAACCTTTACTCAAGTATGATTTTACTTTTTGATAATCTCCTTTAAATGCAGCATATGCAAAATGATCAACCTTATTTTGATCAAAAGGTTGTAATTTATTTTCTAAAAAAACATCATTAATAATTGCTTGATGCTTATCTGCGCTTTTCTTTACATGTAATAAAAAATTACTATCTTTTATTGTTTGCTTTCCTGGGAAATATCTCTCTAGTTCACGAAAATCACCATGAGATAAGCGGTAATATACTTCTTTTCTTGTAATAGGGCAGTTTGACAATTTGTTTAGGTTTTCTGAGTCTGACAGTGCATAGACATTATATTCATCAGAGTTTATTTTTATTGCATAAAAAACTACGTTATCAGCATCTAAGTCACACTCATCATCTAAACTTATAGGGTCTGTAAACTCACGAATTCTTAATAACTTGCTAATGTCATCATCTTTAACTATCTCATGTAATGTTCTATCAGCAGTATCTCTAATTGCAGTATTTGCACCTGCCGTTATTAATTTTTTCACATAAGATGAGTTGCTATTTTGTACAGCAGCTAATAACTCTTTATTAAGAAATTTTTGAACTAAACTCCTAATGTTAGCATCTTTAATATCTGCAATCTTAATAGAAGCTCCTGCATGGAGTAAACGTCTGGCAATTTCTTTGTTACCAGCATCTATTGCCCATAAAAAAGGTGATTCTCCAAAATGATTTAAACAATCTATATTGGCTCCTTTTGCTAATAAATACTCAACAGTTTCAATGTTATTCTCTATAACTGCTAAAAATAATGGTGTATGTCCTAATTCATCGGTTATTTCAAGCTCAGCCCCTTGTGATATCAGATCCTTAACGTTATCTAACCATTGTTTTTTTTCTGATTTATTTATTTTTATTCTATTTTCAGGAAGAAATAGTTCTAATAGCGCATCATTAAGCTTTCTTTGTGCTTCTTTTCTTAGATAATCAAGCTTGGATAAAAACTTTTCATCATCAAGTTCTATAACATCAGATATGCTGAGTCTTTCACTCTTAAGCAACTGGTATATTTCAGGGGTATTAAATCGAAAAATGAATTGTTTATATGTTATAAAATCTAAATAGAATAACTGAGTTATGGCATGATTTAAGCCCATATCTTTTAATTTTACAATAACTGGATTATGGTCTGTTAATACAAGAGCGTGGCGTAGTAGTGCTATATTTTTATCTAAAATGGTAGAAAGGGGGAGTATGTCTTTATAGTATAGATGAAGCAGTCCTTCTTTCTCATGCTGCTCCAATAATAAGCTATTTAACTGACTTTGTATTTTATCTCTATTTTTTCGTTGCTCATCTGTTAGTATATTTTCATAGTCTGCGTCAGCCTTAACCAGGGTATTAGCCATTCTATGATGAGTTCCTGTGTAATATAAAGGCGTTTTTTGAAAGGCATCTTTAACATCAACAATAGCGTCATTATCTAAGAGAAGTTGAACAATATCTTCATGCAAGTGTTTGGCTGCTAAATGTAATGGCGTTTGTTGCTCTGAGTTTAATTGAGTGTTAACGGAAACCTGACTGATTAATAGTTTAACAATTTTTATATTACCTAACTCTATTGCTAGCTTTAAGTGATCGCTACTTGCTTTACTTCCTTTTAATAATAGTTCTTCAACTATTGATATATCCTCTCTGTTAATAGCGTAGGTTAGTATATCTTCTCCAAAAACAATAGCATTTACATCAGCACCATCATTAATGCAATGTGTTACAAAAAATAAAGTTTTATCTTTTATAGCATTTAATAATCTTTGATCTAATATGTTTTGCAAAATTTTTGTTGTTTCTACATAATCATGCTCTTTAGTAATATCAATTAATAATCTATTACTTAAATCGCCTAAATGTAGTAAGGAAGGATGTGTAAAGGCTGTATTTTTAAATTTAAATCCTATTTTAAATTCTGGCTTCAATATGGCTTGAAGAATTATATATCGATTCTTTAATGCTGCATATGTGAGCATGTCAAGCATGAGCACATTGTTTTTATTACCTATATCACCAATTAAAGCTTTTATTGCTCTATAATCCTTGTTTATACAAGCAACTTCTAAGTCTTTATTCAATTGTTCACATTTTTGGGCTAGCTGTTCATCCATCTAACGCTACTCCTGTTTATCCACTTGAGATACAAGGAAATTATTATACTTTAGATTTAAAGATTCATTGCTGTTTTATTTATTTCAATAAATGACTTATGAATATAAGCACTATTGGAGATTTAACTAAGAAGTTAATGTATTTTTGTTTCAATATGAAAGAAGGTACTTTTAGAGTAAAACCTTGTGGGGGTGATTCACCCGCTATGTTTAATTTCTGTATGAGAAAAAAAATGCGTTTCGTTTCGCTTTTTCAAGATAATTTGAAGTATTATAGAAAACTGCTATGCATAATAGCAGATCAAATTGTCATACGAAATTGATCATATTTAGATCAAAAAAGCGAAATGGAAGGGTGCTTAAAGTGAAAAATAGTTTATTGCTTAAGGAATAATTAATGTCAAACATTATAGCTTTCATAAGTTTTTTTGTGTCAATGATTTTCATTGTTATAAAAAAATTGTTTTTAAAACCAAAAATAAGCTTTCAAGAGTTAAATAAAATTCGTTTACAATTATTGGATGAAGGTGTAGACAAGTTGACGAAAAAATATTTGTTGGAAGACGTATTTTCAGTTTTTCGTCGGCCTCTTAGACACTCCAGTGATGATGTATATAACATGCTAGTACATATTTTTTTAGCGTATCAATACCCTAGGAATTTGAAGTTATTCTTGTCAAATTTAAGATGCTTTAGATATTATGGTAATGAGCTATATGTATTACCATATTTTTTTACAAAAAGAGCATTTCGACTTATTTATATTACTGTACCATATGTTTTTTGTATTTTGTTTATAATTTTTGGATTTGCTGTTCAAGATTTACTTTATATCGAAAAAGTTTTTTCCATTGAAGATATTGATCCAGTAAAGGGGATACTTTTAATAGTCTTTATTATATTGGCGACTGTATTTATATTGTTTTTAATTAATGAATTATTTGATGAGATTCGCTCAACTTTCGCTATAAAGAAGATACTTAACGAATTTGATCTTAAAAAAAGTCCATGTGATATGGATCAACCTCTTTTTAAAATAGTTTATCGCTGGTACTTAAAGAATATAAAACGCTTATCAGATTGTAACTAAAAAAACACCATATTTCGGGCCAGCAAAAAGCAATTTAAAATTTAAAAGTAAAAAAATTAATGTGGGGTAACTTTGGGGGTAACAAAAATATAATGATAAAAATATTGCATATAAAACATAGATTTAAAAATTAATTTGATTGACATCCTCTCCGCCATTTAATTTTATAAACCATTGAAAATAAAGCAGAAATCACAAAATATAAAATTTAGTACCGTCAAAATACCGTCATATTGATAATATTAAAAATAAGTTACAAAAGCTTCTGACTCATCACCTGAATCACTGAAGTTATTGTAATTAATTTTAGGAGGCTCGCCAGAGCTTTTTTCTTTAGATGAGTTAATATGGTCATTTAACCATTCTAGTACTTCTTTTATATGCGATATTTTAAAACTATAATCACTTTTAGTTATCGATATGTCTAAGTTATTATTTGTTGTAAAGGCCTCACTGTCAAAGCTAATTATACTGTCAAAGCTAATTATTATGTAATTGTATAAACCATATATTTTTTTTTGTTTTTCAGTTAGGGCTTTATACTGTTCTGTAGTTAGACTATGATAATCTCCTAAATTACCATTAATTTTCAACCCATTTTGGTCTTGAAAATTTTCATTTAAGGCTTTTTTGATATTTGCAAGCCATGTGTTTAATTCTTCTATAGTATCAATGGAGAGCCCAGTATTAAGCTTTGTTTCTAGATTGGATGCTTTTTGTATGAGGTTTTCAAGAGATTCCATCACTAGATTTCCTTAAATTAATTTTCAAACTGACTGCATTATAAGTTGTATTTATTTGTTATAAACAGTACTTTAATATTTAAAAAAAGCAAAAGAATGATCATATCCATTAAGCAATATGAAGCTTGCTAAATAAGCTTAATTTAATAAAATCTAAGTTTCTAACAGGAAGTAGGATTTTATATAATGAAGTTAAAAAAAATAATACAAGCAATTGGCTTAGGTTTAATTTTATCTAGTACATCTTTTGCAATAGAAGATGAAAAATCACCTCAATTAGATCAGGCGGTAGCGCAAAAAGCATTTATTAAAAGCCTTAATCATAAAAGATTTAAGGCGTTACCAAAAGATATTGCTAGTCCAGAATACTTTTTAGCCTTAACGCAATTAATCAATGATCAACTAAATCAATTTGCAAATTATAACTATCATTGGTCTTGTCATACAGACTCTAAAGATAAAAAATCACTTGGTAAAGATGTTATTGAGTATCAGTATTACTGCGATGGTCAATGGCCTAAAAAAGATAGTCTAAATAAATTTTTAATTTCTATGTTCCCTCAAAAGCCAAATATTCAGAATTTAAAAGTTAATCTAGTGATTGCTGGTATTGATAAGGTTAATATTAAACCTGTCATTGCACAACATGGTAAATATAGCAAACAAACAGGTAGCTATGACTGTTCAAAGTCACCTTATTGCCAACAGTCATTATTAGGTATGACAGAAGACTATAATCAACAAAATCCTCATGCAAAAGCTTATGCTGCGATTAATGGTAGTTACTTTTATCGTTATAGCCCAACAGGAACGTTTTATGATATGAACTGTGTTTGGAAAAGTGTCGACCAAATACTATTAGGGATAACAGCTGACAAAGTGAGTCTAACGACAGACTTTATAGGTGATGGCCTAACTGTGATAAATTCAAAATCATTTGCGAATAATTGCGCAGCCTATGATTTGAAAGAAGGCCGCTATCCTGTTTCAATGTCAAAGGCTTTACCAAGCCCAGAGCGCGCAACATTTATCGTATCTAAAAACAATAAGGGTCAGAATCAGATAGAGATTAAAAACTTATCGGTTGGAGAGGATAGGTCATACCCTAATATTATACAAGCGCTTGGGGCAGGGCCAATGTTAATGCAAAATGGTGATTATCAAGTTGATTGGCAAGGCATTCCAGGTGCGTTTCAATATTCTGCAAATCCAGGGTTAGCGATTGCATTAAATAAAGTAAACCCTAAATCACAAAAGGTAGTTTTCTTTTCAGTTGATGGAAATAATTGGAAAACAGGTGTATTTACATTTGAGCTTGCAAACTTAATGAATAACCTTCTATCTAAAGAGCTTAATTATAAAGTTACTTCGATGATGGCGCTAGATCGAGGTGGTTCAACAACCATGATTACATGTCCCAAGGGCGCTTCGTGTCAAAAAATAAGTGATGCAGGAGAAGGTCTTAATAATCCAGGTAGATTGATTTTTAATGGTTTAATAATCACAAAAAAATAAATTAAGCATATTTAAATAAATTATATTTAACAAAATTTATTTTTATAATATAATCGAACTAATAGCTATCTGAGGGGGTATGCTGTTATGTTAGATAAAAAAGAAGAAAAAAAAGAATTATCACAGTCAGAAACGTTAATTGATAAACTTAAAGAATTAGCTTTAAAGTTACCGTCATATCAAAGAAAACGAGAATTTTTTGAAGTATTGAAAAATAGCACAAATCCAAGTGAAAACTTAGAGTTATATCTTTTTGTATTAGTTAATTTATCTCAAATCTATCAAGCTAGAAACTACTATGATCGGTTATATGCACTCAATGACGAAAAACAAAGAATTCTAAAAAGATATGGAGCTTACCTAGAAAATAACCAGATTAAGCTTGATGACTTACTGATAAAAAATTTATGCACACCCAATCTAGTTCGTAGAAAACTAAACTTTTCTCAAGCGAAAGATGAATCAAAAAAAGATAGTGATGATGAATATGTTTTAATTGAAGATTATGATGCGGATGATGAGACTTATGATGATGGTGGGCCTTTTCTAGAAACAGACTCAATGAGTAGCCCAAAAAAAATTGAGATCAAACCATTAAAAGATAAAGGAATCGATGAGTCATCTACAGAATATATTGATGATTACTTAAAGACAGAACAAGGTAGAAAAAGTCTTATTCGTAATGGTTTTGGCCCAATTCCAGGTCTTAACTTTCTAAGAGAGTATAACTATTACCGTATTTTAATTAACCGTTTAAATTCCTTAGCTGATGAGATAGACCAAACGCTAGGTGCTTCAAAATTTATGGAAAAAGTTAGTTATGCTGATTTTGCGATTAGTACAGTTAGTAGCATTTGGAAGTTACCAAACTTACTAAGGCATCTTGCTCTATCCATTCAACATACAATAGATGATGGTGACTTGGATTATGTAAGAAAATATGCAGATGAAATGATTAGTGGGGCTTTAGGTGTTTTTGTAGGTACGACTACTTTAGGAATGTCCAATGAGCTATATTTAATGGGGTTATCACCTATTTTTGGTCCTGGTGGTATCTTTTTAGTAATTGGTTATTATGTCTTAGATGTGATTCTTTCTGCAGGGAAAAAAATATCAAGAAGCAATAGTTATGAAAGAGTTATTAATGATTTAAATTTTTTTATTACTGATAATGAAGCAATTAAAAAATTAAAAGAGCAAATATTATTAAAAAGTGAATATCATAAACTTGATCGAAATATATCATTTATACAAGGCCTGTTGCTTTGTGTAGCAGTCAGTGTGTCATTAATTAGTGGCC
This sequence comes from Thiotrichales bacterium 19S9-11, assembly GCA_021713395.1. Classification (GTDB taxonomy): domain Bacteria; phylum Pseudomonadota; class Gammaproteobacteria; order Francisellales; family Francisellaceae; genus M0027. Next base: position 69,836 of record JAKJJT010000009.1, on the reverse strand, counting down.
CAGTAGCACCAATTCTTAGCTTGATTAGTACCATTATAATAACGGTTTTAGATAAGACAGTAAAAGCAGATTATTTGAAACAAAAAGAAGTAGAATATACGACAGATCAACTATCACTTTTGCATTATCGTTTATTAACACATATTGAAGATCAAATTGAGAAGTTAGAAAAAGAAGTTGAAAAAGATAGTTCAAGCTCATTCAAAAATAAAAAAACAAGTGAAAAATACAAAAAATATGAGTCTGCTTATCAAGATCTTCTTATATGGCAATATGGTCAAAATGAAAACTATCTTTCTAACTGCTTAGAAAAGATTATCGAAGCAAGTCAAATCAGACGAGATTCTTATTGGTTTGAACCTAATAGTTTAAAATCATTAAAAACTGTATTAGAGCCTTTCAGTAGTAGTTTGGATAAAAAGCATCAGAATATCCGAAAACAAATTCAAAGATTTTTTCATAAAGAATCTATTTTTAATGAACCTGAAACAGTATTTTCTTCTGTAGCAGATCAATTGAAAACTTTAGCTCCAACATCATCATTTACTTTTAAAGTCTAAATTTAAACACGTGTCGATAAAACTTGAATGCTCAACTAAGTTATTAGACAATAGCCAGTAGAAATTATAACAAGGATTCAATTGTTTTTATGAAATCAGAAAACGGCCATATTATTACGATTTTTGGTGCCTCTGGTGATTTAACCATTCATAAATTATTGCCAGCTATTTTTAGTCTTTATCAGCAAGGGTTGTTAGCAAAATCTCAATGTATATTAGGTATTTCTAGAACCAAGTATGATGATCAGTCATATCGTGAGTTTATTTATAAAGAATTAATTAAAAAATATACTAAACAAGAGAAATCATTAAAATCATTTATCAAAAAAATACACTATCAATCATTAGATACAGGGAGCTCTGATGCATACAGTGTTTTAAATGATCGATTATCAGTGTTAATGAAAAGCTATAAGATGAAAGAAAAAAATATTCTTTTCTATCTAGCAACACCCCCAAGTTTATACGCATTAATACCAAAGACACTAGCAAAATTAGGTTTAAATGATCAAAAGGATGGCTTTAAGCGAGTAATTATTGAAAAGCCATTTGGAATTGATGAAAAGTCAGCAGCAAAACTGAATGCGCAATTATTAAAATATTATGATGAAAGTCAGTTATATCGAATTGATCACTACTTAGGTAAAGAAACGGTTCAAAATTTATTGGTTTTTCGTTTTGCTAATTCTATTTTTGAGCCTTTATGGCGCTCTGAATATATTGATAATATTCAAATTTATGCAGCAGAAAAAGAAGGTATTGGTGATCGTGGTGGTTATTACGATAAAAGTGGTGCAATGAGAGATATGGTTCAAAACCACTTATTACAACTTTTAGGCTTAGTTGCGATGGAGCCGCCTGCAACAATGGATGGTGTGGGTATTCGTAATGAGACTTTAAAAGTATTTCAGTCAATTAGGGCGTATAAAAGAACAAAAGATATTCGTAATAATGTTGTTGTTGGTCAGTATGCTGAAGGCACTCAAGATGGAAAAAAAAGATGCGCTTATTTGGATGAAGATGGTGTTAGCAAGGATTCTAAAACAGAAACCTTTGCTGCAATCCGCTTCTTCATTGATAACTGGCGATGGAATAACGTTCCTTTTTATGTGATGACTGGTAAAGCAATGACAAGGCGAGTTTCTGAAGTTGTCATTAATTTTAAGCCAACATCACATCCATACTTTTCAAAGTATCAGCAAGAAGATAGTTATAAGAATCGTTTAATTATCAGAATTCAACCAAATGAAGGCATTAAACTTACATTTGTTGCAAAAGAGCCTGGCACCGGATTTCATACGCATGAGGTTGATATGAATTTTTTATATAAAGACTTTTCAAGTAAAGAAATTCCTCCAGCTTATGAGCGGCTAATATTAGATTGCTTAAATGGTGATAATACCTTATTTTCAAGAAATGATGCAGTTGAGGCTTGCTGGCGGATAATGGATCCAATTATTAAGTACTATCATGATAATCTTAAGGCTAAAGTATGCTCATATAAAAGAGGGCAATGGGGACCAATAGAAGCAGAAAAAATGCTTGCAGAACTTGGCCATGGTTGGCGTAGAGCTTGCACTAGTCTTACAAATGATATTTGTGATATTTAAAAAGGTAGTTTAGATGAAAGATAATGAGATTAAAGTATTCGAAACAACAAAGCACTTAATTCAGCAAACAGTTGATGATTTAGAAAAATTATCAAATAGCGATCAATCAGAAATTCATTGGGCACTATCCGGTGGGTCTACGCCTCAAGCAATATTTAAAGCGCTAGCTGAGCCTGATAATAAATCGCGTATTGCATGGAGTAAAATTCACTTTTGGTGGGCTGATGATCGTTGTGTGCCTTCTAATAGTCCAGAAAGTAACTATGGTGTTGCTAAAGCTTTATTGTTAGACCACTTAAATATATCACCAGATCAAATACATTATGTAAAAGGAGAGCTGCCACCACCGCAGGCAGCAATTGATTATATTCATCAAATGGGATTATCAATCAAGCAATTTAAAAATGAGTTGCCAGTGTTTGATTTAATTTGGCTGGGAATGGGAGATGATGGTCATACTGCGTCGTTATTTCCAGGGAAATTCTCATATGATGATCATAGCTGGGTGGTTGTTGCTCATCATCCAAAAACATCACAACCCAGAGTAACGTTAACATTACCAGTGATTAATCAAGCAAAAAATATAACGTTTATTGTGACAGGTAATTCTAAAGCAGAAATGCTAAAAACAGTGACCTCAGGTACTGATGTAAGTTTGCTATATCCAGCAGCAAATGTTCAGGCAAATGATGGCTCTCTTGTTTGGTATGTTGATGAAGAAGCAGCAGAGTTATTAGATAAATAAGGGATCTAAAAACATTTTAATTGGTTTTGGAAAAGCGTAATCCCCAAGATTTTCAATTGCGATACTTTTAAAGTCGTTTGTGCTTAAATTATTAAGTTCGAAAATTATAAAATTATACTTTAAGGTAAAATGTGTAAACTGATGTGAGAGCATTTCACTAGTGTGTAATGGATTTTTTAAATTAACATTAATACTATCTTCACTATCTGGTAGTGACCACAAACCACCCCAAATGCCATGAGGCGGTCTTTTTTTCAATAAGATATGATCTTTTGACTGGATAATATAAAAACTTAAAGTTTTGGTTGGTTTCTTTTTTCGTATCGTTTTTACTGGGTAGTGTTCTTGTGTCTGGTTAATAAAGGACTGGCAAGTTGTTTGCATTGGACATAATAGACAGGAAGGTTTGTTCTTTGTGCAGATTAGTGCTCCTAGATCCATTAGCCCTTGATTATAGTAATTTGTTTTGTTTTTAGGTAGTAATTGTTCTGCGTAGCTCCAAAGCTGATTAAGCGTTTTTGTTTTATTAAATGGAGTATCAATTTGAAAGTAGCGTGCAAATATACGTTTTACATTGCCATCTAGTATTGGGTAAGACTGTTTAAAAGCAAGTGATAAAATAGCGCCAGCAGTTGATCGGCCAATGCCGGGTAGTTGAATAATTTCATCATAGTTATTTGGAAAAATACCTAAGTATTGATCTTTAATAATTTTGGCAGTTTTATGTAAATTACGAGCTCTGGCATAATAACCAAGTCCTGCCCAAAGTTTCATGATTACTTCATCTGAGGCATCAGCTAAATCATGTATATGGGGAAACTGTTTAATAAAGGTATTAAAGTAAGGAATGACAGTTTTGACTTGTGTTTGTTGCAGCATGGTTTCAGATAGCCAGATACGGTAGGGCGAGATATCTTGTTGCCAAGGCAAACTATGACGGCCATGTGTTAACTGCCATTGAATAATTGCATTACTAAAGCTTGTTGTACTCATTTATAGTTAGCGTGCAAATTTGAGGCAGCATATAATGTATTATCTAACAAAGAAGCAATTGTCATAGGACCAACGCCACCAGGAACGGGTGTAATCCAAGATGCTCGATTAAGTGCATTGTCAAAGTCAATGTCGCCAACGAGTGTGCCATCGTTTAAACGATTAATACCAACATCTATGACAATAGCACCTTTTTTTATCCAATCACCTTGTATGAAGTTTGGTCTGCCAACAGCAGTAACTAGGATGTCTGCTTGTAAGGTATGAAAAGGTAAATTTTCTGTAAATCGATGACAGTCTGTGACGGTGCAGCCTGCTTGTAGTAATTCCATTACCATTGGGCGACCAACGATGTTTGAAGCGCCAACAACAACAGCATGCAATCCTCTGATATCATGCACCGTTCTTTCAAGAAGCGTCATAATGCCTTTTGGGGTACAAGGGCGTAGCAGAGGGTTGCGTAACATTAGCCGGCCAATATTATAAGGATGAAATCCATCAACGTCTTTATCAGGGCGAATAGCCTCGATGACTTTTTGATTATCAATATGATCAGGTAGAGGTAGCTGTACTAAAATACCATCAACGGTTTTATCATTATTAAGTTGTTTTATAATATCAAGTAGTGCTTCTTCAGAAATAGATGCATTTAGGTCATGATTAATAGAGACAAACCCAACTTCTTCACATGCTTTTCGTTTATTTTTAACATACACTTCACTTGCAGGATTATTCCCAACAATAATAACAGCAAGGCCGGGTGCACGTTTATTATGCTCCAGTCTCAACTCTACTGCATTTTTAACTTCATCTCTTAGTTGCTTGGCAATCAATTTGCCATCGATAATCTTAGCGCTCATGATATATAAGTTACCTTTATATTAAAATCGCTTTGAATTGTAGCTATATTGTATCAGTTTGAAAAGCAATTTAATGGAAGAATCATACAAACAATTAACTGCTATAATTATAAAGATATATTAGAAGCTGATTTATTGTATTTTAGATGTGTGATTACTAATGGGGGCGTTGTATGGGAAGATTGAAAATATTAAGCCCATTTATAATTGCTTTACTTTTTAGTGGTTTTTCAATTTTTTTACAAGTCTCTCCAGTTACAACAGGCGATTATTACACAAACATAATCAATGAGCCGTTAGTTCAGGTTGTTCGCTATACAAGTTTATATTTTGTAGCTTATGCAGTCTTACAAGTCCCAGTTGGTATTTTATTAGATAAATATGGTATTTCTTTCCTGTTGCCACTTGGTATATTAATTGTGCTTATTAGTTGTTTTTTGCATTGGTTGGCATTTGATGCTGTTACACTATCAACAGCACGTTTAACAGCAGGGGTTGGTTGCTCCATTGCCTATATATCAGGTATTTTTATTGCAGCTTCAACATTCTCAAGAAAGTATTTGGCACTGTGCATTGGGCTGATTGAAATTTTCTCAACAATAGGGGCAATCGTTGCAGGTAGTTTGTTAGAGAGTGCAATTATATCGATTGGCTGGGATATGACAAATCTTATCGTTATTTCATTTGCTATTTTGCTTTTTCTCTTATCAGTTAAGTTTATTTACATGGAGAAAGGAAGATTTCAGGTTAATAATGAATTGTCATCAAAAAGCTTTATGGGGTTAGTTATTCATTGTTTTAGTTTGCTTAAGTATAAAAAAATTATTGCGATTATTATTTACTGTTTCTTAACTTGGATGATTATTATGTCATTTGCAGGATTTTGGATTAAAAGCTACTTTATTACGGCTCATGAATTTTCATCATATAAAGCATTATGGATTTCGCAAATTTATTGGGGAAGCTTTTTAGTTTCTAGTCTTGTAATTGGTAAATTTGCAACAACAATGAGAAGATGTGTGTTATTAGTTGTTAGTATGGCACTAATTAATACGTTAACTTTTTCCTATTTTGTCGTTCCTTGGCTATTAAGCTTTCAAACTTTGGTATTACTATTTTCTTTAGCAGGTATTGCAACATCAGGTATTGTTGTTGCTTTATCTATGCTTATTTTTATTGTGCCTGAAGGTTCAAAGGGTGCGGCAATAGCATTAACAAATACATTTATTGTTTTGGGTGGGTTTTTAGGGCAGATTTTATTTGGTTATTTATCAAGCAATAAGCTTATATCGCATTTTGCGGCAAGTTTAAATCCTGAAACATTAGATTTCTATGGTGCAATTTTTATGTTTCCAGTTATGGCATTAATTTCACTGGTTATATTTGCTTTGTCGTTCTATAAATACTTAGGAAAAGAGTGGAATTAATAGAATAAATTAAACATTTTTATGATCAAATTTTGATATTATGATATTTTTTTCATAGAATTACTAAGATTTCCTATTTCAATTTTGGAAAAAATGCTTAAGATGGTTAGGTTAATTTTGATAGAAAGACAGCGATATTAGTTGTAAATGTAATTGTAAAAATAGAATGAAATAAAGAGTTTATTATGAGTTGGTTTGAAAAAATTATACCACAAAAGTTATTAACGGATTCAACAAGGAAAGAATTACCAGAAGGTGTTTGGGATAAGTGTAAGTCATGTGATAGTGTTTTATATACGCCAGAAGTAACTGCTAATTTATTTGTTTGTCCGCAGTGTGATTATCATATGAGAATTTCAGCAAGGAAACGACTAAATCTTTTTTTAGATAAAGATTTAACGGTTGAATTGGCTTCAGAAGTTCAGCCTAAAGATGTTTTAAAATTTAAAGATACAAAAGCTTATAAAGATCGTATTGCTCAAGCTCAAAAGAAAACAGGCGAGAAAGATGCATTAATTGTTATGGAAGGTAAATTAGAAGGACGAATAGTTGTTGCTAGTGCTTTTGATTTTTCTTTTTTAGGTGGTTCAATGGGGTCTGTCATTGGTGAACGTTTTAGACGAGGCGTGGAAAGGGCAATTGAGCTTGATTGTCCATTTATCTGTTTTACAGCAAGTGGCGGCGCTAGAATGCAGGAATCATTATTTTCATTGATGCAGATGACAAAAGTATCAGCTGCGTTAGCTAAATTATCAGAGAGAAACTTACCTTATATTGTCATATTGACTGATCCAACCACAGGTGGTGTTTCAGCATCATTGGCAATGCTAGGAGATATTCAAATAGCAGAACCAAAAGCATTAATTGGATTTGCAGGTCCAAGGGTGATTGAGCAAACAGTCAGAGAGAAGCTACCAGAAGGTTTTCAGCGTAGTGAGTTTTTAGTTGAAAAAGGTATGGTTGACTTAATAGTTGATAGAAGAGAAATGCGAAATAAAGTTACTCATATTTTAAATCAGTTGATGTATGCAAAAGACCATGAAAAAACTGCAACTAACGGAACTAATTAAATCAAAACCAAATACGCTTAAAGAATGGTTAGGTATTCTTGAGCAGATTGGTTTTTCTGGCAGGCTGGATCCGAGTGATATCAGGTCAGTTTTAGACATTTTAGAAATTAAAAAAGATTTTTATTTGATTACTGTTACAGGGACAAATGGTAAAGGCTCTACTTCTCATCTATTGGAGCATATACTGCTAAGTTCTGGCTATAAAGTTGGCTTATTTAGTTCCCCCCATTTATTTAAATTTAATGAGCGAGTTCGCATTAATGGTAAAAATATACCCAGTCAACTAATTGTTGATGCTTTTGATATTGTTTATAAGACATTAATAGAGCAAGGCTTAAATGGTGGTTATTTTGTCTATGCTTTTTTAGCGGCCTGCTTGTGTTTCTCTCAGCAAAAATTAGATTTTGTTATTTTAGAAGTTGGGTGTGGTGGGCGACTAGACCCATCAAATGCCTTTGATGCTGATATGCTAGCGATTACCTCTATTGGATTAGATCACCAAGAAATGCTTGGTGATACCAGAGAAAAAATTGCTTATGAAAAATCTGCTTTAGTCAGACGTAATATACCAGTTATTATTGGTGAGCATGATTTTCCGAAAAATGCATCAGACTTATTAGTTCAACATGATGCCAATGTGTTTCAAATTGGCAAGCAGTTTGATTTAACTAATATCAATCGCTATCAGCAAGCGCCTGCTTTTTTACATCGAAGTAATTTATCGATGGTATTACAGATGCTGGATATTTTAAAAGTAGATTATACTAAAATTTCAGATAGCGTAATTCATACAGCACTACTTTCTTTTGTGTTGCCAGGGCGGTTGCAAGTCTTAAAAGTTAAAGGCAAAACGATATTGTTTGATGTGGGACATAATGCGCAAAGCTCAAATCATTTGATACAATGGCTTTCAACATATTATCCTCAGTCTAATTATTATGCATTTTATAGTGCTTTAAGTAGTAAAGATGTAGAAAAAATCATTCAGATTACAAAAAATACATTTCAGTATTGGTATTTAGCAGATCTTTCATCAATTGATAGTCGAGCAATGAGTTTAAATGCATTATCTAATTTTTTTCAGTATGAGCATTTTAGTGGTCATATTGATGCCATTGAATTATTTGATCACGCGCTAGAAGAATTAAAATCATCTGATGTCTTAGTTGTCTTTGGTTCTTTTGTGCTAGTGGCGCATATTTTGAAGTTTTGCTCTATCCAAGGTTATTTATCATGATACGTTGTAAAGATGAAGAAGAGATGCTGTTCTTTGGTAAGCGGTTTTCAAAAAACTTGCTTCCGGGGGATATTGTTTATTTAAAGGGGGATCTAGGCGCTGGCAAAACAACAATTGTTAAAGGTATTTTAAAAGGCTTTGGTTATGAAGGTTTGGTTAAGAGCCCAACCTATGCCTTAATTGAGGCATACGAGTTTGAAAATTTTAATGTTTATCATTTCGATTTATACCGCCTAGGCCATCCAGAAGAGATTGAATGGCTTGGATTTCGGGATTATCTTAAGAAAAACTCAATCTGCTTGGTCGAGTGGCCAGAAAAAGCTGCGGGCTTACTGCCAGCACCAACTTCTGAGATAATGATTACATATCATGAGGAAGGGCGAGAAGTGGATGTGAAGGAATAGGAGGTAGGAGTGATTGAAGTGACAAAAAAAGAGTTAAAAGAGTTAAATGAAATTCGAGGTCTTTTTGCTCATGCTGGCTTTAACAAGGAATCTGGTGCTGGTTTGTCGCTATTTGAACAAGGCAAAAAGAGATTTAATGATTTTAACTTTCATCATTTTAATCAAGAGCAACTTTGGACTGCCTATGCTCAACAGCGCGCTAAAGAGGTTTTTAAAAACTATGAAACTAATTTTAGTAATTATGAAGATGCTAGAAAAGATTATTTTTTATTTATAGTAAAGTGTGCAGAAATATTTAATGATAGAGTGTTAATAGAGAAAATTAAAAAGGATCATGGTGTTTCTAAATCTGATCCATTTGCTTGCCTGTACACTCAGTGGGCAAAGCCTACCTTGGATGAAAGAAGCCTTCAAACTGTAAAACTTAATTTTGAAAAAAGCCTTGAAGGTAATAATAAAGACTTGTTTAATGGAGCGAAAGAAGCTCTAAATAATATAACAAGTGGTATTAAAGATAAGAGTTTAAGAAAGAGCTTATATTCTAATGTATTTCTAGCAGCACTAAAGTATGGTGATGTTGAGTTATCTGAAAAATCAATAGATAAAATAGATGATGATTTTGTATTGAAATTTAAAGATAAAAATGGAAATACTGTACTTCATTATCTTGTTTTGGCTGCAAATAACGCAGATGAAAAAAGCCAAAATTTCTTATGCGAAATAATTCAGAAACTCAGAGAAAAAGGAGCTGACTTTAATCTAGGAAACTACGGTAATGGTTTTTTTGATGGCGGAAAAACACCTAAAGAAATGGCACATCAGGATGTTTTAGAAAAAATTATAGAGTTAGAGTTACAACATAAACTAAATAAAATGACAGTTAGTCAAAATAGCTCAAGCTATAAACATGAAGAAGAGCCTTCTTTCTATTGGCTCGAGACACAGTTGAACGATCCTGAGTTTCAAGCTTTTGGGAATAGGTTGGATGATAGGTCTTTATAATCTGTATAATATAAAAAATTAATAAAACTTCACATCCCCTTGATCACCAATTTTAATCCTAAGTGATTTAAGGGCTTCAATCTGAATCTGTCGAATCCGTTCTCGAGTTAAACCTACCTGGTAGGCGACTTCTTCAAGAGTATGTTTGGTATGCCCCATAAGGCCATAGCGCATGGTAAGTACTTGCTTTTGAACTGGCGTTAATTGATCTAATAACTTTACAATGTAGCGTTGAGTGTCCATTTCTTCTATTTTATGCTCAGGTTCAACTGATTTATTTGCTTGCAGATGCTGAGATTGTTGTATATAAAAGTTGCCCATTAACTCTTCGAGTGAATCAATTGGATTAATCAACGCTTGATGTCTTTCAATTTCAGTTGGCGTCATACCCATTAACTCAGCAAGCTCTTCTTTTGTTGGTTGACGCGAGTGTTTTTTATTAAATTTTCTTTGATGCTTTCTAATATGATATAAATGATTAAGTACATTGCTAGGTATTCTGATTAAACGGCCTTTGTTACTAATTGCGCGCTCTATGGTTTGACGTATCCACCAAGTTGCATAGGTTGAAAAACGATAGCCAAGTTTAGGTTCAAATTTTTCAACAGCACGCATTAAGCCAATATTACCTTCAGAGATAAGATCAAGCAAAGTAAGTCCACGATTTAGATAGCGAAGTGACGCTTTGACAACTAAGCGTAAGTTGGACTCAATCATTTTCCTTTTGGCTTTTTTAGATCCTTTTTTAACCGCCATTGCACATTTTTTTTCTTCTTCTGCGCTTAAAATCTCATACTCACTAACATCATTAAAATAAGCTCTAACAAGTGCATATTCTTCATAATTGCTGTGTGGCATAGTTGTTTTCTTATTATTAGCCATATACCAAATACCTAAGTGTAATTAATAAATCAGGTGCATTTGAAAGTATAGTTTTTAATCTAAATTTAGGCAAATTAGCTCTTTTTTATTAGCTTTCTTAGTTCGTTGATATTTCTTTTTGCTGTAGATTTTCTTTTTGATTCACACTCTGGCTCTTTTCCGTGCCAAACTAAGTCTTCTTCTGGAAGCTCTTCTAAGAAACGACTTGATTTGCTTGGAATATGATCTCCAAAACGCTTTCTAGATTTGGTTAAAAGAAAAGTTAAAGTCTCTCTTGCGCGAGTAATACCAACATAAGTCAGTCTTCTTTCTTCCTCAATTTGATTGTTATCAATATTTTGTTGATGAGGTAGGATGCCATCCTCCATACCAATTAGATAAACATGTGGATACTCTAAACCTTTAGCTGCGTGCAAAGTTAAGAGCTGAACTTGATTTTGATTGTCTTCTTGTTCTTGAGTGTCAATCATATCAAGGATTAATAATTGATTAATTACATCAGATAAGCTTCGAGTTTCATTAGTTTCATCATCGACTTTATTAATTGCTTTTTCAATCCAGTTAATTAACTCGACAATATTTTCAAACCGTTTATCTGCTTGAGCAGCAGTTGAAGAGTTATCGATTAACCATTGTTTGTAATTAATGATTTCAACAAGCTCGACTAAGCAGTTACTAATTTGGTTATTAGGTGTAGTTTCTAGTTTTTGTTTTGATTTTTCAATAAAGGTTGAAAACTGTACTAAGCGTTCATATACTTTTGGCTTAAGTTGGCTTTGAAGGCCGACCTCATTGATAGCATAAAAATAAGGAATTTGACGCTGATTTGCATAACTTCCTAGAACTTCAAGAGTTTTATGGCCAATCTCTCGTTTTGGTGTATTTATAATTCTTAAAAAAGATCGATCATCTTCTGGATTGGTAATTAAGCGTAGATAAGCAGTGATATCTTTAATCTCTGTTCTTGCAAAAAATGAAATGCCGCCATTGATATAATAGGGGACATTGTATTCTCTTAAATATTTTTCTAATAAAAATGATTGATGATTACTGCGGTATAAAATCGCATAGTCTGAGTACTCAGTATTATTTTTAAATTTATGAGATAAGATTTCAGTAACAGCGCGTTGCGATTCATCTTCTTCATTTTTTGTCATAATTGCACGAATTGGGTCACCAAAATGTAAACTGCTCCATAATTTTTTTTCAAATAAATGAGGGTTATGCTCAATTAATGTGTTAGCTGCTTTTAGAATTCTGCCAGTTGATCGATAGTTTTGTTCAAGTTTGATAACTTTTAAATTTGGAAAGTCATGCTGTAAAGTATTTAAATTTTCTGGTTCAGCACCACGCCAAGCATAAATAGACTGGTCATCATCGCCAACAACTGTAAATCGACCCCTTGGTTTAATTAGTTGAGATATTAATTGATATTGGCTTAAATTTGTATCTTGATACTCATCAATTAACAGATAATGAATTTTACTTTTCCATTTTTCTAGACAATTGGGAAACTTTTTAAATAATAAGGTAGGCAATAAAATCAAATCATCAAAATCAACAGCATTATATGCTTTTAAATAATGCTGATACAGTCCATAAGTGTCAAAGGCCATTTTATCTTGGTCTGAGTTAAGAGATATGTGGCCAATATCCTCAGGTAAAATTAAAGCGCTTTTCCAGAGTGAAATTTGCTGTGCAATTTGTTGTATAATCTCTTTATTAACCTGGTACTTTTCATAAGCTAATTCACTAATAAGAATCAGACTGTCTCGATCATCAAGTAAAGAAAAATTTTTCTGATAACCAAGATGGGTGATATCTTTTTTTAAAATGTTTAGCCCGAATGTATGAAAAGTTGAGATGCTGATGCCTCTTGTTAGCTTTTTATCAATGGCCTGGTTGACACGTTGACGCATTTCGCGTGCTGCTTTATTGGTGAATGTAACGGCAAGTATTTGATTGGCTTTATAAGCGCCTGATTTTATTAAGTAAGCAATCTTTTGTGTAATAACACTTGTTTTACCGCTACCAGCGCCTGCGAGAACCAATAAAGGGCCATCAATATATTCAACTGCTTGCTGTTGTTGAGGGTTTAGTTGCTTCATAAGTTATATATAAACCATAAATAATAAAGTTGAAGAATCTTTTAAATATCAAATTGATGAGCTTATTTTTAGTTCATCATCATTTAAAAATAATGTAATTTCATTGCTTGATGAAAGTGTAGATTGATTGATTAAAGCAAGTAAGTAATAACTTTGTGTATTTTCATCGAATGTTGCATTAACAACCTCACCAATGTTTTTTTGCTTGTCATCAATGATTTTATCTAGCAGTTTTACAGGGCCTTGATGATGGTAATTTGCTTTAACTAGTGTTTTTTTTGTTTGTCCTAAATAGAACATGCGCGCAATAACTTCTTGACCAACAAAGCATCCCTTGGATAAAGAAACTGCGCCTAGCTCATTTAGTGAAAGTTCAGCAGGTAAAAACTTTTCAGATGTTTGAGCACAAATAACAGGGTATTGGTTATCAATTAAAAAGTGATACCAATTTGATAAATCAAGCAGTGTTGCATCATTGATTGTCAAAGGCTTTGTTACAAATATCTTATAACTTGGTATTTTTGTTGGAAGCTTTATAGCTACGGATGTGTCATTTGAAATAGTTTGATACTTATCACGTAAAGGCTGTCCGAAGAGTGACTTAATTATGTTATCAGCTTCCTTCCCCCAAAGTGCATAAGTTTCACAGCTATCTTCGGATTTTTCTAGTGTAACTTTAGAAAACATAGCGTACTTTTTAATTGTATCTAATGTAACATCAGCCGCTTGATCCGTCATTGATAAGTACAGTACATTATCATACTCAAAAATTTCAAATAGGCTAATTATGCGCCCCTTTGGATTGCAGTAAGCACTTAGTGCGCCTTGGTCTTGATTAATTGTTTTAATATCTTGTGTTAATTGTCCTTGTAAAAAAGTAACTTTTTCGTCACCAGTAACTTTAATTAAGGTTTCATTCTCTAACTTTGAATAATAGGCCATAATTTAGCCACTCCATTAATAAAAAACCAAACTTTAGGTATCATAAGACTTTTATCTAAATCAGTCTATGATAGACGTGTATTATTCTCTGACTTTATGAATAGATTATGCTATGATAACTTGGTTTATCAAGTACTAAAAATAAGTTTAGTAACACATAGGTTATTAAAGGAATCACTATGACGGAATTTGCAAATGAAGTGTTGCCCGTTCAAATTGAGCAGGAATTAAAACAATCGTATTTAGACTATGCCATGAGTGTGATTGTTGGGCGTGCGTTACCTGATGTTAGAGACGGATTAAAACCAGTGCATCGACGTGTATTATTCGCGATGAAAGAGCTAGGCAATGACTGGAATAAGCCTTATAAAAAATCAGCGCGTGTGGTTGGTGATGTAATCGGTAAGTATCACCCACATGGTGATACAGCGGTTTATGATACAATTGTGAGGATGGCGCAGCCATTTTCGATGCGTTATATGCTAGTTGATGGTCAAGGTAACTTTGGTTCGATTGATGGTGACTCACCAGCTGCGATGCGTTATACCGAAGTGAGAATGTCTAAGTTTGCACATACCTTACTTGCAGATATAGATAAAGAAACAGTTGATTACTATCCAAACTATGATGAATCAGAGTTTATCCCAGAAGTATTACCAACTCGAGTGCCTAATTTATTGGTTAACGGTTCTAGTGGTATTGCTGTTGGTATGGCAACTAATATCCCTCCGCATAATTTAAATGAAGTAATTGATGCTTGTATTGCATTTATTCATAATCCTGAAATGACAATTGCTGACTTAATGGAATATATCCCAGGGCCTGATTTTCCAACGGGTGCGTATATCATGGGTAAAGCAGGCATTATTGATGCCTATAATACAGGCCGTGGTCGTGTTGTTATGCGAGCTAAAGCGGAGATTGAATCTGATGAAAAATCTTCAAGAGAAAAAATTATAGTCTCTGAAATTCCATATCAGGTTAATAAAGCACGTTTGATTGAAAAAATTGCAGACCTTGTCAAAGAGCGAAAATTAGAAGGTATTTCTGAATTACGTGATGAGTCAGATAAAGATGGTATGCGTGTTGTTATTGAATTAAAACGTGGCGAAAATGCAGATGTGATTTTAAATAATCTCTATGCACAAACACAAATGCAGTTAAGTTTTGGCGTAAATATGGTTGCTTTGGTTAATGGCCAACCAAAACTTTTGAACTTGAAAGAAGTGATTCATTCATTTATACGGCATCGTAAAGAAGTCGTTACACGTAGAACAATTTTTGAATTAAGAAAAGCAAGAACTAGAGCGCATTTATTAGAGGGGCTGGCTGTTGCTTTGGTCAATATTGATGAAGTTATTGCAACAATTAAAAAATCAAAAACACCACAAGAAGCAAAAGAAGCCTTACTGTCTCGAGCTTGGAAAGCGGGTATGGTTGAAGGTTTATTAGAAAAACTTGATCCAAAATTATACCGCCCAGAAGATCTTGTTTCTCACTATGGCTTACATGGTAAAGAATATAATTTATCTCAGGCGCAAGTTGATGCTATTTTAGAACTACGTTTGCATCGTTTAACGGGTCTGGAACAAGATAAAATTATCAATGAATTTAAAGATCTAATTGTAACGATTGAATCTTTAATTGAAATTCTACAAGACGTTAAGCGGCTATTAGAAGTTATTTGTGAAGAGCTTGAAGAAGTTAAAGCACAGTTTGGTGATGAACGTCGCTCAGAAATTACAGCAGCAACTGATGATATTGACTATGAAGATTTGATTGCTGAAGAAACCATGGTGGTTACGTTATCCTATGATGGTTATGTTAAAGCACAACCATTAAGTGAATATCAAGCACAAAGAAGAGGTGGCAAAGGTAAGTCTGCAACTCAAATGAAATCAGAAGATTTTATTGATAAGTTGGTTATCTCTTCAACGCATGCAACTATGTTATGTTTTTCAACAGCAGGTAAAATATATTGGTCAAAAGTTTATAAATTCCCAGTTGGCAGTAGACAAGCCAAAGGTCGACCAATTAACAATTTTTTCCCGTTAGATAAGAATGAAAGAATTACAACGATTTTACCAGTAACAGAATATAAAGAAGGCCATTACACCTTTATGGCAACAAAAAAAGGAACAGTAAAAAGAGTCGACTTAACAGCTTTTTCAAGACCAAGGCAAATGGGTATTTATGCACTTACTTTGGATGAAGGTGATGAGCTAATGGATGTTGTCTTAACTAATGGCTCTAAAGAGATTATGATGTTCTCTAATAGTGGTAAAGCAGTTCGTTTTTGTGAAAATGACGTGCGAGCAATGGGACGTACTGCTAGAGGGGTTAGAGGTATGAGAATCTCTGATGACTGCCAAATCGTTGGCCTAATTGCAACTGATCCAGATGTTGGCATGGTATTAGCAGCAACGGAGCATGGTTATGGTAAGCGAACACCAGTGAATGAATATCGTAAAACATCTCGTGGCTCTCAAGGTGTTAAAGCGATTGCAACAACAGAAAGAAATGGTTTAGTGATTGGTGCTGTATTGGTTAGTCAAGATGATGATATTATGTTAATGACTGATCAAGGAACATTAGTTAGAACGAAAGTAGACCAGGTTCGAGAAACAGGGCGTTCAGCACAAGGTGTGCGTTTAATCAACTTGAAAGAAGGTGAAAGCTTAGTTGCAATTCAGCATATTGAAATTGTAGATGAAGAGCTTGAGCCAAATGATAATGAAGTGATTGATACACAAGAAGGTGTGATAGAGGAAGTTACAACAGAAGAAATAGATGAGAATGATGCATCAGATGATGATACTGATGAGGATAAGGCGTGACGGAGTGTATTACCATATTGGGCTCAACAGGGTCGATTGGGAAAAATACATTAAATGTTATTAGTCAGCATCGAGATTCTTTTGAGATTTATGCATTAACTGCATATAGTCAAGTTGATTTGTTGTTTGAGCAGATTCAGGCATTTCAGCCACGCTATGCTGTTATTGTTAATGAAAAATATTACCAGGAGCTCAACCATAAAGTTCAATCTTTAGGACTAAGCACTGAAGTTTTAACAGGGAGTCAGGCGCTAATTGAAGTATCAACAGATACATCTGTTAATACGGTGATGGCGGCTATTGTTGGCAGTGCTGGATTAAAACCAACTTATGAGGCGGCTAAAAAAGGTAAGCGAATATTGCTTGCCAATAAAGAAACTTTAGTTGCTTCAGGTCAGTTGTTTATCGATGCAGTTAATAAGTCACAAGCAGAGTTAATCCCAGTTGATAGCGAACATAATGCGATTTTTCAGTGTTTACCAGAGAAGAGTAAACAATTCTCACCAGAGACAATGCACTCAATTGTATTAACAGCGTCAGGCGGGCCGCTTCGTCATCGAGCATTAGATGAACTAGAAAATGTAACAGTAGCAGAAGCTGTCGCCCATCCAAACTGGTCGATGGGCGCTAAAATATCAGTTGACTCAGCAACGATGGTTAATAAAGCTTTGGAAATGATTGAAGCCCATTGGTTGTTTGGTGTGCCTCATACGCATTTAAAGGTGTTGATACATCCGCAGAGTATTATTCACTCCATGGTGCATTATAAGGATGGCAGCTATTTAGCTCAGATTGGTTCTCAAGATATGAAAACCCCTATTGCAAATGCATTGTTTTATCCAAAACGCATGCATACCAAAGTGGAAGCACTAAATATCTTTGAAAAAGCATTAACATTTGAACCAGTTGATTATCAAAGATTTCCTAGTGTGAAATTAATGTATCAAATTCTTGCATCTAACGATTGTTCATTTTATGCAACAGTCTTTAATGCAGTAAATGAAGTACTGGTTGATCAGTTCTTATCAGGTCATATTGCATTTACAGATATTACTTTAGGGATTGAGCGAGCGTTAGACTCTTTTGCGCCAATATCAATCAATCAAATTGAAGATGTGTTCGAAATTGACTCAAAAGCTCGCCAATGGGTTCAAAGTGAAAATTTTACCTTGATTCAGTCCAAAGATTAATGATTAAATGAATGACTCAATCAAGTTAGGACTTATAAAAAAGATTACGCTTAAAAGGGTTTGTAGTGAAAATTAAAAGATTACAACGAGCGTTAATGTTAGCGCTTGTTTTGCCATTTTCTGCTTATGCTCAAGGAACTGATAGTTTTGTAGTAGAGAAGATTGAATTAGAAGGCTTATCAAGAATTTCTGAAGGTACGGTTTATAGCGATTTACCAATTCATGTTGGTCAGCGTGTTGATGCGAAGGATTCAAATTTGGCGCTTCAATCACTTTATAAAACAGGTTATTTTAATGATGTTGCTTTATTTAGAGATGGGAGTACTTTAGTTGTTAAGCTAGATGAAAGGCCAGCAATTAGTGAGGTTAATGTTTCTGGTAACTCAATGATTAAAACAGAAGATCTGGAGAAAGGCCTTAGAGCATCAGGGCTTGAGGTTGGTAGTATTTATGATCCAATGCTAATTAAACAGATCAAGCAGTCACTAGAGGCTGAGTATTTTAATGTTGGAAAGTACTCTGTAGAGATTGATATCAAAGTAAAAAAACAAGCACGTAATCGAGTTGCCATTGATATTAAAATTGCTGAAGGTAAAACTGCAAAAATCCAACGAATTGACTTAGTTGGTAATACAACTTTTCGCCAGCAAGCAGTATTAGAAAGTATTCCGTTAACAACGCCATCATTTTGGAATATGTGGGGACTATTTACCTCTAATGACGAATACTCAAAGGCAAGACTCAATGCAGGGGAAGAAGCTTTAAGGTCTTACTATATGGATAGGGGGTATTTAAAGTTTCAAGTTGAATCATCGCAGGCATCATTAACGCCAAATAAAGAAAATACCTATATTACATTTAATATAACAGAAGGTGATATCTACCATATTGATAAAGTAATTGTTGAAGGAAAAACAATTCTTTCTAGAGATAAGCTTAAAAGTTTGCTTCAAATTAAACCAAATGAGATCTTCTCCAGACAAAAGGTGATGGACACAGCAAAAGGGATTACTGAAGCGCTAGGTGACGAAGGTTATGCGTTTGCTCAGGTAAATCCAGTGCCAACAGTTGATGAAAAAACAAAAAAAGTTACCATAACATTCTATGTTAATCCAGGTAAAAAGGTCTATGTTAATCGTATTGAGTTTTTAGGCAATAATGTAACTAATGATGTTGTCTTTAGACGTGAGATGTTATTTTCAGAAGATAGCCTATATAACCAGGGTGATTTAGATAAATCTAAAATACGTTTACAACGTCTACCTTATGTAAAACAGGTTGATGTTAAGAAAGTGCCCGTTCAAGGCTCGGATGATTTAGTTGATTTGAATTATAATATTCAAGAAAGAAGCGCAAACTCTGTTTCTGCATCTGTTGGTTACTCTCAGCTTTATGGTATTATTCTTGGTGGTAACTTCAATATGCCAAATATCTTTGGCACCGGTAATCAGTTCTCAATTGGTGCTCAAGTATCGCAGCCATATAAGCAACTATCATTTTCATATACGAATCCTTATTTTACTCAATCGGGCATTTCACAGACAATCAGTGCTTATGGCTCACAGTTTGATTCGGATACAACAGATATTGTTGATTATACAACGAACTCTTATGGCTTTAATATTACTTATGGTATCCCAATGTCAAACTATGATACCTTAAAAATTGGGGGTGGTTATGATTTTACTAAATTAATTCAACCATCGGATAGTAAATCATTAACTGTTACTAATTTTATTAATGCAAATGGTAATGACTTTAATTCCTTCTTGTTTAATCTTGGCTGGGAGCGTAATACAACAGATCGAGCATTTTTCCCTGAATCAGGATATATCTATAAACTAGGCGGTCAAGTTTCAGTGCCTGGTAGCTCATTAGATTACTATACACTGAATGCTTCTGCGCAGTTTTTCCAACCAATTTTTAGAAAAGTTACAGGATCACTTAGAACAGGTATTGGTTATGGCGGAGGCTATGGCAGCACTGAAGAACTACCATTCTTTAAAAACTATTATGGTGGTGGCTGGGGCTCTGTTAGAGGTTATGGTATGGGTTCGATGGGACCAGTGGACACAAACTGCTCTACTATTTCATCTTCAGGCACATGTACTGACCCGGAAGAGGGTGCAAACTTAGGTGGTAACTTAAACTTATATGCTAACTTAGACTTTTTGTTCCCGGTGCCAGGTATTAAAGATAGTGATAATATGCGTCTGGGTGTTTTTGCTGATGCTGGAAACGTATATGATACGTATAGTTTAGATTCTGCCTATACTCAAGATGGACGCCCTCAACCAAGAAGTCCAACATTGAGTAATTTGCGCTACTCCATTGGTGTTGAGTTTAGATGGCTATCTCCAATTGGAATGGTTGCATTTTCATTCCAGAAACCATTAAATGCACAACCAGGCGATGATAAGAGAATATTTGATTTTAGTATTGGCCAAGTATTCTAAACTATTATAATATATAATTGTCGTTGTTTTTTGTAAGGTTGGTTAACCATGGGTGAGAGTTTGTCAGGGATTATTTATTTAACTACAATGCTTGTACCAAGTATTTCTTTAATATTATATTTTCTTTTTTTAAAAAGCATTTTTTACTTGGGGAGACAGCTGCCGGTTCAAAGTAAAATAAAAACTTGGATTGCTTTCCCTGCAGCATTGCCATTTATGGTTTACTTCTTAATTAGTTTGCTAGTTGTAATGGAAGTTGAAACGAGTTTAGCCTTGCTTAGCTTTTTAGCGATATTAAGTTTTATCGGTTACATTTTTATGTGGGCTCTTTTAGTTTTTATTGTACCTAGAGCATTAAAGCGACAATTAGACTCTCAGTTAAAAGCAAAAAGTAGCATGTTGTTTCGTTTAGGCTTTATTATGATGGTATTGCCTTTAACATTTAACCTTCCAAAAATCAGCTTTGTTGCACTTTTTATCTTTTTAATTTTATGGATTTATTATTGGATAGCCGTTAGTAGAATAAATAAACAATTAAAATGGAAAGCATGACATCTTCAAATAATCAGGGACACTTTATTTTATTAAATGGTGGCTCAAGTGCAGGTAAATCAACATTAGTAGAAAATTTCCAAAATTTTGCTTTTGAAAAACATCAAAAACTTTATCTAACATTAGGTATTGATAGTGCATTTCATGTATTTCCTAAAAATATTTTTTCACCCTATTTAAGAGATATCCGACGTGAATTGATGTTTGATTTGGTTAACAAAGGATCTGATGAAAAACCATATCCTGTATTTGAACATACGGATAAAGCACATCAGTATGTTAAAGCACGTTATCAGGCGATTAAGTCATTTTTAGATCAAGGCTTTGATGTGATTGGTGATGAACAGTTTTGGCATAAGCCATGGGTTGAATCACTAAAAGAAGTCTTTGAAGGTTCAAAAATTTATTTAGTTAAAGTTTATGCAAATAAAGAAAAGCTTTTAATGCGAGAGTCCAATCGAGCAGATAGAGCCAAAAATTTATATCAGTCATCAGAAGATACTTGTCATAAATACTTAAGTTATGACCTTGAGATTGATACCAGCAATGATGCGACTCAAGAACATATTTCAACATTATGGAATTATGTTAAAACCAATCAAGAGCCCAATGCGATCCATCATCTTAAGATTTAAAAATACACCAAAAGTCAATTTATATATTTAAATAATTTTTAAGTGTGACATAGTTAATAAATGTTAGATTATGAAATAAAATAATAGCAATGATTGATCTTAATGCTAGGGAATTTTATTATTGTGCCAATACTGTATTACCATGGGCAGGTCAGTCCTTACCCTTATTCAACTTGTATTTATGATCTTTTTGAAAACACAGAGCTTGCACGAAAATATGCTTTTAAGGATTTTAAGTTAATTGACCTTACAGTTATGAGTGAAAAGGAGTTGGCTAGGCTTGATCCAGAGCTTTTATTTGAGTATTTATTAAAATATAGTCGCAATAATCTAGTTGGTCATTTAATTCAGTGGTTATCAGATCATCCTAGTCAATCGATGTATTTTCTAAGTGCTAGTAAAAAGCTATTAAACCAAGTATTATTGTACATAGAAAGCAGAAAAAACGCTAATCAAGGCTCAATACAACAGTTAGTTGAAATTATTGGTGAAGGTACAAGTGGTGATTTTATGACTTATTTAGAAAAGCTAGAAGCTAAAGCAATAAAAAGAGGTTTACGGAAAGGGATAGAAGAAGGCATTGAACAAGGCATTGAACAAGGCATTGAACAAGGAGTAGAGCAAGGACGTAATCAAGAAAAACAAGAAGCAGCATGTAGCATGTTGGCTGATAATTTGCCTGTCGCCGCTATTGTGAAATATACAGGCCTAAAAGAGTCAGTAGTGCTTAATCTTAAAAAAGATCTTGATAATCAAAAGAAAAATTAGACGCTTAGTATTTATAAAATAATAAGGACATATAAATGCCGCCATTTTTCAAAAAAATAGCCATTGTTAAAGAAATAGAGTCTCCTGAAAACCCAAAAGGTTTAGAACGTCGTGTTGTAATGATTCCTAGCGATGTTGGTGCACTAGTTAAAGTAGGGGCTGATGTTTATGTTGAGGCTGGCGCTGGATTGAATATGGGACATTCTGATGATGAATATACAGCCTGTGGTGCAGTTATCCAGTCAGCAGATCAAATTTATCAAGATAAGGATCTTATCATTAAGTTTAAAGGCCCATCTATGGAAAGTATTAACCAAATGAAACCAGGTTGTACTTTATTTTGTATGGCTCATTTTCATTCTTATCCAGAGCGAGCTTTATTATTAGAAAAAAATAAGATCAACGTCATTGCGATGGAAGAGATTTTAGAATCTCCCAAAAAAGAGCCAGATGAAGATATTTTATCGCGATTAGCAATGAAAGATTTTATCGCTGAGTATGTTGATTTAGGTAAGATGGATAAAGTTAATTTGCACATCTTTCAATGGACAAAACGATTAAGAGGTGCCATCCGTAGAGCAAGTAACCGCGATCCTAAATCATTACGCATTTTCAATGACTCTGTTAACATAAAAGACTTTGAAGGCATTGATCAAAATAGTTTGTTTTTTTATGATTCTCAAACGTTTAATCAACCGAATCAAATAGCATTAATTGAAGACTTAAAAGCACAAGGAGCTATTGTTGCTGACTTAGTAGACTTTGAAGAAAGACATGGTCAGAGTGTCATTGAAGCTTATCGATCATCACATAAGCCATTTACCTTTGGTAAAAGACGCATTCAATGTTTACATGAAACAGGGCAAGCTGGTGCTCGTTATGGTTTAAAGTTATTAGAAGAAAAGAGCAATAAGGAAGCCAAAGATGTTGTTGCTGTTGTTTTAGGTTTTGGCAATGTTGGTCAAGGTGCAATTGATGAGCTTTATCAACAAAATGTTAAAGCAATTCATGTATTAGGGCGTAAGCACACAGATAAAGCAATGATTGAAAAGTGGCTTAGCCGAGCTGATCTAATTGTTAATGGCGCAGAGCAAGCACAAGAACTACGGGGCGTTAATTATCTAATTACTAATGAGCATGTCAAAGATGTTATTAAAGATGGTTCTGTTATTGTTGACTTAGTTGGCGGAAGCCCAACTAATAGAAGTCCAGTTGAACCCGTTTTAAGTTGTACTTTTTTAACTGATCCCTACTTTGAGCAAGATGGGGTTTATATCTCAGCGATTTGGGGTTGGCCAATGTTGGGCGTGGAAAAAGAAAGTACCATTCGTTATTCAGGTCAGATTCTTGATGTATTAATCAATGAAGAAAAACTAATTAATGGCTTGAACCCATCAAAGCAAGGTTTACAGCGCGCACTTGTTTGTGGGCCTTTTGACGCTTAGCTCTTAAATTATGACAAACTGGCAGTTTAGATGAGTCAATGTAGTAAATGCCTGTTTGCTTGCCTTGGTTAGCTAAAATAAATAAGCTTAGTGGTAACATAGCCTGTTCTATTAATTTAACAAAACGGTTATAACTGGGTAACTTGACAAAGTAATTTTTCCAGTAAATACAAACAAAGTCATTGTATTAATTTTTAAATATACGCCATTTGACTTGCTGGAACATAACTAAGATTGTAGCTATTTCACTAACTGTTAGAAAGGATAATGCAGAAGTCGTCTAGGCGACAAAATGTTGTGATGAGTAAATTTTCCATAATTAGTGATGTGGTTTGTGAATTTTTATCTCATCATAATACTATAAATATCAATTAGTTAAATTACTTTTTTCGAGCTCAGGTTAATAGTTGATACAGGATAACGATGGCGTTTAGATTTTTGATTCATATAACAACCTCCAACTTGCTTCGGCCAAAGAATGTCACATTTACACGCCAACTTTAAGTTGAGGGTGCCTGTATGACATGCATAAGTTGTTTTTCTTGCATGCGATATATAAATATATTGAACTGCATCATTTACAACTGTAATGATATCACTTATATTGTCGAAATAAGTCAATTAATAATTATTGACGCAATAATTTTAAGAGGTTGTAAAGATGCCATTAAGTAGAAAAGAAATACTAGGTATAGAAGAAAGGCTTACTGCTCGTAAATTAGTAGGCATTTCTACCATATTGGATCGGTTAGAGGATTATCTAGATGTTCAAGACGATGCGGTATTAGCAAAACGTATTGAAAAAATACTTACTTCTCGTAACTCAAAAGCCATTGATAAGATATCAGCTGCTCAGTTCATGACCTATCTAAATGTTCAAGACGATGCGGTATTAGCAAAACGTATTGAAAAAATACTTGCTTCTCAGTGCTCAAGTGCCGTTGATAAGATACCCGCTGCTCAGTTAGAGGCTTATCTAAATGTTCAAGACGATGCGGTATTAGCAACAAAACGTATTGAAAAAGTACTTGCTTCTCAGTGCTCAAAAGCCATTAATAAGATACCTGCTGCTCAGTTAGAGGCTTATCTAGATGTTCAAGACGATGCGGTATTAGCAACAAAACGTATTGAAAAAATACTTGCTTCTCATGGTTCAGAAGCTATTGGTAGGATACCAGCTGCTCGGTTAGAGGCTTATCTAGATGTTCAAGACGATGCGGTATTAGCAAAACGTATTGAAAAAGTACTTGCTTCTCAGTGCTCAAAAGCCATTGATAAGATACCCGCTGCTCAGTTAGAGGCTTATCTAGATGTTCAAGGCGATGCGGTATTAGCAAATCGTATTGAAAAAATACTTGCTTCTCATAATTCAAAAGCCATTGATAAGATATCAGCTGCTCAGTTAGAGGCTTATCTAAATGTTCAAGACGATGCGGTATTAGCAAAGCGTATTGGAAAAATACTTGCTTCTCATAGTTCAAGAGCCATTGGGGAGGTATCAGCTGCTCAGTTAGAGGCTTATCTAGATGTTCAAGGCGATGCGGTATTAGCAAATCGTATTGAAAAAATACTTGCTTCTCATAGTTCAAGAGCCATTGGTAAGGTATCAGCTGCTCAGTTTGTGGCTTATCTAAATGTTCAAGGTGATGATCTCGTCAAACGTATTGAAAAAATACTATCTTCTGAAAGGGCGTATGCTATTGGTGATAAGATACCTGAAAGTAAGTACTCTGCATATATAGACCTAGCAGGAAATAATGTGTTAAAAGCTCAACGCGCAATGAAAGTTGAGCTTTTTAAGAATCCGGGATATAAGCCTAATAGAAAGAAGAGAAAAGCATTAGATAGCGGAATCGATACCCCTAGAATGCCGCCACAGCCTATGAGAGAAGTACAGCCAGGCCAGAATAATCATGCTGCCATGGTTTTAGATGACTAATTAAAAATCAATAACTTAAGCTATTACTGTCCTGTAGTGTGTAATGTTATAAAGAAAATATCAAGTTTAGTTGTTTAGGGAAAAGTGTGTCGTTATTAGAAGGAATTGAAAATAGTGAAAGCTTGGAGGCGTTATTAAATAAGCTTAATGAAAAGGATTTTGATACCCAAAAACATGTAATTGATTTATTTTTTGATGATAAAATAGTTAATCAAATAGATCGACTTAACATTGTTATTGAAATCATTACTCGTTTAAATGAAGCAAATGAGGAAGAGCTGAAGAATGCAAATTCAATTATTTGTGCATTGTGGCAGAAAGCGTTAAGCACAGATGAAATAGCAGTAGCAGGATTAATAATTGCAAATTATAAATTTGATAGTAATACCTTTGAATCTATTTATCGTGATACCTTCAAACGTTTTTATAGTTATGTGGCTGTTAATAAAAATACATTAATAATAGTTAATTTGTTATTTGAAGAATATTTAAATAAAATTACTACCTTTGAGTCCTTAAAAGACGTAAAAATAGATTTTTCAGAACTACTATTCTACAAAAAAACAGATATTGTGCTTTTGTTAATTGAGAATATGACACCGGATCAGCTATCTGAGCAAATCAATCTTCTGCATCATGTGATTGATTATTATAAGGGAGCTTTTTATTGCGATCATCATGAGCAATATCTTAAAATCTTTAAACTATTAATTGAAAAAATAGATACAAAAGAGTTCAGTAAAAGAACTACAGACTATCTTAAAGAAACGCCTTTAGAGAGAGCAGAAAGGTTGCATCATCATACTCGTGATATGTCAGCAATAATTCAGCCTTTAATAGAAAAGACAGTTAGTGCGCTTAATGATGATCATGAGAAGCTTGCTTTTTATATAGAAAAGATTATTCATAGAAACACACCTGAGATTTTTAAACTTAAGTATGCAAAAGAAGCTACTAGTTTACTTAAAGAAAAGGGGGAGGGTTTAAGCGAGGCTATACTAAAAAATAGTCTATTATATAACACGATAAAACATTATTTTATAGAAACTGATGGCAAAATTATAAATGAACTTGTTTCATTAATTAGACAACTATTTTTTAAAGTAGATAAAAAAGAACTGGCTTCTAGAAAGTATGGAGATAACAAGGAAAATCTTTTTAGTTTAATCGTACATAAAGCTTGTCAGTATCAGATAGCTGAGTATAGCCAAAAGTATAACGCATTGGTTTATATGTTCATTCCTTATATGGACTCAAAAGATTTAAATAGACCAGGCTCTCAAGGTATTACGCCTTTAATTGATGCAATTGAAAATGGTAAGAAAAGTATAGCTTTAGCATTAATTAAAGCTTTGCCTCCAGAAGAATTAGATAAAAAAATTCAGTATAGATCTAGTAGTGTGCTTAACGCAGACGCTACACCATTACATATAACACTTCAAAAAGATCAAATAGATATAGCACTAGAACTAATTAAAAAAATGACGCCAACAGGTGTTTCTGAAGAGACAATGTATGGAGGTGAAAAAGTTGCATTACACTTCGCTATGGATACTAGAAGAGAAGCTTTGATTTGTGCCCTGGTTGATAAAATGTGTGAAGATGAAGTAGGTCGAAATAAGCTATACCAATATCTATATGATTTACTACCTAAAGCTAAGTCTCTGGGTTCTGGAGAAGTTTTGTTGAAATTTACAAATGCAATAAAAGATTACAAATCAACATCTCTTGAAATATACAATAGATGCACTAGCTCATTTATTGAAAACGCCTTAGGAATGAAAGACGGAAAGTTTTTAGATGCTGCTTTTTCAGATGATATTATAAAGTATTTTGTTTTATCTAAGGCTAACAATAGCATAAATAAATATACAGAAAAGCAGTTTAAATCAGCCTATCAAGAAGTTTATGAACAGTATGAAAATGAAAAATCCAGCAAGAAGTCTGATAAGAGCAAAAAATCTAGTAAAAATAAAACTACTTATGATGAGCCTTGTGTAATAGATAATATGCAGATTGATGAGTTAAGCAGCTATGTACAGAGCAAAAAAGAAAGTAACCCACTAATTTCGCAGGCATTTACTCAAATGAAAGAAAATTGTTTCACGCTTTATGCCGAAGCAAATTTTAATGAAGTTGGATCTAGTAGTAATAGTAAACAGCAAAAACCAAACCCAATGCCTGTATCAAGCCAGCGCAGCGTGCGCTTTGCACATGATAAAGAAAGTACACCTTCTCATTAAGCATAATTAGAGTTTTATTGCAAAAAATAAACTAAAATTTTATAAGTATGAGGAACAGAGTATACCTTTAAAAGTAGTCTTGATAAATAAATTCTTATCTCGCATAAATATCAAACCGATTGGATTTGCCGGTTAAAGATGATGAAGGTTTTTTATCAGCCAAATAAGGACCTGAGGCAGGGCGTTTAACGATGACTTTTTTTGCATGTTGAATCGCCGCCTCAAATAAGTTTTTGTCATTAGTCTCATCATCAGTTCTATGATGATTAATCGCTTGTAAAAGTTGCATCTCTTTTTGAACTTTGGCTGATTTTTTTGAAAATGGGAACATAGGATCTAAATAGATAATATCATTATGATTAGGGTAGTTTTCAATTAAGTCAGCAGCGTTACCATAAAGTAGTGTAATATTTTGCGCAACAGGTTGTGTTTCAGGGTTATCTTCGGCTCGAAATAAGGCATCTCTTAGTAGTAAATAAACAATTAAGTTTTGTTCAATCGCAATGACTTTATGGTCGCGAGAAGCAAGAATAAACGTATCACTACCAAAACCAGCCGTTGCATCAATGATATTAAGCTTTTCTTTACTCCGCCCTTCAATGGCTTTGACTAAATGACTTTTTGTGCGATCAAAAAACGCACGATGATAAGTTTTTCCGCGGCTAAAGTCGATATGATAAGATTGATTAGAGTCTTTATGAAAAAGCGTTAATGCCTCATCGATAAACTCAAGTTTAAAAGGGGCTTGTGCTTCAAATTTATCAATAAAAATTTTGGACTCTAGCGTTTCTTGTTTTAGCCCATCCGTTATGTCATTAAAAAAGTCGACATCATCTTTATTATGCGGAATAAACTGAATTTTATCTTCCATGAAATATCCTTTATTAATATTATTTCTTTTTAGCTCTAGGGTGTGCTTGATCATATACGCTCGCTAAATGTTGAAAATCTAAATGAGTATAGATTTGTGTGGTTGAAATATCTTTGTGTCCTAAAAGCTCTTGCACAGCACGTAAGTTACTGCTTGATTCAAGTATGTGAGAAGCAAAAGCATGACGTAACATGTGGGGGTGGATGTGCTTAGTACCAAATCGTTTGGCCCAAATCTCAAAACGCTTTTGAATGTTACGTTGGCTAATGGGTTTACCTTTTTCTGAAATAAATACATGTTCTGAACTAGCGCCCCAGCTAGTGCGTACCTTAAACCAACGGTTTAATGCATCAATGGCTTCTTTGCCAATCGGGATAATACGCTCCTTATCACCTTTTCCCAGAACTTTGATAAGTTTTTGGCTAAAGTCAATTTGTGATAATATTAAGTTTGTTAATTCACTTAAACGTAAGCCACAAGCATAAGTTAATTCAAGCATTGCCAGATCTCGAATATCAATTGGCTCAATAACATGCTGATCGAGAAGTGCTTTGGTTTGATCAACTTCAAGTAGCTTAGGTAAACGCTGTGCTGCTTTGGGTGCTTTAACTGATTTGGCAGGGTTGTTTTTAATTAGATTATTATCTGCAAGATACTGAAAAAAAATGCGAACAGAACTAAGTATTCTTGCGATTGATTTAGGTTTAATATCGGCTTTACTTAGTGACTGGATAAACCGTTGAATGATAATTCGATCAATTGATGTAGTATCAGTAATCTTTTGTTTGAGATAAAAGTGATAGAACTTATTTAAGTCACGCTCATAGGCTTTCAGCGTATGCTCGCTATAACGATTTTGCGAAGCACAAAGGCTTAAGAAGTCATCCATTAACTTTTGAATCATAATTTAGCCATTCTTATGATTTTTATCTAAATATTTTATTTAATTACATTGTAGTTTGTAATTGAGCATTTGTTAATCCTTGCAAGTCATTAAAATTCACGATATAAGGCTACATACGCCATTAATTTTAGTTAAATGGGAATGAATCAATTGTTAAGCGCAAAGGTATCAAATGAAGCAGTTGTAATTTTAGATGGCGAGATTAATCTTGAGTTTATTGCTAAAGAATTAGAGTCACATCAAGATAAACTGATTGTTTGCGCAGACGGAGCTTATTTAAAGTTACAAACAAACCCAATTATTTTAAAGCATTTAAATGCCGTTGTTGGTGACTTTGACTCAATTGGTGATCATCAAGTTAAATCACATATTGAATTAATTCATGATAAAGACCAAGAGACGACAGACTTTGATAAAGTGCTGCAATATTTAGTAAAATACGATATTACAGAAGCGCTAGTTTATGGCGCTAGCGGCTTAAGTTCAGATCATTTTTTAGGTAATCTATCGACAGCGCTAAGTTGGAAGGATAGAATACAACTTGAATTTAGAGATCGTTATGGTGTTTTCTTCTTTTTTGATAAAGAAATAACGTTAAAGGACGTTAAAAATCATAAAATATCTTTAATTCCATTTTTTGAGGCAAATAAGATATACTGTGAGGGTTTAATGTACCGCTTAAATGGTGAAACGTTGCTATTTGGCAAAAGAATTGGTACAAGGAATATAGCAGTAGAAGATGAAGTTACGGTGCGTTACACAGGCGGTAATTTATTAATTTATATTGAAGATAAAGATTTTGATAAAGGAGTGTTGATCTAGTGGTGCGTTTTGACAATGTAGCAACATATAAAAACTTATCTCAATTAAGAGATAGAATTATGCAGCAGCCACTGATTAATTTGTTTAACACCGATCCTAATCGTTATGATAATTACCAGCTGAATGACTGTAATATATTATTAGACTATTCAAAAAATCATATTGATCAGAGCATTTTATCTACACTTCTTGAGCTGGCTCAAAACGCACAGGTTGAATCTATGCGTGATAAGATGTTCTCTGGTGAAAAGATTAACTTTACTGAAGATAGAGCCGTTTTACATACTGCACTAAGACGACCCCAAACAGATAGCCTGATAGTTGATGGTGATGATGTTGTTGCAATGGTGCACGCATCATTAGATAAAATGACTCAATTAGTCGAAGCAGTTTATAGTGGTCAGTGGCAAGGCTATAGTGGTAAGGCAATTACTGATGTAGTTAATATCGGAATTGGTGGTTCTGATTTAGGTCCTAAAATGGTAGTAGAAGCATTAAAACCTTACCATACAGGAAATCTTAATTGTCACTTTATTTCTAATGTTGATGGCAGCACAATTGAAGCGCTACTGAATCAACTGAACCCAGAAACAACGTTATTTATCGTTGCTTCAAAGTCATTTTCCACTCAAGAAACTTTAATGAATGCAAATACAGCAAGAGAGTGGCTAGTTCAGAGTGCATCAGAAGAAAGTGCTGTTAAAAAACATTTTATTGCATTATCAAGCCAGCCAGAAAAAGTTAAAGCATTTGGCATTGATGATCAAAATCGTTTTGATATGTGGGATTGGGTTGGAGGTCGTTATTCATTATGGTCAGTAATTGGTTTACCAATTGCACTAATGATTGGTATGGATAATTTTTACGCTTTATTAAAAGGTGCACATCAAATGGATCGGCACTTTTTAAATCAACCATTAGATAAAAACATGCCAGTGATTTTGGCATTAATTGAGATTTTTTATAGTAATTTAAATCAAACACAATCTAAGGCTGTCTTGCCTTATGATGATCGACTTTGCTATTTAACAGATTATCTTCAGCAAGCAGATATGGAAAGTAATGGTAAATCATGTGCAACCGATGGAAACTCCGTCAATCAAACAACCGGCAGTGTACTTTGGGGTGGTGTTGGTACGAATGGGCAACATGCTTTTCATCAATTACTACATCAAGGCACATTGTTAATTCCCGTTGATTTTATTATTGCAAGAAAGCCGCATCATCACTTGGTTGAACATCATCAAGCATTGATTGCCAATGTATTAGCACAAGCACAAGCCTTAATGGTTGGAAAAAATTATGATCAGGCCTATAAGGAGTTAATTCAATCAGGTCTAAGTAAAGACCAAGCGAAACAACTAGCACCACATAAAGTAATTCCAGGCTCAAGACCTTCAAATATGATTGTGTTATCAGAACTGTCGCCAGAAACATTAGGCTCTTTAATTGCTTTGTATGAGCATAAGATATTTACACAAGGTATTATTTGGTCAATTAATAGCTTTGATCAATGGGGTGTTGAATTAGGCAAAGCTTTAGGTGAACCTATTTTAAAAACCTTAACACAAGGAGATGATGCTTCAAATGAAATATATGATGCGTCAACTGCAAATTTAATTAAGTATTTAAAAAACTTTTCAAGTTAAAGGATATGATTTTTAGACAACGCTTAGGAGTAATATTATGGAATTAGATCACTCAAATACACATAAAACGCCACTTTATGACTGGCATGTTGAACAAGGCGCAAAAATGGTACCTTTTGCTGGCTGGATGATGCCAAGTGACTATGGTTCGCAAATTCAAGAGCATCGTTTTGTTAGAGAAGATAAAGGGATGTTTGATGTTGCTCATATGCTAGCAGTTGATATTAAAGGGAACGGATCTCAAGCATTTTTAAGCTATCTAATTGCAAATGATATTAGAAAGATTAAGCCGTCTAAAGCGTTATATACTTGTATGTTAAATAAATCAGGTGGTGTTGTTGATGATCTAATCGTTTATTTCATTGAAGAAAACTACTATCGCCTTGTTGTTAATGCAGGCAATCGTGGCAAAGATGTTAACTGGTTAAAAGAAGTTGCAACTAAGTTTGATGTGACAATGACTGTGAAAGATAATTTAAGTATTATTGCTGTTCAAGGCCCTAATGCGCGCGAAGCTGTCATTTCTTCTTTAGATGATGAGTTGGTTCGTGATGTTGCGCTATTAAAACCATTTAGCTTATTAAAGTCGGAAGAGTTTTTTATCGCACGCACTGGCTATACAGGTGAAGATGGTTTTGAAATTATGTTAGCGCATGATAAAATCGTTGCATTCTGGGAAGAGCTATTCGAGCAAGGTGTTAAACCTTGCGGTTTAGGTGCGCGTGATACCTTGCGTCTAGAAGCAGGTCTAAACTTATATGGCAATGATATGACAGATGAAGTTACGCCATTTGAGTGTGGTTTAGATTGGACTGTATCTTTAACAGACGATAGAGACTTTATTGGTAAAGACGCTTTGATTGAGCAAAAATACAAAGGTATCAAAACACAATTTGTTGGCTTGATTTTACAAGACCGCGGTGTTTTGCGTTCAGGTCAAACAGTCGTTACAGAAAAGGGCAAAGGTATTATTACAAGTGGTACTTTCTCACCAACTCTAAATAAAGCAATTGCTTTAGCAAGAATTCCAGTTGATGCACACCAAGCTTTCGTTGAAATGAGAAATAAACAATTTAGTGTAGAAATGGTTAGTTACCCATTTGTTAGAAAGAACAAAGTAGTTTATAAGCAAATTAACAATGAAGTTGAAGCTGTTGCTGACTGAAAGCTTAAAAAAAGTTAAAAGTTTTTAAGTGTTAAATTAATTTAAATTTAGTTAAAGGAGACTAATATTATGAGTACAGTTGTTAAAGGTTTAAAATATTCTGACTCTCATGAGTGGGTTAAAGTTGAAGATGGTAATATTGCAACAGTCGGTATTACAGATCATGCGCAATCACTACTTGGTGAGTTAGTTTATGTTGAGTTACCACAAGTTGGTGATACGGTAACCTCTGGTAGTGAAGTTGGTGTTGTTGAATCAGTTAAAGCAGCTTCAGATTTTTATACACCTGTCTCTGGCACAATTACTCAAGTAAATGAATCATTAGTTGATAATCCAAATAGTGTAAATGACAACCCTTATGAAGCTGGTTGGTTATTTAAAATTGAATTATCGGATGTTTCAGAAATTGATCAGTTACTAGATGCTGAAAATTACGAGACTGCACTAGAAGACTAATCAAAAGAACATAAATAATAAGGATTACTAACAATGCCTTTTATTCCACAATTAAATGATGATATCAAAAGCATGTTAGATGCCATTGGTGCAGATAATGTTGAAGCTTTATTTGATGAAATTCCTAATGCCTTAAGAATTGATGGCTTTAAAGAAGTGCCTGAAGGCATTAATGAGATGGAAATGTCTCGCTTGATGTATCAGAGAGCCGAACAAGACCAAACGCAACTAAACTTTATTGGTGCTGGAGCATATCAGCATCATATTCCTGCTGCGATTTGGGACTTGGTTTCTAGAGGCGAATATATGACAGCTTACACACCATACCAAGCAGAAGCATCACAAGGAAACTTACAATTGATTTATGAGTTTCAGACAATGATTGCATCATTAACCAAAATGGATGTTGCTAATGCTTCGATGTATGACGGAGCATCTGCTCTGGCTGAGGCTGTATTAATGTCTGTACGAGTGAATAGAAAATCAAAAAGTAAGAAAATCTTAATTGCAGATAGCATTCATCCACATTATATGCAAGTACTAGAATCAATCACATCTTATCAAGATATTACATTTGAAGTGGTTAACTTTAATTATGATCAAGGCTTTACTTCACTAGATGCGCTAAAAGCTTATGAAGGTAATGATTATGCAGCAGTTATTATCCCTCAGCCTAATTTCTTAGGTCAATTAACACAAACAGATGATATTACAAACTGGGCGCATGAACAAAATGCATTAGTTATCGCAGTAGTTAATCCAACATCACTTGCTTTAATTAAAGCACCAGGTGATTGGGGAAATCATGGTGCTGATATTGTTGTAGGAGAAGGGCAGCCGTTAGGTATTCCATTAGCATCTGGTGGTCCTTATGTTGGCTTTATGAGCTGTAAACAAGCGATTGTTCGTCAAATGCCAGGACGTATTGTTGGACGTACAACAGATAGTGATGGTAAAGATGGATTTTGCTTAACCTTACAAGCACGTGAGCAGCATATTCGTCGCTCTAAAGCAACGTCAAATATTTGTACAAACCAAGGTTTGTTAATGACAGCAGCGACAATTTACTTATCTCTTTTAGGTGTTGAAGGCTTAAAGCAAGTTGCAAAAGCATCGCATCACAATATGTTAAGCCTAAGAGAAAAATTATCAGAGATGGCAGATATTAAGACTAAGTTTAGTCATAATTTCTTCCATGAAACAGTCATTGAATTGCCAGTGAAAGCGTCTGAAGTGATTGAAAAGCTAGCAGAAAAAAATATTCAGGCAGGTTATGACTTAGGTAACTTGGATCCGCGTTTAGATCATATGCTATTGATCTGCTCAACTGAAGTACATAATAGCGAGGATCATAACCATTTTTTGTTAAGCTTAGAGGCTGTATTGAGTCAAATTAATGAAACACAAGGAGTTGCCGTATGCTAATTTTTGAAAAATCTAAGCAAGGTCGTTTTGCAACAGCTCAAGCGCCTTACGGTAAGTTCAAGTCTTCTATTGATCAAAACTATATCAGAGAAGACCGTCCAATGTTGCCTGAAGTGTCAGAGTTAGAAGCAATTCGTCATTTTACAAAGCTATCTAGAAAAAACTTTTCAATTGATACGCATTTTTATCCATTGGGTTCTTGTACAATGAAATATAACCCAAGAGCAGCGCATAAGTTTGCGTCTATTCCAAACTTTTTACAAGAGCATCCATTAGCATCTGATAACTCGAAACAAGGCTTTTATGCTTGTATGTATGACCTACAAGAGTATTTGTTAGATATCACAGGTATGAAGGGTGTTTCATTAGCACCAATGGCTGGCGCTCAGGGTGAGTTTGCGGGTATTGCTATGATTCGTCGTTATCATGAGGACCGTAGTGATCATGAGCGTAGTGAAATTATTGTTCCAGATGCAGCGCATGGTACAAACCCTGCAACTGCGATTATGTGTGGTTATAAGGTTCGTGAAGTTAAAACACTAAAAGCTTGTGGTGATGTTGATGTTGATGCACTAAAAGCAGCATTAGGCCCACAAACAGCAGGGATTATGTTAACGAATCCTTCAACTTTAGGTGTTTTTGAAAGACGTATTAAAGAAATAGCTGACATGGTTCATGAGGTTGGTGGTTTATTATATTATGATGGCGCCAATTTAAATGCAATTATGGGTAAAACACGCCCAGGTGATATGGGTTTTGATGTGATGCATTTAAACTTACATAAAACCTTTGCAACACCACATGGCGGTGGTGGACCAGGTGCTGGGCCTGTTGCTTGTGCCGAGCGCCTAAAACTATACTTGCCAACACCGCTTGTTGTTAAAAAATCTGATGATAGTTATGCATTGACATCTAGAGATGAAACACCACAGAGTATTGGTAGACTATCTGCTTTTGCTGGTAATGCTGGTATTTTATTGCGTGCTTATATTTATATTCGCATGCTAGGTCGAGATGGCTTAAAACGCGTTTCTGAAATGGCAACGTTAAATGCTAACTATATGTTAAAGCGCCTGACAGATGAAGGCTTTAATGCAGCATTTCCATCACGTCGTGCAACGCACGAATTTATCATCACTTTAGAGCAAGAGAAGAAGGATTATGGTGTGACAGCAACTGACTTTGCTAAGTGTTTAATTGACCGTGGACTTCACGCACCAACGATGTACTTCCCATTATTAGTGCCTGAGTGCTTATTAATTGAGCCAACAGAGACAGAAACTAAAGAGCAGATGGATGAGTTTATTCAAGCAATGATTGATATCAGAGAAATTGCTAAAAAAGATCCAGACTACTTAAAAAACGCACCATATAATTTGCCGAATCGTCGTCTTGATGATGTTAAAGCGGCTCGTCACTTAGATGTGGTTTATTCACCTGAAGATTCAGGTGAATAATATCTATCTAGCTTTATGAAAAGTCTAAGTCATTAATTATGACATAGAAATTAATATCATTAGAAATTATACTATTAGAGTATAAAATAATAATTTTTAAGATATAAGATCTTAATGATGCTTTGGAATAAATTTAAATCAAACCTAAAGAAAATAATTACTGAAAAACGTCAAGCACCATATTTACCGAAGCATATTCTTTTAGAAGAAAGAGATACAAGATTATACTTGGTTATTGCTTCTTTTTTATTATGTTTATTTGTTAGTTTGTTTTTGATTTTTGCTTCTGTTGTATCGATTGATGAAAAAGTTGTTACTCATGGTGAAATAGTGCCTATTGGTGGGGTAAATATTATTCAACATTTAGAAGGAGGCCTTGTTGAAAAATTATTTGCGATAAATAATTCTTATGTAACAAAAGGACAACCGATTTTAAAATTGCATGCAGTTGAATTTCTTAGTGAGTTAAACCGAATAGAAAGTCAATATCAAGCATTATCATTAAATGCCTTAAGGCTTGAAGCGTTTTTAAGTAATAAAAATGATATAGCGCTAAATAGTGTTAACACAACGATACCTAAGCTATTAATTAGACAAGAAAATGAGCTATTACACATACAGAACAAAAACCGTCTTGATCAGTTAGTTATTTTACAATCTGAAGTTAATATCAGTAAGGAAGAAATAATCAAACTCAAACAGCAAATAGACATTTATAAAAATAATTTAGCTCTACTTGATAAAGAGGTAAAAATGTATGAGACCTTGATCTCTAAGGGGTATATTTCAAAGAAAGAATATTTAGATATTAAGCAGCAATATAATCGAGAATCAATTGACCTTCATTCCTTAGAAGCGCAAATGTTAGAAGCAGAAACAAAATTAACTGAAGTAAAACATAACTTGGAGAGTACGCGCTCAACTATCAATGAAATGGCATCAGAAGAACTTGATAAAACAAGAAGTAAGATTAAAGAACTTACCTATCAAATAATAGAAAATAAGGACAAAGTTAGTCGTTCTGTTATTAAAGCACCAATTAATGGCAAAATTGTTGGCTTAGAAGTAACCGTTGGCCAGGTCGTACCTCATAATGGTATTGTATTTAAAATAGTACCAGAAAATGCAAAATTTGAAGCTGAAGTGAAAATCTTTCCTCGAGATGTAGGCTTTGTTCATATTCATGATAACGTCGTTATTCGCGTTTCAGCATATGACTATAATTTCTATGGTACAATCCAAGGTAAAGTATCGAGTATTTCGGCTTCAACTTTTAAAGATGAGAAAGGTCGACCTTATTATAAAGGAACGATTTCTTTAGATCAGCAGTATGTTGATAATAAAAAAAATAAGCTTGTTTCAGGTATGGCAATTGAAGCTGATATTATTACAAAACAGAAAACAATTATGCAGTATTTATTAAAACCTATTCATTTAGTAATAACATCAAATTTCTACCATAGGAATAACTGATTGAAACTTCTGTTGAAATTGCATCCATAAAAATATATTAAAAGCGGGTATAATAGATAAAAGTTGACTTTATTGTAATAAAATATTATATTGTTTTTGATCAAATAATTATACAAATTAGGGGAGTATAAAAATGCCAAGAGTAAATATAAATAAATATTTTGATGCTTCAAAAAAAAATGATGCTTCAAAAAAAAATAATTTAGATAATAAATCTGTATTAGTGGAATTTTTTAAAAAAACTTCTAATGTTATGTGGGGTGTTGAGGATATGCTTTTGTCATTAGATGGCAAACAGTATAACTACAAACATGATAAAGGAGAAAAGATTTTAGCTGTGATAAAAAACCACAATGAAGATAGAGATTTTGAGCTTCAGCTTAGTGAAGCTTATTATTCAAAACAATCAGCAAGCCCTGTAGCACCTTTTAGTGTTAAGTCTGGAATTGCTCAAGATGAGTCAGGGTATAAGCCACCAGAAGGAATTGAGTTTGACCTTTAATAATCCTTATCGATAATCAATCCGATTATCGATAAGTTGCTGGATGCAGTGACTATCTGCAAGGGTGGTAATATCACCTAAATGGTTTTCTTCAAAATGAGCAATTTTTCGTAAAATACGGCGCATAATTTTACCTGAGCGTGTTTTTGGTAAATCCTGGGTAAATTGAATATGAGAGATGATAGCAATCGGACCATAAGTATTACGCACCCAAAGTCTTAATTCATCTTCAAAACCATTTTTTGTATCTGTGCCTTCAGTGACCGTCACATAAGCATAGATGGTTTGACCTTTAAGTTGATCAGGAATACCAATAATGGCTGCTTCTGCAATATTTTGATGAGCAACAAGTGCACTTTCAATTTCAGCAGTGCCCAAGCGATGACCTGCAATACTAATCACATCATCTAGGCGACCTGTAATCCAGATATCATTATCTTTATCACGCCAAGCGCCGTCTTGAGGAAAATAATAACCAGGGTATGGCTTAAGATAAGTTTCAACAAAGCGTTGATGGTCGCCATAAACGGTGCGCATCATACCAGGCCAAGGTGATTTGATTGCTAAAGCACCATAATCATGGGCTTCCATTGAACCACTAACTTCTTTACCTGTATTTTTATCTAAAATTACAGCCTCAATACCTAAAAATGGTGTCATTGCTGCGCCTGGTTTCTGAGGATAATCAGAACAAGGCGATATCATAATGCCGCCTGTTTCCGTTTGCCACCAAGTATCAACGATAGGGCATTGACTATTTCCAATATGCTCATAATACCATTGCCAGGCTTCCGGATTAATGGGTTCACCAACTGTGCCAAGTATCCGTAATGAGTCTCTTAAAGTATTACCTAAAACATCTTGTTCGCCTTGTGCCATAAATGCTCTAATGGCTGTCGGAGCAGTATAAAAAATACTAACCCGATATTGATCAATAATTTCAAACCAGCGAGATTTATCTGGATAGGTGGGTGCACCTTCAAACATTAATGTTGTTGTACCGTTGGCTAATGGCCCATAAATAACGTAAGAGTGTCCCGTAATCCAACCAACATCAGCAGTGCACCAGTAAATGTCATCTTCTTTTAAATCAAAGATTTTTTCATGGGTTAAAGAAGCGTAAAGTAAATAGCCTGCGGTTGTGTGTAAGACACCTTTAGGTTTACCTGTTGAGCCTGAAGTATATAAAATAAATAGAGGATCTTCAGCATTCATTGCTTCAGCTGGAAAATCAGTTGAGACCGCATGTTTTAGTTTATGGTAATCACAGTCAAGTGATTCATTCCAACTAGTTTCATTATTAGCATGTTGGATCACTAAAACTTTTTTGATATTACGATAGTCTTTGATTGCTTGATCAACTTTATCTTTTAGTGCAAGTAGTTTTCCTGCGCGATAAGTTCCATCAGCAGTAATAACATATTCACAATCACAATCAATAATTCTTTGTTTAATTGATTCAGGAGAGAATCCTGCAAATACAACTGAGTGTATTGCACCAATGCGCGTGCAGGCAAGCATGGCAAATGCGGCTTCAGGAATCATAGGCATATAGATACAAACGCGATTGCCTTTGTTAACACCAAGTGATTTTAAAATATGGCTAAATTGGCATACTTCTTGATATAGCTCTTGATAGGTAAAGCTACGTTGATCTTGAGGGTTATCACCTTGCCAAAGAATTGCTGTTTTATTGGCATTTTTTTCTAAGTGGCGATCAATGCAATTATAACTAACATTTAAAGTGCCTTCTTCAAACCACTTGATATCGTGTGTTTCAAAGCTGCCAGAAAAAATGCTATTAAAAGGGCTAAACCAGTCAAGTCTAGAAGCTTGCTCTTTCCAGAATGTAGTTGGATTTTCAATGGATGATTGATATTCATTAAGCCAGTCCATATAACAGATGCTCCATGCAAAAGTTTGTATTAGAACTGGTTATAGCATAAATTTAGCTAATATGAAATATTAAGAAATATTATTAAGAATTACTAAAAGACAGCAAAGTGTGATAATTGTGCTCATAGTAGAAATTGACTTTCTATCTTGAACAAGCGCAATTGCATACCAAGCGATAATTGCAAATGCCACGCCTTCTGAGATTGAAAAGCCAAATGGAATTAAAGTAACTGTTAAAAATGCAGGGATAGCATGTTCAATATTTTTCCATTCTACACGCACAATGCTTTGCATCATATAACAGCCAACAAGTACTAAAATTGGTGCAACGGCAAATAAAGGCACCATATTAATTAATGGCGCTAAAAACATAAATGGCAAAAAGAGAAGTCCTGCGACAACAGCAGTTAAGCCACTTTTTCCACCTTGAGCAATACCGCTTGCTGACTCAACAAAGACAGTTGCAGGACTTACACCCATTACACCAGAAATACTTGATGCAGTTGAGTCAACTAAAAGTGACTCACGAATTCTTAATGGTTCGCCATTTTTATCGGTCCAATTAGCAGCATGTGCTAGTCCGATTAACGTACCGCTTGAGTCAAAGATATTAATAAATAAAAAAGTTAAAATAACAGGTAAGATTGATAGTTTTAATGAACCCCAAATATCTAATTGGAAAAATAATGAAAAATCAGGCATGGAAAATATATTATCAGGTACAGTAATTAAAAATTGATGATCCCAAAAATAACCAACCGGTACTGAGATTAAAGTTGCAAAGATAATTGTTATAATCATTGCACCCTTAATATTACGAATAGTCAGCATAACTAAAAGTAAGAACGCAATAATAAAGATTAGAAAAGAAGGCGTCATCGGCGCAAATTTAACTAAAGTTGCTTCTGATGGCACAATGACATGAGCATTATTTAAACCAATAAGTGCAATAAATAAACCAATACCAGCACCTAAGCTATGTTTAATTGACTTAGGAACAGCTTTAATAATTTTGGTTCTGATATTAAAAATAGCTAACAATAAAAAGATGATACCAGACCACATAACAGCACCAAGTGCAACATGCCAGTCAATCCCCCAAAGCTTGACAATGGTAAAAGTAAAAAAGGCATTCATCCCCATGCCAGGCGCAAGGACATAAGGGTTTTTTGCGTAAATCCCCATGGCGATAGTAGCAAAAGCACTGATTAGTACAGTTGATGTGACTAATGCATTAAAAGGCATACCAGCTAAAGATAGAATTTTAGAGTTTACAACAATAATATACATGACCGCTAAAAAGGAAGTTAACCCTGCAATGATCTCTGTTTTAAAGTTGGTGTTTTCTTGGCTAAAGTTAAAGTACTGAGCAATGAACTTCATATCTAGTTATCTCAAGTTATGGTTATATTTAATAATGAAAGATCGTATTATATACAAAACTAATAAAAAGTAGAGTAATTTTTAAGGATCGAAGAAAATGAATATTTTAATTGCAGGTGGCTCAGGTTTTATTGGTCAAGCATTAGCAAAAAAATTATCTAATGAGTATCAACTAACTTTATTGTCAAGGAAGAAGCAAATAATAGATGGATATAGCAATACGATTACTTGGGATGATTTAACAGAGCCAAGTATTGAGCAGTTTGATATTGTAATTAATCTATGTGGTTACAGTATTGCTGAAAACCGCTGGCGTAAAAAAATAAAAGAAAAGATTATTCAAAGTCGTATAGAGCCAACAAACCGTTTAGTGCAATTAATTGGGTCAAAAGATATTTGGCTAATTAATGCAAGTGCGATTGGTTATTATCCATATTCAGCTCAAATGCAAACAGAAGATAAGTTTATTTATAGTGAAGAAAAAGATTTTTCATTTGGCCAAAAAGTAACACATCAGTGGGAAACAATTGTTAAACAATCAGATTTAAAAAAATATACCATACTACGTTTTGGTGTTGTATTAGGTAAAGATGGCGGCATGTTTAAAAAGCTATTACTTCCAACTAAGTTCGGAGCAGGTGTTATAATTGGAAATGGTAAGCAACTTTTAACATGGGTTCATATTAAAGATTTAGTTTCAGCGGTTCATTTTATTATTCAGCATCAATATAAGGATCACGCAATCTTTAATATCACAGCACCGAATACTTGTACTCAGAAAAGTTTTATCAAAACTTTGGCAAGAGCACTTCATCGCCCGCAGCTATTTTTTATGCCAGCGTTTGTTGTTAAATCTATTTTTGGGCAAATGGGAGAAGAGTTGCTACTAAGCTCACATGATATTAAGCCTGCTCATTTAAAAGAGAAAGGCTTTCAGTTTCAGTATGATGATATCAAGCTTGCAATCAATGAACTAGCAGAGTAAACAGTATCACTTTAAAAATTAAGCGTATATAATGGCCTTTTTGGTTAAAGACTAGGTTAAATAGATAGGTATTATGAATAAACAGAAGCGGATTTTATTAGGTATTACCGGTGGTATTGCAGCATATAAGTCAGTTGAGCTCGCGAGATTATTAGTTAAATCAGGTCATTCTGTTAAAGTAATTATGACAAGCAGTGCTAAAGAGTTTATTCATCCTAATACGTTTGCTGCAGTTACTGGTAATCCTGTTTATGATGATCTATTTAATTATCAA
Organism: Thiotrichales bacterium 19S9-11; assembly: GCA_021713395.1. Lineage (GTDB taxonomy): Bacteria > Pseudomonadota > Gammaproteobacteria > Francisellales > Francisellaceae > M0027. The sequence continues at coordinate 26,669 of JAKJJT010000009.1, read as the reverse complement.
TCTGATCCAATGGCGCATATTGATCTTGCAAAATGGGGTGAGTATTTAATTATTGCACCAGCAACTGCTTCAAGTATTGCTAAAATAGCCCATGGACTCGCTGATGATTTGCTTTCAACGATCGTTTTAGCAACTAAAGCATCGATACTAATTGCGCCTGCGATGAATAAAGTTATGTGGGAAAATGTGATTGTTCAAGAAAATTTAGAAAAAATAAAATCATTAGGTTATGAGATTATTGGACCACAGGAAGGAGAGCAAGCTTGTGGTGATATTGGTATGGGTAGAATGTCAGAAGCCTCTTCTATTTATCAGGTATTTTCTAAACTTATATTTAACTCAAGCCCTAATGAAGTTGGACCTTGGCAAGGAAAACGTGTTGTTATGACTGCAGGGCCAACTGAAGAGACAATTGACCCTGTTCGTTTTTTAAGTAATAGAAGTTCAGGGAAAATGGGTTATTGCTTAGCTGAAGCACTAGTTACATCTGGCGCTGATGTAACCTTAATTAGCGGCCCTGTTAGTATTGAAGCACCAGAAGTAACTCAAGTTATTCAAGTTAAAAGCGCTCAAGAAATGTATGATCAAGTATTTGATGTTATTGATTCGGCCGATGTGTTTATTGCAACGGCAGCAGTTGCTGATTACCGAATGAGAGAGCCGTCTGAACAAAAGATAAAGAAAGAAGAAGGCAATGAAACATTAACCATTGAATTGGTCAAAAACCCTGATATTTTAGCTGACGTTGGTAAGCTTGATGAAAAAATAAGACCTAAGGTTGTTGGCTTTGCAGCTGAAACTAATTCCTTAGAAAAGTATGCCAAAGCAAAACTTAAAAAGAAAAATGCAGATATGATTGTTGCAAATGAAGTTAAGCAAAATGGAGAGCCATTTAACTCTGAAAAAAACCATATTACTGTTTTTACCAATGATGGCTTATCTTGTGATTTTGAACCATCATCTAAGTATGATCTTGCCTATCGCTTAACTGATTTGATGTTGGATTATTTTTATGCTGAAAAAGTTGCAAAAACAGCGTTCGTAGAAGAGCAAACAACACTAGATCTATTACTGGATCATGCAAACTAGAGAGATTACTAATTACCAATGACTACAACACTTAACTTTCAGCCGTTGGCTGCTTTAATTCGTCCTGATTCACTGGCTCATTTTTATGGCCAAGAACATTTGGTCGGTGAAAATAAAGCAATTCGTCGTTGTATTGAAAAAGGGCAGTTGTATTCGATGATTTTCTGGGGGCCGCCTGGTACTGGAAAAACAACACTAGCTAGAATTTTAGCAGGCTCTATTGATGCACAAATAGAAGAATTATCTGCTGTTACTTCGGGGGTGAAAGATATAAGGCTGGTTGTCGAAAGAGCAAAACAGCGGTTAGCTGAAGGTATTAAAACAGTTTTATTTGTAGATGAGGTGCATCGATTTTCTAAATCACAGCAGGATGCATTTTTACCGCATATTGAAAACGGAACGTTTATCTTTATTGGTGCAACAACAGAAAATCCATCGTTTGAATTAAATAACGCACTTTTATCTAGAGTGAGGGTGCATATTTTAAAATCTTTAAGTAGAGAAGATTTATCTCAAGTGGTTGAGAAGGCTTTAACAGGGCAGCCAGTTAACTTTCCTGAGCAATTACAGAGTATTGTCATTGATGCTGCCAATGGTGATGCACGAAAACTGCTTAATTGGCTTGAGTCTATTATTGAAATGACAGAAGCAGTTGATCAAGTTAAAACAGTTGATTTAGAAACGATTAAGTCAATACTAGGTCAAAATCTGATGACCTTTGATAAAGGCGGCGAGTACTTTTATGATCTGATCTCAGCGCTTCATAAGTCAGTTCGAGGCTCAGACCCTGATGCATCATTATTTTGGTTATCGGCTATGTTACAAGGTGGCGCTGATCCGTTGTATATTGCAAGACGTGTGGTACGCATGGCTTCAGAAGATATTGGTAATGCAGATCCAAGAGCATTAAGTATCACATTAGATGCTTGGCAAGTCATTGAGCGATTAGGTTCACCAGAAGGGGAGTTGGCTTTAGCGCAAGCGGTTAGCTATTTGGCGGTAGCGCCAAAGAGTAATGCAGTCTATAAAGCTTTCAATCAAGCAACTGACTATGCTAGAAAAAATACGAACCCTCAAGTACCGCTGTATTTGCGAAATGCACCAACAAAACTAATGAAAAATATTGGTTATGGTAAAGAGTATCAATATCCTCATGATTATAAAAATGCTTATGTTAAGGGCGTTAACTACTTTCCTGAAAATGTTAAACCCATTAATTTTTACCAACCCACAGATCGTGGTTTAGAGAAGTCAATTAAAGAAAAATTACAGTTATTAAAAGAAAGCTAGTTATATATAAACCAAGAATAATAAATCAATCATTATTCAAATCTTCTTTTTATTGCAATTTTAGTTTATATTAAATATCAAAAATAAAATAATTAAATATTATTTAAATTAATAGTAGCATCTTCATCTAGACTATGTTAGTTTGGATAATTAGAGCTTTTAAGAAGAGGTGCACAAGCCATACATTCATTGTGAAAGTTGTAACACTTGATGATCAATGAAGCAAGTAGGGTAAGTGCCGAAAGTAAAGAGATGTTACATATCTTTACTTGGGGCTAATGCTGAAAGGGATTAGCACTGTCACACCATAAATGAAACTTATGATGTGGGGCGCTTCGGTAAAATGTTGTCAGAGTTTCTTTGTCACTTCACCGTACTTCCCATATCAATAAATGGGAAAGTAGTTATGCAAAATGCTAGTATCGTTGCAAAGTTTGGAGGCACAAGTGTTGCCAATGTTTCTGCAATTGAAAACTGTATCAGAATTATTAAAGCATCACCAAATACTCGTCTAGTTGTTGTCAGTGCTCAGTCTGGTATTACAAATTTATTAGTTAAGCTAGCAAAGCAACAAGCGCTAAATATTACTCAAACGATAGAAACAATACGCCAGATTATTTCACCTATTTTATCTCATATTAATAGTCAAGCTTTAAGTATTGAAATAGATTCTATGCTAGATGAATTAACTCGGCTCTGTTTAGATAACAAGCAAAATACAGCACATGCAAGTGATATTCTATCATTTGGTGAGCGTATTTCATCACGTTTAGTGTGTGCTATGATGATTAACTCAGGTATTAAAGCAAAGCATGTCGATGCACGAGAGCTGATTGTTTTAACTGATCAAGAGCCTGACATTGAAAAGATCAAAGCTAATATTAATGATAAAGTGCTACCTGATATTCAAGATTTTGTGATTATCACAGAAGGATTTATTGCTAAAGATCAGCATGGTCATACAACAACACTCGGTCGCGGTGGTAGTGATTATTCTGCAGCATTAATTTCAGAAGCACTTAATGCAAAAGCATTACAAATCTGGACTGATGTTAATGGTGTTTATCAAACAGATCCAAGAGCAATTAAAAATGCACAAGCAATTGACTCAATTAGTTTTAATGAGGCAGCAGAGCTTGCAACATTTGGTGCGAAAGTTTTACATCCAGCAACACTTTGGCCAGCGGTACGTCAGAATATTCGAGTATTTGTAGGTTCAAGTTTTAATCCAAGCGCAGGTGGTACTTGGATAGTACCAGAAGATGAGTGTCATAATACTGCTGGCATTCACGCCATTGCTGAGCGTAAGAATCAAACGTTATTAACAATAAAGTCTTATGAGATGTTTCAAGCCAGGGGCTTTCTTGCAGGTATTTTTAACATTCTTGCAAAACATAAAGTTAGTGTTGATTTAGTTACGACAAGTGAGGTGAGTGTTGCTTTAACACTTGATTATGCAGGTAGTCAATCCCTTCACTCAAGTTTGATTACAGAAGCGTTATTAGAAGAGCTTCAATCATTAGGTAATGTAAAAATTAGCATTGAGAATGACTTATCTTTAATCGCAGTTGTTGGTAGTCAGCTACATGTCACAAAAGGTATTAGTGGTGAGCTTTTTTCTGAGTTAACAGATTATAATATTCGACTAGTTTCTCATGGTGCCAGTGGACATAACATTTGCCTTTTAGTTAATAAAGATCAATCTCTAGAAGTCATAGAGCGAATTTATAACCAATTTTTTATTAATCATGAAGTTCAAAAGGAAATGATTGCATGAAAGTAGCAGTAATTGGAAAAGGTAAAACAGGTCAAGCCGTTATTGATTTACTGCATCAGGATCAAATCAGTGGCATTTTTGATTCTAAAAATAAAGTGACAGTTGAGAAGTTAGCACAAGCGGATATTGCAATTGTATTTGTTAATGCTCAAGTTTTTAAAGAGATTGTACCAATATTATTAAGTGCAAAAATTCCGGTTATTAGTGGTGTGACAGGTTTTCAGTATGATGAAGAGCTGATTCAAACAGTTAATAATGAGGGCTTAACTTGGGTTGTTGCACATAATTTTAGTCTATCCATGGTGCTTATCAAAGAAGCGTTAAGTAGCTTAGGTAAACTACGTCACTTTTCTAAAAATGCACAATACTCACTATCAGAAACACATCATGTGCAAAAGCTTGATAAACCAAGTGGTACGGCACTCTCTTGGCAAAAATGGCTTGATTTAGATAGCTGTCCTATTGAGTCGATTCGTAAAGAAGATGTTAAAGGTGAGCATCAACTTAAAATAAAAAATACATTTGAAATCATTGAGTTTTCACATACTGCATTAGACAGAAAGTTATTTGCTGAAGGCGCAGTTTGGTCTGCTCATTATATTTATGCTGATCAAACAATTAAAGGGTTTTATCAGTTTGATGAAATTGTTAAGGGGGCATCATGAAAATGAATCTTGATAATACAACCTTATGGACAGCTATTGTTACACCAATGCATGCTAATGGTGATATTGATTTTGACAGTTTTAGCTATTTACTTAAAAGACAAAATGATGCTGGCTGTGGCATCTTAGTTTTAGGTAGCACTGGTGAAGCGCTTGCGCTATCCGCTAACGAGCAGCGACAGGTTGTTGATTTTGTTGCTCAAGAAGCATTGCAAGTACCGTTAATGGTAGGTGTTGGTGGCTTTAGGTTAGAAGATCAGCTTAACTGGCTTGATTATTGTAACCAATATGAACAAATTAATGCGTATCTAATGGTAACACCTTTATATGCAAAGCCAGGGCCATTAGGGCAAGCAACTTGGTTTAATCAACTATTAGATCATTCAAGCAAACCATGTATGTTATATAATGTGCCTTCAAGAACTGGAGTTAATTTTTCTTATGAAGCGTTAAATAGTTTATGTGGCCATCAAAAATTTTGGGCATTGAAAGAAGCATCAGGTGATATTGAGCGCTTTGCACACTATGTGAAGCTTGCACCAGAAGTTAAAGTCTTTAGCGGTGAAGATGCATTAATGCCTGAACTGGCTCAAGTTGGCGCAAAAGGTCTTGTGTCAGTTGTTTCAAATATATGGCCAAATGAAACCAAGCGTTATGTTGAACTTGCACTTAAGCATGAGATAGATAAGCCGACACACACACTTTGGCAAAGAGCAACTAGTGCATGCTTTAGTGTTTCTAACCCAATACCAACAAAAGTTTGGCTAGCAAAACAAAATATTATTCGTACCAATACACTAAGAATGCCATTAATGGCAAATGAGTTAAGTAATACAGATTTACTTGAAGACATCAACTCATCAATTCATTTATGGCATACAAAAGAAATAGAAGGGGCAATTTAATGAACTGGAATGAGGCATTATCAGCATTAGAGCAAGGTGTAATTCGTTCAGCAATTAAAACTGAAGGTAAATGGCAAGCAAATACAGAAGTAAAAGAAGCAATTCTTGCTGCATTTCGTGCAGGAGAAAATACAGAGTATAACAGTGGTTATGAGGGTTTTGTTGATAAGCATAATTTAGTACCAAGAAAGTTTAATGTTGCAGATGGCGTTAGAATGGTACCTGGTGGTTCAGCCGTTAGGCGTGGTGCTTATATTGCACCTTCTGTTATTATTATGCCACCAGCTTATGTCAATACGGGTGCTTATATTGATGAAGGTACGATGATTGACAGTCATGTACTTGTAGGCTCTTGTGCCCAAATTGGTAAAAATGTGCATTTATCTGCAGGCGTTCAGATTGGTGGAGTTCTTGAGCCAATTGGCATGAGTCCTGTGATTATTGAAGATGATGTTTTTGTTGGTGCTGGGGCTGTCATTGTCGAAGGTATTGTTGTTTCAAAAAGAGCAGTTATTGCGCCATCAGTTGTCTTATCACAAGGGGTTAATGTTTATGATTGTGTTAATGAAAAAGTTTTAGAAAAAGGCGCAGCAATTCCAGAAGGGGCAGTTGTTGTTCCAGGTACGAGACCATTGCAACAAGCATGGGCGGAATCCCAAGGTTTGCAAGCAGCGTGTCCGATTATTATTAAATATCGGGATGATAAAAGCAATAAAGCTTTAACACTCGAAGAAGCATTAAGATAATAGTAGTTATAGTATGATTAATTTAGATCAACACAGAGAAAACATAATATCGTTATCACAAGAGATGCAAGGTGCGTTCTTTTATTATGATTTAGATGCATTGAAGCATCACGCTGCTAATCTAAAGGAACTGCCTGTTGATCTTTGGTATGCGCTTAAAGCGAATCCATTATCATCTGTGATTCAGTGTTTAAATCAAGAAAATTTTCGATTTGATGTTGCAAGTATTGGCGAATTAAATCAAGTATTAAAGCAAGGGGTTAATCCTAAAAATATTTTATTTACAGGGCCTGCTAAGTCTTTTAGTGATATTAGCTACTTTATTGAAAAAGGTGTTCGCATATTTATTCTTGAAAGTGCTAGTCAACTTGAAAATTTAAAAGCAATAACTAATCAGCATCAAATTAAAGTTAAAGCATTACTGCGTGTGCAACTTGCATGGGATAGTGATGAAAAAAATGTCTTAGGTGGTGGTAATTGCCAGACGCCTTTTGGACTTTTTCCTGCTGATTGGTTAGAAGTTCTAAAAAATGGTCAATTAGAAGATTTAGATTACATTAATATCATTGGTCTTCATTGCTTTCAATGGGGAAATATTACCGATGTAACTAGGCTTTTTGAGATTTGGTCAACTATTACTAATTCTCTATTAGACTTAAGTCAAAAGCTTAGTTTAAATATTCAAGTAATTGACTTAGGTGGTGGTTTAGGTATTCCATATCAATTTGAAGGTCGATCATTATTAATTAAAGATATTGCTGATGCATTAAATAATCTAAAAAGAGAAAACCCATCAATTGATTATTGGTTAGAGTTGGGCCGCTATGTTATTGGCGAGCACGGTGCTTATGTAACACAAGTTGTCGATAGAAAGTCTGTTAATGGTAAAGATATACTAATTACAGAAGGTGGTAGTCAACATTTACTTAGGCCTGCATTAACACATGAGGCATTTCCATGTCAGCTTTTAAGAGATTCATGCGCAACGAAAAAGCCTTTTTATATTCATGGACCATTATGTACAAGTCTGGACTATTTAGGCTGTTATGATTTTGCTGAAGATATCAAAGTTGGCGATTACTTAATTTTTGATCAAACTGGTGCTTATGGTTTCACTGAAAGCATGCCGTTCTTTCTTTGTCATAATTTACCAGGTGAAGTGATCTTTAGTGATAATAAGATAAATATAATTAGAGAGGTTGCAAAAGCATCATGTTGGCTGAGATAAAAAAAGTAAATAGCGTAGATTATATGACAGAATCTTTGCTATGTGTTGGTCAGGATTCTTATGGTGAAGATTTAACTGTAAAAGTAATTCATATAAAAGGTAGCAGTCAAGAGGCGCCGAGTGTGTATATTCAAGCGAGTATGCATGCAGATGAGATTCAAGGTAATGCTGTTATTTTTGAATTGTTAGAACAGTTTTCATCTAATCAACCGCTAGGTGATATTACGATTATACCGCAATGCAATCCAACTGGTGCTGCTTCTCGTGTTGGCTCAGCCCATCAAGGACGTTTTGATCCGATGAATGGTGATAATTGGAATCGTTATTATTTCTACCCAAAAATTGATTACAATGCATTTGCTAATGAGCATATTAATAGCACTCAAGCAGAATATAAAAAAGCATTTAGAGAGATACTGTGTGAGCAGTTACTTAAAGCGTTAGATAAGCCGTATTTACTAACTCGCGCACAGTTTATGGCTTACCAGTTACAGTTATTTGCCTATCAAGCAGATCTTGTGCTTGATCTACATACAGATGCAGAAGCAATTAATTATCTTTATAGCCCATCATACGCAAAAGATTCAGCAGCTTATTTCCAATATTCAGATGTGATTTTGATGGATAATGAATTTGATGGTGCGCTTGATGAAGCTAGTTTTTCACCATGGTGGCATTTGCAAAAGGCTTTTTCACGTCTTAATCGTGAAGAAGAAGTTCTTATTGAAGGTTATACTTTAGAGCTTGGGTCAAAAGAAAAAATTAGTCAGTCTTTAGCTATTGCACAAAGTTGCAGCATTATAAACTACCTGGCTTATAAAGAGTCAGTTGATGATTTCAGTTTTGTAGATAAGCGAGCTCCATCAACAATGCATCATGCAGATAATTTTAAAGCAATTTACTCTGAAATTGGTGGACTTTATGAATGGTATGTTGCACCTGGAGAAACAATTAAAAAAGGCCAGGTTATTGGTCGAGTATTACAAATGTCTAAATCAAAAAGTATAGATATAATATCTCCAGTTAGTGGTAAAATTGCTAGTATTAACAATCAAGGTGCATTACCACAGAATTCTCACCTTATGAATGTGTTTTTAGTCGGTCACTAATATCACTAATCACATTCCCCCAAACATGGTTTGTTTTTTGTCGAAATAACTTAAAACTTGGATACCATGGCGTTGTATCACTATTAATTGACCAGCGCCAGTCATGTACTTTTGATAAAAGTAACCAACAAGGTTTATTTAAAGCGCCTGCGATATGAATGGGGGAAGAGTCTATACTGATCAATAAATCTAAATGTTCTATGATTGCAGCGGTATCAGAAAAGTCATGAATTAAATGTTTTAAATCAGTTATCTGGTGGTTTGCTAATAATGGTTCTTCATTAAAATTAATACTATAAAACTCAACATTTGGATGACTATTAATTAAAGGCACAAACTGTTCAAATAAAATTGATCGATTATGATTGTTTCTATGTTCAGGATTGCCATTAAAGGCAATGCCAACTTTAAATTTTTTCGTATCAAAGTATTTAGCAAAAGTTTTAACTTTAGATTCATCGGCATATAAATAAGGTAATTCTGTTTTTAAGTTAGGGTAATCTAGATCTAAATACTGCATTAGGCTACCTGAAAGAATATGGTAATCAGTTGTGATACTATCAGTATTTGCAATAACTTCATCGATATAAGGATTAGTTGAAATTAAAGAATGAAGCAGTGGATTACAACAAAAAATAATTTTTTTACAACCCATCTCTTTAAGGTTTTTTGCAAATCGAACAAAGTGTATATTATCGCCAAACCCTTGCTCTTCAATAATAAGAATACTTTTATTGTTAAGGCTATGCTCAGAGTTCCAAAGCTTGGAACTTAATTGATAGTTTTGTAAGAACCCTCTAACAGTTGCTCTGTTTTCATAATATTGAGTCCCAGTTTTATAATCTCCTAATAATAACTTTAAAAGTGCGTAATTAAGGTGGCTTGACTTGTAATTTGGATCTAGCTTCATGGCAATTTTATAGTGCTTTTCAGCTTGGTCGTAATTTTCGACTAATTTATATAAATTAGCTAAGTTATAATGACACTCACAAGAGTCATTATTTAGTGCTAAAGCTTCTTTATAATATTTTTCAGCAAGGTCATATTTTTCTTGAGATAAATACAAACTAGCCAGGTTATTAATACACTCAAAATAATTAGGTTTTAATTCTAATGCTTTTTGAAGATAATGCTCAGCTTCTCCGTGCTCTCCAGTCCCTTGGCATAGGTGACCTAAATTAAAATAGATCATCGGGTGTTCTTTAAGTGAAAGTGCTTTTTTATAGTATTGTTTTGCTTCTTGAGTCTGATCATTTTCTTTATATAAATTAGCCAAATTATTAATACACTCAAAAAAGTAAGGCCTAACTGATAAAGATTTTTTATAATAAATTTCTGCTTTATTAAACTCATTTATTGTTTTGTATAAATTAGCAAGATTATATAAACAACCAGCATCACTTGAGTTTAAGTTTATAGATTCTAGATAAAGCGCTTCTGCTTTTTGAAAGTTATTCTGTTGGTGCTCAATAATTGCTAAACCGTAGGGGATCATAGGGTGGTTTGGATAATCACCTTTAAGTTCACTGAGTATCTGATAAGCATGATTAAAGTGCTGATTGTATAAAGATGAGAACGCGGTGTTAATTAGCTCATCAATTTCATTTTCATTAATAGATGCTTCATGTTTATTCATAATAGATAAAAAAAATTAGATTGAATCTATCTACTTAAGATAGTTTAAAAACGAGGTTTTATCTACTATGACTAGCATCTGATAAAAAAACAAAATCGGCAATTAAGATACTTTATGATTGATGTTTTATGATTTATGTGCAAAATAACAATAAATTTATATTTCATAAGGCATCATTGATATGCATAATAGCAATTATGGAACGTTTCAAGAGGCAAGGATAGAAGATGAAAACTTTTGTCATCAATTTGCAGAATCAAGCATAAAGAACTTATTAGGCCTTATTAAAACAAATAAGGTCAAGGAGATAGATATACATGAACTTGTAAAAAGGTATGATGGCACTTATAAGTTAGAACAAAAAATAGATGCTATTTTATTCACGCTTAACCAACTATCTAAAGACTTAAAGGATACTGAAAAACAACGATATTATAAATCATTAGTATATTGCTTAGATCAAATATCAATAAAATCCAATTTTAAAATTAAACAAGAAGCTTCAACAGGATTATTTTATTCCGAAAATCCAAACCGACCAGAAAGTATTTTTTGCGCCAAACAAATAAATGCAGATGAAAAAACACCACTACTACAGCCATTACAAAAGTAAAATCCATATAAAAATATTACAATCTAATCATTTTTAATATCAATACTTTATTGTATATTTAATGCCCTATATATTTCATTTTTTTTTTATTTTGAGTATTGTTTTGTTAATTAAGAGGTAATAAGTTATTAGCTGTACAGAATTTTCTCAAAAAATTATAAGGGTTGCGAGAATGAAAAATGTAGAGATTCAAAACTTATTATTAGTTGCATACTCTAAACTACTAGGAAAATTTCCAGGTAATAATGAAATTCAGATAGGGTTAGAATTACTAGATGAGTCTAATGATGAGTCTAATGATGAGTTTAATTATGTTAACTTATATTTAAGAGCTGAACGTTACTTTCAAATGATACCTTATGATGAAAATATAGATTATAAAAAAATATATGAGAATTTATCAGAATGTAAACAATTACTAATAGATAGTAATTTTATGCGTAACCTAATACTAAAAGAAGTAGATCTTAGTTCTCCAAGTTCTTCAAATTCTTCAAGTTCTTCAAATTCTTCAAGTTCTCCAAGTTCTCCAAGTTCTCCAAGTTCTCCAAGTTCTCCAAGTTCTCCAAGTTCTCCAAGTTCTCCAAGTTCTCCAAGTTCTTCAAGTTCTTCAAGTTCTCCAAGTTCTCCAAGTTCTTCAAGTTCTCCAAGTTCTCCAAGTTCTTCAAGTTCTCCAAGTTCTCCAAGTTCTTCAAGTTCTTCAGGATTACAACAAGAAATGATCTTTTTTGATGGATTTGAAGCTACTAAAAAAATAGACGTGAAAATGAAATTGGAGACCAAGCCTAAGTCTATTTTTCAAAGATTTAAAGAGGTTACTGGAATCTCTCCAACTTATAAATTACCACCTAAGCCGGATGATGGGACTATTCCTTACTTGGGCGAGTAAATATTTAAAAAGCCATTAATCAGAGGGTAAATCAAATACCGATATAGCTCTCACAACTCTTATCATCTATGCTCATAAAATAATTTTAATGAGATTAAAAAAAGGGAATAATGATGGATGATAATCAAAAAAAGGAAGTTGCTAATTTACTTTTAACTGTTCTTACTAAGTTATATGGTATTTCATCTTATATTAAAGTTAAAAAGACAACAAACCTTGGCGCTTTTTCAATAAAAGAAAACTCAGAGTATTTAACAGAAATAATCATAAAACAATCGGCAGAATTAAGAAGAAAAGGTGATAGAAATGAGTTATCAAGAGAAGATCTATCAGAGGTGTATCATAAGGCAGTAGATTATAAAAACAGGCTTAAAAATGGTACTAATGCAAAAAAATATGCAATTGTGTTAGAGCAGTGCTCTGATCTTTTAGAATATATTAAAATTAAAGTTTACCCGTCTGAAAGTAAAAATAGAAAAATAATTGATCTATTATTTGAATGGGTTGATAGTGCTTTAATGATTGATAAAGAAAATAATAACGCCAAAATATTGAAAGATTTACTCAATGAAGATTTTAAAAAGCCAATTACTGCTGATTTAGATAAATATCATGAAATGGTAGCAAGGATCTGTGATGACATAAGTAAAGTAGAATCTGAAAACGCTGCTAAGGCTTACTTAATGTCAGCTGATCGTATACTTGTATCTGTTTTTAAAAAGGAAGAACAACCAGAATATGTAATGCAGAAGCTAAGCTCAGAAAAAGTGACCTACCCTGCGAATTTGGGACAGTGATTTAATTTATTTCTCATCTTAATTTCAAATTGTTCTGGTGTCATGTAATTTATGCTTGAATGTTTCCTTTTTCTATTATAATAACTCTCAATATACTCAAAGATTGATGATTTGGCTTCTTCTCTAGTTTTATAGTCTTCATCATGACAGAGTTCTACCTTTAAAGTACCAAAGAAGCTCTCACAAGCAGCGTTGTCATAACAACATCCTTTAGAGCTCATGCTTGATATCAGTTGATATTGCTGAAGTTGTGTTTGGAAGTTGCTTGAACAGTATTGTGAGCCTTTGTCTGAATGAACAATAACCTCTTTTGGCATAGATCGTCTAAACATAGCCATCTTAAGAGCACTACAAACAAGAGCTGAGTCTATCTTATCAGACATAGACCAACCAACAACCATGCGTGAGAATAAGTCAACTATAACGCATAAATATAGCCAACCTTCTTCAGTAGGAATATAAGTAATATCTGTCACCCATTTTTCATTAGGCTTAATTGAAGTAAAGTTCTGCTGTAGTAAGTTCGGTGCTGTATAACGGTTATGGTTGGAGTCTGTTGTCTTGACAAATTTCCTATCACCTTTAGGTCTTAGTTTAAGATACTTCATTCTTTCAGATACTTTTTTCTCACCCACACAATACCCCTTATCTTTTAATTCCTGATAAATGCGTTTAACACCATAACGGCTATGATGTTGATTAAAGATGGATATAATTGCTGTATCTAAATCAAAGTGTCGTAAATCAGTCTTACTTACTGGATTATTAACCCAACGATAATAGCCAGACTTACTTACATTAAATACTTTACAAAGAACCCGAATCGGATAAACCGATTTATGGTTATCTATAAATGCGTACCTTACATATCTTGGTTTGCAAAGTACGCGGCTGCCTTTTTTAAGATTTCTCGCTCTAACTTTGCTTGTTTTAGTTCTTTCTTAAGCTTTTGATTTTCATTTAACAGCTCTTGGTATCTAGATTTATGGCTTGTTGAGACTTCGTTTTTAGGTGACTTTTTCATGCTTTTATATAACCAGGACATTAAAGTTGAGTATTTTACACCTAAATTAGTGGCTATTTGAAGTTTTGATTGATCTGACTCTAAAGCTAACTTTACTGCTTCGCGCTTAAATTCTTCTGTATAAGTTTCGTTTATCATTTTTTACTCCTAGTGGTTCAGTTACTACTGTCCCAAAAACTAGGGGTAGGTCAAAGAGGCGCTAGGATTTAAGCTAGAAGAAAATATATTTGAGTCTCCACATATGTAAATATATATGCTTGACATGGCATTATAAACTCATAAAATCAAACAAATTGAAAAAATAAATCAAAGTATCCCTTTTCTTTTATTTGAAATATTGATATCTTGGAGCATTGATATAAAAAATAAATTAAAGCATCTCTTTTCTGTTATTTGAAGTATTGATATCTTAAGCTATATTAAAAGATATAGGAAGGGTTGCACAATTGGAGGTGATATATGAAAAATAATAAAACTAATGTACTAATAAAAAGTATCATTTTTGTTGCAACCCTTGGCTTTTTTATGGAAGCCAAAGCGAATTCATTTAATTATGGTGAAGCCTTACAAAAGTCTATCTATTTTTATGATGTTCAACGTGCTGGTGAACTGCCTGAAAATGGCACTGCACCAGGAGATAATCGTGTTTTCTGGCGTAGTGACTCAGTTCTTAATGATGGAAGTGATATTCATGTCGATTTATCCGGTGGTTTTTTTGATGCAGGTGATCATGGTAAGTTTGGCTTGCCAATGGCAAATACATTTTCATTTCTAGCGCTAGGTGCCATTGAGTATTTAGATGCTTATGATAAAAGCGGTCAGTTAGTTTACTTATTAGAAAATATGAAATGGGCAGGGGATTACTTTGTTGCGGCACATATTAGCGATAATGAGTTGGTTGCAGGTGTTGGCGATGGTAACTTAGATCATACCTTTTGGGGTGCGCCTGAAATTGTACACCTAGCACAATCAGCTTCCATTCGTGAGTCTTTTGTTGTTAATGAGAATAATCCGGGTTCAGATGTTGCTGCGGCAACTTCTGCAGCATTATCATCAATGCATCAGTTATTTAAACTAGCAGCGCAATTAGATCCTCAAAAATATCAAGCTTATTATGATCATGCAGTAGAGAAAGATTACTTAGGTCATGCGATTACATTATATGAGTTTGCAGATCAATTTCGTGGAAAGTACTCAGATAGTATTCCGTCAATTAGGCCTTTTTATAACTCGTGGAGCGGCTATCAAGATGAATTGGTTTGGGGTTCTGTTTGGCTTTATTTAGCAACAAATAATCAGTTCTATTTAACGAATGCAGAGCAGTTATTTGAGCCTTTGAAGTATAATAGTTTTCGTTGGACATATAGCTGGGATGATACAAGTTATGGTGCTTTAGTTTTATTATCGATGTATAGTAATTCAGATAACAAAGCACTTTATATTAGCAAAACAAAAGACTGGTTAAATTTCTGGCTTAACTCATTACAACGTACGCCAGATGGCTTGGCTTGGCTGTCTGAATGGGGTGCTTTGCGCTATAGTGCCAACACATCGTTGTTAGCCTTTGTTTTTGCAGATTACTTAAAAACGCAAAATGATAATGATGCTAGTCAATATGAAGACTTTGCTGTATCACAAATTAACTATATGTTAGGCGACAATGCACAAAGCCGTAGTTATGTTGTAGGTTTTGGTAACAATCCACCATTAAGACCACATCATAGAGGTTCATCTGGTGTTTATACGAATAATATTAATCATGACCCACAAGATAATTTACATGTATTATATGGTGCATTGGTTGGCGGGCCGTCTCAAAATGGCAGCTATGAAGATAGGCGAGATGATTATATTAAAAATGAAGTTGCGCTTGATTATAATGGTGGCTTTACTGGTGCACTAGCACGTATGTATCAGATTTGCTCAGATAATGCATCTTGCCAGCCATTGAGTAATTTTCCAGCTGAATTAACGCCAGCTCAAAAAAGAGATGAGTTTGCGGTTGAAGCAAAAGTCAATGCTCAAGGTAGTAACTTTAGAGAGTACTCATTATTTGTAAAAAATAAAACAGCCTATCCAGCTCGAGCAACAGAGCAATTATCAGTTCGTTATTATCTTAATTTAAAAAATGATATAGCAAATGGTATTTCTCCTTCAGATGTTGTACTACGCTCAAATGGATTGGACGGGACAGGCATGAATAGTCAGCTTTTAGCTTACAATGAGGCTGAAGGTATTTATTATGTTGATTTAAAAGTGCTTCCTTCGACGAATGATGGTATTTTAAGACCTGGTGGTCAGAGTGAACACAGAAGAGAAATACAGTTCCGTATTACTATGCCAAATGGTTATAGTGCTCATGATTTTACTAATGATTGGTCAGCATTTGGTATTGATTTCACAAATACCTCCAATGATCGAGCAACAGTTAATCATATTACTGTCTTTGAAAATGGTCAGTTAGTTTTTGGTTTACTACCAAATGAAGAGCAAACGAGTGATGAACCACCACAAGATGATCAAACTAATGATGATGAGACAACAGATAATAATGATTCAGAGCAGGATAATGATACAAATGACAATGACCAAAATAATAATGAAGATCAAACACCAAATGATCAATTATTACTTGCTTGTAATGTTGATTTTACTGTTGATAGTCAGTGGGATGGCGGTTATGTAACTCAAGTCAACTTAACAAACCAATCATCTGAATCTATTAATGACTGGACTTTACAGGTTGATAATTTAACATCAATTGTTAATAGTTGGAATGCTCAGTTTAACCAAAATGGTCAAACAACGATAATTAGTGCTATGAGTTATAACCAGACAATCAATGCTAATGGTTCAGTTAGTTTTGGTTACCAGGGGAGCGGTTCATTTGTGCTTCCAGATAGTGTAACTCTGATTACGGGGTCAACTAGTCAGTCTTGTAGTGTTAATGGGCAAGCGTCGAATAATACAGACAATCAATCTCCAGATGATGACACAACAACAGACGATCAATCAGATCCAATATCGGAAGATAACACAGATGACAGTTCAAATGATCAAGTTAATGATGATCAATCAAATAATGCTTATTGTGCTGTGACGATTGAAAAGGATCAATGGTCGACAGGTGCAACAATGCACTTGAATGTGACGAATGAGTCAGATGATGCACTAAATAACTGGACAGTAGAGTTGACATTGCCTAAGCAATCATCATTATCCAACGGATGGGGCGGACAGTTTAACCTAGATGGAGATAAACTGAATATTGCCCCAGCAGCATGGAATCAAACGATCCAACCTGGATCTAGTTTTGGTGATCTTGGGTTTGTTGTGAGTTTCCCAAGTGGATCTCAAATGGATGATCAATCATTACAGATCAAAGTAAATGATCAATTATGTCAAATAAACTAAGCATTAAGGTGCAATGGATTGTGCCTTTTAACTATGCTAAAATTTAAAGTAAATATTTTATTAAGTACAAAAAACTTATGAATCATGGCATTAATCAGGCTTTAATTGACAAAGTACAGCTTAACTATAAAACGCAACCACTTGCTTGTTTTTTGATTGGTGCAAATGGTAGTGGAAAGAGCACATTAAGAAGTTATTTGGACTTATCTGAAGTTCAAACAAATATAGATCCTGACGCACTTAATCGTATTGCACAGTATAAACAAGTTGATAATTTTCAAACATATGCCGCGAAACAAGCAATTAGTCTATATGATTATGCTCTAACTAATGATTTAAATGTTTGCATGGAAAGCACATTAGCAGGCAAAGGCACAATTAAACGGATTAGACGAGCCAAAGCATCTGGTTATTATTTAATAGGTTATTTTGTTGGTATTAATGATGTTCTAATTAATATAGAGCGTGTGCGTTTCCGTGTTGAAAAAGGTGGTCATCATATTGAAGAGCATTTGATTAGAAAACGTTATGATGAATCAATTGACAACTTATTAAAAGTTTATGATGACTTTGATGAGTTACACATTATTGATAATAGTGATGCACACTATCAACTACAAGCATCAAATTATAATGATGAAATTATTCAATATGCAGATACAATAGAGCCTTGGGCAAATAAAATATTAAGCTAAAAGGCATATATATTGAAACCTGCAACAATTTCTTGGCAAGAAACAGGCGAGCCAATTTCTGATCAATTTGATGATATTTACTTTTCAAAATCTGGCGGCTTGGCTGAGACAGAATATGTATTTTTACAACATAATCAATTAGAAGAGCGTTTTAGCAAAGCAGAAGATAACTTTGTCATTGCTGAAACTGGTTTTGGGACAGGTTTAAACTTTTTAGCCGCAGCTAAGCTCTGGCAAGAAAAAGCACCAAAAGGTTCGACATTAACTTATTACTCAGCAGAAAAATATCCTTTAACTAAAGCAGATTTGGCAAAAGCACTTAAAATTTGGCCAGAATTAGAAAAATTATCTGAACAATTAATCAATCATTATCCAAATATTTTATATGAAGGAACTTATCCAGTTCAAATTAACGATAATATTCAGTTGGTTTTATTATTTGGTGATGCAGTTGATGTTTTTAGGTATATGGATATTAAAGTTGATGCTTGGTTTTTAGATGGTTTTGCGCCTTCAAAAAATAAGTCCATGTGGCAAGATAATTTATTTGAGCAAATTGCAAAACTAAGTACAAATGGAACAAGCTTTGCAACGTTTACAGCGGCAAGTTTGGTAAAAAAAGGCTTAGAAGCTCATCATTTTAAAATTTTAAAAGATAAGGGTTTTGGCTATAAGCGTGAAATGTTATATGGAGTATACGAGCCGTCAGTAAATAAAAAAACATACCCAAAAACTAAACCTTGGTTTAGTCCCAAAACGATTAAAAGAGATATTCAATCTGTCGCTATTATTGGTGGGGGCTTAGCAGGTTGTGCTGTTGCTTATGAATTAGCTAAAAATAATATTCATTCAGTTATTTATGAAAAGAATAATGAAATAGCAGAGGGGGCTTCTGGTAATCCAGCTGGTATGGCTAAGCCATATTTAACTCTAGATTATAATTTTTCAGATGCGTTTCATACGGCAGGTTTTATTTTATTAGAACAATTTTTAAATCAGTACAAAGATCAGGTGCAATATACTCAGCCAGGTCTATTAGAGCTTATTAACAATGACGAGATTGACTGGTATAATCAATTACAAGCTAGACGAGTTGTTAACTCAGAAATTATTCAATTATTAAATAATATAGATACAGCAAGACTAGCTGATGTTAATTTAAATAGTTCAAGCTATTACTATCCAAAATCTTGTGCAGTAAATCCCAAATCATTGTGTGAATTATGGGTTAAATTAGCAGGTGATTTAACAAAGATAAAAACATTAAGTGATGTAATAGAAATTCAAAAAGATTTAAATCATTGGCAAGTAAAAACAAAAGAAGAGGTAACTGAATATGATGCAGTAGTTATCACTGGTGGTTATCATGCGATTAAGCATTTTGTTCAAACAAAAGATATACCAGTATTTGCTTCTGTTGGTCAAATTACTATGATTGAGTCTGACCTTAATATAAAAACAATGATCTCAAAAGAAGGCTATTTGCTTAAAAGTTTTGATAAGACCACTTACATAGTTGGTGCAACTTATCGAGAGAATAGTGATCTTAGTTTAGATGCACGCAATGAAGATCAAATAGATAATTTAAAGATTTTAGAAAAACTAGGCATTAAGAATAGTCAGTATCGCATTTTAGGTTCTAGAGCTTCTATGCGTTGTGTAACCTCTGATCACTTGCCATTAATTGGTCAAGTCCCCAGTTATAATGAATATAAGGATCTATATGGCCATCATTTGGCCAAGGGAACTGCTTGGTGGAAACTAAAACAACCAGAAGAAAATCAAAGGTTATACATAGCAAGTGGCTTTGGATCAAAAGGTTTAGCTGCTTCATTGTTATCAGCTAAGCTAATTAAGTCTATAGTATTAGATCAGTCGGACATAATAACTTACCCTTTAAAAGAAGCATTGTCTCCTGCTCGATTTTTAGTTAGATCATTAAAATCAAGACGTTTAGCTTGATTCATGGACTTATTCATAAGAGAATATTTTTATTAAATGGATATTGATCTAAAAGGTATGAGTTATGAATCAACCGCTAAAGAAATTACTTTTTCCCTTTATAACGTTATCAGCTGCTGCTATTTCTGGCTGTGCGCCACTTGTTGTTGCTGGTGCAGGCGGCGCAACGGTTGGTGTTACATCTGGCTCAAACAGTGTTCCAGTTGAGACTCAAGTCTCAGATGTTCAAATTAAGATGAAAGCAATCGACTTTTTAAAGGATTATCCTGACTTAAAATACAACTCTAATGTTGAGATTATTGTTTTTGATCAAATTGTGCTATTACTTGGTCAAGTGCCAAAAGCAGAAATAAAAACCGATCTCGCAAAAAGAGTTGCTAATATTAATGGCGTAAAAGTTGTATATGATCAATTAATCGTTGGTCCTAGAGTAAGTGTTGGTACTTATGCTGCAGATAGTTTTATCACAACAGGTGTTATTTCTAGCTTAATTGCCCATGGCATTAACAGTTTAAAATATAAAGTTGTCACTGAAAGTGGGATAGTTTATATGATGGGAGCTGTTACTGCAGAAGAGGCAAAAGAAGCTTCTCAAGTTGCTTCAAGGGTTTCTGGCGTTAATAAAGTCATCGAAGCTTACTCAATTATTCCTAGCCAAATAAATTCAGAGGATAGCGATCAGTTATCCAATCATCAAATTACAGACTCAAATGAGCATAATGAACAGCATCAAGATACAAGTGCTATAGGACCAACAGGACCAGTTTAAGTCTTTTTTATTATTCATATTTTCCATTTTTAAATGAGAGCTCGTTTGCTTTATTATACGAATTGTATTATTCTTTCTGTATAATACAAAAAGGGTAATTAATTATGAGTCAATGGTTTCCTCAAGGCATAGCAACTGGAAAATCGTTTTGTAATCGATTGAACGAACGTACAATGTTAAAACAAAACATCCTTGCAAATGAAAATATTGTCCTAGTTGCACCACGTCGTTATGGTAAAACAAGTTTGGTAATGCAGGTCTTAGATGATGCGAAAATACCAGGTGCACATTTTGACTTTTTCTTCGCGTTAAACCAAGAAGATGTCAACAAAGTTATTAGTGAAGGCGTCTCTAAAATAGCATCACAATTACTAGAAAAATCTCAATCAAAAATGATTAAAGTGATTAATCGATTAAGAGAACTTCAACCAAAACTGATGATTAATTTATTTGGCAATCAAATAGAGATAAGCTCAAAACAAGCAAGTGAAAAAAGTATTTCTGAAATGTTACTTTCTTTAGACCAGCTAGCTCAAGAAACGAATAAATCATGTGTTGTTATTTTTGATGAGTTTCAGCAAATAGGTCAGCTAACAGAAAGTCATGCAGTAGAAGCAGCGATTCGTCATGCAGTAGAGCGCTCACAAAATGTCAGTTATATCTTTTGTGGCAGTATCCGTCATTTACTACATGAGATGTTCAGCAGTAAGAATAGACCCTTATATCATTTATGTGACTTAATGGAAATTCATCGTATTTCTAAAAACTGCTATTTTAACTTCTTAAATCAAGCGGCAGTGGCAGAGTGGGGTAGCATACTAGATGATGATGTGATAGATGAGGTTTTAATATTAACAGAGCAGCATCCGTATTATGTAAATGCACTTTGTCGAAGAATCTGGACTTCTGATCAACGACCATCTGTACAGATGGTACAAAAATCTTGGATTGATTTTGTTAAGAAACAAAGCGCTTGGATCACGCAAGATTTAGGTCAGTTATCACTAACAAGAAGAAAACTATTATTTGCCCTAGCGCGTTATCCAACAACTGAGCCGTTAGGGCAGAAATTTGTACAGTTATCTAAATTGGGCACCTCAACTGTTCAAAAGTCACTGGATGCCTTATTAAAACTAGATCTTATTTATCGAGATGAAGAGAGATGCTACCGAGTATTGGATCCTTGTGTTGCTTATCTTATCAGAGAAAATAGTTATATATAAACCATAAATAAACAGAAAATATATCCCAAAACAACGCGCTAATGTTTGATCGTTTAATCTGTATCAATAAAATTCCAATATTTGATTACAAAATAAGCTTTTTGAAAATTAGACATGATTAATTATGAAAAATGACCTTCATAATTAATCCAGATTAAACGATCTCTAATGACTTAATACGTTTGCTTATCAATAAGTTAAGTTCCTAGTATGGGCTTGAAATGCCCATTTTCGCAAATTTCACACTAAACCAAAATTTTCTTGAAAGCCTAATGTTTTATTGAAACAAATTTAAAATATACAAAAAATACCCCTTCGTTATAATTCAACTTTGATGAATTATGAACTAATGAGGTTTATTTATGCCATATGTTGAACTTTGGAATGCAATCAATAGAAATGATATCGACGAAATACAAAAACTAATAAAGCCTTCAACCAATCTAAATGAAGTAAATGAAGATGGTAGTTCATTTGCATACATTGCTGCTGAAAATGGGCATATTGAAGCACTTAAAACATTAATACTATTTTCGTCTGCAATTAATTACACTAATTCTTTAGAAGGATTTATCAATTCAAAACTTGATATTAGTAAACCTAATTTTAAGAATCAAACTCCTGCATTAGCTGCTGCAATAAATGGGCATGATGAGGTTGTTAAAGTATTAGCGGAGCATGGTGCTGACTTAGATAAAGGTGATATAAACGGAACAACGCCTGTCTGTATAGCTTCACAGTATGGGCATGATAAAGTTGTTAAAGTATTAGCAGAACACAAGGCTGACTTAGATAAACCCTTTAAAAACATTATAACACCTATTTATATCGCCTCACAGAATGGCCATGATAAAGTTGTTAAAATTTTAATTGAGCATGGTGCTGATATAAATAAGGCTAACGTAAATACAACACCCACTTTTATTGCGTCACAGAACGGTCATGATAAAGTTGTTAAAATTTTAGCTGAACATGGAGCTGATCTGGATAAAACTAGTAGCAATAATACAACACCTACTTTTATTGCATCACAGAACGGTCATGATAAAGTTGTTAAAATTTTAGCTGAGAATGAAGCTAATTTAGATACTGTAGACCCTCATGATCGCATTACTGCTGCTCATGCGGCTGTTATAGAAAACAATAATAAAGTTTTGTTAATATTAGCTGATAACAAGGCTGATTTAGACATAGCAGATGTCAATGGCATAACTCCTGCTCATACAGCTGTTCAAAACAATAATCTTAAAGCCCTATCGATATTGGCAGATCACAGAGCTAATTTAGATGGTTTAAGTGGCGTGGGGACAACGCCTGCAATTCTTGCTGCTATGACAGGAAATCATAAAGCATTAGAAATATTGATAAAACATAATGTCAACTTGGATAAAAAAGGAAAAGAAGGTGTAACTCCTATCTTTATTGCTGCACAAAATGGGCATGAGAAAGCAGTAGAACTCCTAATAGATAAGAAAGTCTATTTAGATGCACAATGTCAAAGTGCAACACCCGTTTTCATAGCTGCACAAAATGGCCATTATAAAATACTTAGAATGCTCGTAGAATCTGGTGCTGATTACAAACAAGCTACAACTGGGTTAACACCTCTTTCAACTGCTCAACAAAATGGGCATCAAAATATAGTTGATTTTTTAACACAAGAGTATGAAAAAGAATCATCTCACAGCTCAACAAAACAAGTGCCAGCTTACTTTTCTAACCAGCAACATGCTAGCCAATATAAACAGCAGTCACATGAACTGCACTAATACAAGTAAAATTTATTAACCCACAAAAAGTTGTATTTCAAACTTTCAATAAAATATTCAATTTATTGAAAGTAAGCATGATTAAACTTATTGTGTTGAACTCAAGTTATTGATATTTAGATGATAATATTTTGAGTTAAAAATAACCCAAACGTCTGTTTTACGGAAAGTTTTAAATTATGATCAAGAAAACCCAAAGGACACTGTCATTTAAATTTCTAAAAGTTTTCAAAGTGTATAATAGTCTGGTTTGATTAATCTATATTATAGGCTTTAGATGAGCTGATGGAACAATAAAATCAATAAGGGTAATTGAATTATATGGCTCTATTGCAACGTATCCCTTTCCAACTACATATCAATCTAATTCATTAAGAGCTTGATGATGATTGTAGGTATAGTTTAAGTTTACTTGATGTTCTAATACAGGAAGTGATGATTTTGTTGGGTTACTAGATGAGCTTTCAAGTAGTTTTTCTTTTGCAAATCCTCGTAGCTCTTTTACTTGATTTATTGCTTTTTCAGAAGTAAAGCCAGAGGTGACGCTTCTAACATCATTAATATATACATCGCCAGTTTGATTAATTAAAAACTGTAAATCTTCAATAACAAAAGGATTTTCTGTCAAACGATTAATTATTTCATCGCAAGAAGATATAATTCTTTTATTAAAAGAAGTACTGTCTGGAAGAGATTTCCTTCTTTTAATAACATCATCAGAATCAATTGCTCCTTTGACTAGCTCTCGTTCAATACCAAGCCTTCCATTAAAAGATACAATATTTAGAATAGAAACTACAGGTAGGCCTGAACTTTGTAGTAGCAAGATACTTGAAAGCTCTGTTCTTAGAACTTCTAATGAAGATAGACTTCCTGTGGTATTTGAGCGAATTAGACAAATACAACTGCTACTGTTTGTACTTGAATAATACACATCTTTTTGGCTTCCTTCTCCAAACTTACTGCCAATACTATCAAGTTCTTTAATATTTTTCATACCATACACCCCTAAAAAAATAAAATAACACAAAACAATACTGCAATAAAGATTAAAATAAATATTTTGATATAAAGTTATATATCTATAACTTTTATGTAGTGTTTGACCATGAAAATTATGGGTTCTGTTACAAGTTTGCAGAGTGTGTTAGTTCCAAAAAGTATACTTTATCGTACTGTTTTTAAGTAACGAATTAATAAGTCTGAAAATATAGTATATAAGTGAAGTATGATAAACTCTTAGGACTTAACGTACTATAACTGTTTAATCAGTAAAGTCGATTCAACGAAGATTACATCTAACATAGTGTGCGTTGCTTCCCGAATACTCTTAGCATCACGTTTATAAGTCATTTGAATATCCTTATGAGTAATTTTTTTGCCTAAAAATATCATTAAAATCTAGGAATGACCATATATATTTTAACTTTTTTATTGGCATAGTATGTAAAAATAATTTCTGGGTAATATTAAAGGTACTATAGTGGAATCCACAAAAGGTTGTATTTTTGATGAAGCTCGCCTTCCACTTAATAATACGAACTTATGAATTTTTTAAGAATGAAACTACCAATCAAAAAAAATCCATCTAACATTGATAAATACGCTTATGATAGACTGTAACTTGTTTAAATGATGAGATCAATATAAAACGAATTTAATTCGCTTATTTTTATAAATTGCGAACTTTCAAAGGAGTGTGATTTAAAAATGGCATATCAATATGTGCGAGAACCTTTGACACCAGAAGCGGCAGATGAACTTTGAGAGAGGGTAAAAATTCAAAACAGGGAAAAATGGAGGGCTCTGCAAAAAAAACCGTTTTAAGATTCAAATGGTGCAGGCTTTCCAAAGAAATAACCTTGCATATACTCTAGGCCGACACTCTTTAAATATTGGTATTCTAACTCAGTTTCAACGCCCTCAGCTAGTGATTTAATATTCAAGTCATTACAAATTTCAACTAGTCGTTTAACAATTACTTGTTTTACATTATCATTTTCAATATTACGTACCAATTGCATATCTATTTTTACAATATCTGGTTTCAAATTTATAATTGAATTAAGCGAATTATAACCAGACCCTACATCATCTAATGCAATCTTAAATCCATGGGCTTTATATTGTACAATGATATCTTTAATATAATTAAAATCATGTATTTTTTCAGTCTCAATAATTTCAAAAACAATATTATGGGGCAAAACGTTAGCTTTTTCAGCTGCTTTAAATGTTGTATTCAAACAGAAAGTTGGATCATATATTGATGATGGATTAAAGTTTATAAATAGCTTTAATCCATCAAAGTTATTTTTTATGTTTTTTATTGCTCTTACTCTGGCATCTCTATCAAGATAAAATAAAAGTTCAGAATGTTTTGCAAGATCAAAAATTTTGTTTGGGTAAATTAACTCTTTTGACAAGCAATCTTTAGCTCTTAGTAAAGCTTCATAACCAATAATGTTTTTATGCTTATTTACTACAGGTTGATAGTGCATTAAAATTCTATTTTCTTTTAAAATATCAATTAACCAATTAGATGCAAGTTTCGAAATACCACCATTTAATGATCTACCATTAATTAAGTTAACTTCGCCTGGAAGATCTGGTGAATCAGTGTGACATGAAATTGAATTTTCTTTCTCTGTTGGTGTTAATAATTGATGAAGAATATTAGCTAAAACATCAGCTTTAATACTTTGTAAATCAATAGTCAAGCAGTTATCATAACTAGAGTTAAAAGCTACATATTCTGATTTCAATGCGTTTACAACTTTATTGTAGGTATGACGTATTGGAAATTTTATAAAAAAATATCTTTTCGGAGCGATGTCCTCTTGAATTGTCTCACAAATTTTGCATGGCATAACATATTACTATTAACTATCTTTACTTTACTAATTTAACCTTAGACCAAAAATTAATAATTATCTATGCCGCTAAAGTCAGTTTATTTTTTACTGATAGCAATCATAATTAAATATATCAGTATCGAGACAAATAAAGAATTTTCCTGAAAATGAAAAAAACACAAAGCTCCGACAATAGACCCCATCAAAAAAGAAA
>JAKJJT010000008.1 GCA_021713395.1 Thiotrichales bacterium 19S9-11 | reverse complement strand
TAATTTAGGCACGCTTTTACCACTGTCTTCTAACAATGAAACTGCATGTCGTTTGAAATCTTGTGTATATAGTTTTCTTGGCATTATCATTCCTTATTTTTGGGTAGTATAACTCATAAATAAGGTGTCCACTAAATCAAGGGAGCATCAACTTGATAAAATTATTCATTTAAAGACACTCAAAGGTCAATAATATACTTATTTATTTCAATAATCCGTTTAAAATCTAATTTTTTCTATCCCCATAACAAAACAATAGGTTGATTATTCCAAATTTAATTACATATGAAAACAATGAGTTAAACTTGGTTATTTTTTCTCTAAATACTCACCAAATGCCATAATCTTATCATAGCGGTTTGAAAGTAAATCATTAATATCAACTTTTTCTAGTTTTTCTAATTCTTGAATTAATGACTGTTGAAGAATACTAGACATTTGAGGAATGTCTTTATGAGCACCACCTAAAGGTTCTGGAATAATCTCATCAATGAGTTTAAGCTTTCTTAATTTCGGTGCTGTAATTCCCATAATTTCTGCTGCATGAGAAGCTTTATCAGCACTTTTCCATAAAATAGAAGCACAGCCTTCTGGAGAAATAGTTGCAAAATAGCTATAGTTTAGCATTAAAAAGCGATCACCTACCCCAATGCCTAATGCACCACCTGAACAGCCTTCACCAATAACAACACAAATAACAGGCACTTTTAGAACAGACATCTCTTTTAAGTTTCTTGCAATTGCTTCACTTTGGCCACGAGCTTCTGCATTAACACCTGGATATGCCCCTGGTGTGTCAATTAATGTAATTACTGGAATTGAAAAACGCTCAGCCAGTTTCATTAAACGTAGTGCCTTACGATAACCTTCTGGATGAGGCATACCAAAATTACGTTTAATCTTTTCTTTGGTTGTACGTCCCTTTTGTTGGCCTATTACCATTACTGGTCGATTACTCAATGTTGCAAGCCCACCAACAATCGCATGATCATCACCAAAGTTACGATCACCATGTAGCTCTTCAAAATCATTAAATACATTACGAATATAGTCCAAAGCATAAGGTCGATCTGGATGCCGAGCTAATTGAATAATTTGCCAATCAGTCAAATTTGAAAATACATCTTTCACTAATGATGATAACTTTTTTTCTAAACGCTCAACTTCATCTGATAGTTCAAGCTTTTCATCTTTTTGATTGACTTGTTTTAAGGCTTCTATTTTTGCTTCTAAATCTGCAATTGGTTGCTCAAACTCTAAAAATTGCATTTAAACTCCTAATTATACTTGCTAAAACTTTTGTTATTTTACAATTATTCTACTTGTCTTACACAATAGGTTTCTTTCGTTAATATTGCAAACAGAAAACTTAAGATAAAGGCGATGGGTATAATCCAAATAGCCAGTTGATAAGCACCTGTTGATTGTAAAGCTTCTCCAGTTGAACTGGCATATAAATGCATTAAAAAACCAAATAATGGCATGCCAATAACACCACCCCATAGTAATGACATCATAGAAATAACACTGGTTGCACTTGAGGTTACCAACATTGTGTTCATTTCACCCACATATGCATAGGCAATCATTTGGCTACTTGTAACAAAA
Organism: Thiotrichales bacterium 19S9-11; assembly: GCA_021713395.1. Taxonomy (GTDB): domain Bacteria; phylum Pseudomonadota; class Gammaproteobacteria; order Francisellales; family Francisellaceae; genus M0027. The sequence continues at coordinate 86,973 of JAKJJT010000008.1, read as the reverse complement.
CCTAAAGCAAAAAATAAAATGGATAAATATAATAAACTCGGTGTTGCATTCATAATTAACAACACAACTAATAATGAAAGAATTGCACCTGTTACCATCGGCATCTTGCGTCGTCTAAAATATTGTGTAATTAAACCCCATATTGGATAACCAATAACCATACCAAAAAACATAAACCCTGCAATATAAGCACTATGAATCTCAGAAATGCCATAAACACTACCTAAATAAGCATTTGCCCACATACCTCCTAGCATCCAGGTGCCTACATTGATAAAACCAACATATAATCCTGCATACCAGTTTTGAGATTTTTTTAATGCTAATCCTAGCATTTTAATCAACGAATATTGTTTTACTTGTTCTTGCTGCTGCTGGCGTAAGCCTTTTAAGTTTTTAGGTGTATTTGATACGATGACTAAAATTAGTAAAATAATAAAAATACCAATCAATGCAACAATTTTTACTGCATCACGCCAACCAAATATATCAATTAAGTATGCTAAAGGTGCTTGTGCAAACCAACCACCAAGCATACCGATAGCAATGGCAACACCAATGACAGGTCCCATTTTTTCTGATGGAAACCAGTTAGTTGCAACTCTTATAACACTAATTAGACAAAATGAACTCGCTGCCCCTATTAACAATCGTGCAATTATTAAGACTACTAAACTATTTGAGTATGCAATTGATAAAGCACTAATAACACACAAAGAAAGTGCTGCTATCATACAAACCTTTGCAGAGTAGCGATCAACCAATATACCTGCCGGTATTAGAAAAATGATATTAGTATAAAAGTACAAACTTGATATCACTGAAACTGTTGTAATCTGAATTTGATAACTTTCAGAAATATAACTAGCTAATGAGTTAAAGACAACACCAAGACCAAATTCAAAGAAAAATAACATACTTGAAATAACGATAACAAGCCACCCAAACAATGAGCTTTGCTGTCTTAATTGTGCTTGATAATTCATAGCTTTAATTTGACCATTTTTTAAACTTTAATAGCGTATTTTAACGGAATTGAATAAAAAATAAATTAAAATGTTTTCATAAACGATGAATTTAAAAAGATTCTATGTCACAATTTTTACAATAAAATAAAATGGAACTTAAGAGAGCCATACCCTAAATGAACTTAGAAAATCATACTCCCATGATGCAACAATATTTAACCATAAAAAAAGACTATCCTGATATGCTTTTATTATATCGTATGGGTGATTTTTATGAACTTTTTTATGATGATGCTAAAAAAGCAGCCAAACTCTTAGATATATCTCTAACAAAAAGAGGCAAGTCTAACGGTGAAGATATAGCCATGGCTGGCGTGCCTTATCATAGTATTGATAGTTATTTATCAAAACTAATTCACTCTGGTCAATCAGTTGCCATTTGTGAACAAGTTGAAGACCCAAAAACTGCTAAAGGTCCTGTTAAACGTGAAGTTGTACGTATTGTAACGCCAGGCACTGTGACTGAAGATAGCTTATTATTACCAAACCAAAATAACTATCTTGCTGCTATTGTTCGCTATAAAAACAAAATGGGACTTGCCTATATCGACATCACCTCATCAGAGTTCTATGTTCTAGAGACTAATGATTTAAGCTATTTACAAGCTGAAGTTCTAAAGATTGACCCTAAAGAAATCATCATTTGTGAAGATGAATCTATTGATCAAGCGCTCAATTTAAATGCCATTATAAAAAAACGGCCACAATGGGACTTTAACTTCAAAAATGCTTTGACTAATTTAAAAGAACAATTTCAAGTTGACTCACTAAAGGCATTTGACTGTGAAGATAAACCAAGCGTAATCATAGCTGCAAGTGCTTTAATTACTTATTTAAAAGAAACTCAAAAAAGATCTCTGCCACATATTCAAGGCTTAAAAGTTAATTATCATAATCAAAATATTATGATTGATGCACATAGCCAACTTAACTTAGAGTTAATTAAAAATACAAGGGGAACTACTGAAAATACATTACTAAGTATCATTGATCAAACAGCAACAGTACTTGGTAGTCGTTTATTAAAACGTTGGATAACAAGACCAATTACTGACCTTAATATAATTGAAAAACGCCATAAAATTATTCATATATTAACTCAAGAAAGCCTCTATGAGAAAATAAATCAACTCCTGTGTCAAACAAGTGATATTGAGCGCATTGCAACACGTTGTGTTTTAGGTAATGCTTCACCAAGAGATTTAACTTCATTACGTCAAACATTAACTATATTGCCTGAGATTTATCAGATATTATCTAAGAAAAATACGCCATACTTTGACAATATACTCAAACAAATTAATCAATATCCTGAATTATCCCAAATACTAGTGAAAGCAATTGTTTTTGAGCCACCTCAAATAATTAGAGATGGTGGTGTTATTGCTACAGGTTTTGATCAAGAGTTAGACGAGCTAAGAGAAATTAGCCAAAATGCATCTGACTTTTTATTAAAATTTGAACAAGAAGAGCGTCAAAAAACTGGTATTGCTAATTTATCGGTTGGTTATAATCGCATTCATGGTTTTTATATTGAAATTTCAAAAGCTCAAAGTGATAAAGCACCTACTCATTATACTCGACGTCAAACGCTTAAAAATGCAGAGCGTTACATTACAGATGAGCTTAAAACATTTGAAGATAAGGTGCTAAGCAGTAAAGAACGCGCATTACATAGAGAAAAATCTATTTATCATCAACTTTTAGAGTATATTGCAAGTTACTATCAAAAATTACAAACAACTGCAAAAGCAATTGCCAAACTTGATGTTTTGAACAACTTTGCAGAACGGGCAGTAACACTAAAACTTTCTAAGCCTAGTTTTTCAAAAGAACCAATCTTAAAGCTATCTCAAGCACGTCATATTGTGATTGAAAATGTACAAACATCTCCCTTTATGCCTAATAATTTAACATTGGATAATAATGAACGTTTAATGATTATTACAGGTCCTAATATGGGTGGAAAATCAACCTATATGCGTCAAACTGCATTGATTGTTATTCTTGCCTATATTGGCTCTTATGTGCCAGCCAATCAAACAATTATAGGCCCTATTGATCGCATTTTTACCCGTATTGGCGCATCAGATGATCTATCATCTGGACGCTCTACTTTTATGGTTGAAATGACAGAAACTGCGAATATTCTAAACTATGCAACAAAACATAGCTTAGTTCTATTAGATGAGATTGGCAGAGGCACCAGCACTTATGATGGACTTTCCATTGCTTGGGCAACTGCTGAAAAGCTACATCAAGTTAATGCAATGACTTTATTTGCAACACACTATTATGAACTCACACAACTATCAGAGCATTATTCTAATATTGTTAACTATCACCTATCTGCAACTTTACATAAAGATGATATCGTCTTTTTACATACCGTAAAGCCAGGTGCGACCAGTCAAAGTTATGGTATTGCCGTTGCTAAATTGGCAGGCATTCCTAATTCAGTTATCAATAATGCGAAAAAGTTATTAAAACGTTTTGAGATGCAAAATAAGCCTGATGATAATTTGTTGCAAGAAGACTTTTTTATGGATGATGATAAGTTAAATGATCATGGAGAAAATAGCAACTTTAAAGAAGCTCAGATGTTAGTTGAAAAACTTAACTCAATTGACCCAAACACTTTATCGCCAATGCAGGCATTAGAAGTTGTTTTTGAACTTAAAAAATTTTTGTGATTCAGTTTATTTTAAATATGATTCATTAACCCAAAGTTTTCAGGATAAAGATTCAAATAACTTTGTTGTTTTAGAAAATTGATATCATAGCGTATCAAATAGTGTTTAATCATTTCTACTGGCACAGATAATGGTAATAAACCATCACGATAAGCTGTAATTTTTTGCTGTAAATTTTCTTTTTCTGCTTTGGTGATTAGTCTATTAATTTCTCTTAGTATACGTTGTAGTATCGTAAAGTGATTGCCTCTTTTAGCAACCTTCTGAAAAGATAACAAAAACAGACTATAGTATTCTTTTAACACTTGGCTCAAATCAGCAGTATCAGCGCTTGCAACCAAACGACCTAATGCTTTTTGGTTAACTGGATGATGCAACCTTAAAATCATTTTATGTCGTGTATGAAATGTAATTAATTGACTAACTGATTGGCAGTTTTTAACAAGTTCTGTTACTTCATAAGTTAACAATACTCGCTTAATAAAATGTTCTTTTAATCCTGGATCATTTAGGCGACCTTCGTCTTCTATTGGTATTAATGGCTTAGCTTCTTTTAATATACTTAAAAATACGCCATCTGCCTTATTGTGTATCATATCATGTGATTCAGTGAATAATTTGACCGTACCATTGCCACAAGAAGGTGACGACTTTTTTAAAATAAAACCATAAATTTCTGGTAGCTTTTGGATTAATGATTTAGCTGAAACTACTAGTTTATCAGTTAAATCTTTATTTGTTTCATGTTGACGAACTCTTATTTTATCATCACTATTTTTTTCTAAAAAAATAGGTTTTCTTGGTACACCAAGACCAGCAAACATTTCTGGACAAATAGGATGAAAATCAAATAATGTCGCCAACTCTTCTGTAATCATTTTTTTATGTGAATTGGCGCCATTAAATCGAACATTATTGCCTAATAGACAACTTGAAACAGCAATTGGAATAAGGTTACTCATAACTTAGCTATCTTATTTTCTAGTTATTTAAATTATATATCATTTTAAATTAAGATTAACCTGTTCTATTATTTGAATGATCTATTTTTTCAGGCATAATAGAAAACTATTGAAATGAATCATATTTAAAGACAAGGTAGATTTATCATGGCTGAGCAAGAACAAGTAACTGATGTAAATTTTATGATCCAAAAAGTATTTATTAAAGACCTTTCATTTGAGGCACCTAATACACCACACACATTCAAACCTGATTGGCAACCTGAAACAAATATGGATTTAAATACCAATTCTAACAAGTTGGATGATAAAACTTATGAAGTTGAATTAACCGTTACTGTTACTGCTAAAAATAACAATCAATCAGCTTTTCTAGTTGAAGTAAAACAAACAGGAATTTTCTTACTTGATGGTGTTTCTGAACAACAACTAGGTCATGCACTAGGAAGCTTCTGCCCTAGCATTCTATACCCTTATGCTCAAGAAGCAATTCGTAATTTAGTAACTCGTGGAGGCTTTCCTGATCTACATTTAAGTCCAATAAATTTTGATGCCCTTTATGTTCAACAAATACAACAGCAACAGCAACAGCAACAGCAACAACAACAGGTTAATGGTCAAGATCAACCTCAAGAACAAGCTAAGCCTGAAGAACCAAAACAACAGCAAACCAACGACCAAGAACAAACAAAGCTTGAAGAACAAGAGCAGCAAACGATAAGCCAAGAAGAAGCAGCTGAAATTCAAAAAGAGATTCAAGAACAAGCTAATGCTTTAGAGCAAGAAAAAGAACAGCAAAGCAATGAAGAACAAAATGACCAGCATAATGGCGAAGCAAAAGAGGAATTAAGCCAAGAAAAACAAGCTCAAGAAGAAGATCAGAACCAAGAGCAAAATGAACAGCCAGAAAAAAAAGATGATGAGAAAACCAAACACTAATCAAATCATCTAAACTCAATTTATCAACAAATAACTGTATTAAAGCCATTTTAATGGCATCTAAAAAATTTACTGATATAATGTGCGAAAATAAATCAATTAATCATTAATTTAAATAAGATGAATTCAACTAATAATTTTTACCAAAGTTTCCTCTGTGAAGACTTAGCCATTCGTGGTGCTTTAATTGATCTAAGTAATGTATACACAAAAGCATTAAGTATTCACAGCTATCCTGAATCACAACAAAAACTCTTAAGCCACGCTTTAATCACCAGTATTTTTTTATGTCATAACCAGCTGAAAAATGGTCGCACATTGCTTCAGTATCAAGGTTCAAAAAATGATGACCTAATTACAGCACAAGCAACCTCTTCTGGCTATGTACGCATCATGCTCAGAAGTACAGACAATAATGATTCAATTGATTTATCAAAAGGGCAACTAGCTGTCTTTTATCAACCAGATGATATTTCTTTACACCAACAAAGCATTGTTGAAGTCATTGATAATGATCTGATTAAATCAGTTGAACACTACTTTAGTCAATCAGAGCAAGTGAATACTAACTTATGGCTATTTTCAAGCCAAAACCGCTTAATTGGCTTATTTATACAGCAATTACCATCTGCTGAAGCTGATTATGCACAAGCGCTTGAAATTATTAGTAAGCTAAATGAAATTGATACGGACATGGATCAATTTACTGAAACACTATTAAGCTTATTTGCTGATTATCAGTTTAGTATTTCAAAGACAGTTAAATTGACCTATGGCTGTGAAAACTCAGAGAACCGATTTAAAAATGCGATTTTATCTATCGGTAGTAAAGAAGCAGTTAATCAAATGTTTACTGACAAAGAAACGCTTGATGTAACTTGTGAATTCTGTAATAAAACACGTAGTTTTGATCAATCTGAAGCTCTAGGATTATTTAATTAAATATATTGCAAAAAATCAATTCCAACCCACTTTTCTTCCTGTGCAGAAAATGGAGTATTTGGTGTCTGTGATTTTGAGAATTCTGAACGTTCTTTTTTAACCTGTGATAAAAAACCTTTGTCTATAAGAGATTCTATGAGGGATTTTAAATCTTCATGGTTTCTTGAAAATTCTTTTTCTGAATCATTAATATAGTCGCGCATGTATTTAAATATATCCCAAATATCAACACCATCAATCTTACCAATCTCTTCTTCTATTTTATGTACTTTATCATTATCATTTAAACTAACATCTAAAAGTATTTTAATGACATTATTAAGTTTTTCTATTTTTCCTACATCATCTTCTTTAATATATTCTTTATGAAGTTTCTCAATCAAGTTAACAAATGGTTGATTAAATTCAGACACTTTAAAACTAAAAACAGATGCAATAATATAGCTTTCTAACTTTATAAAAATAGGGTTGTTTCTATCTGCTTCAGTAACCTCTGAGCCATTTTTTTCTTTCTTACTTACTACTTCAGCAAAATTAGAAAGTATATAATCATTAGTTACTGCCCCACTACCATCATTAATATCAGATATACCTCGAAGTATCTTTGAAATCTTTACCTCACTACTAGATATTAACTCTTCTTTATAATATGCTACTAATTCTGAAAAGTCATTGTCTAGTTTTTCACCTTCTGGTGGTAAAGTACCGAAAATTTGAGCAAATACGCCTAAAACTAATCCTTTCCTTACTTCTTCTTTACACTCTTGCCCTTTATAACTGCTCCCTGCATCAAACATAATCCTATTTCCTTCTTATAGTATTAAATGCATTTTTTATACTTATTATTATCTTAATTTAAAATAAATTTAAAAAGCACCCAAAAAGGTGCTTTCTATTTATATATATTTTTAATTAAACAAATAATTAAGCAGATAGTGCTTGTTTTGCTTGTTCAACTAATTTTTCAAAATCAGCTTTATTATAAACCGCCATCTCAGCTAGTACTTTACGATCTAGCTCAATGTTTGCTTTTTTCAATCCATTAATAAACTGACTATAGCTCATATCATATTGACGAGTTGCCGCGTTAATACGAACAATCCATAATGAACGAAATTGACGTTTCTTTTGCTTACGGTCACGATAAGCATATTGACCTGCTTTAATAACCGCTTGTTTCGCTACACGATAGACGCGCGAGCGTGCACCATAATAGCCTTTGGCTTGTTTTAAAACTTTCTTATGACGACGACGTGCTTGGACGCCTCTTTTTACTCTTGACATTGTTACGACTCCACTTTAAGAAATTAAGTTTATACAAATGGCATCATTTGCTTTAAAGATGACTTATCAGCATCAGCAATCATGTCCATTCCACGAAGATGACGCTTACGCTTAGTCGACATTTTCGTCAAGATATGATTTCTGTAAGCTGCACGATGTTTAAATCCACCTTTACCGGTTTTCTTAAAACGTTTCATCGCACCACGATTTGATTTTAGTTTTGGCATAGTACTATACTCCGCATTTATGCTCTAGTTTAAGTTAATTTACTTCTTCTTTTTACTTGGTGCCATAACCATGATCATCTGACGCCCTTCAAGCTTTGGCATATGTTCTACCACTGCTAACTCTTCCAGGTCAGATTGTATACGCTTCATCATTGTCATGCCTAGCTCTTGGTGAGACATTTCACGACCTCTAAAGCGTAATGTGATCTTAACTTTGTCACCGCTTTCTAGGAACTTAGTCAGGTTGCGCAGTTTTACCTGATAATCCCCTTCCTCAGTTACAGGTCTCAGTTTAATTTCTTTAACCTGCATCTGTTTTTGCTTTTTCTTTGCCTCCGATTTTTTCTTATTTTGTTCAAATAAGTACTTGCCGTAATTCATAATACGGCAAACCGGTGGCTTGGCTTGTGGCGATACTTCAACCAAGTCAAGACCTAAATCTTGCGATTGACTTAAAGCATCCTTAACCGAAACCACTCCAAGTTGCTGCCCTTCATTATCAATCAAGCGAACTTCTGTCGCTGTTATTTGACCATTAATCCGAGCTTTTTGTTCTTCTTTAATAATCAGTCCTCCAAATTTTTTCTACCTTTATCCTTGATATGGTCATTAATCAGCGTAACAAACGCATCTAATGACATCATACCCAAGTCTTTCCCATCACGCCTACGAACAGTTACCATATTGCTTTCTGCTTCTTTATCACCAGCAATGATAAAAAATGGAACTCTGGATAAAGTATGCTCACGGATTTTAAACCCGATTTTCTCTTTTCTCAAGTCTAAATCTGCTCTAATTGACATTTTTTGCAATTTTTTATGAATTTTTTGCAAATATTCGTCCACTCGAGAGGTAATTCCCATCACAATGACTTGTGTTGGTGATAACCAAACTGGCAGTTTTCCAGCATAATGTTCAATCATTACGCCAATAAATCGCTCCAATGAACCAACAATTGCTCGATGAAGCATAGCTGGTGTTTTTCTTTCATTATCATCATCAACAAACTCTGACCCTAGTCGTCGTGGCATGGAAAAATCTAGCTGAATTGTACCACACTGCCAACTTCGACCAATGGCATCTTTTAAGTGAAACTCAATCTTTGGTCCATAAAATGCACCTTCACCAGGTAATTCTTCAAACTCAATATCTTTAGATCTTAAAGCTTCTGCTAGTGCTTTTTCTGATTTATCCCACTCATCATCCGTGCCTACTCGATTCTCTGGGCGCAATGCAAGTTTTACATCAAACTCACTAAAACCAAAATCACGATAAACCTCAAAACACTGATCAACCATTAAAGCAACTTCTTCTTGCACTTGGTCTTCACGACAAAAGATATGTCCATCATCTTGAGTAAAGCTACGAACTCTTAATAAACCATGCAATGCGCCAGATGCCTCATTACGATGCACAACTCCAAACTCAGCCATGCGAATTGGTAAGTCACGATAACTTCTTAAGTGGTTATTATATACTTGCACACAGGTTGGACAGTTCATTGGGCGAATTGCATAATCACGGTTTTCAGAACCTGTCATAAACATATTTTCAGCATATTTAGCCTGATGCCCTGACTTTTCCCATAAAGAAAGATCGGCAATTAATGGTGTTCTAATTTCATCACAACCGTGTCTTTGGTTCGATGCTCGCATATAATCTTCAACCACACGCCAAATTTGAACACCTTTTGGATGCCAAAAAGCAATCCCTGGTGACTCTTCTTGAAAGTGATAGAGATCAAGTGCTTTGCCAATTTTTCTGTGATCTCGCTTTTCTGCTTCTTCAAGCATATAAAGATATGCTTTTAGATCTTTCTTATCTGCCCAGCAAGTACCATAAATACGCTGTAGCATTTCATTTTTAGAGTCCCCTCTCCAATACGCACCCGCTACTCGCATTAACTTAAATACTTTAATATGCGATAAGTTTGGCACATGAGGTCCCCGACAAAGATCAGTAAAATCACCTTGAGTATATAAACTTAATACTTCACCTTTAGGAATATCACGGATAATTTCTGCCTTATAATACTCACCAATAGACTCAAAATGTTTGATTGCTTCATCTCTAGGCATTTCAGAGCGTATAACATCATCACCTTTTGATGCAATTTGTTTCATCTCTTTTTCAATTTTTTCTAAATCTTCTGGTGTAAATGGGCGCTTATAAGCAAAGTCATAATAAAACCCATTTTCAATCACAGGGCCAATGGTGACTTGTGCTTCTGGGAATAATTTTTTGACTGCCTGAGCTAAAAGGTGAGCACAAGAATGCCTTAGAATTTCTAAACCTTCTTTATCTTTTGCTGTAATGATTCTCAAAGATGCATCAGATGTTATTTCAAAACTTGCATCAACAAGCTTACCATCAATATCTCCTGCTAAAGTTGCTTTAGCCAAACCAGGACCTATCGCTTCAGCAACACCTAAAACACTAACTTTATCTTCAAACTCTCTAACACTACCATCCGGCAAAGTAACTTTTACCATAACATCATTCTCAATTTTTTCTTTTACGTTCTGTTCCATCATTACACTATACTTCTAAAGTTTTTTTGGCTTGGTTTTTAACTAATGTAACTTTTGCAAATTTTCTTTTACCAACCTGGCAAACTATCGTTTCTTCAAGGTCAATCAAACCAATTTCAAGTACTTTTTCTCCATTTATTTTAACTGCTCCCTGCTTAATCATTCTCATTGCCTCAGAAGTACTAGAAACTAAATTAGCATCTTTTAATAAATTAGCAATTGCTATGCCATCAGCACCAATATCAAATGTATACTCTGGCATTTCATCTGGTACTTGATTTTTCTGAAAACGATTAATAAAATTTTGTTCTGCTTGATCTGCATCACGCTTATTATGAAAGCGCTCAATAATTTCTTTCGCTAATAAAAACTTAATATCACGTGGATTTTGTCCTGCTTCTGCTTGACGTTTTAACTGATCAATTTCTTCGATTGATCGTTGACTTAATAACTCAAAATAACGCCACATCAACTCATCTGAAATTGACATAATTTTACCAAAAATATCATCTGGTGCTTCGGTAATACCAATATAATTACCTAACGATTTAGACATTTTTTTAACGCCATCTAAACCTTCTAGTAATGGCATTGTAATGACAACCTGTGGCTTTTGACCTGCATCTTTTTGTAATTCACGACCCATTAACAAATTAAACTTTTGATCTGTTCCACCTAGCTCAATATCTGCTTTCATCGCAACTGAGTCATAGCCTTGAACAAGAGGATATAAAAACTCATGGATTGCAATTGACTGACCACCTTGATAACGTTTTTTAAAATCATCACGCTCTAGCATACGAGCAACGGTTTCTTTTGCGGCAAGCTTAATCATTTCAGCAGCAGACATTTTACCAAACCATTCAGAGTTACGTTTAATAACCGTTTTTTCTTTATCTAAAATTTTAAAGCATTGTGCTTGGTAAGTTTTAGCATTTTCTTTAATCGTTTCTTCATCCAAAGGCTTTCTTGTGACATTTTTACCAGTCGGATCACCAATTTGAGCCGTAAAGTCACCAATTAAAAAATGAATTTCATGGCCTAAGTCTTGTAACTGACGTAATTTAGTAATTGCAACGGTATGACCTAAATGCAAATCAGGTGCTGTCGGATCAAAGCCCATCTTTACAATTAAAGGACGATTTTCTTTGAGCTTTTCAACTAGCTCTTCTTCTAATAAAATCTCATCAGTACCGCGTTTAATAATCGCTAATGCTTCATCAATACTTTTTGATGTCATTATTACTCCAGTGGATGTTTCTTTAAAATCAAAATAATATCTAAAGATATCTATTATACCGATGATTATCGTAACAGCTAGTATTTCGTTTTATTATTTCAACCTCTGAATAAAGATTGGCAATTGTTTATTGTAAATTAATAGATCAATACCCTAGTTCAAGCATCTGACTGCTAGAGCTTTCCCCCTCCCCATAGAAAGGAGTGACTACATCACTGGGAAGATCTTTATTTCTTCTATCAACCATCGTAGATAGTGCATCAGGAAGATCTGCTTTATCTTTAAGAAAAAATTTTTGCTTGGATAAATTTTCTTGTGACTTTTTTATTAAATCACCCAAGACTTTTTTTTCTTCTAACTCCATCTCATCTAGTACTTGAATAATAAGATTATATATCTTGCTACTTACACCACTATTAAACTCAGCTTTACAATTAAACATGGGTGTTTCTGTAAAGTTTTCTTTTTGCAATTGTATCATTGCAATCGTAGGCAATAATTCTGTCTCTAAACTATTGGGGAAAACAAAACGCCCACCAATAGACCCTGAAAAAATTTCACACAGTTGAACTAGCTTTAGCTGCACAATTGCTTGAGTAATTGAATATAAGTGCTCTTCTAGTGTATATGGAATTGCTTTAACTTCCTCTGTATATACTTTTTGATAAAATCTTGAGCTTCCATCTAAACTTTCTGAAGTATGAGCTAATGTCATCGTCATTCCAAAAAAAGGTGCCATTTGAGGACTAACTTTATGTGACTCTAAAATAGAATAGTGAACTAAATCGCCTTGCTTATACACATCATCTGATTTAATAGTTAAATACTTACTACCAAGGCATTCGGCTTTTCTTTTATTATTGGTTTTGGCTTGATCACCTGCAGTTGAACCTAGTTTAAATTCAAAAAATTTATTTTCTTCATTACCATTATCAGAAACCATATACTTAATATTATTAAATCCCCCCTGGAGAAAACGAGAAGTTAAATCCCAACGATGATAATGTGGATTTATTTCACTATCTGATACTTCATCACCCAAGTTGCTTCTTATTTTTCCATCTGTATGATCCATGACATTATAGGTATGCAAACGTAATACCCATGGGTTTTCCTCTAGTCCTCCTTTCATCAAAATTAATTTATCAAACAATGGACTCTTCCGTGAAAGCAAAATTGATTCTTCTCTCAAATTTTCATTTTTTTTCAATGCTTGAAGAAGCCTGATAATTTCCTCAACTGAAATATCTTTAATATCATCTGCTAAAGCACGAGAGGTTCTCTTCTCTTCATAATTTAATTTATAACTATTTGAAATTTGATCTTTTATTCTGGAATAAGTTTCAATTTCTGTTTCCATATTACCCCCCTGTCTATAAAAAATTCAACATTGGTTTATAAAACCATACCTTTGGTTTCCATGGGAGACCTCCTTTAACAAAACCAACATGACCACCATACTCTGTTATCATCAGTTCTGTTGTCTCTGATAGCTCCTTTTCTTCCGGCACTGTATAATATGGTATAAAAGGATCATCTAAAGCATGAATAATAAGCGTTTGTTGTTTGATTAAATGTAAATCCGTTCGCGTACTTGAAGCTCGATAATAACTTTCAGCATCTCTAAAGCCATACATTTTAGCAGTAATATAATGATCAAATTCTTTAATATGCTTTATCTTTTTCAAGTACTTTAAATCAATCCCTTCAAGACCTTGTTTTTGAACTTTATAAATAACTTTTCGTTTAAGACTTTTCAAAAAAACATGATGGTAAAATTTTGGTAGTTGGTTAACTGATAGCCCTAAGTTAAATGGCGATGAAATAACTACTGCCTTACCAATACGCCAATCATCATACTGTTCAAGATAACGCAATAAAACATTACCACCCAAGGAAAAGCCAATCACCTTAAATGGTTTTTTATTTCGCCAAATTAGATGATCAAGTATTTCTTTAAAATCACTTACATCACCTGCATTATAAGTCTTATTTTTATTTGCATTCATGCGATAGCTACAACTTCTAAAGTGCATCACAGCAACTCGAAAACCAGAATCAACTAAATGATCAATGCTCATTTGTATATAATGAGATCTTAAAGAGCCTTCCAGGCCATGCAAAATAATAACAATTGGCTTTTTTGAATTGCCTGCCCAAGCAATATCAATAAAATCACCATCAAGTAAATGAATTGCTTCCCATGTGATTTCTTGTTTTGATTTATAACGAAAAATACTACCATAGATTGTTTGAAGATGAGGGTTTCTAAGCCAAAAAGCTGGCTTAAATAGTGCTTTTGTTTTTACCGTTTGTTTTAATAGGCTAGTCATTTAACATATATGCTTTGTTATACCCAAGACAGATCAAACTGATTCTAGCAAATAAATACTTTACTCACAATGCTACTTAAATGGTTGCGGCTGAGAGAATTTCTGTTTATCCTTATCCAAAATTTAACATCATCTACAATAATATGTTTAAATCAAGTCAGAACCAAAATAGCCAATATCTTATTATAGGTAATGGATTGATGGCGAAGCATTTTAGTTACTATTTAGATATGTTAAATATTAAATATAACTCATGGAATCGTAGCCAGCCTATTTCACAACTGACTAGTTATTTACAACAACACAAACGCATTCTCTTTTTGATCAAAGATGATGTAATTGACCCTTTTATTGAGCAATATGCTTTAAAATTAAAACCAGAAGATCAGTACTACATACATTTCTCTGGTGCACTAATTTCCAACTACGCCTATACCGCTCACCCATTGCAAACATTTTCTAATGCATTTTATTCAATTGAACAATATATTAATATTCCGTTTGCCATAGAATCCAAAGGCCCTTGTTTTGAAGAACTGTTACCAGGACTGACTAATAAACATTTTAAAATAAATAAAGAAGATAAATACTACTACCATGCATTAACATCAATGGCTAATAACTTTACAACTTTATTATGGCAAAAATACTTTAATGCTCTAAAAAAGCATTTTAACTTAGATCCCAGTATTGCTTTACCCATTTTTGAGCAAACCATGACGAATATAAAAGAAGATTTTCAAAATGCATTAACTGGGCCTATTGCACGAAAAGACATTAAAACGATTAATAATCACTTTGAAGCATTAGCCCATGATAACTTTTTATCAATTTATCAAGCTTTTGTGAATACTCATCTAACAGATGTAACTGAGGATAAAAATGAACATAACCCAACTTATAAAGAAAAAGCAGTTATCTGAAAAAATCACCATGGTCACTTGTTATGATGCAGCAACAGCTTTAGTTGCCAATCAGACTGACATTGATATTCTATTAGTTGGTGACAGTGTTTCTATGGTTGTTCATGGTCATAAAAATACAACCACTGCAACACTTGATATGATGGTTTTACATACACAAGCAGTTGCAAATGGCAACTCAAACAAGTTTATCGTTGCTGACTTACCTTTTATGTCTTATCGAGGCGTGTTGAAAGATACGATTAACTCAGTACAAAAGCTCATTCAAGCTGGTGCTAATGCTATTAAACTAGAAGGTGCAATTGGTAACTTAGATACGATTAATCATATCGTTCACTCAGGAGTTCCTGTCATGGGACATATTGGTATGACGCCTCAACATGTACATAATTTTGGTGGCTTCAAGATCCAAGGAAAAGAAGAAAAAGCAAAAGAAGCCCTAATTCAACAAGCAAAAGATTTAGAGGCTGCTGGCTGTTTTGCTATTGTGCTTGAATGCATTCCATCCCCCCTTGCAAAAAAAATTACCGAAGCTATTCACATTCCAACGATTGGTATTGGCGCAGGCAGTGACACTGATGGTCAAGTGCTTGTTTGGCATGATCTACTTGGGCTTTTGCCTAATTCCCCATTTAAGTTTGTGAAAGAGTATTTAAACGGCTATGACTTAATTCAAAAAGCACTTAGCGACTATGATGCTGAAGTTAAATCAGGCGCTTTTCCAAAGAATGAACATAGCTTTAGTTAGGAACTTATTTTATGAAAATTATCGAGCATATTTCTGAGTGGCAGAGGCTAAGAGCAACCATACCAAATATAAAAACAATTGGTTTTGTACCAACAATGGGCGCACTACATCAAGGACATGCATCATTAATTAAAGAGTCAATTAATAATAATGATATGACCGTATTATGTATTTTTGTTAACCCAACTCAGTTTAACGATAAAAGTGATTTTATTAATTATCCAAATACAATTAATCATGACATTGAGATATCTAAAACACTTGGTATTGATTACTTACTACTACCAAAACAAGATGAAATTTACCCTGATAACCATGCCTATCAAATTAAAACTCATGATCCACTGGCACATACCATGGAAGGTGAGTTTCGATTAGGTCACTTTGATGGTATGTTAACGATTGTCCTAAAACTTTTATTATTAGTAAAAGCTAATCGAGCTTATTTTGGCCAAAAAGACTATCAACAATATAAGCTAGTTGAGTCAATGGTTAAGTCATTTTTTATTGAAACTGAAATTATATCTTGCCCCACAATTAGAGAACACCAATCAAATCTTGCACTAAGTTCAAGAAACCAAAGACTTAATGATAAGCAAAGACAATTAGCGAATCAGTTTGCCACTATTTTTCATACTCATAAAGATAATCCCAAACTTATATCAGAAAAGCTAACTGACTTGGGTATTGATGTTGAATATATCCAACAATATGAAAATAGACTTTTAGGTGCAATTAAAATTGATGATATTCGCCTAATTGATAATGTAGAAATCTAAAAATAATAAGGAATCTATCACTTATGTTAATTCATACTTTAAAATCAAAAATATCCTATGCAACTGTCACGCAAAAAGACTTATATTATGTCGGCAGCATCACCATTGATGAAGACCTTATGGATCAAGCTCAAATCTCAGAAAACGAAAAAGTCTCTATTGTTAACCTTAATAATGGTGAGCGACTTGAAACTTATGTCATTAAAGGTAAAAGAGGTAGCAAAGTTATTGGCCTTAACGGCCCTGCCGCTAGAAAATGCGAACTTGGTGATCAAATTTTTATTCTTTCTTATGCGCTTATTGACCCTAAAAATGAAAAACTAGAGCCACTGCTTGTGGATTTGAAGCATTAAATATCAAGATACCCAGTCAACAACAGATAAATCATTTACACGTGTAAACTCTCTTATATTATTTGTTATTAATGGCACACCCAGGCTCTTAGCATGAGCTGCAATTAACAAATCATTAGCACCAATAGGCTTACCACTTTTCTCTAACAAGGCTCTAATCACACCATATTCATTTGCTGCGTCTCTATCAAAATCAACAATTTTTAAAGGTGAGATAAAGGTTGCTAATGCTGCAAGATTCTTATCTACTTTTAAGCTTTTATAAGCACCATAAACAAGCTCTGAATAAACAACTGATGAAATCCCTATTTCATTAAATTCATATGTTTTAAATTTCTCAAGCACTTTAGGTGGTTTTTCATTTATAATATAAATACATATATTTGTATCAAGCATTAATTTAATCATTTAAAACCTTCTCTTTCCTGTACTGGTAAATCAACTCTTCCTTCTGTCATAAAATCTTCAAAATCATTCAAACATTGAAACACTTCATCCCAGCCTTTTTTATGAGAAATTTCTTTTATAATCAGTGCATTACCAACCTTTTTAATGTCTACTTTTTTTGAGTTTACATTTAACTTCTTTGGAATTCTGATTGCTTGGCTATTACCACTTTTAAATACTGTTGATTGCATAAGAACATCCTCAACTATTTTGTATATATTATTAAGTATACACAAGATATATAAATTATTCAAAAATATCAACCAACCTTAGTCCAATATGTTTTTCCCTTCTTAAGATTTATAATTACTGCTACAATTGATAATAGCTTGAGTTAAATGGAGTTATTTCTATGTTATTTCTAATTGATATTACTTATAAAAAGTCACTTGATGATGTTCAAAATGTACTAGCTGAACATAGACAATACCTTAGAGAATATACGATTAATAAAGGAATACTTCTTGCTTCTGGTCCTAAATCACCTAGAACCGGTGGCGTTATTATTGCCAAAGGCGAGCAAGAAGATATAGACAAAATGATTCAAAATGATCCTTTTTATATCCATGATGTTGCAGAGTACAAAGTCACAACTTTTGATCCTCTTAACCGTCAAGAGTGTTTATCTCAGTGGTATGCTTCATCTTGATAAAACGACAAGCCTCACCTAAAACTTAATACGTTATATCATAAAAAGATTTGATACATGCAAAAAGAAATATTATCAAAAAACAAAACAATTCATCTTGCACAGTTCGACTATGAATCATCATCCCAAACTATTATACTCAATGGTAACTGGGACTGGCAGAGCACTGATGAGTCACTCCCTGACACCATTTGCAAACAAGTTGAAGAAACAAAACCTAAGAAAGCTATTCTTATCGACGCAACTCAAGTGGGTAAGCTTGATACTTCAGGTGCTATGTTTTTAAAGCTACTGATTGATCAATTAAGTAAACTTAAAATTGACACCCAAGAAATTAAATTCAAATCAGAGCATCAAACACTATACGATTTAGTTAAAGGAAAAGTAGCAGTAACACCTATTGTTGATAAATCTCAAAGAATCGATCCTAAAGCAACTGCTTATTATATTGGGCAGCAAACATTTCAGAGCTTTAAAGATATTTTAAATTTACTTGCCTTTTTAGGCGCTGTTGCACTTAGTACTGTCCAGTGGGTTCAGATTCCTTTAAAAACACAGTTTAAGCTTATTTGTGAAATCGTTATTAATGATGGTTATAAAGCAGCTGGCATTATTTCACTTTTATCATTTCTAATTGGCATTGTACTTGCTTATCAAACAGGAGCTCAACTACTTACTTATGGTGCTAATATTTTTGTTGTTAATCTTTTAGGCCTCTCGCTTTTAAGAGAGTTTGCTCCGTTAATAACTGCAATTATTGTAGCTGGCCGCTCAGGCTCAGCTTTTGCAGCACACATTGGCACGATGAAAGCACAAGAAGAAATTGATGCACTACAAACGATGGGGATCTCTCCTTTTAAACGACTAGTATCACCAAGAATTATTGGCTTAATCATCGCCTTAACTCTATTAACCGTCTTATCTGATATTACCAGTGTACTTGGTGGCATGTTCATGTCAAAAGCCTATCTTAATATTGGCTTTATGGAGTTTTTAACAAGGTTTCAAGAAGTTATCGCCGCAAAGCACTATATTTTAGGTCTAATCAAAGCACCTGTTTTTGCTATCTTAATTGCAATTGTTGGTTGCTATCGTGGCTTTTGCGTTCAAGGCAGTGCAGCAAGTATTGGCCAAGAAACAACCCGATCAGTTGTACTCTCTATCTTTTTAATTATTGTCGCTGATGCTGCTTTCTCAATTCTATATAGTACGCTTAAGGTATAATGATGGAAGAAGCACATAATATAAACCAAAAGCCCATTATTGAAGTAGAAAACTTAGGTACTTGTTTTGGAAACCACTGGGTACATAAAAACTTAGACTTAACAATTTACCCAAATCGTATTGTCGCAATTATCGGTGATAGTGGCTCTGGAAAAACAACATTAATCAGACAAATTCTTATGCTTGGAGAAATTGCCGAAGGAAAAATTTACTTAATGGGTGAGTGTATCACTGATGTTTTGCCTGGATCTAAAGAATCTAAACTTATGGCTGCCAAAATGGGCATGATGTTTCAACAAGGTGCACTTTTTTCTTCTTTAACCGTCCTTGAAAATATTATCTACCCTTTACAAGAATATACAGATTTTAGTTATACAACACTTGTTGAAATTGCAAAACTTAAACTTAACTTGGTGGGTTTAGATGAAAGTGCATTTGATCTACTCCCTGCTGATTTAAGTGGTGGCATGATTAAACGCACTGCACTTGCTAGAGCTTTAGCACTTGACCCTGAAGTGATCTTTCTTGATGAACCTTCTGCTGGCCTAGATCCAAATAGCGCATACGAACTAGATAGGCTAATAAAAGAGTTACAAGAATCACTCTCTCTAACTGTCATTATGGTTACACATGACTTAGATACCCTATGGCATATTGTTGATGAGGTTATCTATCTTGGCAATAAAAAAGTATTATTACATGACACTATTCAACATGCTGCTGAAAACAAAGATTACCAAGCATTATATAATTATTTTAATGGGCCTCGTGGCCGTAAAATTAAAGCACTACATCGAGATACTTCAGATACTAACATGAGGAAACATATAGATGAAAAGTAAAAATCAATTTATCCTCTTAGGCCTTTTTGTCATTTTTGGTACAACTGCAATGATCATTATTGGACTTTGGCTAAGTGTTGGTATTTCTAAAAAAACATATTATACCTACATTAGCATTTTCCATGAACCTGTTGATGGCTTAAATATTAATTCCAATGTTTTATATAATGGCGTGAGTGTTGGAAAAGTAAGTAATATTGAATTAGACAAGAAAAACCCAGCTAATATTAATGTTACACTATCACTTGAGGCTGGCACCCCCATTACAACAAATACTTATGCAGTTTTACAACAGCAAGGCATTACTGGATTAGCTTATATTGGACTACAAGTACCTAAAGACACAGACACGGATAAAAAAATAAAAAGCAAAGAAGCTAAAGCAAAGTCTATTGAGTTAGTTCAACCAAAAAAACATCCTCCTTACCCAATTATTAAATCCAGACCTTCTTTAATAAGCAGCATCACTGACAAATTTGAAGAACTTGCTGGTGGTCTAAATGCTATTACATCAAAAGTTAATCTCTTGCTAAGTGAAAAAAACACGCAATATATTAGTAGTATTTTAAAAAATGTGAATATTGTTACGGAGGACTTAAAAAGGACATCTGCTATGGTGCATCAAATTGCTAACAATATTAGTACTAGCACTCATCAGTTTGATGCGTTAACTAAAAAAATAGAAAAGCAAACCTTACCAAGTATTAATGAAGTATTAATCCCTCAATTAAACAACACACTCATAACAATAGATTATACTGCATCTAATCTCTCTCAGTTTATAGATAAACTAAGTCAAAACCCATCCTTATTAGTTAAAGGTCAAACCCCTGCCCAACCAGGACCTGGAGAATAGTTTATGAAAATTGTCTACTTGTTACCTCGCTTAACCATCCTATCTGTTACAATATTATTGACCCTACTTATCTCTAGTTGTGGCAGTTTACTTGAGCCTGTTAAAGTCGCTGAAACTAAAACTTATCAAATCACTACTACAAACCAAGTTACCCCAGAAAACCATTCAAATAAAAGTGTACTCAGAATTGACAAAATGCAAAGTACACCACCTTACAATAATATATATATGTACTATGCAACAAACCAAAGTCAAATTAAACATTATGCCTATAGTCATTGGGTTACAGCACCCTCCAATATGTTAGATCGCATGCTGTTAGAAGACATAGATAGTGCAAATATATATCAAGCAACCGTAGCAACATCTTACTTTGGACAAGCAGACTACAAGCTTAGCACAACATTATTAGAGCTTAACCAGCACATGAACAACCAATCAAATTATGTTACTTTAAAAGTACTAGCACAATTATCAAATAACCAAACTAACAGACTAGAAAAGCAATTGATATTTAATATCAATGTTGCATCTTCACCCTCTCCTGAAGGCATGGCAACTGCAGCAAATCAAGCTGCAAATACTCTAGTAAGGCAAATAACTGAGTGGCTAAAGTCCAAAAAATAGATTTTTTTCAAAACTTTAAAAACTATACTAAACTAACTGAGTAAATTTCATAAAACCATAAGGAGTTAAGTTATGAATATCATGCAGTTCTTCTCATTAGAGTGCTTTATTTTAACTGGGATTCTTATTTATTTAAGCGTCAAAGTTATTAATAACCGTAAAGCGGCTAAAGATGGTGAGCAAGTACCTGATGCAAACAATGTTGTTCGAGCACAAGCAAATTTTATTGAGTATGTTCCTTTAGCTTTAATTCTACATTTAGGTTTAGTTGCTTTAAAGGTAAATCCATATATTTTGTTATTATTAGGTGCCCTACTTGTAGTTGCTAGAGTCATGCATGCTTATGGACTTTTAGTTACTGAAATGAAAAAAGAGCCAGATTATAAATTCCGTAAATATGGCACACAGTTAACTTTCCTTACTTTAGGCTTATCAGCTCTTGTCTTATTTCTATACGGTTTTTTCCAATAAAAACTTCTAATTATTTATTAAAGTTCTCAACAGCTTGGATAATTTCATCCTTAGCTGCTTTTGCATTAGCAAAGCCATCAACTTTAACCCACTTACCAGACTCTAAATCTTTATAATGCTCAAAAAAGTGTTTTATTTGATTTAATAATGTCTCTGGTAAGTCATCAATATCTTGAATATGTGCATAATCTTTCCATAGCTTTTCAGCTGGTACTGCAATAATTTTAGCATCAACACCTGACTCATCTGTCATTTTTAATACGCCAACTGGACGAGCATTGATCATTGTTCCTGGTCTTAATGGGACTGGTGTATATACAAGCACATCAACTGGATCGCCATCATCAGATAATGTATTTGGAACAAAGCCATAGTTACATGGGTATTGCATCATTGCTGTCATAAAGCGATCAACAACTAGCATATTTGTCTCTTTATCAAACTCATATTTTACTGGCTCATTTTGAGCTGGAATTTCAATTACAACATTTATATCATCTGGTATATTTTTTCCAGGCTGAATTGAATTAATCATAAGTGATCCTTTTTAACTAAATTTTTAATAGATTTAATGGCATCATATTCTCCCTAAAATGAAACATAACTGCAACTATTAAATAGGCAAGATTTTAAAAAAATGCTATTATTTTGACTTAACTATTATCTAAAGGTACAAAGCTAGCTATATGATACTAATGATAATTTTTTACGTTTTAATTGGCATAATAACTGGGCTTGCTTCTGGCATGCTTGGCATTGGTGGCGGGCTAATTATTGTGCCTGGCTTAACTTTTATTTTTCACTATGCTGGTTTAATGCCTGATTACTATACACAAATGGCCATGGGAAGCTCACTAGCTATTATGATATTTACAGGGACATCAGCTATTCTAGCCAACCGAAAATTAGGCCGTATTCATTCAAAAGCTTACTGGCAAATGCTCTCTACTATTCTACCTTTATGCATTATTGGTGCAATTGTTGCGAGATTTGCTCATGGTAATTTTCTAATTCTTATTTTTACATTTACGTTACTTGTTATGATTATAAAATTAATTCGCAATAAAAAAGAAAAACAAACACCTTTTGATTACACAATAGCAGCAAATCAATTAGACATTAATATTAATCGTATGCGTCGATTTAAGTATGGCAGTTTAATCGGCTTTATTTCTGGCATGCTGGGCATTGGCGGCTCGATTATTAGTGTCCCATTTTTAATATCGCAAAATTTACCCATAAGATATGCTGCAGGTACATCCTCTGCCTTAAGTTTGCCAATAGCAATTGTTGGTAGTATTAGTTACTTTTTTTTAGGCCTTGCCTCTTCGAGCTCAGTTGAATATGCCACTGGCTTTTTATACTGGCCTGCTATCATAATTATAGGTGTTATTAGTATGCTAACAACGCCTATCGGCGCTAGGTTATCAACATTAACGCCACCAAATATTACTCGTCGTATCTTTATTATGCTCCTACTTTTCATCTGCATTAAAATGTTCTACATTGTTGTTAAGCAATGGATAGTTTGAGTAATTAATGCATAAAAATAAAAACATTACCTTTTTAGGGCTTGGAATATTTTTTTTAATTTTATTTACACTTAATGGTTGTAGCCTGTTTGTTAAGTTTCATAGCAAATCAAACATGCAAGATGATAACACTGAAATACCTAATAATAATTCCATAGCAACTCAAAAATATTTATTGTATGCTTCTTTTCTTTCATTTAATTTAGCTGAGCAAATGTATCGACTCTTAAGTAAACAATACCCTGATCAATCTGTTTTTATCCGACATACTAAGATAGATACACAACTCATATACCAAGTTCTAATTGGTCCAGTCACATCTGAAGAACAAAAGTCTAAATTATTAAACAAACAACCTAAATGGATGCCTTACCAACCAAAAGAAATTGAGCTACCAACGAAACACTATTAATGATTAAAAGGCTATGCTAGTATTTGCCTTATTTAGATACCCATAATTAGGATAGATATGAGACAAAACAATGTATTTATTAGTTACTATTTATTAATTATTCTTGCCTTAATTTGGGGATTACAGTTTGCATTTAATAGTGTTGCTTTAAATACACTTTCCCCACTTGTACTTGCAACCTCTAGAGTAGTCATTGGCGCTATTACACTCTGTGTGCTCCTTGCCTTATTTGAGCCTACATCAAAAAATAAACGAAAAAGATTAAAATTCACACCATCTATCATTATACGATATTGTATCATTGCTGCCTTAGAAACTATTATTCCAATGATTTCAATTGCTTGGGGGCAACAATATATTGATAGCAGCCTTACTGGTATTTTAATGGGTACAATTCCTTTATTTGCTGTATTGCTAGCTACCATTTTTATTCCTCAAGAAAGAGCAACCCTGCGAGTTATCGCTAGTATTTTTATTGGATTTATTGGGTTAATTATTTTATTATCTCCCTCTTTAAAAAATATGAATGGAAGCCTAATTGCAGAAGTAGCTATTTTATTTGGTGCATTATGTTTTGCCTCATCTTTAATTATCATACGAACAATGCCTGAACAATCACCATTAAAATTAACTAGAAATATTTTAATTCTCTCTGCTATTCCAATGCTCATTTTTACATTAGTTTCTGACCCTGGAGCATTCCTAAGCTTTACAAGTGAATCATTCGTTACAGTACTTCTTTTAGGTGTATTTCCTTCTGGTATTGCTTATCTACTCTATATTCAACTAATTAAAAGATCTGGTGTGACTTTTACTTCCTTTGTTAACTATCTAGCGCCACTTGTTAGTGCATTTGCTGGCGTTTTATTTATGGGCGACGCCTTAAAGTCATCTACAATTCTTGCCTTAATCTTAATTATTGGTGCTATGCTATTAAATAATATGCCTAAGTTGAAATATAGGAAAAGGAAGTTAAATGATTAACCCTATTCTAGAAAAACTAGTCCGTGACCCTAGCATTGAATTTTTCAAATCTCAGCCAGCAAAAGAGCAGCGTAAATTATGGGCTGATCGCATTGCTCAATTCTATTCAACCTGCCACAAACCAGACATCACGCATAAAGACATTACCATTCAAACTGAATCACATCAACTTAATGTTCGACTATATAAGCCAACACAATTAACAGACCACATGATTTTATTTTTCCATGGGGGCGGTTGGAGCTTAGGCTCAATTAATACTTACCAATTAGTTTGTGATTATTTAGCAGATAAAACACAGACCCAAGTTTTATCAGTTGATTATCGCCTGGCACCTGAACATAAATTCCCATCAGCAATTAATGATGCAGTGGATAGCTTTAACTGGTTAGTTGATCATTGCGATAAATTTAACATCAACCCAAAAAATATTATTGTAATTGGTGATAGCTCTGGAGGTAATTTAACGGCTGTACTTTGTCATTTAACAAAAAATCAAAATATAAGTCCAAAAGCACAAGTTCTTTGGTATCCTGCTGTTGATGCTGATTATAACTATCCATCCAAACAACAATATACTGATTTAGTTTATATGCTAGATCGTAACTGGTTGGAATGGTTCTATCAAAATTATGCTCGTTATGATCAAGATCGTTATCACCCTTACTTTTCACCAATCAACTTTGATGAATTCAGCCAACTGCCACCTACATTAATGGTACTGGCTGAATTTGACCCTCTACATGATGAAGGCTTAGCCTATGCACAGCAATTAACAAAAGCAAACAATCATGTTACAACTATTACATACCCAGGGATGATACACGGTTTTATTGGCTATTTAACAATTATCAAAGAAGCACTCAACGCTATTGAAGAAACTAACAACTGGCTTAAAAGTTTACCTTAGCTTTCCTAATGACTGATTTTTGCCTTAAATTAGTTTAAAAGTATTTTAAATCTATACTAAAATAAAGGTGAACTTTGAAGATTAGGGGATATCGTAATGTTTCATCAAAAACTGAGTTATCTTATAACCACAGTCCTTTGCATTGGAATAGCATCAAGCATTTATGCAAAAAATGAACAAAGTCAAGGTATTGTTGAAGTTAATAGTAAACCTACAATACATAATACATTAAATACTTCTTCATACTCGCCGCAACAAAAAATTCCAACGATTATCCCTGAACCACCAAATATTCAATTAAATGCTGCTGCATGGGTTTTAATGGATTTTCAAACTGGTGCTATTTTAAGCCAGAAAAATATGAACAAAGAACATAAACCTGCAAGCCTTACTAAAATCTTAACAGCTTATATTATTGCTCAAGCATTAAAAGATGATATTATTAAATGGGATGAAAATGTCCCTATTAGTAAAAAGGCATGGAAAAGACAAGGCTCTAAACTTTTTATCAAACCTTCTGATAAAATAACAGTTGAAACACTTTATAAAGGCATGGCCATTGCTTCAGGCAATGATGCCACGATTGCACTTGCTGAGTTTGTAGCTGGCAGTGATAAATCTTTTGTCCACTTGATGAATCAAGTTGCAAAACAACTTGGCATGAATAACAGCCATTTTGAAACGCCTGACGGCATGCCTGCTGAAGGCCAATACTCTTCTGCCTATGACATGGCTGTTTTAGCACGTGCATTTATTCATAATTTTCCAGAGCTTTATAAAATCTATAGTACAAAGAGCTTCACATACAATGGTATTACACAACAAAATAGAAATAGATTACTCAACGCTAACTCTGGCGTTGATGGCATCAAAACTGGCTATACAGATCAGGCAGGGTTTAACCTTGCATCTTCTGCACTAAGGGATGACCGCAGGTTAATTGCTATTGTACTAGGCACGCCAAGTAGTACCGTTCGAACAGAAGAATCCCAAAAAATATTAACCTATGGTTTTCGTTTCTTTGAAAACTATGAAATTGCAAGTCATAATAAACCTATTACAACATTAGAGATTGATAATGCTAGTACTTATAAATATAAGTTACCTGTTACGGTTAAAAATGATATTGTTCTAACACTAGCTAAAGGGCAAGATAAACAGGTCCATTTAAAAATCACTGCAAATGAAAACTTAAAAGCACCAATTAAAGAAAACCAAGAAGTTGGCACTTTAACAATTAGTTTAAAGGATAAAGTTCTACTAAAAACGCCAGTATATGCGCTTCAGTCTGTTGAAAAAGCTGGCTTCTTCACTAATATTAGTAATACTATTCGAAGCTGGTTTTAAAATGGTTTTAGGTATTTAATGCAAAAAAAATTTATTTACATTTTTTGGATTGGGATATTTGCTTTATTAATCTACGTTATACATTCTGTCCTTGAATATAAAAAAAAAGCACAGCTAACACCTGAAGTTAGTCAAACTGCACACAAAAATATTGTTACCTTAGAAGCAATCAATCATCAATATATGGTTAATGGGTATATTAATAAGCATCCTGTTATTTTTCTAATTGATACTGGTGCAAGCAGTGTGTCAATTCCTGAAGCTGTTGCTAATAGCATTGGTTTGAAAAAAGGATTTCAACAAACTGCATTAACTGCTGGTGGACATACAACAGTCTATCATGCTATCGTTGATACCTTACAAATTGGTAATATCACTTTAAAAAATATTAAAGCAAATATAAGCCCTGCTTTTCATGCAGAATATATATTACTCGGCATGAGTGCCCTAAAGCATTTAGAAATTCAACAGAAAAATAATCAACTCATTTTGATCCAAAATTATTAATTAAAACCTTGGTGCGTGAAATTTAATCTATTTAATAAAAGTGTAATACTAAAATAGTATATTGTTCATATAAAGATCACATAAAAGTGATTAACTATGACATCAACATTTGAAGCGTTTTTTGATGATCTAAGTAAAGGTCAGGAAAGAACTTGGTATCAACGTTTTTTAACTGGGCTTGAAAAAGGCCAGGCCGATGCTATTTATTTAGCCCAAAGTGTTGTTAGTTATATTGAAGATATAACCGGTGAAGAGTTTGACCCGGATGACCCTTACGCTTTTTTTCCAATGTTAGGTATCTTTTTTAGTTTTGCTGTCTTAGGCGCCTTAAGAACTCATTCTCAACTACGTACTAGTAAAGAATTTAACAAACTATATAGCCGAGGACGTGATGTTTTAAGTGCTATAAAAAATGGTCGCCATGCGTTTGTTAATATTCTTGATCTAACATCAAAATTTACTAATCAAAACTATGCATCAACACTTATATCTCCTTTAGGTAGCATTGGCTTTGCTATTGGTATCTTATTAATTGCGAATAACTTATATAAGCGTCATTTAGAAGATAAAAGAACTGAGAATCTAAATAAACTAGATCAGTTTATGATAAACCCTGATAAATATAGCTACGACGATGTAAAACCACCTAAATACTGTGACCGTAATAAACTTGTAATTACCAGCGTTATCGACGGTCTAACTGATGGACTTTACGTTGCCGGTAATATCTTTATGCTATTATCATTATTTGGTCTTTCTGCCGCATGCCCACCTTTAGCGATTGGCATGGCTATATTTTATGGACTATACACTATTGGCTCTGTTATTCAAAAGTACTGTAAAGAAAAAACAACACAACTAAACGAAGATAAACAATATTTAAATTTTCTTAAAAAACTGGATAATGAGAATAAATTAACTGATTACCACGAAAAGTATAAAGATGACTCAAACTATAAAAAGTTTCTTGGTGAATTTGATCACATAGTGAATGCTGATTCATTAGAAGAAGCACTAAAAGAAAAAATAAATGATAAAGAAACACAGTTAAAAGAAAAAGAAAGAAAGCTGAAAGCTAACCCCATTTATAAAGTTTATGAAAAAATTAATAAGCCATTTACGCATGTTCGAGATTATGTAAACTGTATCAAAAACTCTCTTGCTGCAAGTGCTGGCATTACCATGATAGTAAAGCAAGAGCCACTTGCAGAAGCAACAGTTATGTTAGGTGCTGTTATTGCCGGCGCTGTACTTGCTCTGCCATTCTTAGCTTACAAAACTTATCGACTATTTAAACCTAACAGTAAACCACCAAATGCTGAAAATATTAATTTAAATGAAATGATTTCTCTTTTTAAATCATATAATGACCCTAAAATTTTTAAACATCGTAGCCATGCTAAACCTATTCAAGATATTATAAATAAATACACAACAGACAATGAAGAGTCTCTTAATAACACACAAAAACCAATTTCTTGTTTTGCTGAAGTTCATAACTATATTATCAACAATTATCATAAGATTAATAAACAAGGTGATCTCTATCGGCGTTACCTTTCAGCAAAAACATTAATAACTAAAAAATTTAGTTCTTTTGATAAAGCATTAGATCATTTCATTAAATACGAAAATAACCCAAACTCAGATGAAGCACCAATTACTGAAATTAAATCATTGATAAGCTTATATCCGAAGATAGATAAAGAAAGCTTACCTGAAAAACTAAGTGTTTTTAACCCATCAATTAAACTTCAATTACTAGCTGGCTTAAACCTAAATATCAAAAATGAGCTCTTTAATATTTTTGAAAAAAATATAAATGAAGTACCTGAAAAATCTAAAGATTATTTTTTAGAAATGCTAACAAACTGCTATCTTATAAATAAGAATAAAAAGCCATTAACTACTTGTACAAATATAATTATTAAATCAAAAAATCTTTTCTCATCTCCTGACCATCATATATCTATATCTGATAATTTTGATAACACGTTTATAAAAGATATAAAAATATATTTAACTAACTATCAAAGCCTTCTACTTAAGAAAGGATTTATTCCATTAGAAGAAAAACTAAATTTATATGAACAAAAGCTAGCCATTTTTCAAGATGACGTTTTTTTAAAAAATTTATATAACTACTATCAAGAAGATAATGAGTCCCTACCAGTAGAAAAAATAACTAAATTTATGAAAGATCGTACACTTTTTTTTGACCCACCAAAAATAGAAGCACCCCCACACCTATTTAGTATATCTTCAGATCACTATATCAAACCTATGATTTTATGTGCGTAACATATCAAGAACAACTATAAACTATGACTATTTCTATTTTGTTTTTGATAAGGTAAAATGCCCTTAAAAAAAACAAGCATAGAGAAACCCAAAAATGAAAAAAGCTTTATTATCCATGGCATTAACAAGTCTAGCTTTACCGAGCATAAGCCAAGCAAATACTCCTACAGAAAAAACTTCCTTTTCACCTAGGCCTTATGTTGAAATTAATGTAGGACCTTCCTTCTCAAGCCACGAAAATTTATCTGGTGATAATGTTAGAGATGATGGTATTGGCGTTAACTTAAATGTGGGTTACCAATTTTTTCAATACTTTGGTTTAGAAGCTGGATATACTCGACTTAGCACTGGAGACCATCAAGCTTTTGATGCAGCTATGCGATTCTACCTTCCCTTTAATGAAGAAGACACTTTGCGCTTGATTTTGAAAATGGGAGGAGCACAATACAAAGACGACAACTACACTCCAGCTAGTGGTCGTGATAAGTATCATGGTTCTCTATATTCAGCGATTGGTGTGAGTTACTCTTACACAAAAAACATAGACTTCATTGTCATGGCTTCAGCTCATGATACATTACTACCTTTTGTTGATGGCAACTATTTACTTTGCACTGCTGGTGTTACCTATAATTTTTGGTAAATAAAGACAATAACATAAAGTAGATTTATGCACTTAACCTATTGTACTATAATGATCATTAGATATAGTTGATCGTTGGGGTGTATCAGTTGGTTAGAAAAAAACGCACATTAATTATTGTTATTGCAATTATTATAGTTAGTAGTTTAGGACTTTATATTTATAAAAAAGAAACCTCCACCAATCCAATAAGCCAAATACTACCTACAGCTGAGGTTAAACTAATAGCCTTAGAGAGAGTAAGCTCACCTGAAATTTATAATACCTATGGCTCTGTTGTTGCTCCTAACTCTGTTGATTTGAAATCACAGGTAACCGGCGTTGTTCAAACAATTGACTTTATTAATGGTCAAAAAGTAAAAAAAGGCGATACGCTTTTTACCATTGACGATGCAGATGCACTATCTCAACTACAATCAGCACAAGCAAGCCTTGACCAACTAACTGCTGATTATCAACGCTATGAAACTTTGTATAACAATGCACAAGCTGTTTCTAAAGAAGAAGTTGATAATTTTAAGGCACAATATTTGGCTGCCTTGGCTAATTTTAACTCTGCAAAAGCTAACTTTGAGCATACAACTGTTAAAGCACCATTTGATGGAAAAACCGCTGTAAGTGAAGTCGCCATTGGTAGCTACGTTGACAGCGGCAGCGCGCTTGTAACATTAGTTGATCGAAAGGACTTAGAGATTGAATATGCATTGCCTGAAACATTACTTGGCGAAGTAAAAATGGATCAAATAGTAGAGATTAGATCTGATGCTTACCCTAATCAAGTATTTAAAGCAAAAGTTAATTATATCTCACCTGATGTCAGTACGGATTCGTTAACATTTAACGTGCGAGCAAAGTATACAAATAAGAATGACTTACTATCCCCTGGCATGAACGTTGATATAAAGCACATTTTAAATACCGATGCTAAAGCCATTTTAATTCCTATATCTGCCGTTGTGCTACTTAATGATAGTTATTATGCTTTTGAAGTTATTGATGGCAAATCGAAAGCCATACCTATTAAGATAGGACTGGTATCAAATAATGGTGAATACATAGTGCTATCTGGCATTAAAGCTGGTCAGTCAGTTATTCATGATGCAAGCAACATCTTAGATGGCATGGTTGTTAAGGTAGCTAACAAATGAGCCTATCTAAAATCTGTATTGAGCGCCCTGTTCTATCTGTTGTTATTTCTGCAACCATTATTTTATTTGGTATATTAACACTTATGCTCTTGCCTGTACGATTTGAGCCACAGCAGTTTAAACCAACACTGCGAATTATTACTAGTTATCCTGGTGCAAGTGCAAATGTCATTCAAGATGATGTCACCCAAAAAATTGTTTCTTCACTTTCTAATGTTAGTAACGTTTCTTATATTATTGCTTACTCTGTTGATGGAAGCAGCCGCATTACTATTCACTTTGATAGCATTACAAAATCCGACTATGTCGCAGCTCAAGCTGATATATCTCGCGCTATTTCATCTGTTAGCTTACCTGAAAATGCAGACACCCCTGAGCTTTATCAATCATCTGGTAATAATTATGTAATGTCGCTTGGTGTCGTTGACCCTAATAAAACAACAGGACAAACAGCTTCTTATGTTGAAAGCGCTCTTCTACAAGATTTTAATCAAATTCCTGGTGTAAGTGAAGTTTATCTAACTGCTCAAACATTAGCTGTCCGCATCAGTCTTAACCCAACTAAAATGGCACAATATAAACTATCTCCTGTAGAGATTACTGACTTATTAAATAAACTTAATACCAGTACTGCAGCTGGTAAATTAATTACAGATGCAGGTAATATTACCATTAACATTTCAAGTCCTTTAAAAAGCTTATCTGATTTTAAAAACGTTATAATCACAAAGAGAAATGGCCAGCTAGTCTATTTAAAAGATGTTGCAGACATTCGCTTTGCTTCAGATGTAATACCCGATGAAACATCTGCATCAATTGATGGAAAGCCAGGCGTTATTTTAGATATAAATTCAGCAGATGATGCCAATCCTATTGAGGTTGCTAACTTAGTTATCAAAAAAATAAATCAAATGAATTTGTCTTTACCAAAAGGCATGAAAATATCTGTTTTAGTCAATGTGGCCTCTTCATTAGAGCAATCAATTTATGAAGTAGTTGAAACAATACTGATTGCAATTATACTTGTTGCACTTGTCTCGCTACTCTTCCTAGGCCAATTAAGAGCGACTATTATTCCACTAGTAACGATACCGGTTTGTTTAGTCGGTGCCTTTGTTTTCCTTTATGCACAAGGCTATTCAATTAATATGATGACACTTTTAGCGCTAGTTTTAGCTGTTGGTCTAGTTGTCGATGATGCTATTGTTGTTCTAGAAAATATAATTCGTCATATTGAAAAAGGGGTTTCTGAGTTCAAAGCAGCACTTGTTGGTAGCCAAGAAATCTATTTTGCCATTATTGGTATAACAATTACGCTTATTGCAGTTTATTTCCCAATTGCATTTATGTCTGGCTCTTCTGCTATTTATTTTCAAGAGTTTTCTTTTACACTTGCCATTAGTATTTTAATTTCAGGGTTTGTTGCACTAACGCTTACGCCTGCTATGTGTGCTTATTTACTAAAAGCAAAAAAACAAAATAACTACCAAATCAAACTCGAGAATTTTTTGAATTATATAACTCAAAGATATCGAAACTTATTAACTAACATATTTAATCATAAATGGTTATGGGGTGGCTTATTAATTATCATCGTCATTATTAGTGCCTTTTTCTGTAAAAACATGCCTTCAAACTTATTTCCAAATGATACCATAGGCATTGTTCAAACTTTTATACGTGGCTCTGCAACAACCTCTGTAGAAACATTGCAAAAAAAAGGTGATGAACTAGCTAATAAAATGACTAAAGGCGGATTTGCCAAGCATTATGCTAGCTTTACTTCAAGCTCAAATGGCAACTTGTTTAATGTTAATTTTATTATATTGAAAGAAGCTTTTTATGATCAGTCTCCATTACTAGTTAACCAATTAATGAAAAGTATTCAAGGTGATAGCAGATTTAGAGGTGGAGCAAGAGCAATGCCTCTACATCAAACAGGTACAAGCGCAAGTAGTGGTGATATCCAATTTTATTTAACTGGTGTTATGAATTACAATCAATTGCGTGCTCTATCTTCTAAAGTCGTCAGTGCAATTGAGTCAATTCCAGGAGTTCAATCTGCTGATGAAGATAATAGTAGCTTATCCTCTGAATATGAAATTAACATTAATGAACAAAAAGCATCACTACTTGATGTTGACTTAGCTGACTTACAACAAATTTTATCCATCTACTTTGGTAGCTCTCGATTAAACAATGATTTTAGGCAAAATGGTATTGACTATCCTGTTGTGATTCAATTAAACCAAGCTGACTTAGCAAGCTTTAATGCTTTAGACAAAATACGCATTGAGTCATCTAATGGTTCTTGGGTAAATGCTTCACGCTTATTAAACATCGAACCTATTGCTAAGTCTCCTATTATTGCAACTTATAATAATCAAAATGCTTCAGAAATTGATGTGACTTTACAACCCGGTATTTCGATGGGGCCTGTATTAAATGCAATTGAGTCAACTGTCCAACAAATCTCACCAACCACTGCTGTTCATTTTGTTGGTAGCGCTAAAGATATGCAAGACGGAAACCAAAGAATGTTAATGGTATTTATTATAGGAATTATTTTTATCTATCTTGTTCTAGCGGCTCTATTTGAAAGTTTTATTGATCCGCTTG
The DNA here is from genome assembly GCA_021713395.1 of Thiotrichales bacterium 19S9-11. Classification (GTDB taxonomy): domain Bacteria; phylum Pseudomonadota; class Gammaproteobacteria; order Francisellales; family Francisellaceae; genus M0027. Next base: position 52,472 of record JAKJJT010000008.1, on the reverse strand, counting down.
TTATTATGTTAACTGTTCCTTTGAGTATTATTGGCGGTTTACTTGGCCTACAACTAATTGGTGGTAGCATTAATATTTATACTGGTATTGGCATTATTACGCTTGTTGGCCTTATTACCAAACATGGCGTATTAATTGTCCAATTTGCCAATAAACGTTTAAGCGAAGGTTTCTCTATTGTTGATGCTGCAATTGAAGGTGCATCAACACGCCTAAGGCCTATTTTAATGACTTCTGCAACGATGATTTTAGGAGCATTACCACTAGTTCTAGCATCAGGCGTTGGAGAAATTGCTAGAAGAGAAATTGGTATGGTCATTGTTTCCGGACTCCTTATTGGAAGTATCTTCTCTTTATTTATTGTGCCATTAGCTTATAGCTTACTCGGCAAGTTAAAGCGTAGTTCGAAATATTAATCTACACTTTTTCTTTTTAATATTAAATACTTTATACTATTTCTAGATTTAAAAAATATAAGACCCAGAATTGGACAAACCTATGAGCTATTTAACAAGCGCCCAAGAAGTTTTTAAAATTGAAATTGACGCAATTCAGCACGCAAATAAGCGCTTAGGTGACGAGTTTAACAGTGCTTGTGACTTAATTCTTCAAACCAAAGGTCGTGTTATTATTATTGGCATGGGAAAATCAGGACATATTGGCCATAAAATTGCAGCAACCTTTGCAAGCACAGGTACACCTTCTTTCTTTATTCACCCTGCTGAGGCTGCTCATGGTGACTTTGGCATGATCACAAAAGACGATACCATCATTGCTATTTCTAACTCTGGCAATACAGATGAAATAATTAACTTACTGCCTTATATTAAACGCCTTGATATCCCTTTGATCTCATTGACAGGAAACAAAAACTCTACACTTGCTCAGTCAGCAACTATTAACCTTGATACTCATGTTGACAAAGAAGCTTGCCCTCATAACCTAGCACCAACTGCAAGTACAACTGTAACTTTAGTATTGGGTGATGCTCTTGCAATTGCACTTTTAAAAGCCCGCCGTTTTAGTGAAGAAGACTTTGCTTTTTCACATCCTGCTGGTACTTTAGGCAAACGCTTATTACTTCGTGTTGAAGATTTAATGGTCAAAGGAGAAAAAATACCAAAAGTTTTTGCTAATACGCCTTTAGAAGAAACCATTTTGCTCATTACTCAAAAGGGGTTAGGCATGACAACTGTCATTGATGAAGGTAATCACTTGTTAGGTATTTTCACTGATGGTGATTTAAGAAGAATCTTTGCAACTGACTATAATATGAAAAAAACGCCTATTTCAGAAATTATGATTTCCTCACCAAAAATAATTCATGGCAAAGAGCTTGCTACCAAAGCGCTTCATATTATGGAAACTTATAAAATCACGTCACTTGCAGTTACAAATGATAAAAATGAAGTAGAAGGTGTCATTCATATGCATCATTTATTACAATCTGGAATTGTTTAAAATAATTTTATCAATGCTCTTTTGTTGCTCTAAAAACAATATCTGGATGACGCTCTTCAGCTAAAGATAAGTTTACCCGCGTTGGTGCTAAATAAGTCAAGTTCTGTGCTGCGTCTAATGCTAAATACTCAAAACACTTTTTACGAAATGCTTCCAGCACTTTTGTATCACCACTATCAACCCAACGAGCGGTATGTACATTAATCGTATCATAAGCACATTTCACACCGTATTCATTCTCCAAACGGTGGGCTACAACATCAAACTGCAAGACACCTACGGCCCCCACAATTAGGTCATTGCTGCTTAAAGGACGAAATACCTGTGCTGCACCTTCTTCTGAAAGCTCAGTTAAACCCTTTTGCAATGCTTTCATCTTTAGTGGGTCTTTCAGACGAACACGACGAAATAACTCCGGTGCAAAATTGGGAATACCCGTAAATTTTAGTAACTCACCTTGTGTAAAGGCATCACCAATTTGAATTGTCCCATGATTATGTAAGCCAATCACATCGCCAGGATAAGCCTCTTCAATATGTTCCCGATTTCCAGCCATAAAGGTCAATGCATTTGAAATTTGCATTTGCTTATTTGTTCGAACATGAAATAACTTCATACCTTTTTTATAATGACCAGAACAGACCCTAAAAAATGCAATGCGATCTCGGTGTTGTGGATCCATATTTGCTTGTATTTTAAATACAAAGCCACTGAGTTTACTTTCTGTTGGCTCAATTTTTCGGTTATTTGTCTGACGTGCTAGTGGTTTTGGCGCATAGGCTGAAAAAGCGTCTAATAATTGTTTAACACCAAAATTCCCTAATGCTGTACCAAAGTAAACTGGCGTAATTTCACCTTTGAGATATTTTTCTAAATCAAATTCGTTACCAGCACCTTTCACAAGCTCTACTTCTAGTCGCAAATCATCAGCTAAATCACCTAATTTTTCATCAACTAAGGGGTTATTTAAACCATCAATTGTTTCAAAGTTATAAACATGCGAACCATGCCCTGTTTCATACAAATAAATACGGTCTTCATATAGATGATAGATACCTTTGAAAAATTTCCCCATACCAATTGGCCAAGTCATCGGTACACAGTGAATTTTTAGTACTGATTCTACTTCATCCATTAATTCAATTGGGTCGCGAACATCACGGTCAAATTTATTAATAAAAGTCATAATTGGCGTGGTTCTTAAACGACAAACTTCCATTAGTTTAATTGTTCGCTCTTCAACTCCTTTAACACCGTCAATAACCATTAAAGCTGAATCTACAGCTGTTAGCGTACGATAGGTATCTTCTGAAAAATCCTCATGGCCTGGCGTATCTAACAAATTAATAACACAACCATTATAGTCAAACTGCATAACAGAAGTTGTCACAGAAATGCCACGTTGTTTTTCTAACTCCATCCAGTCGGACGTCGCATGACGAGATGCTTTCTTTCCTTTAATTTCACCGGCTAACTGTATTGCACCACCAAATAGCAACAACTTTTCAGTAATCGTTGTTTTACCTGCATCTGGGTGTGAAATAATAGCAAAAGTTCTACGCTTATTGATATGAGCGTCTAAATTACTCATTTTGAATCAGTTTCTTTATTTTTTATTTCTGTTTCTGTTTCTGTTTCTGTTTCTGTTTCTGTTTCTGTTTCTGTTTCTGTTTCTGTTTCTGTTTCTGTTTCTGTTGCAGATTTTATTTCATTATCTGCTTCAATAGTCGCTGATGTTTCTTCTACTTGAGATGACTCAGAAGAGGTCTCTTGATTTTTTATTTCTTTTTGCTCAGTAGCTTCTTCATCTTTCTTTTTATTCATAACCGTTCTTGGATCAATACCTTGAGCTTTTAGGCGAGATTTTTCAATTAATTCTTCCAAACGAGATTGTGCATGCTCTAAGTGCTCATCAGAAATATCTTCTACTGCTTCACCTGCTAAATTAAATCGTTTCTTATGCTCAATAATTGCTTTTTGATATGCTTGATCACCAACATAACGACGTAATACCTTAGTTAAAACACCAAAGTGAATTTGACGCTGTGTGCGCTCTAAAAATGCTTTTATAATATCATCATTAATACCAACTTTAAGTGGCTTTTTAGCTTTTGGATTAAAACAATTAGGAAAGTTTCGGCATAACCAACCAAATAATCGGCGTGACTCTACTTCCATTTGGTCTTGTAAGTTAATTGAGACTGTCACCTCTGATTCTTTACTAACTGGTCTATGTGTACTATCTTGCTGTCGAGCCATTTTCTGACCAAACTGCGGCGTACGCATCTGATATGTTGGTTGCTGTTTTGATTCGTTAGGATTTTTTGCCCGACGCGCAGGGTTTTTATTATGTGATGATTGTTTATTATGCGTTTTTCTTGAGCTTTCTGTTGCTTCTTTTAGTTCAGCTAAATTTTTACTCTTACCTTTAACTAATGATTTAAGCTGCTCAAATGCACCTAATTTTTTTCTTCCGTCAGACATAAACTTTTCTCTAAAATCTTAATTACTCATTATTTACTAGTTATATGGGACTCCCCATGAGGAAGTTCAAAGATTAATCGAACACAGCAAATTTGTCCATACTTTCTTTATTCAAACTTGAACTTATCGTAATAAAATCATGCGTAGTTTAATTTTGTTGTTTTAATCTTATCTAAAAACGCACGAAAAAATTCTACACCATAATCTGTCCCTATACTTTCGGGATTAAATAACACTCCTTCAATTGGATAAACTCGATGTTTTACACCTAGAATACTTTTATCATCTAAGGATGATGCGCTAACTATTAACTCATCAGAAGGAAAGAAGTTTTGATCAATAATTTTTGAACAATATTTCACAACTTTAAACTTTCTAGGTAAGTTTATAAAGTACCCTTTATTGCTATGTGTCAAATCACATACTTTACCAAAATATGATTGTCTGGATTCAACTAGCTCTCCACCAAATGCCAAAACAAGTGCCTCTATTCCATCACCAAGTGCTAAAAATGGCATTTTAAAGCGAATAAACTGTATTAATTTTTTATACTCTGAAGCCAGAGTTTTATTGTTACCATTTGCAATAACAATACCATCATAGCCATCTAAAACTTCTAAATCATTTAATACTGATTCTAAACTTATATAACAAGCCTCTGCACCAAGGTGGCCTAGTGTTTGAATAATTGTATTTGAAAATATATTTTCTCTACTTATAATAACCAACTTCAAATTCATGAGCATTCACCTATTGTTTTATCTGCTACTGCTTTTGCAATAGGGTTTAAGCTTTTGTTTATCTTATTATATAGATCAGATGTATTTGTATTAGCCAATACATTCTCATAAGCAACTGCTTGATATTGGTTATTTTCATAAATAACAGTTCTTATGCAAAGTGCCATTTGCATCATTCCTCTAAAATCTATATATCCAACACACCCACCTGCTGATCTTGTTTTATCTTGACTTTCGATAGACTTAAGCTTTGGTGATCCAGTCAACGCTGTTGGTGGTAGCACAGAAAATAAAGTCTCATATTTATCATTGTTTTTAACACATTTAGCACTGATGTCTGATACTAAGCTTGATTGATCAATATAAGACTCTTCAGATGCAAACTGGTTAACTTTTAAAGATGCTGGCTCTGCTAAATGTGCCACTTCATTACAAATCAAATCAACTAAAAGTAAATGTGCCTGCTCCCCTGATTCTGATGATGACACCGGGCGCATTGTAATATAGCCATTTTCTAACTTAATAAACAACTCTAATGACGCACCAATTAAACGAAGCGAATCAAAACTAGCAAAATACATATAAGGTGATGGGTTATTTTTTGATAAGTTCTGATAAACATCAAATGGCTCTATTGTTGACTTAATGGATAAAGTTTGATAAACACTAGATTGATATAACTGACCACTATTAATCAAGCTTTGAATATTTTTTGAAGTTTGGAGCAACTGTTCTTCTGTATTTAAAAGGCTAACTTCCTCTACAGAAGAATTGCTGGGTTTATACTCAATATCCATTTTTTCAACTAACAAGTCTTCAATTGACTGACGCGAATAGCAAGAAACACCTTCAATTTGATTAATAATTAAAGATGAGCTTTCCGCAACCAAGTCACTATATACAAGCCCTTGATAAACGCTAAAATACAAATCAGGTAGCTGACACTGAACCTTATGGTTATTCACATTATTAAAATGTTCACTAATAAGTCCATCAATATAACCAAAAAAGCCAAACTGGAAATCTCGGTGTGTTCCTAAATAGTTAACTTTAAACTGTGCTTCAATTAGTCTCAATAATTGAATTAAATCTTCTATATTACTTAACGTAAAATATGTATCTGCTTTTTTTGAAAAGTGGCTATTTTCTTCAATTGATTGATTAACTAGTTTTGATAGAAGCTCATTACCCGTAATATAAACTCTCTGGCTTTTTACAATAATTTTTAGTATTGGATTAAAACCAACCACAACCTTATTTTTATCTGCTTTAGGCCCAGACAATGACTCTAATAAAAATACTTCCTCTTCAGATAAAACTTTTCTTAGTTTTAAATATGCATCTGAAGCATTAATAAATTGATCAAGCTTTTTCAGCCTGCTTCTTACATTAATCACTTAATTACCTTTGAATATAATTTGATATAATATCTTTAGATTTAATTTTTTATACGTTATATGAGCTAGAGCTAACATTAGAATTACTGCCAATCCAGTCTGTATGAAAAAATTGACCTCTTTTTTGATCAATACGCTCATAAGTATGCGCACCGAAGTAGTCACGTAGTGCCTGCAACAGGTTTGCAGGTAACCTTCCTGTAATAAAGCCATCAAAAAAACTAATTGCAGAAGTTAATGCCGGTGTTGCAATGCCATTTTCAATTGCAGCTGCTGCAACTTGTCTAATATTTTTTAATTCCTGATTCAGAATATTTTTAAAATAATCATCAAATAATAAGTTTTCAAGCTTAAGATTTTTATCATATGCGTTTTTAATATGCTCTAGAAAAACACTTCGTATAATACAACCTTCTCGCCACATCAGTGCAATATCACCATAATTCAACTTCCAGCCAAAGTGTGATGCAGCTTCTGTCATTAACATATAACCTTGTGCATATGAAATAACTTTTGCAAATAATAAAGCCCCTCGAATCGCATCAATACTTGGAATGTTATTTTGAATTAAATGCTTATCTTGATAAATTGACTCTGCTTTAACTCTTGTTTCTTTTAAGGCAGATAAGCAACGAGCAAAAACACTCTCACCAATTAAAGTTAATGGCACACCCAAGTCTAGTGCATTAATACCTGTCCACTTTCCAGTTCCTTTTTGGCCTGCTGTATCTAGGATTTGATCAACTACATACTGCCCATCTTCATCTTGATAGGAAAAGATATTAGCTGTAATCTCAATTAGGTAACTGTCTAGCTCTGTTTTGTTCCATGATTTAAATGTATCACTTAATCCTTGATTATCCATATTATGTAATTGTTGCAATAAGTGATAAGCCTCACAAATTAATTGCATATCACCATACTCTATACCATTATGGACCATTTTCACAAAATGACCTGAACCACCATCACCAACCCATTGGCAACAAGGTTCATCATTTGTTGTTTTAGCTGCAATTGCTTGGAAGATAGGTTTAATAATTGGCCATGCTTTTTCATTACCTCCTGGCATTAGTGATGGGCCAAAACGTGCACCTTCTTCACCACCAGAGACACCTGAGCCAACAAAATAAATATCTTTTTCTGCCAACATTTTCACTCGACGTTCAGTATCAGGAAAGTTTGAATTTCCTCCATCAACTAAAACATCACCTTTATCTAAAAAAGGGACTATTTGATCTATAAATTGGTCAACGACATCTCCTGCTTTCACCATTAGCATAACAATACGCGGTGACTTTAGTTTACTGACCATTTCTTCAATGCTATAAGCACCAACAATATTTGTATTTTTTGCTGAGTGATTTAAAAAATCATCGACCTTTGAAGTGGTTCGATTATAAGCAACAACTTTAAAACCATGGTCGTTCATGTTTAGAATTAAGTTCTGCCCCATAACTGCCAACCCAACAACTGCGATATCTGCATGACTCATGCGTCAACTACTCCTAAAATTTTATTTATATTGTATCTGTTAAACCATCAAATGATACATCTTGTGTATAAGACTCTAATAGTTCTTTTGCTCTATGGCCTTCTACACCCTCAAACCTTACACCTACACCTTGCTTATTTGGTGGTGACTCAAAAGACAGCCATACAATCGAGCCTCTGAATATAACCGATTCACCAAGCTCTGGTAGTTTCAATGATACTTGTATCTGCTCTCCTAACTGATAGTCTTCTGTCGCATCAATTGGAATAAAAACCGCATTATCTTGAATAAAAGGCATTAGTGCTCGATAAGCAGATTTTTGATCAAGAAAAACGCATTCTGCTTCATTACTCACATAATTCTCCCTAAATCACTTTAACTTACTTTATAAACAATGCTTATTTATCTACTTCTGAATCATCATCAAGCTCTAAATTAATACTTTCACCAGCATAGGCTTCTTCTTTATCTTTCTCTAATTGGGCAATACGTTGCTTTTTTAACTTTCTACGTTTTCTTAGCCAAATAACTAGAAAATAAACAAAGAAGATAAAAACAATTAAAAGAGCAGTCGAAACTATCCAATGCTCTCTAATAAATGGTCCTAAATCTAGCTTTTGGATTAAAATAATTAATCCTTGACCAAAATAATAACCGCCAACAACAAAAAATGTTGACCATAAAATTGCACCAATGGTATCAAAAAACATAAATTTCAAATTAGATATTTTACTAATTCCCAACGCAAAGGGTATGATTGTTCTCACACCATACATAAATCGAAAAGCAATAATTAGACCGGCATCGTACTTTTCCAATAGCCGTGTTACTTTTTCAATTTTACTTTGAATTTTTGGGAATCGCTCAACAATCTGTCGGCCAAAAAGTCGACCGCTATAAAAGAAAAATGCATCATGAATAACACAACCAACAATTGCTAATAAAATTAGCCCTGGTAGATGCAACATATCATGTGCTGCAGCAATACCACCAATAATTAAAAACGTTTCACCTTCAATAATAGCACCAAAGGCCATCAACCAATAACCCCAAGTTTCGATTAATGCTAACCATTCTGCCGACATGGGGGCACTTTGAGCTACAACATCTGGTGTCATCTTAAACCCTCTCGATCAAAATTCTGCGCACGATGTCTCAACAAATGATCCATCAGTATAATTGCCACTTGCGCTTCAACAATTGGCACAGCACGAATACCAACACATGGGTCGTGTCGACCCTTTACTGAGACTTCAACAGCCTCATTTAATATATTAACGGTTTTTCCTGATTTTAACACACTAGATGTTGGTTTGAACGCAACTTTTGCGATAATTGGCTGTCCTGTTGAAATACCACCTAAAATACCACCTGCATGATTTGAAAGGAAACCTGACGGGTCAATTTCATCACGATGTTCTGTTCCTCGCTGCTCAACCACATCAAAACCATCACCAATACTAACAGCTTTTGCTGCATTAATATTCATTAACGCAAAGGCAATATCTGCATCAATACGATCAAATACTGGCTCTCCTAAACCAACGGGTACATTAATTGCTTCAACCATTACCTCAGCACCAATCGAATCACCTTCTTTCCTAATTTGTTGAATATAGGTTTCTAATTCTTTAATTTGTGTTTGGTTAGGACAAAAAAATGGGTTTGTATTCACATGCGCCCATTGGCCAAAATCAATAGCAATTGGGCCAAGTTTCGATAAACAAGCATTTATCTCTACGCCATGGTGTAAGTTTAAATATTTTTTTGCAATTGCACCTGCTGCAACTCTTAACGCTGTTTCTCTGGCTGAAGAACGCCCACCACCTCGATAATCACGGATACCATATTTGTGATGATAGGTATAGTCTGCATGCCCTGGGCGAAATAAGTCTTTAATATCGCTATAATCTTTTGATTTTTGATCTGTATTTTCAATTAGTAAACCAATTGGGTGCCCTGTTGTGATACCTTCAAACACACCAGATAGTATTTTAACTTCATCATTTTCTCTTCTCTGTGTTGTATAGCGACTAGTACCTGGTTTTCTTCGATCTAATTCTTTTTGTATATCTGATTCTGTTAACTCCATGCCTGGCGGCACACCATCAACAATAGCGCCTAAAGCAACACCATGACTTTCACCAAATGTTGTTACTGTAAATAGTTTTCCTATCGTATTTCCAGCCATTTATTACTTAACCTTGTGACAAAATATCATGAAACTCAACCAACTGATCATAAGTTAATAAAAATACACCATCTCCACCATCTTCAAATGAAATCCAAGTAAACGGCACCATTGGAAATGCCTCTTCTAAAGCTTGCTGTGAGTTACCCACCTCTACAATTAAAATACCGCCTTCATTTAAATGCTCTGTTGCTTGAAAAAGTATACGTTTTACAATATCTAAACCATCAAAGCCTGCTTCCAGGCCAAGTCTTGGTTCTTTATGGTATTCTAGCGGCATTTCATCCAAATCTTTATGATCAACATAAGGTGGATTAGAGACAATCAAATCAAATCGCTTGCCATTTAGATTAGAAAACAAATCAGATTGCACCACACTTACCTGGCCATCAACTTCATGCAATTGAATATTCTTCTTAGCAACCTCTAGAGCATCTTCTGATATATCAGACAAAACAATTGTTGCATCATAAAAAGCATCTGTACACGCAATACCAATACATCCACTACCAGTGCACAAATCTAGCACACTATAGACATTATCTGGATCAAGCCATGGCTCAAAATGGTTACGAATCAATTCGCCAATTGGTGATCTTGGAATTAGTACTCTTTCATCAACATAATATGCCTTACCCGCAAAATAAGCCCTATTTGTAATATAAGGCACAGGCACCCGATCAACAGCTCGACGATAAACCCACTCAATAATTTTTTCTCTTTCAATGGTAGTAAGCTTTGCATCTAATATTCGCTCGTCAATATCAACTGGTAGGTATAATGCTTGCAAAATCAAATGAACGGCTTCATCCCAAACACTATCGCAACCATGCCCATAAAATAAATCTGATTCCTCAAAACGACTAACCGCCCATCTTAAATAATCTCTAATGGTAACAAGCTGATCAATTAAATGCTCTTGTTCATGTAAATGCTCAGACATAAGCTATTTTTTCCTCCAAATTGTACCATCATCCGTGTCTTCTAGTGTAATGTCCATTTGGCTTAATTGATCTCTAATTCTATCAGCTTCAGCCCAATTGCGCTCTTTACGTGCATGATTTCTTTTATTAATTAATGCTTCTACTTCACTACTTAAGTCATTTTCAAGATGAAAAAAGCTCTCTGGGTCTTTTTGTAAGATACCTAAAACGCTACCCAGCTTAACTAATAATGATGCAAGCTCTTGTGCTTTGTCATAATTTTTTTCTGCCTTTAATCGGTTAATTTCTTTTGCAATTGAAAACAATACCGACAAGGCTTCTGGCGTATTAAAATCATCATCCATTTTTTGGATAAATTTTTCTTCATATTCTGAAATTTCTGGTGCCTGCTCAATATCAAATAATAGACCACGCAATGCAGTATATAGACGTGTTAATGCGCTCTGTGCATTTTCAAGGTTCTCTTTTGAATAGTTAATAACACTACGATAATGTCCTGATAATAAAAAGTAACGTAAAACTTCTGCATCAAATTCAGCCAATACTTCTCGGATACTGAAGAAATTATTTAATGATTTAGACATTTTTTCTTCATTAATATTGACCATGCCAGAGTGCATCCAGTATTTTGCAAATAAGCAATCATTATGTGCCTCAGACTGAGCTATTTCATTTTCATGATGCGGGAACTTCAAATCATTACCACCTGCATGGATATCAAAGGTATCGCCTAAGCATTTTTTCGTCATTGCAGAACACTCAATATGCCAGCCAGGACGACCATCTCCCCAAGGTGAGACCCAAGAAGGTTCATTAATTTTTGCACTTTTCCATAAAACAAAATCTAATGAATCCTCTTTATGCTCATCGACATCAAAACGCACACCTTCTTTTAGATGTTCAACTGATTGCTTACTTAGTTTCCCATAATCTTTAAACTGATTAACTCTAAAATACACATCACCCTGATCCGTTGCATATGCATACCCCTGCTCTATCAAGTTAGCAATCATTTGGATAATTTCATCAATAGTTTCTGTGGCTCTTGGCTCAATATCTGGCCTCAACAGACCAAGCGCATCAAAATCACGATGCATATGCTTAATCATCTGATCTACTAGTTCTTGACAACTAATACCGCTTTCATTTGCTCGATTAATAATTTTATCATCAATATCTGTAATATTACGTACGTAAGTTACTTCATAACCTCGATAGCGTAAATAACGAATAATCACATCAAATGCAGTATAGGTTCGACCATGGCCAATATGACAGTCATCATAAACAGTACTTCCACAAACATATAGCTTAACTTTATTTGGCTCTAATGTTTCTAGTTTTTGTTTTTTCTGCGTCAATGAATCATAAATTTCTATCATGTTTACAGTTCCATTTTTCAAGCCGCCTAGTTAACTACTACAGCATCATATTCTAATTAATTTAAGCTAACAATTTTTGATTTTGCATCTAATAATCGACTATGTATTAAATCAAGTGACATTAAACTGCAAAGCTCACTCATTTGTGGTCCATGCTCCATACCACTTAATGCAACACGTAAAGGTTGAAACAACTTTTTACCTTTAATGCCCTGTTTTTCTTTAATATAAGTCGTTACTTCTGACCATAAAAAACTTTCTTCAGAAACTGCTAACGCCATATCAAAAAAATCTTTACCAGCTTCTTTTAAAATACTTAAGTTTTGCTCTGTAAACTCAAGTGGCTTATCTGAAAATAAAACTTCAGCATAACGATGTGCTTGATCAGGAAAAATAACATTATCACGCACAATTTGGATAAATGCGCCTTTTTTACTTTCTTCCACTAGTTTTTGTGTCTCTATCTCTAACCATTGCCAAATTTCATCGTCATTGGCAGATAAGATTGATTCTTTTTGCCAGTGGTTTAATTGAGTTTCATCATATCTTGCTGCTGAAGAGCCCAAACGATCTAGTGAAAAGCTTTTTGCTAGCTGATCAAATGACATTAACTGATTGTCTTCATAATAATGTCCAAGCCTTGCTAAATAATTAACTACCGCAACTGGCATATAACCAATCTGACGCAATTCTTCAATACTACGTGAACCGTTTCGTTTTGATAATGGTTTGCCATCAGAACCTATAATTAATGAAATATGCGCATAACTAGGTGCTTTTAAATTAAGCGCTTCTAAAATCATTAACTGCCTTGGCGTATTGGTTAGGTGATCTTCGCCCCTTAAAACGTGTGTTACACCCATTAATGCATCGTCCACTGCATTACAAAACATAAATGATGGACTTTGATCATTTTTACGAATAATAAAATCACCGATATCATCTGCTACAAATTTTTGATTACCTTTAACGATATCATCAAACTCAATAACCTTACCTTGTGCCACTTTGAAACGTAATGCAGGCTTTAATCCTTCTGTTAACTTCTGATTAACTTCTTCCTTTGATAAATGACTACAAGTACCTGGGTAACGTGGTGCTTGACCTGATGCTCGCTGAACTTTACGTGTCAACTCAAGTTTTTCTTCTGTACAAAAGCAAGGATAAGCAAGCCCTTGATCACTCAACTGGTTATAAAAATTTTCGTATACTTCATTTCTTTCTGACTGATAATACGGACCATTGCCTAAATCAACACCTGGCCCTTCTTGCCATTGACATAAAATCCACTTCAAATCATCTTGTAACTGATCAGCAAATACCTGCTTTGAACGCTCTTTATCCGTATCTTCAATTCTTAATAAAAAAACGTCTTCATCTTTTTTAGCCAAAAGCGCACTAAATAATGCAGTTCTTGCATTTCCTAATGTAATAATACCCGTCGGTGATGGTGCAAATCTTGTTTTCATCTAGTATCTATTATTATCTATATAAAGTGCCCAATATTTTAACGCGGATTGGCTGTTTAAAACAAGGCTAAATGCGTTTGTTTTTATAAAGATATGCGTGCAGAATTAATATTGACAAAAAAGACCATTAAGAACTATGATCAATCAATGCCAAACTCTTCCTCATAGACTTAAGGAAATCATAATGGACTATATTGAATTATTAAATAAACGTTACGCTTGCAAATCTTACGATGAAACTAAAAAAGTATCATTGGAAGATGAAAATATAATTTTAGAAGCGGCAAGATTATCCCCTTCATCATTTGGTCTTGAACCTTGGAAATTAGTTGTTATACATGATCAAGCCTTACGTGAAAAACTAAAGCCTGCTTGCTGGAATCAGCCACAAATCACAACTTGTAGCTTCCTTGTTATCATTCTAAGTCGTGCCCCACATAACTTCCGTGGGGCAACTGATTATGTTAAAGCTCAAGTTGCTCGTAAAGACTACCCAGAAGAAATGCAAACTAACTATCTAAATATGGTTGGCAATTTTATGATGGGTGTTGAGACCAATGAATGGGCAAAACGCCAGTGTTATATTGCTTTATCTAATATGCTTAATGCCGCAACATCACTTGGGATTGATAGTACGCCAATGGAAGGCTTTGGCCCTGAAGCTGTTACTAAAGTTCTCAAAGAAGAAACTAACGTCAATCTAGATGATTTTAATGTCTGTGTTATCAGTGCTTTTGGTTATCGAAGCGATGAGCAACCTGTTAAAGTTAGAGCTCCTAAAAATGAGGTTATTGAGAGAATTTAGCATGACGAGTATATTAGGCAAACACCATTAAAATTTGCCACCTTCTATCTGATAAGTATAATTTATATTAATTGCTTGAAGAAATTCTTCTTCATGGCTAACAATAATCATAGCACCAGGATAAACTTTTAAGACTTGTATAACATGCTCTTTAGTTTCTATATCAAAATTATTTGTAATCTCATCTAGTATTAGTAGCTTTGGTGTTTTAGCTGATATTAGGCTAAGTGATAACCTAGCCTTTTCACCACCAGAAAGATTAGAGACCAAGTTATTAACTTCCTCATTTTTACGGAATAAAAAATCATTTAAATGCTTACGAACTTCTCTCTCACGCCAGTCAGGCCTAGTTTGATAAATATGTTCTATAACTGAAATATCGGGGTTTAGGTTTAAATAATGCTGATCTAAATAACCAATATCTTCTACATTAGGCACATGCCATTGGCCTGTTTTTAAGATATTAGACTTACCTATTATCGCTTGTAATAACGTCGACTTTCCAGATGTATTTTTACCACAAATAGCCACTCTATCTTTTCCAGAAACTTGCAAATTAATATTTCTAAGTATTGGTTTATTAACAACATACCCAATATCTGAGTTATTAATAGATAAGATCGTACTATTAGAAACATCATCTGAACATAATGAAAATTTTGGCACAATTGCCTCCGGCATTCTCAAATCAGATAACTGTTGAGTTAAACTTTGCTTTTTCTTATTAATCGATAATTGCTTTTTTCCTGATGTATTATTTGCTCTTAACGCTTTTGTTTTACTGACAACTGTTGGCCATTTTCTTTGCTGAATACTCTTTTTACCTCGATCTTTACTTACTGCTGCTCGCTTTTGCTCTTTCATTAAATTTTTATGTACATCTTTTTTAGCGTGTTTTAATAATGATAGCTCTTGCTCTATTGATAACTGTCTCTGCTTCACTTCATCGATATAATCATCATAATAACCAGAAAATTCATGTATTTTATTATTATCAATATGCCAGAATTTATTAGCACACCGACGCAGCAGCTCTATATCATGACTAACCGTAATAATCGTTCCTTGATAATTTTGAAGCATCCGAATAAGACTTTTTCGATTAGCAACATCTAAATGATTTGTTGGCTCATCTAACAATAATAGATTGGGTGATAAACTCAAAGCTTCTGAGAGCGCTTTATTAAACCGTTGCCCTCCACTTAAGTTATGATAATGGCCTATCGTTTGCTCTGTATGCCCAATACAAACATCATCAGGCATAGCTAGCTCACCATCAAAATTAATTAATTTGCCACATAAAATATTAAGTAGGCTTGACTTGCCATTACCATTTTTGCCGATAATGGCAATTCGATCGCCAAAGTTTACTTGCGTAGAAAATTCTTTAAAACAGCAGATACTTGGAAAATAAAGACTAATATCTTTAAGGTAAATTGGTTTATGCATAATATATTTCTCAAATCTTTAAGGGCTTTACTGAATGCTTAAGCATTGATGAGTTGCCCAAACTTAGGGCAGATTTAAAAAATATTATTCATTTCACTTTAACCTAAAAATAAATTAACTTTTTCAATTATCTATATTGTAAGCCAAAAAGTCAAGTTCTTGGTTTATATATAACTAAAGCGCTGTTGCTTCCTGTCCAACCGCTTTTTGATAATATGACACTGCTTTATGATGCATATTAAGATGGTAATATACATTAGCCAATAATGCATCGATTTGTGTATTTCTAGGCAAGCTTTCTAACAGAGACTTCGCTTGATCATACTCTGCTGCTTCAACAGCTAGTTTTGCACAAATAAACTTTACTTGGTCTTCTTCCAATAGTTGAGTACCTTTAAACTGTGATTCAATAAAATTTAAGCGTTCTTTTGCAGAAACATGAACTAACTCTGACCATAATGCAAGGTAACGAATAGCATACGCTTTTTTCAGTAGTTTTTTTAACAAGCCTTCTGCTTTCTCACTTTGATTGGTTTTTATTAATACTTCAATATATTTTAAGTATATTTTATCATGCTTTTTGTACTTATTTGGCACCGTTGACCAAAATTCACTAACAGTAACAGCATTCCCTACTTTTAACTGCTCTAGATTTGAAAGTATCGCTCTTTCATAATAACTATCTAACTTATGCTGACTTAGCATGCGATGACTATTTCCTTCTTCTAATAACGCTAAAACTTTAACAAACCTGCCTTCTGCTAAGCTAGCATCAATAAATGCATGATAAATTAGTTTTGATTGCGGAAAAATCCCTCGTGCATCGCTTAGTAATTGATAAGCTTCTGTTTGTTTATTTTCTTGTAGTAAAAGCTCTGATCTAACCCATAAAATAAACTCAGATTCATATAACTTATGTGGTAAAGATGATAAAAGTAGCTTTAACTCTTTAATACGATTAGTTTTTAATAATGAAATAGCCTCCATTAAAAGCCCAACATCATCAAATCCAAAAGACTTTAAACTATGATAATTCTTAGTCTTTCTTTTATCTGATAGCAAATCATAGTCTCCACTTAAAACAGCTAATATGGATAAGCGCAAGCTCTCTAAAGCTTTCTTACGCTTACGCTTGATAAAAAACATTGAAAACTGAAATGGCACATATAACGTACCTTTGATTGCTTTAACAACGATCACAGCTAAAAAACCAATAATAATCACTGATAATACAGCAAACCAAAGTGGTGTTTCTATCATATACCCAGAAATCGTAAGGATTAACATACCTTGCGATTGAACCAATACAACACCGATAAATCCAGCTAAAAGAATAGTAAACAATAAACTAATAAAGCGACTCATTTTTTATCTCCTAACGTAGAAGACGTTAAAATCTGACTTTCAAGTTGATTAACTGCATACATTGCTTGACTCATCGCCTGAGTGTAATCATCTGACTGACCATACTGTATGCTATTTGCGATTATTAACCATTCTTTTGCTAGTTTATCTGCTTGATAATACATTTTTACTTCATTAACTGCATTATTAATATTTTCTTTAAATACAATTGAGTCACGGCGTTGTAACGCCCATTTGGCTTGCTCTAACATTAAATTTAAAGTAACGATTAAGTTTTCTCGTTTTGTAAAGCTTAGTAAGTTTTCATGTATCTGATCTAATTTATTTACTTTCACCAAGCCAGATAATTTATCTAATGACTGCATAAAAACGCTTTTGTCAGATATATCTTTCTTTACTAGCCTTCCATCCAGCTGCTCTATTGGATCACTTGGCAATTTCAATGTTAGTTTATTAAGCTTTTTGCTGAGCTTATTAAGCTTGTTCATGTTTTCATTATACTCAGTAAACAGCGTTGCATTCTCAACTGCATATTTTGCTTTTCTAACCATCTCTAATGCTGGTTTTGCTCTAGCGTCTGCATTAACAAGCGCTGACTCAGCAGCTTCAATCAAACTAATTGCCTGATTAGCTCCTGCATATAAGGCTAAATAATGATTTGCCATGTTTAAGTAAATACCTGCAGAATTCACCTGAATTAAAACTAACTGTTGGTATAAATCACTTTGTGGCAGCAAATAATCAGACTTCATTGACTTTACCTGTTGATCAAGTGCATATGTTTTTTTCACAAGTGATTGAATTTGCTCTTTATCTTGCAGGTTTTTAACATACTCAGACTGCTGATCATTTATTGTATTTGCAATTTGAGTCATTACTTTTGTTGTTTGATCATTTAATTGCTCATACTCAGCGTTTTTTTGCACTAATTCTATTATTGTACTTTTTTGTTGCTGCTGAGTATAAATACTATAACTTGCAATACCACAACCAACTAAGCCAACAATCAATGCCAATGGTGTAATAAGTGATTTTTTAGTTTGCTTGGCAATTACTTGAGTAGAAGGAGTTGATTCTACTTTTTCTGTTTTCGCTTTCTGTTTTGTTGAAGTTTTAGGCTTTTCCTGAGAAGTTGATGCTGATTTTGTTACTTTTTTTTCATCGTCTTTTTTATCTGTCACCAATTATCTCCTTTTAAGAAAGCTTCTGAACTGCATTTAAAATAGACTCATTATCTAATGATTTAAGTAAGAGCGTACGCTTAAAACCTTGCTTATTTGCCCATGTTAGCATACGCTTACTTGTAACCGTAATTAAAGCATGTTTTAACCAGTTTGCGTTAGCATAATAGCGATTTAATTCCTCTAATGCTTCAAAACTAGTCGTGATAATTATATCTGGCTGATGAGCTAAAAATAATCGATTTAAATTACCATCAATAATCTCATTATTTGTAATGCGCTGATAACAAATAATTGACTCAACTTGAGAAACCTGACTTAACGTATCATAGAGTAATGCAGAGCCTGTTTTACCTCTAAAAATAAAATAATGATTAATATTAAGTTGATGGTTATTAAGTTGTTCCAATAAAGCTTGAGCACCATGGTCTTCTTTTGGATAAATAATATCTGCATTAGGAAAATACTTATAAATTTGATCTTTTGTTCCTGAACCAACAGCTAAAAGTAAAGGCTTATATTTTAAATCTAAGTCATCTAGTTTTACCTGACTAAAAAAACAGTCAACGGCTGAAGGGCTAATAAAAATCCAAGCGCTTGAGATATTTTTTAATTTTTCAATATAACCTTGATCAATGACTAGTGGAGAAATTGTCTGTATTGGTTGACTGTAGACTTCGTAGCCACTTTTAGATAGCAATTTTGATAATTTTTGCCCTTTTGTTCCTGGACGAGTATTGTAAATATAAGATGGTTTAAACGTTGGCATAGTCTCTAGCAAAAGTTTTAATTGCTTTTAACATTGAGTATAAACCATTATTCCTTGTTGGGCTTAAATGCTGTTCTAAACCAATTTCTTTAATAAACTCTGGTTCACTTGCCAGAATAGCCTCCGGTGACTGGCCACTATAAATATGAATTAAAAGGCCAATCAATCCAGAAACAATGGCAGCATCACTAATACCTCTAAAGTAAAGCAGTCCATCATCTCGAAGCTCAACATCAAACCAAACTAAAGATTGACACCCTTTAATTAAGTGTTCATCATTTTTTTTCTCTTCTGGAAAGGTTTCTAATGACTTACCTAAGCCTATTAGATAGGCATACTTTTCTTGCCAATCTTCAAAAAACTCAAAATTTTCAACAACTTCTTTTTGCTTCTCTGTAATGTTTGTATTAATCATTTATTTACATCTAAATAACTTCGTTCAAAGATAGAATAATTCTATCACATAAAGTTCATAAACAGATCAAATTATTTTGTTTGAAAAGCAAATCTTATTTCTGAAATAAGTTTCATGTTGAACGTTATAACATTTTAACCTAGTTTCAGATATACCAAAGAAGTTAACGAATCATTTTAAAAATCTCAAAAAAAAGTTGATTATATTTTAACCATCAGGTATATTGTTGCTCGGATTGTAATAAAAGCAATATAAAAAATAAAAGCAATAATAGGTAAAACTAATGAAAAATATAACAAATAAAACAATAAAAGCTTTAGTATTAACTTCTGCCTCTATAGCTATGTTTGGGTGTAATGATAGCGATATATCATCTAACCAAGCTGCTACTTATTCATTAGCAAGCAGCCACGCTGGAAACAATGTGGCTGTTGTTTCTTTTGACTATCCAATTGATGTTACACTAGCATCTGATTCAAACAATTTACAACTAGGAACAACCAGTTCAGATAGTGCAACTGCAAGTAATGTTTCTATTCATTTTACTAATCAACAAGACGCTCAATATTTTAATGTTAAGAATACATGTGATGACTTAACAACTAGTAGTTCATGTAATATTACTTTAACACCAAATGATCAGTCTCGTAATATTATTAGTAATCATATCGTATCATTTTATGTGACTGCAACAATAGATAGCCAAGCGCTAAAAACACAAGTTAATCACTTTATTGTTAAGTCACTAACGAGTCAAAACCCTCAGTTTGTTGGCAACGATGATAATAAAAATAAAACAATCACAGTAGAAAACGACACAGGCGTTGACGTCGAATTTTCTAATGCTCAATTTAATTCAACCGATGGGTTATCTTTTAGTAACTCAAACTGTACGGGTATTTTAGATAATAGCAAATCATGTACCGTTGATGTAAAAGCAACAACGACAAGCTCAAAAACAAAAAGTACTTCTAACTATACAATGACAAACAATAATATTGATGATGCAGTTAAGTCTGATGTTGAAGTACTTAAGCCAATAATCAAAATAGCTTCTGAACAAGCTAATAGCACAAGTGAAATTACGTTAAATCCTTATGATAATGCTAAGATTACTATTTACAATGCTTCACCTGTTGATGCAACTGGGCTTAAAGTTTCTGACTTAAGCAACTTACACATCAATAAGATAGATACAAACTGTCAAACTGATGGTAATGGCAACTACAAAGTCAATGGATTTGGCCAATGCTACGTCACACTAAATGCAGGCAATAATCCATATGGTAACGATAAGTTCCAAGTTATCGGCGGAAATGCCAATGCTTCAAATGAAATTTTACTTCAAGGTGACACACCTACAAAATTAAATGCAGGTATTACTTCATCTAGTCATATTACAACAAATAGTAATGTTAATAATGAAGTTCAGATTTCTGTTACAAATCATAGTTTGTATAATGTAAGTGGATTAAGCCTTGCTTACTCTCAACTGTCAAATAACTTTACAACTAATGATAGTGCTAGTACTTGTGTTGGCAAAACGCTAAGACCTTTAGAGTCATGTGAATTTACAGTTGAATATAACCCTGGAAATGTTGACACATCTTCTTATCCTGATGTCTTTATTAATGTGATTGGCAATGACAAAACAACACAAATTGATGAACCATTGACAATTAATAACTATCCTGAGTATTACAACTTACCTCAAAACACATCTAGAGAAAATGATGATATTTCAAATTATGCAACTAAAGGCATATTTATAGATAACAATGATACCATCTATGTTGCAACTGCTGCTGGCCTATCAATTGGTACAAAAATGTTTGATAGCGAGGGTAATTTTGTAAGCATTAACTGGATAAACCTAACAGCTGCAGATGGCTTATATTATAATTTATTAAATTCAGTTTTTGTAGATACTGATCAAAAAATTTATTTAGGCACAAATAGTGGTTTATTAATTTCTTCAAAATTAAGTCAAGGAGAAGATAAACATAATTATACCTGGACTAATACATTAAAAGGTAATCAAGTTCATTATACTTATGTAGCTAATAATAGCATTTATGCCGCTACTAATAATGGTTTATTTATCTCATCAGACAATGGCAGCTCTTGGAATCAAGAACTACCAGACATTAATGTGAATAACGTTTATGTCAATGGCAGTGACGTTTATGCTGCTACTAATAATGGTGTTTATATTTCTAGTGACAATGGAAATACTTGGGGAAGTGAACCAACTATATTAGCTGACCAAGGAGTTAACGTTGTTGCTGGCGATGAAAACGGCAACCTCTATATTGGAACGGAAACAAATGGTTTATATGTTTTCGATCAAGATCTAAATCAAGTAGGACATCTTGAAAATACTTCTGAAGATAACAGCCCAATAATAAGTAATAATATCTATAGCATATATATTGATAATACAAACCATGAGGTTGTACTTGGTAGCAATAAAACTGGTAGCGTAGCTTTAAATAGTTTAGGTGTATCCGTTATTATGAATCCACAATTTGAAAATAATACATTTTCTTATGATAGTATTATTAACTCAAAAGGCCAAGGTTTACTATCATCATCTCCTATTAAGGTCTATGAAGATAAAGAAGGCTATATTTATATGGCTGGTTCTAATCTAGCTGTTTTAAATCCAGTTGACGCGTCATCAGACTCTTTAACTAGAATCTCACTATTAAACGGTGTTGGTGTTTCTCATTTTCCAGCAGTCATTGGTGTTGCAAAAACTGAGAATAATTATATCTACACAATTGATGGAAATATATTATCGCAAGGGCATTTGGTTTCAGATCTAAATGATGGCAGCTATAGCTGGGAAACAATTATAGGTAATGTTCGTGGCCAATCAGTTGCTGTTGATTCAAAAAATCTTTATCTAGCTGCTAAATATTACACTAATGATCGATATGTTCCTCCAGGACTTTATGTTTATAATCTAGAAAATATACAAGAAAACGGTACTGGCACTACAAACCACTATTACTCTTGGACAAAGAGTGATGATAGTGGCAACCTTGTAGATGTAAAAGATGTAACAACAAATGATAAAAATGTTTTTGTTGGAACAACTGATGGTCTTAAAATATCTACTGCAAATAGTGATGATATTAATAGCTTAGTTTGGACAGAAACCCTTTCTGGTCATAATGTAACAGACTTATATTACTTTAATGATAATAGCACATTATATGCAACGACAAGTGATGACGGTTTATATACTTGCTCAATAAACAGTGAAAGCATAGCAGACTGCACTAAGTTTTTAGGTATAAGCAATAACAACTTATCTGCTGTTGTTGTAGATGCTAATAATATCTATCTTGGAACACAAGGATCAGGTCTTTTAGTAATAGAAAATTACAATGATAGCAGCACAGAAAAAACGATTACGTTGGAAAATCCAATAACAGGGCTTAACTACAACGTGATAAACAGCTTAATGCTTGATGGTAATACATTATATGTTGGTTCTAATAATGGACTCGCTACAACTGATGTATCTAATATATCAGATCTAAGCTGGAACTATCCTGGTTATAATGATGGATTTGGTGATGGTTCAAATACAATACATACTGTTTATAAAGGAAATAACAGCTCTGTTTATGTTGGTTATGACTCTGGCTTACTAGTTACTAATATCCCTAGTAATCCTACCAACTAAACATCAAAGTACTGTCTATAGGTTGTAGATAAGTCTTTTAAGTTTGGACTAATCTCAACCTGACTATGTTTTTTATCAATTAAGGCTTGCAGCTTATGGGGGGCTGGCACATTTAAGCTTAAAACAGGTTCAATTACTTGTTCAAATTTTGCTGGATGTGCCGTTGCTACAATAATATATGCTTTATCTTCTGCTAAGAAGCTTCTTGCATAAAATGCTGTTGCTGTATGCGGACATATTATTTCATTATAAGTTTGATAAACTTTTCTAATTGTTTCTTTGATTGAATTATCATCAGAACTAATGACTTTTACTCCTTTGATAAAGTCATCAAAATTTGGATATAGGTTTAGCAAGCGCTCAAAATTACTCGGACTTCCCACATCCATTGCATTTGCTAATGTTTCAATGCTTTTTTTTGGTGTATAGGCACCTGTTTCAATATATTCACCAACAATATTATTTGCATTTTGAGATAAAACTAGCTTTTCAATTGGAAAGCCCATTTGTTTTGCCCAATAAGCAGCTGAAACATTACCAATATTACCAGAGGGCACAATAAAATTTGCTTTTTCATCTGTTTGTAAAAAATATTGCCAACTGCTATAAGCATAGTAAGTTGATTGGGGTAGTAAGCGACCAATATTAATACTATTAGCCGTATTTAATTTTGTATTTTCCTGCCACCAAGATTCCTCAAAAGCATTTTTTACTAATTGCTGACAGTCATCAAAAGAACCATGAACTGCAACGGCTAATACATTATCTCCCCAGCAGGTAATCTGTTGTTGTTGTCTTAATGAAATCTTACCTTTTGGGTATAAAACTACGACTCGGATATTTGGCTTATTATGAAACGCTGCTGCCACAGCTGAGCCTGTATCACCTGAAGTTGCAACTAAAATTGTAAACGGCTTTTCTGTTGCTAGTCGACTTAGACAACTTGCTAAAAAGCGTGCGCCAAAATCTTTAAATGATAAGGTTGGCCCATGAAATAGCTCAAGCACTAAGTTATATGTATCTAAAATTTTTATTGGTAACTCAAAATTAAAAGCTTCATGACAAATCGCTTCAAGCTGATCAGCTAACTCATCTGATTGAAAATAAGGCTTTAGAACATGATAAGCAAATTCAGGATAACTTGTAACCTGATTAAAGTCTTCTAATAAATGCTTTGGAAAATGATCTGGAATAAAAAGCCCACCATCTGGCGCTAGTCCTTGCATCATTGCTTCTGAAATAAGTAGTTGTTCTGTATCTGATCTAGTACTATGAAATTTCATATTAATTATTATTCCTTAAGTTTTTTCAATCACTTTTGCGCCATCTGCTTCCAGTAAAGTAACCCAATGGCTTGCGTCAACATCAAGCGCTAAAAATTCATCTTTCATAGCCTGTGCAATTTTATTTGCTTTGAACTCATTTTCAGCTAAAGCAAACATTGAAGGACCTGAGCCAGAAATGCCACAGCCTAATGCACCCTCATTCATTGCTTTTGACTTAACTTGATCAAAACCTTTAATTAAATGCTTTCTTCTAGGCTCAATTAAAATATCTTCTAAATGCGATTTTAATAACGACTTATCATTTTTATATAGCGCTGCAATAACAGCTGCTAATGCTGCACTTTGTTTTACGACCAAATCTAATTCAAATGGTTCTTTTAATAATGTGCGTGCCATCTTTGTTTCAATCTGCATTTTTGGGCAAACAACTGCAGCATATAGTTCACATGATGGGAGTTTTAGTGTTTTAACTGGCTTAGAGGACTGTAGCAACACTAAGCCACCTAGCATTGATGGTGCGATATTATCACCATGATAAGCCCCCCCACTAACGATACTTTCACCATAAATTGCATCATCAAGCAAATCTTCTACCAATAATGGCGTTTTTAAAAAACTATTAACTGCAATCGTAGCAGCAACGGCTGAAGCTGCAGAGCCACCCATACCAGAACCAATGGTTATCCCTTTATTTAAATAAATATCAAAACCAATATTCAATTGATATTTTCTAATAAATTGTTCAATGACGATAGTAACAACATTTTTTGACATATCATCTGAAAGTAGTTTAGCATCAACACCTGTTATCTCTACAATATTAAGCTTCTGATCATCTCGTTTAATTAGAGTGACTTCATCACCAACCCCGCTAATGGGGAAACCTATAAGATCAAACCCAACTAAAAAATTTGCGCTACTGGCTGGTGCAAATGCTTTAACTAATTTTATATCTGTATTTATTTCTACATTTTGCATTAGTAAATAACCTTTAATATATCTGAAAAAACACCTTCAGCAGTCACATCAGCCCCTGCCCCTGGCCCTTGAATAATCATAGGGTATTGATGATAACGCTTTGAGTGAATCTTTACTAAATTTTCAGTTCCTTGAAGCCTTGAAAATTCACTTGATTGCTCAAAAGCATCAATGCCAATTTGTATTTTGCCACTTGCAGAAATCGTACCGATATAATGAATACCTGCTTTATTACCTTTTATTTCTGATAATAACTTTTCTACTTTATCATCATGTGCATCAAGAGAACTTAAAAACTCATCTATCGTGCATTTTTTTAATCCCTTAGGCGTTAAATCCTGAATATTCAGATCACTCATCTCTACTGATAAGCCGATTTCCCTTGCCAAAATAACAAGCTTTCTTGCTACATCCATACCAGATAAATCTTCTCTTGGATCGGGTTCCGTATAGCCTAATTCATATGCTTTCTTAACTGCATCTGAAAAACGAACACCTAAATTAATTTGATTAAATACATAACTTAATGTTCCTGAAAACACACCCTTAATTTCTTTAATTTTATCACCAGTTATAATCATATCTTGAAGGGTTTGAATAATAGGTAAACCAGCACAAACATTGGTTTCATATTTAAACTGACTTGGGTTCGCATATTGTGCTTTTCTTAATTGATGATAGTAATCCATTGTCAGCGTATTTGCATATTTATTTGGTGTTATAACTGATATACCTGCACTTAAAAACTTCAAATAACTTTTTGCAACATCGATACTATCTGTTGCATCAATGACAAGACGATACTTAACTTTTAACGCTTTAAGATGTGTCAAAACTGCATCTAAGTTAACTGCTTTTTTAGATTTTTTTAGCATCTGCTGCCAATCTGATTGCATCAAGTCATCATTCGTAATGATCATCTTTTTTGAGTTAGTAATTGCAACTAGTTTAAATTTGATGCTTAAACCTTCTAGCTTACTTTTTGCATTGGCTATTTGCTCAACCAAAGCTTTGGCGATATTTCCACAACCAATAATCACAACTGCAACTTCATTTATGTGGTCAATATACTCCTGATGAATTAAGTTTAGTGCTTCTGTTTCAAATTCTTCTTTTACGGTTAAAGTAATACTTCTTTCTGATGAGCCTTGTGCAACAGCATGAATATTAATATTTGCATGCGCTAAAGGATTAACCATTTTTGCTAGTGATCCTGGCGTATTTCTCATCTGATCACCTACCGCTGTAATTAAACTATAGTTTTTATCATTTTGAATTTTTTCAATTACACCTCGTTCAATTTCATAAGCAAATGTTTTACTTAATAACTTAACTGCTTTATTACCTTCAGAAACATTAACAGCAAAACAAATGGAATATTCAGAGCTTGCCTGTGAAATCATCATCACTGAAATATTTGCTTCATATAGCGTTGTAAATATTTTTGATGCAATCCCTGAAACACCAATCATACCAGCACCTTGCACTTTGATTAGTGAAACTTGATTAGCACTAGTAAGGCCTTTAATTCGAGCTTGATCTTTTTCTACTTTTACATCACGATTAGATATCTCTGTGCCAATGCCATCTTGCTTATAACTACTTTTAATGTAGATGGGGATTTTCTTCTCCATCATTGGGCCAATGGTTAACGGATGAACTACTGATGCACCAAAATAGGCTAATTCTAAAGCTTCTTTATAAGCTAGGTGTTTAACTTGTCTTGCCGTTGGTACTTGACTAGGGTTTGCACTATAAACACCTTCAACATCCGTCCAAATTATAAGTTCAGAAACATTAAATAACTTTGCAAAAATAGCGGCAGAATAGTCACTACAATTCATACCTAGTATTGTTCTATGACCTTTTTCATTGCGCGCAATAAACCCAGTAATAACATAAACACCTGAATATTTTTTATCTACTAGTTCGTCTAGTGTTTGTTGGCTTTTTTCCCAATCAACTAGAACAGGATAGTTTGAATCATCAACCATTAAAACATCAAATGCACTAATATATTGAGCCTTCTTTTTCTTCTGATTTAATGCTGCAGTTAAAATTTTCGCTGACCAAATTTCACCATAACCTAAAATATAGTTTTGAATATTATCATTAACTATTTTTGTTAAATGCATTGTTGTTAATAAATCTGAAATATTTTCTATATTTTTTTCAATCAAGTCCATCAGTGTTTTTGAAGACTTTGCTGCAACTGACTGAATAATTGATGCATGCTGCTTTTTAATTTTTAATAAGGATTTTTTGTAATCTTGACCTAAAACTGCTTGATCAATACTATCACGTAAATGCTGCGTTGTTTTACCAATAGCTGAAACAACGACAACTTCTTTTTTTCCTTTAATGATACTAATGACATTATTAATCTTATTTTCATCGCCAAGAGAACTACCACCAAACTTGTGTACAACCTGCATGCCAATCCATTTATTTCTAATATTTAAGATAAATATATTATACAAAGAAGCACATTCGTTTATTATATAATTTTTAATAAATATTGAATTTTTTCTTATGAATAAACTTGGAATGATTGGTTGGCGCGGCATGGTTGGTTCTGTCCTAGTCGACCAAATGCTTAAAAATAATGACTTTGACGGTCTTGAAACAACACTGTTTAGTACATCTCAGCATGGCCAAAAACCACCAAGTCATTTAAATCTTGATTTACCTAATATTGAAAATGCTTATGATATTAATAGCTTAAAACAAATGGATATCTTAATTTCATGTCAAGGTGGTGACTATACAAATAAGGTATATTCAGATTTAAGAGCAACTGGCTGGGATGGCTACTGGATTGATGCGGCTTCTGTATTAAGAATGCAGCCAGACTCAATCATTGTACTAGATCCTATTAACCGCACTCAAATTGATAATGCAATCAACCTAGGCGTTAAAAGCTTTATTGGTGGCAACTGCACAGTTAGTTTAATGATGCTTGCCATTGATGGCTTATTACAAAATAATTTAGTTGAATCTATTTCTGCGATGACCTATCAGGCAATTTCTGGAGCTGGTGCCAAAGCGATTAAAGAGTTATTATCTCAACATCAGTATTTAATTACTAACACAAATTCAGAAGCTTCTGCCCTAGCTATAGAAGAAAGTCTAAAAACACTCATTAGCTCAGCAGACTTTCCAAGTGATACCATTACAGCACCATTATCTTTTAATGTCTTACCTTGGATTGATATTAAAATGGAAGGTGGTCAAACCAAAGAAGAATGGAAAGCTTATTCTGAAATGAATAAGATTTTAGGGTCTAATATTCCAATTGATGGTATCTGTGTTCGTGTACCAACACTGCGCGCACATAGTCAGGCATTAACAATTAAGTTAAATAAAGATTTACCATTATCAGAGATTGAATCTATTATTCAAAATGCTAATCAATGGATTCGTTATGTACCCAATGAAAAAGAAAACACCCTTCAAAACTTAACGCCACTATCAGTTTCTGGTAATTATGATATTGCTGTTGGTCGACTTAAAAAGTCTAAACTTGGATCTGACATGATTCATTTATTTACCGTAGGTGATCAACTACTTTGGGGTGCAGCAGAGCCTTTAAGAAGAATTCTTAATATTTTACGAGGTAAACTATAGGCACGCTATTATGAAATCTCAGATAATTAATATTAAAAAACACATAGATTCTAGAGTAAAAGACCCTGTTTATGCTTTTCTCTCCAAAGTGTTTGATGAAAAGAGAAGTCAACCCATCATTGATCAATTGCTTGATCAATCCTGTATTATGAATTATCTTGAGATTTATTATGATAATAATGAGCAAATCGTAGGTTTGAATTCTTTTCGAACATTTAAAATTACCATTGAAGGACAAACTTATTATATTAGTCGTGCTCTTTCAAATATTGATAAAGATTATCGAGGCAAAAAAACCACTGCCATTTTTGTTTTTAGCTCAATGCTTAGGGTCAAATTAAAAACACTTTTTTCAAAGCATAAACACTATTTTTTCTTTATTGCTTCAGGTGTTGGCAACTTCTATTCTTCTTATAAACATATTAGCCAAAAGTTTCTTTACCCAAGCTTAGACCTATCTAATCATAACCCAGAGTATGTACAACTTGTCTATAAACTAGCGCATTACTTTGACTATGAGGTAACAAATACAAACCCCATTATCGTTAAAGACCCTTATGCAACTCCAGGCCGACTAGATTTAAATTTTGATCGCAAATCAAAAAAAGAGCAAAAAATTCTTAAATTTTTTCAAACACACTCAAGTTGTGATGATACCTCTCTTATTTCAATGATCCTAATTAATTGGCAAATGATTTTTAAATCTCTTTTTAAATATTGTAAAATTAAGATTAGTTTGTAATTAAACCTTCTAAAATCGCTTCACACGCTTGATAAATAAGGCTATAGACACCATCAAAGTCACCAACAAGATATGGGTCTGGGACTTCACTATATTGGCTATTTGGTAAGTAGCTTGTTAACAAGCTAACTTTATTTCGCTCGTCATCATCTTGTGCTAACTGAATCACAAACTCATAGTTCTTATTATCCATTACAATTATATGATCATACGTTTGAAAATCTTCTCTAATAAATTGACGAGAAGCTAGATCACTAATATCAACACCATGTTCACTAGCTGTTGCCATTGAACGACTATCAGGCTGGCCTCCTTCATGATGATAGACACGCGAGTGTGTTCCTGCAGACTCAATGGTAAATTTATCGCTATAGCCTTTTTCTTCAACTAAATGACGAAAAACACCATGCGCCGTTGGTGAACGACAAATATTACCCATACATACAAATAATATACTTATTTTTTTCATAAGAGCCTCTTATCCTGCTTTATCTATTTAAAGATTGAAAATCATAAATTCTTCAGATATCTTAACGTTGAGTTCCAGCATTTTCAATAAACTAGTTAAGCTTATGACCAGCAAGAATACCAAACTACTACATAATGCTAAAAATTTACAATCCAACCTTCAAACAGAGCAACTCCCTATCTATCAAAATGCATCTTTTTTATACACGAATAACCTAAAAGAAAGCGATTACAGCTATAGCCGAAAAGCGAACCCCAACCGTTCTGAATTAGAAAAAAAATTAGCACTTTTAGATCATACACAACATTCATTTGCAGTTGCCAATGG
Source organism: Thiotrichales bacterium 19S9-11 (assembly GCA_021713395.1). GTDB lineage: Bacteria > Pseudomonadota > Gammaproteobacteria > Francisellales > Francisellaceae > M0027. The sequence continues at coordinate 21,799 of JAKJJT010000008.1, read as the reverse complement.
CACTCAAGCAATTACAGCTGTTATTAGCCTTCTAAATAGTCATGATCATATGTTAATTTCAGAACATTTATATAGTGGCAGTCAGCTTCTAATTGAAAATTTATCAAAGCAATATCAAATTCAATTTAGTATATTAAGTTATCAGGAAATTAACAATTTAGAGCTTTTATCTTCTTATATACAAAATAATACGCGATTGATGTTTTTTGAGTCACCTGCTAATCCAACACAAGAAACCATTAATATTCCAGCAATTAAAACCATTGCACAAAAAAATAATATACACCTTGCTATTGATAACTCACTTTTATCTTCCTATTTACAACAGCCACTTGATATAGGTGCTGATATTGCTATTCAATCAGCAGCAAAACATTTAGGTGGCCATAATGATTTAATGGCAGGTGTTATTAGTGTTAATAATAAACAGCTGCATCATAAACTATATGAAATTATTCAACTGCAGGGTTTAGGCTTAACTGCATTTGATAGCTGGTTACTTTCAAGAAGCTTAGATACGCTACCTCTACGGATTACACAACAACAACAATCTGCACAAATTATTGTAAAACAGCTATCAAACCATCCTGAGGTTAGTCATGTTTACTACTCAGGTCTTGGCAGTATCATTGCCTTCACCCTAAAACATAAAGACAAAACAAGTAGTTGGCTTAATGAAGCTAACGAGTTTTTTAATATTTGTCGTAATTTTGGTAGCATTCGCTCAAGTATTAGCTTACCTAATATTATGTCACATAAAGAAACCTTTGAGCGTTGTGAAAAAGAAAATAAAATTCCACCATTTGATCCAAATTTAATCCGTTTATCAATTGGTATTGAATCAATTGAAGATATACAAAATGCTTTGTTTAATGCATTTGATACATGTAAACAATATAACCAGCTGTTAACTCAAAACAGACATTGCAATGCAAAATAAATATTAAACTTCCAAAAACTTAGCATCTTTTTGAAAACCTTCTTTTATTGAACCTGTAAAAAATGAAAAGCATCTGCAACAGCAACAATTTTAGCACCTAGCAAAATTTGCTCAATTTTGAGTCCAATCAATAATTATATAAGATTTCAACTATAATGAGATACTAAGTTAACATTAAAAATTAGACAGATCTAAAATGAAACGTATCACATTTAGTATTCTTCAATGTCTTCTTTTCTATTTTATGGCTATTGGATCTAGTTATGCATTGCAAAAAAATAATGAACAATACAATCAGGCAGATATGATATCAACTATATTAGATAGATTAAGCTTTCTAAACAATAATTTAGACTTAATCCGTCAAGCAATAGGCAAACCAAAAATCAAAAAACCTGCATATCATGTTCGTAATGCTCATTTAAATGAAGTCTATTTTCAAACACGAATCTTATCTCAAAAAGCAAATTTATTAGCCTACAGTGTCACAGGAATCTATATTCATCAGCCAAACAACCTGGATATTGATATAACTTTAGATGATATTATGACAAATATTGAAAATTCTAATAATCGAATTGACCTAGTCAAAGAAAACCTTTCAATCAGTAATATCCAAAATAATCAAACATTTAAAAAAGGAAATCTAGATGATATTTTCAATATGCTTATTGTATCTAATGCAAAATTAGATAATATTTCATATCAAAAAACATCGCCAGTAGATGTTTTTAAGCAAATTAAAATGTCAATTGAATATATCGATGACGTATTAAGTTTCTATAATCTATCAACAAAAATTAAGCAACCACAAAAGCAAGTTAATAAAAGGCCAATTGATGTATTTTACTTACTAATAAAATGTTTAAACGATATTCAAAATTTGGCAAAAAAGCTAAATATTAAAACATTGTCAGTCGAGACAAACATAGCAAAAACGAATACCCATATTACCCCAAATGATGTCTTAAGCATCGCAAAAATAATTTTAGCTGAAGTTAAATATTTAGATTCTCAGCTAATAACTACTAATCCATTAAATCGGCACATTCTATTACAAAATATAAAATATAAAACACCATCAGATGTATATTATGAAGCTGAGGTTTTATTATCAAAAATCAAGTTATTAGATCTAGCACTTGTTAAAATTAAGTTACACAATGATTAATAGGAAAGAAAGTATTTTGCTTAAACTATTAAAAATAATTTATACTAAGCATTATTTCTTTAGCGCTTTAGTTGTAGCAATTGGCTTTATTGTTATGTTTGGCTGGCTAATGCATATACCTCTTCTTATTCAACTTAACCCAACATTTGTCCCAATGCAGTTTAATACCGCATTATGTTTTTTTTGCATTGGCTTAAGTATTTTATTTACCTACAAACAAACACGTTATTTTTCTTCACTACTTGCATTCATTACACTTAGTATAGCCAGTCTAACCTTGATAGAATATATATTTCATATCAACCTCTATATTGATGAACTATTTCTAAAGCATTATATTAAAACTGAAAGTGCATACCCTGGTAGAATGGGGCCAAATACTGCTTTTTGCTTCCTTATGTCATCAATTTCAATATTAGCTTACAATCATATATTTAAACTCACCATTTCAAAGTTACTTTGTATTGCATTGGTATTTATCATTGGGATTCTTGGCTTGTTTTCTTTAATTGGTTACTTTATTGGTAGTTCTATAATGTATAAATGGGGCAACATTACAGGAATGGCTGTTCATACTGGATTTAGCTTTTTCTTGATATCCCTTGCTTTATTTTATATTTTTTTAAAACCCTCTTTAAATCAACCATTGGTTAATAGCACAGTTATCCCAAGTATGGTGCTAGGGATTAGTTTTTCATTATTATTTATTTCATGGCAATTTTTAGCTGCTTCTCAGCATCAAATAATTCAAAAAAACTTAGACAATAGATTAGTACATATGTCTGATGAAATTAGCTTTATTCTCTCAGAAAAAGTATATTCTGGTATAAATCTCTTCCTACTAATAAAAGAAGAAGAAAACATTGAAAAAAGGCTTGCTACGATTAATTCTTTTTTTGAAATAAACCATGATATTATATTAGTTAGTCAAAATTTTAAAAATAATGATTTAATTTATCTAAATAATGATTATCAATCTATTCAACCGAATAAATACATAAAAGAATGCATTGAAAACACAAAAACCAAAACATCACTCAATGCATTTAATCTTACTTTTTTAGATAATAAATTATGCTTTAGCTACGCAAAATCAAATTTATTAATGATATATGATGTAAAAACGATTTTAAATCATCTATTAAAATATGATTTTGAGCAAAATATCAGCATAGAGCTCATAGTTAATAATAAAACACTCTATAAAAAATATGCTCAAAGCCACAAATTTTTTACCTATCAATGGAAAATCTCTAAAGAAATAATCTTTTTTGGAATAAATATGACGGTCTCTCTGTGGCCCAATGAATCTTATGTATTAAATCATGAAAACATGCCTCTTTTATTATATTTTTTGTTTGGATCAGTTGTTATTATATTATTTGTTATTATTGTTTGGTTTTTCCAATTAACCTCCCTTAAAAACAAAGAACTTAATGAACATAAAAAGCAATTACAATCACTTGCTTATTGGGATTTTTTAACTAACATCCCAAATCGATTACAGTTTTCTAAACTATTACAGCAATCAATGAATCGAGCACGAAGGCATAATACTCCTTTAGCTATATTAGCAATTGATTTAGATCACTTTAAACCCATTAATGATCAATATGGTCATAATGCAGGCGACCTTGTTTTACAGATTGTTGCTAAACGCTTAACAAAAGCGATTAGATCTAGTGATAGTGCTGCTAGAATAGGTGGTGATGAATTTTTTATTCTTTTGGAAGAGACAGATATAGAAGGAGCACAAAAAGTTGCTACAAATATCATAACGGATATTGAGAATGTGATTTCTATTTCAGAAAAAAATAATGTTTACATTTCTGCAAGCATTGGTATTGCTATATACCCAGTAGATGGTAGTTCTGAGAAAGATCTTATTAAATATGCTGATACTAAGTTATATGAAGCAAAAGCAAACGGGCGAGGCTGTTATAAATTCTAAAACAAAACAACTGGTCTGAACTTTAGGTTATTTTATAAAAGAATTTATATCAAATCATTTAACTCTCTAACATGTTTAATAGGTATAACTTCAATATCATCAATTGATTTTGGTGGCTTATTACCATAAGGGATGACGGCTGTTTTAAAACCATGTTTTTTGGCCTCAAGAATTCGATCTTGTCCATGGCTAACTGGGCGTACCTCACCGGATAAGCCAACTTCTCCGAAGATAAGCCAATTTTCTGGAATTGGTTTATTTTTATAACTTGACATAATCGCAACAATTAAAGCTAAATCACTACTTGTTTCAGTAACTTTCACTCCTCCAACAACATTTACAAAAACATCATAGTTTCCTAACATCAAACTTACATGCTTATGTAAAACTGCAATTAAAATTGAAATTCTATTTTGATCTAAACCAACTGTTACACGTCTTGGCGTTCCATAACTATTTTCATCAACTAAAACTTGTACTTCAACTAATAAAGGTCTTGAACCTTCCCAAACAGACATAATCACACTGCCTGAAATTTCTTCTTCTGTACGACTTAAGAATATTGCTGATGGGTTTTTAACCTGACGCATCCCTTTATCTGTCATTGCAAAAACACCAAGCTCATTGATTGCACCAAAACGATTTTTAACAGCTCGCATTACACGATAACGGCCATCATTTTGACCTTCAATTAAAACAACAACATCAACAATATGTTCTAATACACGAGGCCCTGCGACTTCTCCTGTTTTAGTGACATGACCAATTAAGAAAATGGCACAATTTTTTTCTTTTGCTAATCGCGTTAGAATAGCGGTTGACTCTCTTACTTGAGAAACACCACCCGGTGCTGACTGAATCAAATCTGTAGCCATCGTTTGAATTGAATCAATCACCATCACATCTGGTTTATGCTCTTCAAAGGCTCGAATAATTGCTTCAATTGATGTTTCTGCCATTAGTTTAATTTGGCGACGCTCAAGATTCATTCGATGTGCCCGTAATGCAACTTGATGTGGTGACTCTTCACCTGTCACATAAAGCACTTGATGTGTTTTTGAGATTGCTGAAGCAACTTGTAATAAAATTGATGATTTTCCAATACCAGGATCACCCCCAATCAATGTCACAGCACCAGGCACAATACCACCACCTAACACATGATCTAACTCTGAAAAACCAGATGAAAATCGACTAACTAAAGCTAATTCAACCTCATCTAATGGTTGCACAACACTCACTGCACCTGCATAACCATTATGCTTAGATGTAGTACTTCTTTTTAAGATAACTTGCTCTGTTAAGGTATTCCAATTAAGACAATCTGGACACTGACCTTGCCACTTTGAACTTAAACTACCACAACTCTCACAAGCATATTGTGTTTTAACTTTTGCCATTTCTATCCATACTATTTATTCTGTTTAATCCATTTCATTAATTCATCATACGACATCGGCTCACTATAATAAAACCCCTGAACATAGTCACAGTAATACTTTTTAAGCTGGTGAATAACTTCTTCATTTTCAACGCCTTCTGCAACAATGCTTAACCCCATTTTATGTGCAAGCTCAATAATAGAGCCAACGATTACAGTCGAGTCAGGCTCTAGATTCAAACGAGTAATAAATGTTTTATCAATTTTTATCTCATTTGCTGGCAAATCTCTTAGATAAGCAATCGATGAGTACCCTACCCCAAAATCATCAATAACAATTGATACGCCTAAATCACTAATTTTTCCTAACATCAAACTTGCTTTAGCTAGATTCTTAATCACGTCACTTTCTGTCACTTCCAGTGCCAATAATTTTGCAGGTATTTTATAGTCATTAATTTTAGATTTTAATAACTGATATAAAGCTTCTTCAGCTAAATCTTTTGCTGATATATTAACTGCCACTTTAATTTCATAGCCTGATTGTAACCATTGTTTTATGTATTCACATGTTTTATCCAAAGCCCAGTAAGTTATTTTTTGAATATGGTTTGTTTCCTCTGCTAAAGGAATAAAAGCTTCTGGCTTTATGATTCCTTGACTTGGTCGACGCCAGCGCACTAATGCTTCAACATAATAGTTATTATTTCCCGTTAACGATACTTTAGGCTGAAACCATAATTCAAGTTCATCTTTTTCAAGCCCTCTAAGTAAGTCGCCCATAATTGACAGACGCTCTGGGCTAAGCCTATCGATATTATGATCATAACTAAGCACATGATGCTTATCTATTTGGGCTCGGTACAATACATGATCCCCGCGACACATCCATGTTTTTGCATCCTGATTCGCATTTTCAATTAAGGTAACACCTATATAAGGTGTTATATCGAGATTAAACGATTGAATATAATAAGAATCTTCTAAATCGCTATGTATTATCTGTGCTAGCTGCTCTAACTGTATCAGTGACTTATTTTCCAGTAGTACAATTAATGTATCATCAGAAAAACGTGCCAGTTGTTTTATTGTTGAGTAGTTTTTTAGGCGTTCAATAACTTTTAAAATTAAAGCATCGCTAAAATCATAACCTAACGTACGATCAATTTCATCCAAGCGGCCAATGCCAATAAATAACAAACCAATCGTATTGATTCTCCCTAACTTTAACTGCTTGATTATCTTATTTAATTTCACCTCAAAAACACGCTTATGTGGCAAACCAGTACCATAATCACGGTAAATGATACAGCGAATAAATTTTATTATATACCTGAAGAATAATATGACTTGATTATGAACTAGTTTTAACATACAAACGTTACTTATATCTCTTATCTTCAATAAGTATAGCGACTTAATACCAATACGACTTGGTTAAACATCTTTTAATTTCAAAGTAACTTCTGTTAGATCTTCTTGAGTATCAACTCCTGGTGGCGTTGGTTTAAATGCAGCATCAAAATGAATCTTCTCGCCATGCCATAAAACTCTTAGTTGTTCAAGTTTTTCAATTGCCTCAAGTGGACTTTCTTCCAAATTAGAAAACTGCGATAAAAACGCACACCGATAAGCATACATACCAATATGTCGATAGCAATTAGCATTATCTGGCAGTGTTTGAGGAAATTGATCACGCACCCAAGGAATTGGCGCACGACTAAAATAGAGTGCAAAGCTATTTTTATCTGTAATAACTTTGACACAGTTAGGATCAAACATCGAATTTAAATCTAATATTCTCTCTCCTAAAGTTGCCATCTTTGCTTCAGGGTTTTCAATTAGGTTATTTGCTACTTGACGAATATTTTCCACTGGTATTAATGGTTCATCACCTTGAATATTAATAATGATATCTTCAGAGTCATATGCTTTAATTTGCACCGCTTCTGCAATACGATCAGTCCCTGTTTGATGGTTACTTGATGTTAGGCAAACTTCACCACCAAATGATGCAACAACATCAGCAATTTCTTGACTATCTGTTGCGACTAATACAGAGTCAAAATTACAAGCTAGAGACTGCTCATAGACCCACTGAATGATTGGCTTTCCATGAATATCAATAAGGACCTTTCTTGGCAGTCTTTGAGATGCTAATCTAGCTGGAATAATAATCCGTTTAGCCATTTTTTTCCTTATCAATTTCTTCTAATGTTAACTCTTTAGCCTCTTCCTCCAGCATCATATAAATACCATTTTGAATTGGAAATGCTAGACGATCGTTATAACAAATCATACTTTGCTTATCCAAACTTAAGTGGACATTCCCTTTACATATAGGACATGCTAAAATATCAGCAATTTTTGAACTTTTCACTTAACTTAAAGCTCCATTGAATACTCTTAAATTATTTGAATTTATCATACACCGATCAAATTAGTTTAGATAGTGTTTTTACTTAGCACACCTCGATTATGAAAATAATCTCAAAGTCTTGTTCTTCCGTTTGAATTACCCGATGGCCATGGACTCGACACCAAGCAGGAATATCTTCCAAGCTACCAGGGTCTGTACAAATTACTTTTAATTTCTGACCCTTTTCCATTTGTTTAATTTGATTTTGTGTTTTAATCACAGGCATTGGACATAGTAGTCGTCTTGCATCAAGTTCAATCACACCTGCCACTCCTTTTTGATCTCTTCTGGTTTTAATGGTTTTACTTCAATATCCTTATTAACGCCATCTAAGTAACTTACACGAATTGTCACTTGTTCACAGTCACGGTCCTTTGTATAACGTGCAACAATGCTTGCTGCTAACTCTAAGTCACTATCTTTAAGCTCTCCATCAACTAAAGTTAATGGGCCTTGACAACTAACTGGACGCAACGTAATAAACTGCTTTTTATAACCCTCTAAAAAGTTATTTTCACCAGCTTCACGACTAATGATTAGTTTGTAATTTTCTGTTGGCCTTAAGTGACGTCCTATTTTTAAAAGCATAATATCATCAAACTCATACTCTCTATTACCACGTGCTTGCCATAGGTCAACTAATTTATCAGAGTAGTTTTTATCCGTTAAGAAACAGCAACCACCAGCAGGTTGTGCATAGTCATCGAATCCTAGCTCTTTTGCAAGCGCCATCTGTGGTTTACGGCTGCGGCCTGAAAAATCATATAATTTATCTCGATTAACCCACCCTTCTTTTTCTGGTAATGTTTCTTCTAAATTTTTTGCACACAATGGTCGCAATAATAAATTATCAATACCTGATCTTTTTTGCACAATCGGCATAGTATTTTTCCGCTGTGACATTGGTCGCTGGCCAATAACTTCACCTGTAATAATGAAGTCAAATTCGTTTTCTTTTAACCACTCTTTGGCCTTTTTCACCATGAAGATTTTACAATCTAAACATGGATTCATATTCTGACCATAACCATATTTAGGATTTAATAAAACATCTTTATACTCTTCTATCACATCAATAATATGTAATTTAATACCTAATTGGTCTGCCACCCATAGCGCATTATTACGTTTTGGCTTTTTACTATCTTTTTTTCTAATGGCATGTGTATGGCCTTCAACACAAAAGCCAGTAAAAAAATTAATACCTTCTACGTGTACACCTTGATTTTGCACTACTTTAGCAGCAAGCATTGAGTCCAAACCACCAGAAATTAGCGCAATTGCTTTTGGTGTTTTATTTGTCATAAATATACCTTTAATTTTTTATTCTTATTCTATTTTTTGTATTTAATTTAAGCAGCTGCTATTTTATCCAATTCTCTAATAATTAAAACCCCAAAATATGATTAATTGTAGTAATTTTTTTATATTACTTGAAAAATGAAAGTTTTGGGTCTTTAATCTAAGTTATAGAGAGGGAGGATGCTACGATGTATGAACAATGGGATACAGAGGCACATGACGTAAAGCTAGCAAAGGCAATTATGGAGCGCTATACCGACCCTGAAGAAAATATCATAGGCATTAATGAAGTTATCATTACACAGGAAGGTACTATGACAACAATGCGTGCAGACTGGGTCATTATGCTAGAAGAGTCTTTACAAAAATTATACGGCGAATCCAGAGGGCTAGATATTGCCAATAAATTATTAACTCAATTAGTTATCAGAGATGATACAACTCACTAATTTTCATTCTAATATTTATTCTATAGATTACAGCAATACATTGTGACATAATATTGTTTATGTGGTGTAAACTGTTTGGTTATTAAACTAAGGTTAATCTAATGCAAAAAAATACAAATAATGTCGCATTATTTCCTACCAGTAAACAAATACATCTGTATGTTCCACTAAATAGAAAGCAACTACAAATACTAAGCTCTATCTATGATGACTTAACTTATAATGTTGCTATAGAAATATTGAAAAAACGCAAATTCAAGCTAAATACCTTATGGTTATCCAAAGTTTTAAATGTAAACCCTTTTGATATTAAAGTAAGTTTGAATAAGCTAATTCAACTATCTTTAATTCGCTTTGAACATAGTCATATTAAAGTCTGCTAATATTTTTAGATGCCTTATAATTTTTACTAAACAGATATTTGGCCATTATCATTAAACCATGTACAATAGTTCCCAAACTTATATGTAATAAAATATAAATAAGAAAGGTAAGCTAATGTCTATAGATATTAAAACAGTCCAACATGTTGCAAACTTAGCTCGGCTTGATATTTCTGATAATGACGCTACAAAGTTAGCTGATGAACTAAGTAATATCCTAAGTTTAATTGATACCATGAGTACCGAAGACACTGATTCAACTACACCAATGGCGCACCCTTTTGATGTTTCTCAATTTATGAGAGAAGACTCTGTCACAGAAATTGATCAAAGAGAGGCATTTCAAGAAATAGCACCATCAACCGAAGCTGGATTATATCTAGTACCTAAAGTTATCGAATAAGCCAAGGAGTTTATCAATGCATACCCTATCGGTAAAAGAATTACGTAATAAATTAGATAGTAAAGAAATATCCAGTGTTGAATTAACGGAAACTTTCTTAAATCGAATTGAATCACTTAATCCAAACATCAATGCACTAATTACAGTGACTAAAGATAAAGCATTAAGTGATGCAAAAAAAGCAGATGAACAAATTAGCCAAGGAAAGCAAAGTTATTTAACGGGTATTCCACTAATTCAAAAAGATATTTTTTGTACAAAAGATATTAAAACATCTGCTGGCTCTAAAATGTTAGATAATTTTATCTCACCTTATGATGCGACTGTTGTTAAGCATTGCTCAAACGCTGGTACCGTATTACTTGGCAAAGCAAATATGGATGAATTTGCTATGGGTTCATCTAATGAAAACAGCTACTATGGCGCAGTTAAAAACCCTTGGAATTTAGAAGCTACACCAGGAGGGTCATCTGGTGGTTCTGCTGCAGCCATTGCTGCAGGCTTTGCACCAATTGCAACAGGAACTGATACTGGTGGCTCGATTCGTCAACCTGCAGGGCTTTGTGGTATCTCTGGGCTTAAGCCAACTTATGGTCGTGTTTCTCGTTATGGTATGATTGCATTTGCATCATCACTTGATCAAGGTGGACCAATGGCTAAATCAGCTGAGGATTTAGCTTATCTACTAAATGCTATGGCGGGTTATGATATTCAAGATTCAACTTCTGTTAATACTCCAACTGAAGACTACACAAAAACATTAAATCAACCATTAGATGGGTTAACCATAGGTTTACCTAAAGAGTACTTTACAACTGACCTTGATTCCTCCATTGCAAGCATTTTAGAAAACGCAATCAGTACATTTAAAAAACTAGGTGCAACATTTAAAGAAATCTCTTTAAAACATTCAAAGCTTGCCTTGCCTGCCTATTATATTATTGCACCATCTGAATGCTCATCAAATCTTGCTCGTTATGATGGCGTTCGTTATGGACATCGAGCAGAAAATCCAAATGATTTAGTTGATTTATATAAGCGGTCAAGATCTGAAGGATTTGGTGACGAAGTTAAACGACGCATTATGATTGGGACCTATGCATTGTCTTCTGGCTACTATGATGCTTATTATGCAAAAGCACAGAAAATTAGACGACTAATCAGTGAAGACTTTAATAGCGCATTTGATGATGTTGATTTGATTTTTGCACCAACTTCACCTTCAACTGCTTTTAAGTTAGGTGAAAAGTCAAATGATCCAGTTAGTATGTATTTATCTGATATTTATACTATACCGGTTAACTTAGCTGGCTTACCTGCAATTTCAATTCCAGCAGGTTTTCACAATAACCTGCCCGTTGGCTTACAACTAATTGGTAATCTATTTAAAGAAAGTCAGTTATTAAATGCTGCTCATCAGTTCCAATTAGAAACTGATCACCACCTTAAAACACCTGCATTATAAGAGAGCTAGATTATGGATTTAAATCACTGGGAAACCGTTATTGGACTAGAAGTTCATACACAACTTAGAACAAAATCAAAATTATTTTCAGGTGCATCTGCTGCCTATGGTGCTTCACCAAATACTCAGGCTTGTGCAATTGACATTGCCCTACCTGGCGTACTACCTGTATTAAATAAAGATGCTGTTAAAATGGCGATTAAGTTTGGATTAGCTGTTGATGCTGCTATTTGTAAAGACTCTGTTTTTGCTAGAAAAAATTACTTTTACCCTGACTTGCCAAAAGGCTATCAAATTAGCCAATATGACAAACCAATTGTCGGTGTTGGCCACTTAGATATTATTTTAGATGATGGTAGGACTAAGCGCATAGGCATTACACGTGCTCACTTAGAAGAAGATGCAGGTAAATCACTCCATGAAGATTTTCAAGGACAAAGTGGTATTGACTTAAATCGCTCTGGTGTTCCTCTATTAGAGATTGTTTCAGAGCCTGATATGCGCAGCGCGAAAGAAGCGATTACTTATTTAAAAACATTACACACACTGGTTCGTTATCTTGATATTTCTGATGGCAATATGCAAGAAGGCTCTTTTCGTTGTGATGTGAATGTTTCTGTTCGCCCTAAAGGTCAAGTTGAATTTGGCACACGTGCTGAAATTAAAAACATTAACTCATTTCGCTTTGTTGAGCGTGCGATTCACTACGAAGTTGAAAGACAAATTGCATTAATTGAAAGCGGTCAACCAGTTATTCAAGAAACTCGCCTTTATGATGCAACTAAAAATGAAACAAGATCTATGCGTAATAAAGAAGATGCACATGATTATCGCTATTTTCCAGATCCTGATTTATTACCAGCTGTTTTTGATGATACATTTATTAATGATGTTGCAAAGACAATGCCAGAACTACCAGAAGAAAAGCGCCAGCGCTTAATGAGCGATTATGCTTTAAGTGCTTACGATGCAAGCGTACTTGTCTCATCACGTGCACTATCTGACTACTATGAGAACGTTGTTAAGAAAACTTCAGATGCTAAGCTAACTGCTAACTGGGTTATGGGTGATCTTGCCGCTATGCTTAATAAAGAAAATTTAACAATTAAAGAAAGTAAAGTCTCTGATGAAAACCTAGCACTTCTGATTAATCGTATTAAAGATAATACAATCTCTGGACGTATTGCAAAAGAAGTCTTTGAAAGCATGTGGGAAAGCGGTGAAGCTGCTGATCAAATTATCGAATCAAAAGGCTTAAAGCAGATTACAGATAACTCTGCACTTGAATCCATGGTTGATGAGATTATAAATAATAATCCTACACAGCTAGAACAGTATAAAAGTGGTAAGACTAAACTTTTCGGTTACTTTGTCGGCCAAGTAATGAAAGCATCACAAGGTAAAGCTAACCCACAGCAAATCAATACGATACTGAAAGAAAAGCTAGAAAAAGCATAAGTGAAAGCATATGATCAAGCAATTATTAAAGCAACCCATTAATATTTCAACCTGTGATCAAAAAATCACTCGAGTTGATAATACACTAGATAACTTATCACCGGATGCAATTAGGCAATACTATACTTCTGGTCGCTATTTGCTTGAGATTGAATCTATCGCCAGTAAAGCTTTAAACTACAGTAAAAGTTTACTCTCTCAGCAAGCTGAGTATCAACTAAAAAAAACCAACTTAGCTGCTGTATTCGATATTGATGAAACCATGCTTAGTAATGCAGAGGTGTTATCTAAAAATAATTTTGTTAATTCACCTAATATCTGGGCACATACCAATGGTATTACTGACTTACCAGAGATTAAAGCAGTAAAAGCTTTATATGAGTTTTTACTATCTTATGGTGTTAATATCTTTATTATTACAGCAAGAGAGTCTTCTACCTATGATACAACTGAGGCAAACCTTGCACATCGAGGGTATCATATTTATGAAAAACTCTATTTAAAACCTGATGAAGATATTGATCAACCCCATGATGATTTTAAAACTAAAGTACGTGCAGATATTGTTGATCAAGGTTATCAAATCATTCTTAACATTGGCGATAAGCAAACTGATCTTAATGGTGGCCACTTCGATCAAGGCTTTTTATTGCCAAATTGCTTTTATTAATAATAAAAAATAATTATACTTTGTAACAACAAATCTTATATATGCCCTACTTTATTTTGAATATCAAATAATTATTCTGCAATATTATTTAACACAATAAAACAAAAAAAACTGTTACTATAAACCATGATATAAATTTTATATTTACAAATCGGTTGCAAATTAATTAGGGGGTTAAAATGAAAACTAACATTAAGTCCAATAAGAAAGAAATTCGAAAAAGAAATCTTGAGCAGTTTTTTCAAGGAAGTTCAGGTTATCAATCTGATGATGAAGGTGAAAATTACCAAAATAATGCTTCCCAAGAACAGTACAATGTTCCAAAATCACTTGATAATCTATTATCTGCTAACAATCATAGTGAACCTTTCATGTTCAGCTGCTCTAATGACTCTAATATTCAAAAAGGAAAAAATGAACTCACACAATCAGACTCAGAACTTTCCTTACCACCCTCTCCTCCACCTTCAGATTCTGAAACATTAGATGAAACTACGCTTTCGTCTGAATCAGAAGCAGAAGCAAAAGCAGAAGCAGAATCAGAATCAGAATCAGAATCAGAATCAGAATCAGAATCAGAATCAGAATCAGAAGCAAAAGCAGAAGCAAAAGCAGAAGCAGAAGCAAAAGCAGAAGCAGAAGCAAAAGAAGCATTAAAATATATTAGTAAATATGGCTACCATCCAATTGGCAAGGACCCTAAAGCAATTCAATTGAGCAGAACAATACGGTCAGCAAAAAATATATTCTTCCCTAGCATAGATACTAAAGATTCAGAACAAAAAAACGAACTCCCAAAATAACTATATCAATCATTCAACCCTAACGAATGATAAACCTTAAGTCTTGCCATACCAATATACTCATGGATGGCAAGTTCTAATAAGCTTAGGTTATACGCTCTTGGGATAAGAGAAACTCTTGCTGAAATATAGTCTGATGGTGCTGGGACAATATTTAAGTCAAAATATTTAAAATAATATAAAGATCGCTTCATATGATAACCACTGGTTACTAGTAAATATGAAGTATAATCATGCTTTTTATTAATAAATGCCATGTTCCTCGCGCTATCAAAGGTATTTAAGCTTTGCTCTTCTGTAATAATCTGCCCAGCTGGCACACCTAATTTAATCAGCTCTGTTTTATAAACATTAGACTCTGAGTCTGCAGAGCCTGATGTATTACCACCTGTAATAAAAATCGTATAATTTACACCATGTAGTTTGGCATAATGATAAATTCGATAAGCCTCTAGAATCCTTGAATAAGATAAGATGCTTGGCATATATTGTTTGTTTACCTTACTAATGCCGCCGCCAAGTAATATTAAAGCTTGGTGCGTCAGTATCTCTTCATTACTTATCTTTTGATAAGAAGCTTCTAAGTTACTTAGGATCGGCTCAACTAATGTGCCATTAGAAAAAAAGTATAATAATAAAATCAGAAGAACAATGATAATAACTCTCAAACGTTTAACAATAAACGCAACGATTAGAGAGAATAAAGTAAAAACGACAGGATAAAACAAAACAGCAATTGAATTGAAAAAGACAACGAATAATTCCATATGTTAAGTGATCATCCTATTAATACCTTAATAAGCTTTACTTGATATTTCGTTATTGTCAATTTAAAACTTTATTTTTCCTTTATTAAAACCTGGCGGCATCATACCTGATAAATTTTGCATATCTTGTGCATTTTTCATCGCGCCCATCATTTTACCCATACCACCTTTTTTCGACATTTTTTTCATCATCTTCTGCATTTGCATAAATTGTTTTAATAGGCGATTTACATCTGGCACTTCCGTGCCTGAGCCTTGAGCAATTCTTTTTTTCCTAGAACCTTTAATTATATCTGGCTTACGGCGCTCTAATGGCGTCATTGAGTTAATGATTGCTTCCATTTTAATAAATAGCTTATCATTCATCTGTGATTTAGCTGCTTCTGGAATTTTTCCCGCACCTGGTAGCTTATCCATCATTTTACCAACACCACCAAGCTTTTTCATTTGCTTTAATTGATCCTTGAAATCTTCTAACGTAAAGCCTTTTCCTTTTTTTAGTTTTTTTGCTAACTTTTCTGCTTTAGACTTATCTACTTTTTGTTCTGCTTCCTCAATTAAAGAAAGCATATCTCCCATACCTAAAATCCTAGATGCCATACGATCTGGATGAAATGCTTCTAATGCATCTGTTTTTTCACCAACACCTAAAAACTTAATCGGCTTTCCAGTAATGTAACGAATTGATAGTGCAGCTCCACCCCTTGCATCACCATCAGCTTTTGTTAAAACAACACCTGTCAATGGTAGTGCATCATGAAATGCTTTTGCTGTATTTGCTGCATCTTGACCTGTCATACTATCAACGACAAATAGAGTCTCACTTGGATTGACAACTTGATGTAAATCCTTAATTTCAGTCATCATGTCTTGATCAATATGTAAACGCCCTGCCGTATCAACGATTACAACATCAACCACTTGTCTTTTAGCTTCTTCCATTGCTTGTTTAGCAATTACTTTTGGGTCTTCATCAGCAGTTGATGGGCAAAAAATAACATCAACATCTTTTGCTAATGTCTCTAACTGATCAATTGCTGCTGGGCGATAGACATCAGTACTAACAACCATTACACTTTTCTTTAGCTTTTCTTTTAAATACTTCGCTAACTTTGCAGTTGATGTTGTCTTACCAGAGCCTTGTAGACCTGCCATTAATATTGCTACTGGTGGCTGAGCCTTTAAGTCTAAGCCTTCACTTTCACCACCCATGATTTTTTCAAGCTCTTTACGCACAATACCAACAAATGCTTGCCCTGGCGTTAAGCTTTTTGTTACTGTTTCACCTAAAGCTTGAACTTTGATATCTTCAATAAACTGTTTAACTACAGGCAAAGCAACATCCGCTTCTAATAATGCCATTCTGACATCACGCAATGCTGATTGGATATTTTCATCCGTCAGGCGCCCTTGACCTGTCATTTGATTAAATGTTGTTGTTAAACGATCTGATAAACTTTTAAACATAAGGCTTCACCAAAAATTTTTAATTTATGACTATTAATTACTCACTTTACTAAGAAGTCTATTATAATTTGATATGGGCTATTAAATAAAGTAAAATTTCGGAGCCTAATCATGAGCTTAGATAGTAATAACAATCAACGCAGTCGAAAAGCAGAGCTATTAGCACTTGCAGAAGGTGGTAATGCAAATGCTCAATATGAATTAGGTATGTTATATATTACTGGAGATTCAAGCACTTCTCCCAATCATATCGCAGCCCAACGATGGCTAAAACAAGCAGCACTTCAGCAGCATGATCAAGCTTCAGATGAAATCAAAAGACTACAAGCCAAAAGTAAATTTTCTCCACTATCTGCAATCTCTCTTGCTCAATCTGGTATTGACAAGCCTAACGGTAAAGCAATTCCTAATGATCAACTACGCAATGTCACCAATATTCTTAAGCAAACAAATCAAGAAAACCAATTAAAAAATATTCTGCCAAAGCCTAATGTTCATACACCATTGAGTGAAATTTATCGACAGTTTCATGAGCCTAATCTTGAAGAACCCATTGAAAACCAGCCCCTGCCTCCAACTATAAAACATTTAGAAAAAAACGCTAAAAAAAATCACGACAATAATGACAAACCAAAAAAAGAACATAGCTCTGAAGAAAACCAATATGAAACAGATGGCCATTTAGACTTATTAAAACTGCTACCACCCGATATTATTGCTAAAATCAATGGACTTGTTGGATTATTTGAAGTTAAAAAGACCGTTACTGATTTAATATTTAAATCATATCAAGCTAAAAGAAAGAAAAAATCATATATACCAAACTATACATCTAGGCTGCCTAGCATGTTATTTGTTGGGAACCCTGGATGTGGAAAATCAGTTGTATCAGATATACTTGCCAAGGTTTTCAACCATCTTGAACTAATTAAATCAGATCAGTATTTATATATTAATATTGAAACAATTCTTCAACTAAGTGTTACTGATTTAACAAAAGAGATTTCACTTAAGCTAAAAGAAAATGAAGCAAATGTTATTATCGTTGATAACATGCAGCTATTAACAAAAGTAGATAATCCTAAAAAAGGCCAAGTCATACTTGAATTGCTCCGTCAGTATAAAATGAAACAACCAAATAATATTTTAATTATTGGCAGTTGCCAACGTTACTATATCAATGACTTAACAAGCATTTACCCTAAACTTAACGCTCTGTTTGAAGTTTCACTAAAATTTAGTGACTTAAATGCTTGTGAACTAACTGAAATATATCAAAAACGACTAGATGAATTAAACTTAACAATTACTGCTGATGCTTTATACTATATGAATGAGTTATTTCAAACTTTGTATCGAACTCGGAGTCATAATTTCAAAAACTCACATTTAGTTGAAATGTGTATCAAGCAGCAATTATCCGCCATTGATGCAAAAAGTCCTAACTATATGCTCACATTAGAAGATGTTCAACTTTGATGCAAAATTAGTCAAAAACTAGCACTTTTTTCGTGCAATTTATAGAAAAATCCTCTAGAATGTTCTAGCTTTAGGCTACTGCCATAGAAGAAACAATCCAAAAGAAGGTCGGAGCGTTATGGAACAAATTGGACATTTATTACATCCAACACAAATTGATACAAAAGAAAAAGATGATAGCACATGCCGTATTACTTTAGAGCCATTTGAGCGTGGCTTTGGTTATACTTTAGGTTATGCACTACGCCAGACAATGCTATTTTCATTATCTGGTTGCTCTCTAACTCATGTAAAAGTGAATGATATTACTGATTTAAACCAAAAATTTGATGTGACACATGAACCTTTAGATGAGGTCTTATTGAACATTAAAGGTCTTCTTCTTACTTTAGAAGAAGGCACAGATCAAGCAACGATTTCTTTATCAAAGAACGCAAAAAAAGATATGCACATTAAAGGTAGTGATTTTAACTTACCTGAAGGCGTTAACTTATTAAATCCTGACCATGAAATTGGTATTCTAAAAGCTAATGGCGCACTAAAAATTGAAGCCAAAATCTCTAGAGGTCGTGGTTACTTTGAGCCTGAAGAAAATAATGTAGATGGATATTTCCAATTAGATAGTACCTTCTCTCCTGTTCTTCGTTGTAACTACACAGTTGAAAATGCACGTGTTGAACAACGTACTGACTTAGATAAACTAATTTTTGATATTACAACTGACGGTAGTATTGCACCAACAGATGCGTTAAGTCTGTCAGCTGATATGTTAAGAAACCAAATGGGCAACTTAATTGATGAAGAAGCAATTCAAGCACGTATTGTTGTTGAAGAAAAGCCAGAAATTGATCCGTTCTTACTACGTTCAGTTGAAGACTTAGATTTAACCGTTCGCTCTGCTAACTGCTTAAAGTCTGAGAATATACGTTATATCGGTGAACTTGTTCAGAGAACAGAATCTTCTTTATTAAAGACTCCAAATTTTGGTAAAAAGTCTTTAAATGAGATCAAAGCAAAACTAACTGAGTATGGCTATTCTCTAGGTATGATTGTTCCAAACTGGTCACTGAATGATTTAAATTAATTGTCAAATGAGGCGCACTGAATCGGCGTCTCTATCAATTACAAAACTTTTAAAAATAAATCATTTATCTTTTGACATTATGTCCTAGTTTTATATAATCCTTTTATCACATGCCGAAGTGGTGGAACTGGTAGACGCGCCGGATTCAAAATCCGGTTCCTTCACGGGAGTGAGAGTTCGAGTCTCTCCTTCGGCACCAAATCTTAATTTCACAAAATCTCACAAGCTCTTAAAACCATTATAAAATAAAGCTTTCAACAGATTTAAGCTCTTCTAAAGAATCATAAAGTACCAGTACAGCCTACTATAAAGTGTATACCATAGTGTATACTGACATTATAAAATAACGCCACCCTCAAAACTGGTATACACTTATGAAGCTTAATGACACGAAAATCAAGAACTTAAAGCCCCAAAAAAAGTTATATAGAGAAAGTGATGGCAATGGTTTATACCTTGCTATTAAACCTAATGGCAGTAAATTGTGGCAATTCCGGTATACGTATAACAAGAAACCAAATTGGCTCGGTTTAGGTGTATACCCGTATATCACCCTAAAACAAGCTCGAGAATTAACCAATGAGCATAAGACTGTATTAGCACAAGGGCTTGATCCAAAAAAAGAGAAAGATAATCAAAAAGCTGCCAAGATGGATTTATTTAAATATACTGCAGAAGAATGGTTGAAACTAAAAAAAGGTGAATTTGCTGAAAATCACTTTAAGCAATGCCAACGCCGATTAGAACGTTTAGTCTTACCTGCTTTTGGTGAGCGACCTATTGATGAAATAGAAACCAAAGAAATTATTACCTTTCTTAGAGAGATCGAAGCCAAAGGCCATCTTGTTCAACGTAATAAAGTTAAAAGTCACTTAAACCAGATTTTTGCAATTGCACTTGCAGAGGGCAAATGTATTTATAACCCAGTTAATGGCATCAGTTCAACATTAAAAACTGTAAAGCATAAACATTATGATTTTATTAAAGAACCTGATCAAATTGCTCAACTACTTAATGACATTGATACATACCAAGGCAACTACCCTACTGTGATGGCATTAAAACTAGCACCGCTTGTTTTATTACGCCCCAGTGAATTAGCTGCCCTTGAGTGGGAAGAAGTTTATTTATCACAAAAGAAATTAGTTATTAAAGCTGAACGCATGAAAATGCGTAAAGCCCATACTGTACCTTTATCAAGGCAAGCATTGGAGATTATTAAAGATATGCATGCCTTCTCTGGCAATCATCGTTATGTTTTTCCAAGTACTAAAACACCTAAAGAACCAATCAACATTAACACACTAAGATTATCTCTTAGAAAGCTAGGTTATACCTACTCCCCTGCTCTAGGTAGAGAAAAACAACCAGGGGAAAAACCAAAGCAAGATACTCATGGCTTTAGACATATGGGTAGCACCCTGCTCTATGAAATGGCAATTCAATATGGTTGGAGCAGTGACATTATTGAAAGGCAACTAGCACACGTTGAACCTAACAAAGTTAAAGCCACTTACAATCATGCTGAACATCTAGTTGAACGTGCTCAGATGTTACAAATTTGGGCTGATTATTTAGATCAATTAAAGTTTGATACTAATGTGGTGGATTTAAAACAAAAAAAGGAACCTAAAATTATATAATATCATATTGACTCTGTTTGGTTCAATTTGTGTCACTACCTTATCCAGCCCCAATTATTTTTTTCTTTTAATATTTTATTTGAGCCAACAAAAGCTCATAACAAATAAATAAAAGGAATAAAGTATCATGAAAAATATCTTAAGGTTACCGCAAGTTATATCTGTAACTAACCTATCTCGTGCAACCATCTATCGTTTGATTAGTCAGGGAGATTTCCCTAAGCAAATCAAATTAGGTGTACGCTCTAGCGGCTGGGTTCAAAATGAAATAGATCAGTGGTTGGATAATCGAATTCACTCAAGAGATGAGTTAAATAATAAAGTGAAAAATGATCCACATTATGTTCAGAATACTCAAAAAGGAACAAGCCATGGATGCTAATCAAATAGACAAAATTAAAAATGCATTGGCGCATATATCGCCAGATTGCTCACGTAATGAATGGGTAGAAATTGCAATGGCAATCAAGTCAGAAGTAGATAGTGAAGTAGGTTTTGAGTTATTTAATAATTGGAGTAGTTTAAGTGAAAAGTATAATCAAAAAGACACCGCAAGTACATGGA
>JAKJJT010000007.1 GCA_021713395.1 Thiotrichales bacterium 19S9-11 | reverse complement strand
CAGCAGGACAGATTGCCACAATGATGGGGGTGACAGGTTGGTCAGATACTAAAGGTAGCGCAGGGAGATGCGATGCTTACTGTATGACCTTGCAAGTTTATAATCAGTGGCTAGAGGAGTTTGGTAAGGAATCTTTAGAAGATCAGGAGATCACAACAAGGTTATATGATTTTCTTGATACTAACCGCCAACGTTTTCAAGAAGAGGGTAAGTTTGCGACTGTGCCAACTAATCGAGCGGGCTTTATAAAGCCTTACCAGAATAAATTTACTTATATCGTCCATAATAAAGTCTGGAGCGAAGAAATATTTAAAGGACTATCGGTTAAACGAGTTAATCAGTTATTAAAGGAAAATGGTATTTTGCTTAACAATGCCTCTATTTATATCGATAAACAAAAAACTAGAACCTATGCCGTTCACTATCATCACTAATACTTAATCAATAGAACATTTAGAACATGGTTGAAATCCAATCATGTTCTATTTTTTGTTATTTATATCCCATATAAAATAAGGCTTACAGCAGTTTTAGAACATTAGAACATGTAGAACACGTAGTTTTGATAGCTTTTGTACTTTTATCACAGTGTTTGAATTGAAACAATACACCAATTGTTCTTAATAACTTATTGTCTATTCTTTTCTTTATACAAACAAGGAGTTTAAGCTATGTGGGAACGGACTAGGAATAATTTAGATAGTTTTCTAAAGGAGTATTCAATTCAAGGTGCTAGAATTTTTCGTGATTGGTTATTAAAACAATCTGGTTTGCCTGATGAATGTCAAAAGCATTGTCACTTTTATGTATACGAAGATTATGATGACGATACTGCATCTACACAACCAATATATTTAAGGCTTAGAGGGCTAGATGCTGATAATAGAGCAAAACTACTTAGCTTTTTAGAAATAACAGAAGATGATGTAAAAGGTAATTTAATCCCCTTAAATGAAGAGTTAGTTTTTAATCGCTTATTACCTAATTTTAAAAACAGCATTAAAACTGTATTTTCTGATAATGAAATAGAAAAATATCAGATGCTATCTAAAGCAAGCTTTAAAGAAAAATATAAGCAAGAAGAAAGTTTGAATGATGTTTTCTTCCAAGAAATAGAAGATTATTTAGCCCAATATAAAATTACTGTTAGGTATTGTGATATTTTTGAGCATACCTTATTAGACTTAATTGGTATAGACCATCCTGATATAGCAAGCTTTAATCCTCAGTGGCCTCCTTTCCGTAATTCATTAAGCTTTTATTACTCATCTAACATACTTCAACTTCCAAAGCAATTTATTGAATTTTTTCATAATAATGGTGATAGCTCTGCACTATGTATGGTCAATACAGGGGCTGAAACGAGTTACTTTGATCATTTAGCTAAAGAAAAACAGTTGCAACCCGATCAGTGGGAAGAAATTAAAGAAGCAAGAAAAATAGCAAAAGAAAAGCATGGTTACTATGATTATTATTCAGCTGTTAAATTTAAAGACCCTTATCGTGGAAAACCATGTAGAGTTCCAGACCTTAACTCTTCAGTTGCGTATAGATTTTCTGTTGATGCTAAAGTACTTAGAGAGACTATCTGGCCTAAAATGAAAAAGCATATTTCAGATACCTATCAAAAAGACCCTAAAGCATTAGCGCCTTATCAAGAAGCATCTAAGCGTCACTTTGAGAAAAAAGAAAAAAGTCAGACTAAAAGAAGTACTTCCACTTCACCTATAACTCCCAACTTTCAAGAAGCGACGAATCAGGGAAACCCTTCAAGTGAGAAAAAAGAAATTTTAGAAATGTGATTGATAAATACCTACGGCCATTTTAATAAATTCACAAAACATACCAAAACCCCATGTTCTACGTGTTCTAATGTTCTAAATCTGCTGTAAACCTTATTTTATAAGGGTTTTGCCAGATCAAAATTAGAACATCTATGGAACAAATAGAACATTAAGTTGGGGTGGTGAGAATTACTTTTAAATTTAGCTCAGATCTAAGCTGACAGAAACTATTTTAATACGGGCAATTGCCAGATCTAGTCTAAGCTAGTACACATTAGAACATGTAGAACACGGAAATTTTAATTACTTTGTACTTTTCTTAACTAAATTAGCTTGTTCAAATGCATTCCAAATAACTTGAGAGAAAGTGTTGATACTGTCATCCATATGATCACTGCTAGCATTAGATAAAATCAAGAATAGATCATTATAAATTTCTTCAGCTAAAAGCAGTAAACTTGTCACTTCATTACTACATATGTTGTATGAATCAATCTTTCTAATATTATCACTATTTCTATCTAGCTCTATATGAGCAAACGATTTATCCCTGAAGGTTTTAAACTTTTTATCAATTGCATTTATTTTTTTTAAAATTTCCTCTAGCTTATTTTTATCATTTTGTATATTTTGATCTTTAATAAGTGAGTTTGTAAGAATTTTGTAACTAATTGTATTATAATCTCTGTATTGATCATCTGATATTAATATAAATATTCGACCTATTACTAACTTAATAACTTCAATGTGCATATAGTTAAAGTAGTTATTGATGATAGTATACTCATCTTTAGGCATCAGAGTATTATAAATCATCTTAATTCCTAGATACTCTATTCTTAAAGCTTCTAATTGCTTATTGTATAATGGGTTGTTACTCATATAACAAGTTCCTTGGAAGTTAGTAATTGCTATTTTAGCTTACTTACTGTTATTTTATTATTATAAAAATACACTACTAAATAAAATACAAAACATACCAAAACCCCATGTTCTACGTATTCTAATGTTCTAGAACTACTGTATGCCTTATTTTATAAGGGTTTTGCCAGATCAAAATTAGAACATCTATGGAACAAGTAGAACATTTAGGATATGGACTCTAAAGATTTACTATCAATATTGTTTAATAACATTTGTGAGACAATGCTTGCATTATCTTCTAATTTTATATTTTTTCTAAAAATAGGTATACCTACTAAATGTCTTTTTACATACATTGTTGCTTTTAATAGTGCCATAAACTGTTTGCCGGTATGATATGAAAGTATTAGAAATACGGCATAGACTAGTAAAAAGTTACTAATATTATGAAATATAACAAGGTATATAGAAATAATAGTTGCAATCAAAAATGGAATCAGTGCACACAATATACCAAAACCATATAAAGAAGTAGCATACCAACGAATCTTAATGTAATCATTTTTACGAACTAAGTTTGAATCTTTGATTATTGGTATATCTAAATTATTACTGATGCAGTACTTATGTAACTGTTCATTTTCTAATAATGAAAAACCATGATCTGAATACCTTTTCTTAAAGTGTTGGTGATTTAAGCTATTTAATTCAACTTGATAAAATGTTGAGCTTAGATCTTTTATTTTTTCTAATTTTTTCCGCTCATTAGCATATTGCATGGTATATTTATTAATGGATATCCATTTAGGTGAAAAATATTTTAGAAGTTTTGGAGTAAAAGGCATAATAAAGATCATCAGTGAAGTGACTATCTGCACAAACGTATCAAAATGATCAGACAGTAAATTTGACCAAATCATAATTATAGCGCTCCTTAGCTATTAATAAATCATAAACTAAAAGCTCAATTATATGGCCTTGGAATAAGGTATACAACTATAAGGTTGATATAGATAAAAAGGTACTTTTAGAGTAAAACCTTGTGGGGGTGTATCACCCGCTACTTTTAACTTCTGTGTGAGAAAAAAAACGTGTTTCGTTTCGCTTTTTTAGAAAAAAGTGAAGTTTTATAGGAATTTACTAAGGATAGTAGAAGATCAAGTAATCCTAAAAATAGCTGATTACAAATCAACCAAAAGCGAAATGGGAGTCAAAAAATGGTGCAGTTTTTAATTATTTACTTAACTGCAATAAATCCCACAGATTACCATATAAATCTTTAAAGACAGCAACCATACCGTACTCTTCTTCTGATGGTTCTCTAACAAATTCAATACCCTGATCTTTCATTTGATTATAATCACGCCAAAAGTCATTAGTATTTAAAAACAAGAAAACTCGCCCCCCTGTTTGATTACCAATAAAAGCATGTTGTTCTGATTTAGAAGCTTTTGCTAACAGAATAGAAGTACCTGTTGAACCAGGTGGAGCAACCACAACCCAACGCTTATCCTGCTCAGGTTGATAGATATCTTCTATTAAATTGAAATTAAGCTTTTGCGTATAAAATGCTATTGCCTCATCATAGTCTTTAACAACAAGTGCAATGTGCACGATTGACTGTTTGATATGCTCCATAATTAGTTTCCACATAAGGTATCTATTTAAAGTGCCCTATCATAAACAGCAAATAAGATATTCGTCAAATTTGGAAAGTTTTTATTCCTGTACAGTAATAAAAACACCAAAAACCAATCAAATCATCAAAAATATTCCCGATAGGGAAAAATATTGGCAATTTTACTTGAATAAGCTTAAAATTTTACTGAGCGGTAATAAAAAGTAAATGCTATGAAAGTTCATATAACAAGTACAAAAGAAGTTGGTGATATTATTCGTAAAGCACGAAAATTTCAAAAGCTAACACAAGCTGATTTATCAGGCATAAGCAATGTTGGTATACGCTTTATTAGTGATATTGAAAATGGTAAACAAACAGCTGAAATTGGTAAAGTGATTCATTTACTTGGTGCTGTTGGTATTGCCATTGATTTACGCTGTGATTGGATGTAGAAATGATAACTAATTAGAGATGCTCATCCCAACGAAACCATTTATATACTTGCTTTGATGGAGCGTTATGTATGCTTTGAGCTTTTATTATTTTATCATTGATATTTCCGTACACTTGAATAAGATCAGATCGATGCCAGAAATAATTAATACTACTTTTACGAGTAATATATACTATTAAAGAATAGAAAGCACATATAGCATATAAACAGTTTATAAATGTTCCGCCTTTCAAATTGTTATGTTTAATATTGTTATATGCTCCCCACCAACTATTAATTTTATCAGTATACCAAGGCTTGAAAAATTCATTGTAAATTCTGGGTGTTACAACTGAAATATCATTACTACATCTTACTTTTAAAGTATTCATAAAATATTCAGGGAAACTCACACGATCTTTTACAGGTAGATTGTCACACTCTGAATCTAAAATACCTTTTCCTATTATTTCTACCATTTGGCATGAGATAAGCAAAACCTTACGTATTTCAGCTGAAGTAGTGCAATAATTATTTTCATTTAAATCTACGTATCTTAAAAGGCTAAGGAGATCATTTTCTATTGCTTTAAAGCTCATATAATGATTATATATAACTGTTGTATCCATTTCAAAATCCATCATATTATTTTATATTATTAAAACTAGATGTTTATTTAACCTTTATCAACACCCCCATTCAAGTGTATACCAAAACGTATATCAGAATTTTTTAAAAATTTTAAAACCCTTATAGAATATAGTGCTATGTACAATCAGTTGAGTCTCTCCTTCTCTTAGAAGTAAAATAATAATCACTACTGAAATTTAGATTAATTGAATAATAACAATCCATTGGCAATAATGGTTTAACAACTGATTCAATTTGAACTAATAAATTTTTCATAAAATGTTTATCACGATGCGCTTTTCTAAGTACCAATATTTCAAAAGAACAGTTTGGGTGTAAGTATTTAGTTGTAGGATATGCCCTACTCTTACAAACACCAGCTGTCGAATCAATTTGATTAATAAGCACTTCTATTTTTTCAAAAATATCTTTTATATTTAGTTCTAAATCTTGACTATATTTAAGTTCAACTTGAGGCATTTGAGCACCTTAATTTAAATTTATTCTTGAAAGTAAAACTTACTCATCAGAATTATAAGCAATCATCCAGAGTTGGCTACCTACTTTTGAATGCATTGGTTGTAATGCTTGAAATTCATTATTAAAACCTTCCTTTTCATTATATGCAGCTACAACATGATACTCCACTCCTGGTGTAAACTGTAAATCAAAAATATCACCGGTTTCAAGGTCTCGCTCACACTTTATCTGTATTGTGCCATTTGTATTTGTAAAGCCAGTTATTTTTACGTTCGCCTTATTATCAAGTGGACTACCACCTTCTATTTTAATAAGTGGGTCAATATCTTGTATCGGCGAAGGAAACATAGACATCGTTGGAATGCCTGGATTATATGCATCCCAAACAACAGGCTGTTTTGTTTGTTGATCTACCCATGCAATAATACAATCTGCTGGAAACATAAACTCATGGAAGCAAACTGCCATCCAACCAGTTTTATTATTCTTAAGTGTAAAATCAATCGCCAGTTTTTCATTCTGTGTTTGATAATTAATCTCAAAATTCTCATCAATTTGCCAAAGTGTTGCATTTGCTGAATTGAAAAATTGAAAAACGCTGAGTATTAATAATATTTTTTTAAGCATACATATCCTTATGATCTTAATTTTTTAAGTGTTAGCTATATCTATTTTTTTACAAATTCAGACTTTAATTTCATAGCACCAATCCCTTCAACCTTACAGTCAATATTATGATCTCCTTCAACAAGTCGAATATTTTTAACTTTAGTGCCTACTTTGATAACTGATGAACTACCTTTAACTTTTAAATCTTTAATCAAAGTAACCGTATCACCATCTGCTAATAAATTACCGTTAGCATCCTTTACTATTAACGTATCCTCACTACTAGCTGTAGATGCCTCTTCAAGACTCCACTCATATGCACATTCTGGACAAACTAAAAATTCACCATCATGATATGTATAGATTGATTCACATTTAGGGCATTTAGGTAAGCCACTCATTTAATATTTCCTTTTTGCTCGTATTGATTCATAACTTTAGAACATTATACAATATCAATATTAAAAATTTTAAAATATTATTAGGAAAACATCATGAGTAAATGCCAAATTATTTCAGTTAGTGAGTACCAAAAGCTTTGTGAAAATAATCAAGTCAAATTAATTGATATCAGAAGAGAAGATGAACATACAAAAGAACATATAGAAGGCGCTCAAAACAAACAGTTAAATGACCTTAACAAAAACAGCTTTACAAATGATGAAATTGTTGTCTTTCATTGTCAATCAGGCAACAGAACACGCCAAGCTGAAGATATTTTAAAACAACTTGGGCTTGAGAATATCTATATTCTAGAAGGTGGAATCAATGCTTGGAAAAAAGCAAAACTACAGACTGTAGTTAATACTGAAGCACCTTTCCCAATTATGCGCCAAGTTCAAATAGTTGTTGGATTGATGGTTTTATTGGGTATCATACTTTCTTATACCGTATCACCACTTTTTAACCTATTAAGTGCTTTTTTTGGTGCTGGACTCTTATTTGCAGGCTTAACTGGCAGTTGTGCACTGGCTAATGCATTAATGTTATTACCTTTTAATAAACCAAAAAAATAGTTACTTCAAGGAAATAGATATGATATTTAAACAGCTATTTGATTTTGATACTTTCACTTATACCTATTTAATTGCCTCAGGCGTTGGCCGCGAAGGCCTTATCATTGACCCTGTCAAAGATAAGGCACTTGAGTATGAAACATTAATTAAAGAGTTAGATTTAAAGCTTATTGCTGCTATTGATACACATGTTCATGCCGATCATATTACAGCTCTCGGCGTATTACGTGACCGACTTAATTGTCAAAGTATCATGGGTGAACAATCTAAAGCTGAGTGTGTATCTGTCAAAGTCAAGGAAGATGAAGTTATTAATTTTGATGGTTTAAAACTTAAGGCAATTTATACACCTGGTCATACTGACGACTCTTACAGCTTCCTATTAAATAACTTGGTATTTACTGGTGATACGCTTTTAATTCGAGGGACAGGTAGAACGGACTTTCAAAATGGTGATTCTTACGCACAATATGATAGCATTATGCACAAATTATTTACTTTAGATGAAGAAACCCTTGTTTATCCAGCTCATGATTATAACGGACGAACTTCAAGTAGTATTTATGAAGAAAAAAACTTCAATCCACGATTAAAGGTAAAAAATGCAGATGAATATGCTGAGATCATGGCAAACTTAAACTTACCTAACCCAAAATATATGGATATTGCAGTACCTGCAAATTTAGCTTGTGGGTTGGATTAACCTTGCCTTAACTTTTAAAATTAGTATATCAATTGTTCGATTTTTTATATAATAATGATAAGCTAATACTCATTACTAAACCAATTAAACCACCTATAATAACATCAACAATTCTAATTTGAGCAACACTCATTGCCTGTGAACCTGCAAATAAAACGATAAAAAAACACCGAATACTGAAATTATAAATATACTGTTTAAAAGCCATTAAACTCAATACAATCCCAATATAACTAATAATCATTAAAAATAGACTTTCTGATAGAAAGTGAATAACAAACATACCTAAAAAAATACCAACAGCTCCTGATATTGCTCGAAGTTTAATCTTATTGACTGCATTACCAATATTTAAGCTTAATACTGATAACCCTGACCAAAAATACCACTGTGGCTCTTTTATTGGCAAAACTATAAAAATAACCAATGCAATTAGTAAATAAAAGGTATACTTCAGGTAATGAATTATTTCGCGATAATCTAAACGTACTTTAAACTGATAATTAGAAAAATTAACTTTAGCTAATTGAACAAAAAGTATAGTTGTTAATAAACTAGTAAAAATAATTAATAGGTACTGAAAGGTACTAATTGTTAAACTAAATGTCTGTAACTCATAACTGCCATATAAAATACCAATAAAAACCCAGGAACTTAATGTTTTTAGTTGGTCAATATTTGCTTCAAAGAAGCCTAAAACAACACTAACTAACAACATTAAAAGCCAAAATAATAACTGGCTATGACTTAGTAAGTAGGCTCCACCGACACTACTACAAGTGATGCAAAATAAAAGCACAAAACAGTAATATTTTTTAGAAAAGCTTTTACCATAAGGCATTAAACTACATATAGGTAACAGGCACGCAATAAAAAAATGAGGGTTTTGATAATAAGAGACTAATAGAATACCTGGAAGTATAGAAACGATGCATGCTATTATTTTATGAGTTTCTACAACTTCAGATTTTAAATAATTGCATAGTCCCTTCACTTTTAACTAATCCAATCGTTTACTGAGCTAACCGTCGCAATTTTTTTGATGCTATTGACTGAGCCTGTGTGCGTTTCAAAATCATTTGCACCACAAGCATCTTCAAGTACTGTAACAATATAATCACGATCATGTGCTTCACGTGCTGTTAACTCAACTGTCATCTGTGTTGAAACTCCAATAATAATAATTTCATCAATACCATTGGCCCTTAAAACACATTCTAAACTCGTATTATAAAAGGCACTAATTCGATGCTTTGTAATAATATAATCATCTTCTTGAATATCCATGGAATCATGAAACTCTGTTCCCCAAGTGCCTAACTCTAGTGCTTTAAATTTTCTAGCATTTGAAAAAACTGGCGACTGTGCTGGACATTCAAGATAGGACTTACTAAAGCCTACTTTAACATGTGCAACAGGTATATTATTCTCTCTTGCATGTTTAATTGCTTTATTTGCATTTTCTAATACGTTATGCTCAGTTAAATAAGGCGCATTATATTTTCCAAATGCACCATCCTCATGAACAATATCATTAATAAAGTCAATTGCTAATAGTAATTTACTCATAAAACATTCTCCCAGTGATTAAAGTCTTTTGTTAAGATTTTTTTAATTATAAATGATAAAAAATGTTATTAAAACTTACAATTATTAATCTATAGTTTAGTTTTTCTAAATAAAGTGACCTGTAGGCTCTGAAAAATAATGCTCAAAACTAATAAAACCATTTTGCTCTTTAGCTAAATTTAACATTTGATCTGCTGTTTTTTTATACTCTTGATCATTCGTGTTTTTTAATTTTGATTTAAATATGACACAATACATAATTAAGCCTTTTTAAATATTTTTTAGTAAGAAATAACAAAATAATAGGAAGTTAGTTATGCCATTGTCAATCTATCGCGCGGATGAATTGGAATTTAGAATGATAACTGGAAAAAATGATGAATTAATAATTTTTGATGCTAATGTTCTAATAAATCAAAATAATGAGCTTTTTATAGCTAAAGAACAGTTAAAAAAGCTCATATACAATGATGGCTACTTATTGTGTATTATTTCAGACTCAGAAAATAAAGCAAAAAATTTACAACAATGTTTAAAAAATGAAACGTTAACTACGTTTTTTGATATGATTGTATACGCTGATAGTAAAGAGGAAGCTATTGATGGCTGCACTAAATGCTATAGTCGAGCAATAGGAAAAATTAATTTATTATCTAATTCTGAAACATCATCATCAAAATATGAAAATGAAATGTTTAAATTTTCTTCTTATGTAATTACAAATCCAAATAAAGCAAACCTTCATAATGCAATACAAGTAATACAAACACCTCAAAATCCACCTGAGCTATTTAGTGTTCAGTCTTTTATTGCAAACTTAGCTATGCCTAATAATGTAAGGCCATTTATTTGATACATAATTTTAGATATGTATCAAACACATTCTTAATTTTATTATGATTTTTTTGAAATATTTTTATATTTGTTTTCAATTATTTACATTGTTAAAATCTTAATTTATACATGAAAAAATTATTTGAGCATAACAGTATGAAAATCAAAGTATTTGATATTAATAAAATTAAAGATGACACAATCAAAAGACACGATAGTAAACAAAACATAAATCAAAAACTTATTATTTTTCATTACAATAGCATATGTGATTATTCTCTAGATAATTGCCTCAAAAAATCTTTCTTTATTACCTCACAGCAATTAAATGATTTAAAGGAAAAAGGGTACTCCATTGCTCTCTTGTTAGAACCTAATGATAAAAGAGAAGAAGTTAAAAATAAATTAAAAGAAAGTAATCTAGATGGTCAGATCAGTCATGTTGTTTACTCAAACAACAATTGGCAAGAAACATTGAGAAGATGTTATGCACATTATTCTAACTTAGCAGAAACCTTAGTGCTAGCAACAAACAGTAAAGAGCTTCATTCTATTGGTGTTAAAAACGGATTTTATACTTACTTTATAAATACTGATAGTTTGTCTTCATTACATGTAAATCAACTAGAAGCTAAGTTAATGCTAAAAAATTTGACTATTTCAGATCTACAACATCAATGCCTTATAACACAAAAGGCTAAAGAGCCACAACAAATACAAAACCCCCAACAACAGAATTCTAGTGATATCAAAAAAGAAAAGCCTAAAGAATCATCAGTTCCCCATGTTACTTTTAATTACTCTCAAAAGAAAAAACCAGCTGGAGGGTTTTCATATACTAAAGATCTTAATCAACATTGATCAAAATTTAACCTCTAGCATCTGTTAACGTTTTACGTTAAAATAGCGCCAATATTTTTTAAAGAATAAAAACTATAAATAAAATTAAGTTTTAAGAAGGTTTAGTTAATGATTTATCCTGAGCATTTTGACGTGATTGTTGTTGGTGGTGGTCATGCGGGTACAGAAGCTGCGCATGCTTCTGCTAGAATGGGCGCAAAAACGCTATTACTAACACAAAATATTGATACCATTGGTCAAATGTCATGTAACCCTGCCATTGGTGGTATTGGTAAAGGTCATCTTGTAAAAGAGATTGATGCCTTAGGTGGTCTTATGGCACAGGCAATTGATCAAGCAGGCATCCAATTTAGAACACTAAACTCTAGAAAAGGTCCTGCTGTTCGAGCAACAAGAGCACAAGCTGATCGTACATTATATCGAAAAGCAATCCAATCTATGCTTCAGTCACAAGAAAATTTGACTTTCTTTCAACAATCAGTTGATGACCTTGTTGTTGAAAATGATCGTGTTTGTGGTGTTATTACGCAAATGGGATTAACTTTTAAAGCTAATTGTGTTGTTTTAACCGTTGGTACTTTCTTAGGTGGTAAGATTCATATTGGGTTTAACCAATATCAAGGCGGTCGAGCAGGTGATGCACCAAGTAATGCCTTATCTGAACGCTTAAGAGCATTGCCTTTTCGTGTTGGTCGTTTAAAAACAGGTACCCCACCACGAATTGATGCAAAAACAGTTGATTTTTTAGTCATGCAAATACAGCCAGGTGATACACCAGTACCTGTCTTTTCATTTTTAGGCAAGGCTTCTGATCACCCTCAACAAGTGCCATGTTATATTACTCATACCAATGAAAAAACTCATGAAATTATTCGTAATAATCTTGATCGTTCGCCAATGTACGGCGGTGTTATTGAAGGTATTGGCCCTCGTTACTGTCCATCAATTGAAGATAAAATTGTTCGCTTTTCAGATAAAACATCACATCAAGTTTTTGTTGAGCCTGAAGGCTTAGATAGTCAAGAGTTATACCCAAATGGTATCTCTACGTCTCTACCTTTTGATGTGCAGCTTGATATTGTAAGATCAATGAAAGGTTTTGAAAATGCACATATTACTCGCCCTGGTTATGCCATTGAGTATGATTATTTTGATCCAAGAGACTTAAAGCCTACGCTAGAAACAAAACATATTAAAAACCTATTTTTTGCTGGTCAAATCAATGGAACAACTGGTTATGAAGAAGCCGCAGCCCAAGGCCTTATTGCAGGACTTAATGCG
This sequence comes from Thiotrichales bacterium 19S9-11, assembly GCA_021713395.1. Classification (GTDB taxonomy): domain Bacteria; phylum Pseudomonadota; class Gammaproteobacteria; order Francisellales; family Francisellaceae; genus M0027. The sequence continues at coordinate 80,180 of JAKJJT010000007.1, read as the reverse complement.
GCATTGATGACTAATAACAAACCAAGCTGGTATCCAACACGAGATCAAGCTTATATGGGTGTATTAATTGATGATCTTATTACAAACGGTACACAAGAGCCTTATCGTATGTTTACATCAAGAGCAGAGTATCGTTTATTGCTTCGTGAAGATAATGCAGATTTACGTCTAACACCAATTGGCCGAGAACTAGGTTTAGTTAATAATAAACGTTTCCAATTTTTTGAAGAAAAACAACAACAGATAGAAAATGAAATAACTCGTTTACGTAAACTTTGGATTGGACCTAAAAGCCCAAAAGCAAAAGAACTAGAAGCCATTATACCACACCCTATAAGTGCTGATGTGAATGCATTTGATCTACTAAAGCGCCCTGAAATGACTTATGAAAAATTGATGCAAGTTGAAACTTTTGGTCCTAGCGTTCAACATACCCAGGCATCTGAACAAATTGAAATTCAAGCCAAATATGATGGTTATATCACAAGAGCGCTCAATGACATTGAAAAACAAAAAGAACTAGAGTCTATGACTATACCTGAGCATTTAGACTACCAGCGCATTCAAAGTTTATCAAACGAAGTTCGCCAAAAACTAACTGACGCAAGACCAACAACAATTGCTCAAGCTTCAAGGATTTCTGGTGTAACACCAGCTGCGATTAGCTTATTGCTTATCTATCTAAAAAAAGCCAACTTGAAATCCAAAGCAGACTTTGTCTAGCCTTTTATTATAATTATGTTATATTTTTATATTAACTAAATAACCTAGGTGGAATATTTAATGAAACGTGAAAACTTTAAATCAGGCTGGATTTTTGTGCTTGCCGCAATTGGTTCAGCGGCTGGACTAGGTAATGTTTGGCGCTTCCCTTATCTTGCTTATGAGCATGGTGGCGGTGCTTTTTTCGTTGCTTATTTTATTTGTTTATTCATCTTAGGTTTACCATTATTAATTATGGAAATTGGTTTAGGACAAATCACACGATTTGCTGCACCAAGGTCATTAGGAGCGATTGGAAAATCAGCTAAATTCAAATTAGTTGGTTGGTTAGCAGTTCTCGTTTCATTTGGAGTTTTAACCTATTATGTTGTCATTACAAGCTGGGTTGTTAATTATGCCATTGCAGCGCCAAGCTTACCTTGGAAGGAAGATGCAAATATCTACTTCCATGATCACTTTCTTAATCTAACAAGCCATATCTCTCAAGTAACGCATTTAAATATTCCTATTTTTTTAGGTGTTATTGGTATATTTATTGTTTTGTACCTTGCTGTTTATAAAGGAACATCCGGTATTGCTCGTGTTGCTAAATGGGTTACACCAATCCCTTTCCTTTTCCTATTTATTTTATTGATTAACTCTTTATTTTTAGAAGGTGCTTCTAAAGGACTTATGTTATTTCTAGCGCCTGAATGGTCATCTTTGTATTCACTAAACTTATGGTTTGATGCCGCAAGTCAGGTATTATTTACACTATCTATCGGTTTTGGTGTCATGTTTGCCTATGGTGCTATTTTAGATACTGAAGTTAATATCAAAAAAATGGCAACTGCTGTTATTGTTGGCGACACTTGTATTGCCTTTGTTAGTGGCCTAATTATTTATTCTGTCTTGGGTTACTATGCAACAATTACAAATACACCAATTCATGAAGTTGTTGAAGGCGGTATTGGTCTTGCATTTGTTGTTTTTCCTCAAGCGCTTGCCTTATTGCCATTTGGAGAAGGTATTTTTGCAACTATTTTCTATCTTGCTTTATTTGCATTAGCTTTTACCTCTCTTGTTTCAATGTCTGAAGCGATTTTAGCTGCTGTTATGGATGGCTCTAATAAACTACAACGTAAAGGTATTTTGCTAATTGTCCTGTTACTTGCTCTAGTATTTAGCTTAATTTATACCATCAATAATGGCCTTTATATTCTTGATATTATTGATCACTTTATTGCAGGCTATGGCGTATTAATTATATGCTTAATTCAAGCTTTAATTATTGGTTGGGGTTATGATGCTGAGCGCTTGCGTTATAACTTAAAAAAGCAGTCTAATGTTCATCTAACTGGCTTATTTAATATTTTAATTCGTATGGTAATACCTGCAATATTAACAACCTTATTACTTAGGCAGGTTATCTTTGATTTAGAAAAAGCTTATGGCGGTTACCCTACTTTTTATGTTTTAAGCTTTGGTGTAGGCTCACTTGTTGTATTAACAATCATTGGCATTATACTAAACCGTAGTATTCGTCATAATTAGACAAATTCTTAAACTACTTTTGTAACAAAGTACTACCATATTTTTTTATAAAAAAATTTTAACTATATATTTCTTAATTGTTTTTATAACAACTATTAATTATATTTTTGTAATTTTTTTCCTATATGATTTTTGTTTTTAATATGAAAGAATACCAACTAGTATTTTTTATATTTTAGGGGTTGGTAAGTATGAATGAGGCTCTAGATAATTTAATTAAAATTAGTAATTTTCGTGGTTTTAAAGGTTTTGTACACCTTGAGAAAGGAAGGTCTAGCTTTTATGCAGAGTTTGACTCACAAGATAATAGAGACCAAGCATTTAGTAATGATAAAAATCAAATTTCTTCTAAAAAACCTAACTTTATAGGACTAAACCTAGATGCAAAACAAGCATTAGCTGAGTTTTATGATACTTCTATTGGTCAAGGCCTTCTCAAAAAGCATATAAGAGAAGAGCCTTATAAATCTCTTATGGCCGTATTAAAAGCAATACCAGAAGATCGTCTTTATAGTTTATTAACAAATAAAACTGAAGAGTCTTCCAGTTCTCTTTTAGAGCTTATATTTCACAAACATGACAAGACAGCTATAACTAACATAAAAAACGAACTAATTGACAAAAATAATCAAGAAAACTTCCAAACTTTAGTAGCATCTCTAGCAGAAGAACCAACAGGCGATGATAATGAACCAGAAGCAAAGTTGGTTTCATCTGAAACTGACTACAGCGTAATTGATATAGAAGATACCTCCCCTGTAAAACCAGATAATGACAACAGCAATCTCTTAGAAGAACATTTATTAGTTAACAGTTCAAATGGATCTGAAAAGTCACCTTCACCTAGCAACTCAACAGATCAACCTCAAAATGGTTGGTTTGAATGGGGGCAGAGTACTGCTCAAGCCTGCGTACATGTATTTTATGCGTTTTATCAAAGCTATAGTAACCAATCTGAACATAAAAATGAATATGACTAACCCTAAAGCCGTCATCTCAGATTTTGATGACACAATTACTAAACTTCATACTTATGGTATTGATATTTTTGATGAGAGAGCCATTGATGTGGGTCTAGATATTCTTGAAAGAAAAGGGAAGATACGTTCTGAAGATAAAGAATCTCGAAAACAAGCGCTTATGGATATGGCAAAAAATCCACTAAAGTATATCAACGATACTTTCTTTGAGGCTTTACATAATCAATGGTTAGTAAAGGGCATTGAGTTTTATATTGCAACAAAATCTCAAATCAGTGTTGTTTGCAAAATTCTTAATAAAGCTTATGAGCAGTGGCTTAGTGAAAATCAACATCGAGGTGAAGCAAAAATACAATTTACATCAGATAATGTTTATGGTGTAGGTTCAAAAGTTGAAATTAATCAAGAAATTATTGAAGTTAATAATGGCAACATTAAACAAAAGGAAATCTTACTTCAACCAATTAAAACTAGACTAAAAAAGAAAGGCATTGAAGTTGGTGATGCCTTGTATATTGATGATCAACGAAATATTTATCTTGGGGCTCAATTATTAGGGTTTTCAACCTATCTAAAATTCTCTTTTGATCATAAAGATAAAATTAAATCTGTAGACTTTTGCTTAATATTATTTGATCAAGAAAATATTATTCATCATGGCTCGCTTCCTGGGAATTTTAATACTTCTAAAGTAAATGAAGAAGAAAATATTATTCGTCATGGTCCACTTCCTGAGCATCTTATTGTTTCTGGAGTAAGTGAAAAAGAAGTTGATGATTTAATAGATCTAAAACTTTCAGATTTGCTTGCTAGCCTAGAGCCTGAGAGTAACGATATAACAACTTCAAATAATAATCAAACAGATAATAATAGACTTGAACCACCTTCGTTTTATGCGGCTTACCTAGAAGGGGAACCATCACCTGACTCAATAAAACAGCCAGAAGAATTACCATTTACTAATCCTTTTTTTGAAATTGGCTACAAACTCTATTTAGAAGAGCAAGAAAGGTTTAAGCAAATAGCGTTTGATTAACTTGGTCAATATGTTCTTTAAATGGTTGATACTTGATTAAATGATAGGCACAAATATCAACCGGGTATGCTAATGAACTATCATCAAACTCTCTTGCTAAAGCATTAATGTCTGATTGAGTAATTGAGTTACCATAAATTACTAGATCAATATCTGAGTTATTTCTATATTTACCTGTTGCTCTAGAGCCAAATACTGCAACACGATCAATTTTATCTTTAAGTTTATACAAAATACCTTTTAATATTGCTAACTCTTGATCGGTTAAGCCATGGTTAAAGATGCTCATATTATATTTTCTCAATCAAAGATTGTAATTTATCGTATAATTGCTCAAACCTTGATAAATATTTATCCTGAATCCGATTTACAACAACTTCAAACTCTTCAATATCATAGGTATGGCTCATTCGATTTCGGTCATCTAACGCGTTTTGCCATGTAGCACCATCATCAATTAGTTTACTTGAAAATGCTTGGCGGATAACAGCTCGTGGTGTAATTTGTTCAAGCACAATATTCTCATGCTCTAAATAATCTTTCATTGTTTTCCAAGCAAGCTCTATTGTATATTCAAACCGTTGAATAACACCCTCTTCTTCTAATTCTGTTAATCCAGATTGTTGTTTCTTCTCTATCGCTTTTTTTAATAACTTAAAAGCTTTAGAATAATTATCAAATCGATAAATCCAGCGTGGTTTTGACATACTTATTCCATTTTTAAGAAATTACTAATTAAAATGTATTTTAAATAATATAAATCATTAGTCCATAAAATAACTAACTATTTCCCCAACAAATATTCAACTTCTTTTAAAGCAAGATAGTCAGAGTCTCGTTTAAGTAGTTGATGAAGTTGGGTAAATTCTTCAATTAAATTAGTTTGTAAATCTTTATCTTCGATGATACTAATCATTTCTTTTGCTAAATTAGGTGCACTTGCTTCATCTTGAATTAGTTCTGGGATTAGCATCTTATTTGATAATATATTTGGTAAGGAAAACATACGAATTTTAACTAAAAAACGTGCAAAGAAAAAAGTAATTGGCGATAATTTATAAGCCATAACCATTGGTTTTTTATAAAGCATCGCTTCTAGTGCTGCTGTTCCCGAAGCTAATAAAACAAAGTCAGATGCTTCTAATACTTGATGAGACTTTCCTTCTATCAAATGTAAATCTAACACTTCAAATTCATGGCGATAATCATTAAAGTAAATATTTAAGCTTGGCTTTGCTAAAGGAATAATAAACTGACAAGCTGGATACTGATTTTTAAGTCTGCGTGCTGTTTCCATAAAAACAGGCAATAGAAATGCAACTTCTTGCGATCGACTGCCAGGTAATATTGCAATTGTTAATTTCTCTTGATTAATCTCTAATCTTCGACGCACTGCTTGAGTACTTTTAACTTCTAATGAAATATTATTGGCCAATGGATGTCCAACAAAAATAACCCGATGGTTATACTTTTTATAAAAATCTACTTCAAATGGCAAAATCGCTAAAATAGAGTCCGTTGCTTTTTTAATACTTTTAACTCGCCCTTCTCGCCAAGCCCATACCGACGGACTGACATAATGGACTGTTTTTATCCCTTTTTTTCTTAATTTTTTTTCAATTGGAAGATTAAAATCTGGTGCATCAATACCAATATAAATATCTGGTGGGTTTCTTTTAAAATGATTTAACAGACCAAATCGAGCTTTAAGAATTTTGCCCAATTGCTTGAAAACTTCAACAAATCCCATCACAGATAAATATTCAATTGGATATAAACTATGAAGCCCTTGACTAATCATGCCAGGACCACCAATACCCTCTATAACTGCATCAGGATATTTCTTTTTTAAATGACTAACTAAACCTTTACCTAATTGATCTCCAGATAACTCACCAGCAACAATTGCAATACGCATTAACGAGTAATCCCTCGCTCAGTTTTTTCTAGCATTTTTCTCATAATGTCGACTTCAGGACAATCAATTTCAAGCTCTTTTAGTTTTTCAACAGCTTCCTCTAACTTTAAGCCCTGACGATAAATAATCTTATATGCTTTTTTAATATCAGCAATTGTTTCTTTAGAAAAGCCATTACGCTTTAAACCTTCAGTGTTAAGCCCCAAAGGTGTTGCTGGCTTATCTTTCCCTGGAATAACTACCAAATATGGTAATACATCTTGACCAATTAAAGCGCCTTGCGCAATAAAGCTATAAGCACCAATTGTTACAAATTGATGTATACCACTATAAACGCCAATAGTAGCATAGTCATGAATACGCACATGACCAGCAATCGCAGAATAATTAACCAAGGTCACATGGCTACCAATAACACAATCATGCCCTATATGAACATAATTCATAATTAAATTGTTATTACCTACTTTAGTCGTGTTCGTTTCTTTTGAAGTTCCACCATGAATCGTTGCGCCTTCACGAATAATATTTCCATCACCTATCTCAAGATAAGTTTCTTCACCTTGATAACTGTGATCAATTGGGTCTGCACCAATTGACGCAAACTGGAAAATTTGATTATTTTTGCCTATTGTGGTGGTATTTTGAATAACGACATGAGGACCTATTTTAGTACCCGAGCCAATGGTTACTTTTGGCCCAATTACTGCATAAGGTCCAATATCAACATCTGGCGCAATTGATGCACCTTCATAAATTACCGCTTTAGGGTCTATCACAATGTTTTATCCCGATATGCTGCCATTAAATCTGCAGATGCTACTAAGTCACCATCTACCCTTGCTTCTGCTTTACACATAAAGATACTGCGTTTTTGCTTTGTTATTTTAGCTGAGATAATTAATTGATCTCCTGGTACTACTGGGCGCTTGATTCTAAAATTATCGACACCTGCCAAAAAGAACATTTTATTATCATCACCTTCTAGTTCATTTGCTTCTATTCTAGCATGTGCCATCAAAGCTGTCGCTTGTGCCATAGCTTCTACAATTAAAACACCAGGCATCACCGGATTTTCTGGAAAATGTCCTGTAAAATGAGGCTCATTAACTGTTACATTTTTAACTGCTATGACATGTTCGATATCAACTTCAAGCACACGATCAATCAATAGAAAAGGATACCTATGTGGTAATAAATTTAAAATATCATAAATATCTTGACTCTTTGATGTGATTTGATTATTCATTAAATTATTTCCTAAACATATTATTTTCTAAGTTTAATTTGTTTCTTCTTTTTCTAGAAGTTCTACTTTTTTCTCTAATGCTCTAATCTTAGCATAGGCTTTTTCTAAACGATTAACTCGTGCAATGTTTTTACGCCATTGATGATATGGTTTTGCTGGTATCCCAGATGCATAAGCACCAGGCTCTAATAATGATTTACTAACTCCTGATTTTGCAGCAATCATGACTTGATCGCCAATTTCAATATGCCCTGTAATGCCTGCTGCACCGCCAATCAAGCAATGCTTGCCAATTTTAGTACTGCCTGCTACGCCAACTTGAGCTGCCATTGCTGTACTTTCGCCAACTTGAACATTGTGCGCAATTTGAACTAAATTATCTATTTTTGCATTATCATGAATTACCGTATCATCAATGGTACCTCGATCAATCGTTGTATTTGCTCCAACTTCCACATTGTCACCAATAGTAACTCCGCCTAGCTGAGGCACTTTAATCCATTGGCCTGACTCATCTTTTGCATTACCAAAGCCATCACTACCAATAACTGCTCCCGGATGGATAATGCTATTTCTGCCAATTTTAACATCATGACAAACTGTTACATTTGAAAAAATTGTACTGTTGCTGCTAATATGGCAATGACTAGAAATAATCGTATTCGCCCATATTGAAACATCTGAATCAATCACTGTATGTGCGCCAATAACAACATTTGCCCCTATCTTGGCCGACTCATTAACTTCAGCAGTTGGATCAATAACTGCTGAAGGATGAATACCATTTCCAAGTTTAGGCGCTTTATCAAACAGTTCTGCTACTTTAGCAAATGCAAAATATGGGTCTTTTAAAATAATCGCATCAACTGGACAGATCTCAGCTGCATCTGATGTCACTAATACCGCTGTTGCATTGGTATTTTTTAAATCGTTAATATATTTTGGGTTTGCTAAAAAAGAAAGACAACCTTTTTCTGCTCCTTTTAGAGTAGAAATTCTTTGAACGGTAGCACTTGGATCTCCTTTTAGTGTTCCACCAAGTTGTACAGCAAGCTCAGATAAACTATAAGAAACACTCATAGATAATATACCTTTTTCTAGCGTTTGACTGAATAAATAGTAAAAAAATAAGTTTTATATAAAATTATTTTGAAGCAACTGTTGTATGCTCAGCTTCCATATTACTGATAACTTCAGAAGTAATATCATACTGATTTTTAGCATACGGTGCTGCTTGCTTAACCAAAATCATATCATAACCTTCTTTTTTACCAATTTCGCTTACTGATTCAGCAAATGCTTTCTCAAAACTCTGGGCTAACTGTTGGCTTTTTTGTGTGTCTTGCTGTCTAATTTGCATATATTTTTGCTGAAAAGTTTGCATTTTTGCAGCAAGTTCAGCTTTTTTATTATCATAGTCACTTTCTGATAAACTTGTACGATCTTTTTCTAATTGCTTTGCTTCGTCAGCTAGTGTTTGTTGTTCTTTTGATAGTTTCTCAACTTCTGGCTTTAGAGTATTACGTACTTGATCTGCTGTTGCCATACCTTGTGGTACCTGTTGATAAACTTTAGCCGCATCAACTACACCAATTTTCATTGCATCATCATTTGCAAACCCCGCTGTCATTAACGATCCTGTTAAAATACTAGCAGCTAATATTTTTGTGACTAATTTCATAAAGCTTCTCCAAACTATTAATTGTTCCCTGCCATACATTAATATAGTTTTTATCATATTACAAGGGATTATGCTAGGCTATAACTTTTCTACTATGCTTGACTCCATCAGTCTTTCAATGTTATACCAAACTATTATGCTTTGATCTTATTAATGGAGAATTATAATGAAATGGAAAACAAAGCTGGCTTTATGCCTTACATTACCTGTTCTATATACCAATGCTTTAACCTATACTAAACTACCTGATTCCAGAGAGCCATCATTTAATATATCACCTGAACTTGGTTATTATAAATATGAAGAACCTAATATTATGCAAATTAAAGGTCCCCTTGTAGGTGTCACTTCTGAAACATTTATTCCAATGTCTTATAACTTGTTATTTCGTTTATTTTTGCGTGGTGCTTATAACTTTGGAGATTATACATCTAATGGCACTGGCAGTAATGATGAGGATAATAGTTGGCTTATTAATATTGCTCCAACGCTTGGTTATACAATATTCATAAACCAATCAACAATCATCACGCCATATGCTGGATTTGGTTATCGCTACTTAAATAATGACTCCAGTGGCACAGTAACAACAACAGGACACTTTGGCTATTTGAGGGAATCTAATTATTTTTACTTGCCTATAGGCATTGATATACAAATACAAAAAGACGAGTGGCTTTATCGCGCATTATTTGAATATGACTATTTAATTAGAGGCCAGCAGTATAGCCACCTCCCAGACTCTTTTGGTGGTACTATTTCAAATAGACAAAATAATGGCTATGGCATTAATGCTAAGCTAGAAATGGCCCATCAAACTTCAGATTCTATGCGTATTGGGATTGGTCCCTATGTGCGTTATTGGAATATTAGCGATTCAGAAGTAGACAAAGGGTTTATCGAACCTAAAAATACTACCTTTGAAGCTGGTGGGTTTATTAGTTTTACCTTTATTTAAAAGCAATAATACCATAACGTTTGTTTTTGACTATTCTAGCTATCCATGTTAGAAAAAAGAATATAAAAATATTTTAGATGGCTTACATATGGCAAAGGATAAAAAAGTATATATCGCCTATACTGGTGGCACCATTGGTATGCAACCTTCTAATAATGGCTATAAGCCAACACCAGGATACTTAACTGAACTTTTAAAAACTCTACCTATTTTTCAACATAACACATTACCTAGTTTTGATATTTGTGAATATCCAGAGCTTATTGACTCTTCAAATATCACACCCAATAACTGGCTACAGATTGCTAAAGATGTTATCAAAAATTATGATGATTATGATGGATTTGTTATTTTACATGGAACAGACACCCTTGCTTATACGGCATCTGCACTATCATTTATATTACAGCACTTAAATAAACCTGTCATTTGCACTGGTGCACAAATCCCAATTTGTGAATTACGAACAGATGCAATTCATAATATTTTAGATAGTTTACTCTTAGCAGGCAATTATCAAATTCCAGAAGTTTGTATTTATTTTAACAAAACGCTATTTCGTGGTAACCGAACAACTAAAAAAAGTGCCTCATCAATTGATGCATTTCATTCGCCTAATTGCCTACCTTTAGGCAAGGTTGCTGTCGATGTTGAAATTGATCATACTCAGATACTAAAACCCACACATGGTGTATTAAAAATAGAGTTATTCTCAGCACCAAAAATTGCCATATTAAAACTTTATCCAGGCTTTGATAGCAGCATCTTATCTCATTTGTTCAATGACGGCTTACAAGGGCTTATTCTAAAAACTTATGGTAGTGGCAATGCTCCAAATGATAAAAAACTACTTTCCACCCTTAAAGAAGCAAATAATAATGGCACTGTCATTGTTAACTGCACACAGTGTGCTAAAGGCTTTGTCAATATGGAAAGCTATGCCCCAGGCAGAGCATTGAGAGATACCGGTGTTATTTCTGGGTTTGATATGACAGATGAAGCAGCCCTTACCAAATTATCTTATTTGTTTAATCAAGGACTAAATCAAAAGGAAATCAAACGTTATATGAATATCAATTTACGTGGCGAAGTAACAATTAAAAACTAACCAACTGGTTTTAGTTGATATTCTTTTCCATCAAAACCTATCAATTCAACAATATGACTCACCTTTCTTGTGCCATTTACTCGATCTCTCTCTATAAATATTAATAAATCAACTGCTTGAAGGATAAGGCTTCTTGGCACTGTCACTACTGCTTCCTGAATTAAATCTTCTAATCGATAAGGTGTACTTTCAACGCTATTTGCATGAAGTGTACAAATACCGCCAGGATGGCCTGTATTCCAAGCTTTTAATAAGTCTAATGCTGAGCCATCTCTTACTTCCCCAATAATAATACGATCAGGTCTCATTCTTAAAGCACCTCGAACTAAGTCATGCATAGAAACTGATCGAGATGTTGTCATATTAACTAAATCTTTAACTCGTACTTGAAGTTCTGGTAAGTCTTCTAATACTAAGATTCTGTCATTAGAACCTGATAGTTCATTTAATAGCGCATTGGCAAAGGTTGTTTTACCTGAACCAGTACCGCCAACAATAATCATATTTTTACGCGCTATAACTGCTTCTTTTAATAGTTTGCTTTGGCTTTTAGTTAGTGATTTTTGCCCAACATAATCATCCAAAGTAAAAATAACACTTGCTCGCCTTCTAATTGAAAAACAAGCTTGGAAAACAACAGGTGGCAACCAGCCTTGAAATCTTGCACCGCCAAATGGAAGCTCTGTTGCAACCTCTGGATTTTGCTCATCAGCAACGCTATTTTTATAGGATGCTACTAATTTAATAATATTTGCGCTTTGCTGAGCAGTTAGATACAAATCTGTTGCAACCTTTCCTTCTCCTTGCCGTTCATAATGAACTCTACCATCTGGATTTAACATAACTTCTATTGTTTTTTCATCATTTAAGTAATCTAAAATTTGCTCACCAAAGGCAGTTTTTAGCATCGACAGTTTTCGATCAGATACAATCTCATTTGATTTCATAATAAAACCACCTTACCTTCTATTTGCTTTTGAGTAACCACACCAAAATAACGGCTATCAAATGAATGATCACTACTTTTTCCCTGAACCCAAAATTCATCAGCTTGAAGTTCTCGACAGATATTAACTCTAGGTAGCTTTCTACCTTTACTATCAACTAGATAAACACTTCCGTGACTTTTTTTATTAATTAACAATTGATTGTTTTTAATACAAACCGTATCTCCTTTTTGAGCAACAATCGATTTTAATAAGGGCTGATAATAACTTATCCAACCTCGATCAAGCATTAATTTTTCAACAAGTTGCTCTGGATAAAATATAATATTATCACCTACTTTATACTCAGCTGATGGGTATTGTAAATAGAGGCCTTGAGGCATACTTTTTGAAGCCTGATATCTTAATCGAATATCTACATTCTTTAGTATGCCAATCACAACCCAAAAGATCAGCAAAACAAAAACAATTAACGCCGTCCAATACAAGGCTTTCTTATTTTGAAGACTTTTCATTCATTGCCTGCTTAACTGTTGCTTTGAGTTTACGTAATGTATCATTTGAAATACTGCTATTAATTGATGCCGCATCAGATACTTTTGCTCCTTTAGCACTGGCTGAACCACTTCCTGTACTTAAATTTACATTCGTAGCAGGCGCAACCATGCCTGGCTGAGATTGAGTTGAAGCTATATTACTTGCTTGAGCTAGTGATGCACCGGATGCTGCTAATGAGCCACCACTTTGAAGCCCTGAAGACATACCTACAGCAGAAGGCGGCATATACCCTCCTGGCCCATAAGAAGACCCTCCGCTACCTGTCATCCCACTTACTGAAACAACAGGTGCAGCTATACTTGAATCAAATAAATTACTTCTTATTTTACCAACCGCATCTGCTAATAGCCCTGGTAATTTATAGGCTAAAACTAAAATTACAAGCGAGCTAAAGAATAAAGCCAATGGCATTTCAATTCCTGTTGATGCTGAAACTGCAGGTAGTTTGATTTTATTCCAAACCACATAGCCAACACCCAGAACTAATATCAAACCAAACACTCTAACACTTGCTTTAAAAAGCCCCTGTACTGCTCGATGCAATAAGTCTTCAAATGGTTTTAACACACCAAATGGTATTAGTAATAAAGCAACTAAAGTCATTGCATAAAAAACACAAACAACTAGTATAATTTGAGCGCCAATCAGTGCAAAAATAATTAATATTCCAAATCCTAAAATCAAATACATTAACGACACACCAACATTATATGTTCCATACTCAACTGCTAGCTTTAACATGGAAACACCACCTTCAAGCCCAAGAGTCCAAACTTTACCAGGACTAAAAATGTACTGCTTAGCTTCTTCTCCTGAAACTTTAAAAGCAATTAAGGTAAAGCCATCAATAAATTGCTGTAAAATATAAGGAAAACTTGTAATGAATAAAAAGATAAAGCCAATTTTAAACACTTTTATGGCAAGCATTCCCAAAGACTCATCTTGTTTAATAACCCATGCTAATGCAAATAAAACTAGCTCTAAAGTCGCAATTGCAAATAAAAAAGTAATTGCATAATTTTGAACCATATCAACTGATGCATTAATTTTGCTAACAAAATCGGCCTCAATTGAAGTTAATAGCGTCTCACCTAATAATTGATTTGCATTTGCCATAACTACATCACCTGCCTAACATACCTTCGTTAGATGACTCATTAATTTTAAATGTCTCATCATCTGTCGTTAAATCTTGAAATCCACCGTCATCAAAACCAGAATTCCCCGTTGGTTGCCCAACTGTATCAAAAAAGTTTTGTTTTGATTGGTCTTTAAATTTTAAATTTTTAAATATTTTTAACGCATCCTTCGTTTTTTTATCCATTTCTTCAGCGAGATTTGAGTTTTGATCTTTCGATTGGTTATTCGCTGTTGAGTCATTTGAATAAACTGCCCATGCAGTATGACTATAAATGAAAATTGAAATACCGATAAAATAGAGCATTCCTCTTTTCATTTATCCAGTCTCCTACGGTCCAACTGAAGTTAATTGATAAGGCGGCAAAATTAAGTCTTTTGTTACCATCACAGCAAATGTTTTCCCTGCATTAATAACAATTGTTGGCTGAATATTCATGCTACGATCAACCAGTTTTCCACCAATCTCCGTTGCTGTCTCACCAATACTTTGAAAAGCTGAATTAACAGTTGTTGATCCTAAGTTATTGGTACATCTATAGACGCCATCATCGCCTGTACTACAGCTTTGTGTATTCCCGCTTAATTGATCATTTTGTGCAATTACTGCCGGTATATTAAATACTGTTGCCAAAGCTGCTGCACCAATCAACTGCATCCAATGGTTATCAACTTCGTCCTCTAGTCCAGAAACGCCCATATCATCAACACCCATCTGATTTGGTAGTACAATTGATGAACCATCTGGTCGAATCAAACGAACAAATTTTGCCTGCAGCTGATATTGCCCATAGGTAACACTTGAATTGTATAGACCAATTAATGTACTGCCTTTAGGAATTAATAGGTACTGTCCTGTTGCTGAGTCATAAACGTTTTGGTTGACTCGAGCGACAATTGTTCCAGGCAGGTTAGATACAAGCTTAGTTTGTAAAATAGCAGGAATTACACTACCTGCAAAAATCGTATATTTTGAAATTGGTTTCTGAATTGTATTTTGATTGGTTACATCTTTATCAACTTTCCCCTCCATAAAACGCACATTTTGAGCCTGGGGGGAATTATCTTTATCTGACACTTGAGATTTTTGTAATGCATCTTCTTTCTTTTCTTTATCTGAAACTGGTCTTGGCGCCCCACCAGGGAAAAATATAGATGATGAACCTGCCTCACGGTCCATTGGAGACTCTGGTTTTTGAGGCGTCTTCGTTTCAGTACGTTGCTTTGCTTGAATTTGTGATAACTGAGCCTGTGTTTTTTCCAACTGCTGCTGTAACTGGTTATACTTTTTATCAATTTCAGCTGGTACTTTTTCAATAATTTTTGTTTTTTGTTCACTGCCTAGTAATTTATTAATTTCACTACCATCAGCATAATCAACGTCATTAATGCTATTCAAATCGGCACCTTGAGGTGACATTTGAGTAATTCGATCATTTGATTTGTTTTGCTCATCATTTGGGTTGTTTGCTGAAAATACAACCATCAATAACACTAGCAACGCTAAAGTACCACCAACTACTATAATCAGCTTTTTATTTAGCTCAATTGACTTCGGCAGCTTTCCTTTTAAGTCAAATTTTTGTTTATCTTTACTCATATGCTGTTTCTCTATTTAATAAATTAGCTGTTCATTCCTTTTATAATTTCAACCATTGTTTTTTCAGTGGTATCAACACCTGTTTGTAAAAAAGCATGATCAAGAACAGAGTCTACAATCATATAATTACCTCTCAAGCGCCAATTGATCATTGTTTGACTTGCACCATCATCATTTTGAACAACTAACACAGGCATACCTGCTTTTGTGTTAAATTTCTTTGAAAACTCAATAAATGTATGTGATCCATTATTGAAAACTCGCTTAGGGTACCATTTTGGTATATTATTGCCTTCATACATACTAACTTGATAATTAAAATTTAAATCTGATAAATCCATACTATAGCCGGGATCCATATTGGATCCTAAATTTGAGTCATGGTGATCAAAAACATAAACTGTATCTTTAGGGTATTCCCATTTAACAGATACCATATAAGCATCACCATCTGTTGATTTTAAAATCAAATGATAAGTTCTTTTATTTGTTGTAATTAGTAAAGTATTATCCAAATCTGCCTTACTTGGCTTTACAAGTATATGCTGTTGTGTATTTTTACCTTCTCCACTATAAGTCTGAGCAATTTGCCAGCGCAAGGTATCACCAGCTGCTTGTGAAATCAACTTTTCACCTGATTCCATTACAATATCTGTAATTTTTAATGGTGAAGTATAAATTGTATAAACTGCTCCTGGCATGTAATTATAAGTCATCATTGCGTTAAAAAAATCACTTTGGCTAGGGTAAACTTGCGCATGCTTATTTGCATACTCAACAGCCGCTTCTTTACTTAAAAATGTTTGTGATTTTTCTTTGTTTCCTTGATCCATAACATGACTAGGCACAGCAGATGGAACTGGCATTAATTGACCTGGCACTGGCACAGGAACATATTCTCTAACTACTTTGGTTTGAACTGTTGTTGCACTTTCTGCTCTTACAAAACCGTTACCAGATGTATCTTTCCCTCCAAAGGAATTGCAGCCACCTAATGCTACAACTACCGGCAATAAGTAGATTATTTTTTTCATCGACTTGATCCTTTTTCATTAAATGAGAAATAGCCTATTCGCATATTAGTCGGATTAACAAATAGCTGCGCAAGTGTTTCAGGCGCACTAAATTTAAATAGTGTAAAGACACCAGAATATAGCCTAACTGCTAATGTTTTTCCTGTTCTATCAATTGTTTTCGTTGCCCATGTAACATCAAAACTATTATCACTAACTTGTGTTACAGATTCAACTGTTGTTGATTGTACAACCTTACCGATTTTTGTGAACGGTTTTTCTTTCTGCATTAAATGATTTAACTGACGAGTTGCTTGACCCTCAACCATTTGGAAAGCATCCACCCAGTTCTTCTTTAAAACTACTGGATCAAGTGGTATAGACATAATATTTTCAATAAAGTTACCTATCAATGCTATCTGCTGACCTTTTGACGGCTCAACAGTCACACCAACTCGCTTAACATTTGAAACATGTTCGCCAGGTTTAACTTCTGCAACATAGACATATCTCTCTTGCGATGAGATCACCATAATAATACTAACTAGTAATAACAAAATAACTAATATTGAGATCAAACAAGCAAGTCGCCAGTTTTTTGCTTGTATGTGAGCTGAGCCTATCCGCTCATTCCACTCTTGATATGCATTAACATACTGCTTTTCTGCTTTAGTATCCTTCTTTGATTCCATATTGCATATTTACCTTTTACTTTCATTTATGTTATCTGGCTGAAATGTAATGTTCTTAATGAATAAGCCTAGTGGATTATACTTAATTTCGCCTACATTATTTGGTACTTTACTGGTAATTAATAACATAATATTTACCTTTTCAGATGCCTGTTTAGTGCCGTAATGCAGTTGACAAACTATTTGACCTTTATTAACAAACTGACACTGCTTCAAGCGTATATTTTCTGTTGGCCTACCTTTAAAAAATTGTTCTAACTGATTAACAGAATTAGGTGAAAAATATGCCCCCATACCAGCACTATCTTTTGATGAGAGAAATTGCTGTATACCTTTTTGTATAAATCCATGATAAATTGAAATATCTGCACTACTATTTAAATCTAGCTTATATACACCCTTAACATGACCTTCTGGTGTTGTTGAAACGACAGCGATACTGAACGGTCGAACACTCAGAATTAAAATCAAATATAGGACTAATAACAGTGCAATACCTATGTTAACAAAAAAAAGTAATCGCCAACTATATGCTCTTTGTCGCCATTGTCCAATTGGTGCATCATATTGCTGTTTTTTAGATAAAAAAGGGGTTTCTATCTCTCCGTAGCGATAAGGCTTAAGCTCTTTACCAAAAGGAAAGTTAGTCGGCTGCATAAGAACCATCCCCAGTAAAGTATTCTTTCATAATATCATAAGCCCAATCTAGCCCTTTCGCATGCAGGTAAGAACGCAAATACTCATGGTAATCACCTTGAGATTTTTCTAATACTTGATTTACCATTTTTTTATCTTCTGGCGTTGAGGAAGCGCAAAATGCTAATGCAATAGGCCCTAATCCCAAATCAAATAAGCAATTGCCTTTATATGACTGAAAGTAATATTGTCTTTTAGGGATCGCATGAGCCAGGATTTGTATTTGGCGTTGGTTAAGGCCTAGACTTTCATAACCTTCTGCAACACTTGGCTCCATAGCTCTATCATTAGGCAGAAATATTCTTGAAGGGCATGACTCATTTAGCGCTGAAACCAAAGGCGATTTTAATGCATCATCAACTGATTGTGTTGCAAATACAACGGCAACATTCTGTTTTCTAAGCGTTTTCAACCATTCTCTAATTTTATCTGCAAAAATAGGGTGATCTAAAAACAACCAAGCTTCATCTAAAATCATTAATGTTGGCTGCCCCTGAAACCGTTTTTCTAAAACATGAAATATATAAGCTAATACTGGCGCAATAATATTTGGCGTTGCCATCAAACGCTCCATCTCAAAACATTGCCAGTTACCTGACTCAAAGTGTTCTTGATCACAATCAAGTACTTCGCCATACGCACCACCTAATGTATAAGTTTCTAGCGCAAGCCTTAGATGCTGATCTTGAGTAAATGACTTTAAGCCTGTTAATGTTCTTTGCTCTTTAGGTACCTCTGCTAATGCATTTAAAGCGCTCCAAACTGTTTCTCTAACCTCTGGAGTAATTGTGATATTTTCATTAATCAATAAACCAACTACCCACTCTTGTGCCCATATTCTTTCTTTCATTTCATCAATATAAGCTAATGGTTGAAAAACCAAACCGCCTTGACCTACATCACCAACTTCATAATATTGCCCTCCAATACCAGAAGTTAACGAATAAAAACTCCCCCCTTTATCAAAAATAAATACTTGAGCATCTTTATATCGCAAAAACTGCGCACCCATAACATTTAATAAAACAGACTTACCTGATCCCGTTGGACCAAGTATCATCTGATGTCCAACATCTCCAATGTAGTTTGATAGCCTAAATGGCGTATTACCCGCTGTACGTGCATATAGTAGAGGCGGACCATCTAAATGATCATTTCTAATCGGGCCTGCCCATACTGCTGAAAATGGCAGTAAATGAGATAAATTTAAGCTATGCATTAATGGCATACGCACATTGGCGTTTGGCTGTCCCGGCAGTGAGGACAACCAAGCTTCAACTGCATTAACTGTCTCAGAAACGGTAACAAAACCTAACCCATTAATAACACGCTCAATTTCTCTTTGCTTCTCATAAACCGTATCACGATCTTCATCCCAAACCGTAATAGTTGCTGTATAGTAGCCAAAGCTAACAAAGTCATCTGCAAGTTCCTGTTGCGCCTCGTCTGCATCAATAGACTTCTGCATCGCAGCACTATCAACCATTGCACTTTCACTCTTTGAAAGCGTTTCTTTTAAAAGGGTCATAACGCCTTTTCGTTTAGCAAACCACTGACGTCGGTACTTTGATAGTATTTTCTCTGCATCAACTTTATCTAATGGTAAAAAACGAGTAACCCAACGATATGTCATTGGTAAAAAGTTCAGCGCATCAAGCATTGCAGGAACTGATGTGCTTGGAAAACCTAAAATGGAAACTGTTCTTATGTGGTATTTTCCTAATTGAGGCTCAAGCCCTCCAACCAGAGGCGTATCAGCCAATATACCATCCAGATACATTGGTGTATCTGGCACACGAACTGTCTGCTCTTTATCTGAAATACAATTATGCAGATAAGTTAATGTTTCCTCATCTGTCAAAAAACGCACATCATACATAAAATCTCTGGCTATATCATACAACTGATTAATTGTCTTACTAAAGTAAGCCAACTGTTTTTTATAAGCTGTTGCTGATGCTTTTCCTTCTGATTTTGTTTTTCGAACAAAGACATTAGAAACTTTTGAAATCGCCTCTTGTGGCGGCAAATATTGAAATGTCAGGTAGTAATCACTTTCATAGTTTTCACCCTCCCGCTCAAATAAATCCTGACGCTCAACATTAATAAGCCAACTTACTGGATCTGAAAAATAATCCTCTTTAGGATAACTGACTGCCTGACGTCTTCTTGCTTCAATATATAACCCCCAACCTGAACCTAATCTTTTTAGCGCATTGTTCAGTCTTGCTGTTGCTGACACTAGCTGAGGTTCAGTTGAAGACTCTAAATCAGGACCACGATAAAGCAAACTTTGTTGGAATGATCCATCTTTATTCAAGATAATTCCTGGTGCAATTAAAGCAGCCCAGGGCAATAAATCCGTTAAACGATCTGGTTTTTTCCTAAATTCCAATAAATTTAACATACGCTATATGCCATAATAACTTTTTTGTTTTACATGCCGAACCATAACTTGAAAAAAATGCGGGTCCTTTTTTGCCATCATGACTGCAACAAAATGTAAAATCAAACAGACAGGAATTGCATACAGTGACTGCATCCCCAAAGTAATTGCTGCCAAAAATGTCATATTTAGGATAAAAAATTGCCTTGGAACACCCGCTGTTAACATAGGCGCAGTTAAAGCGCTATGAACCTTGACTTGAAACCCAGGCGTAGCCATTAAAATACGACTCCAGAAGAGCCTCCACTCCATGATGCAACAATGCTTGCAGCAGTAAATGCAATTGCCAAGCCCATAACAACTTGGAATAATCTTCTTACACCGCTACCACTTTCCCCAAAAGCAATACCTAAACCTGCTAAAACAATTGCAACAACACCTACTAGTTTTGCAACTGGACCAGAAATTGCATTTGTAATAGTTTCTAGGGGCTTCAACCACGGCAAGTCTTCTCCACCCATATCACTGGCAATAGAAACTGCTGTAAATAAAAAATATAAAACCCCACCAAAGATAATTTTATTAAAAATCTTTTGAGCTTTCTGCTTCATGTGGCTTGATCTCCTTTTTCATCATTAAACTTGATATTAAATTCCTCTTAACTCTACGATTGAGTATAGTCTATTTTAGTAGCATAGCAATGCTCGTTAACTGCGACCTATCTCAAACAACTAAAAATAGACTTAACTAACGCTTTGGTCAATCATTTTTAATTTTTACTATGAGTTAACACCTGCTTTATTATCCCTCTCAGTAAATGAATCTCTGACTCTTCCAGTTGAGCTCTTTGAAAAATACGTTTTACTCTCTCTAGCACAAGACCAGGGTTAGCTGGATCCAGAAACTCTGTTGCCACTAACATCTCAGATAAATGGTCATACAATCCTTCATATTGTTTTTGAGATGCTTTCTTAACATATGGTAGTTGAGGCATATCATTAAGCTTATTTCGAAATGCCATCCGAACTTCATAAGCAATAATTTGAACGGCCTGTGCTAAGTTCAGTGAGTTATATTCTTTACTTGCTGGGATGTATAAATGTTTATGACACATCAATATCTCTTCATTATAAAGCCCAGTTCTTTCTCTACCAAATAAGATTGCAACTTCGTCTTGACTATTTGACTGTGATGCTTGCTCTAAGAAAGTATTAATTTCAGTTGCAGCCTCTCTAACATTAATAATCGGCAATGAAAGCTTACGCGCTCTTGCGCTGGTTCCTATAACTAATCCTACGCCCTCTAAGGCTTCAGCTAATGTAGAGCAGATGTTCGCTTCAGTTAATACTTGACTTGCGCCTGAAGCCAACTGATGACTTTCTATGCCTGGCTCTTCTTTCGGGTTAACAAGGTATAATGATTTTAAGCCCATATTCATCATGGCTCGAGCACTGGAACCTATATTGCCCATATGTGAAGGCTCGACTAAAATAATCCGTACTTTTTCTAGCATGTTTTTTACGTTATGGCTATTCGCTTGATTTAAATTAGTGTATCATGCTACCACACTTAAATTCTAAACTATAAGAACTAAAATATTTTATTGGATTTAACTTATGATCGGTCTATCAGTACAACCAATGCAAACCATTGCGATTAGGGCAGCACGCAAAGCTGGTGACCTAATGTTACGTAAGCTTGAAAATTTATCAGATATTTCATTTAAAGAAAAATCACCAAATGACTTCGTTTCTGAAGTTGACTTACTGTCAGAAAGAGAAATTCTTTATCACTTACAAAAAGCTTACCCAGATCATGCTATATTATCTGAAGAAGCTGGCTTAGTTGGCAACTCTGAGTCTGACTACACTTGGGTTGTTGACCCAATCGATGGCACAACCAACTATCTTCACGGCTTGGGACACTTTTGTGTATCTATTGCTCTAAAATACAGACACCGAGTTGAGTTAGGTGTTATTTATAATCCAAATACAGATCAGTTATTTACAGCAATAAGAGGTAATGGCGCTCAATTAAACGATAGAAGGATTAGAGCATCTAGTCGTCAAAAATTAGATGGTACTTTAATTGGTGCTTCGCCAAATAAACCTTATGATAGCAACAATTATCAATCACTAAATGCATTACATGATAAAGTTGCAGGGTTTAGATATAGCGGCTCACTTGCGCTTGATTTAGCCTATGTTGCTGCAGGATTTTTAGATGCTTGCTGGTGCTTTAATGCAAAAGAATGGGATGTTGCGGCAGGCTCACTAATCGCGCGAGAAGCTGGTGCAACCATCAGTGAACTAAATGGGGGAGAGAACTACTTAACTAGCGGCAATTTAATCGCTGGCAATCCCAAATTAGTTGCACGCGTCATGCGTGAACTGACTACGTCTCACACTGTTAAAGATGAACACTAAACTTCCAAACTATAATCCTCAAGCAATCGCTTTTACTGTTTTAGACCAAGTGGCTAATAATGGTAAAAATCTGGATTGTTTTGATCCTATTATTAAAAACTACACTCACGATAACAAAGTTAGAAGCTTTACATGGAAACTCTGTTTTGAAACTGCTCGCTATTACCATTACTATTTACCAATAGCTGCTGAATTTATTAATTTTAAAAAAACAAAAAAACAAGTGGTATTACTCATCATAATTGGCCTAGTTCAACTTGATCGTTTTTCATCGCCAGATCATGTTAGTATTTTTGAGACCGTTAATGCAGCAAAACTACTCAAATTTAGCTGGGCATCTAAACTAATCAATGCCGTTTTAAGACAGTTTCAAAGAAATAAAAGCAAATCATTAAAATACCAACTTAGTCCTTTTTCTGAGCTTAGCTTACCTCAGTGGTTATATGATAAAATTAAAGTTAACTACCAAAAAGACTTTGATAAAGTTGGACACTACCTATTACGTGATGCTGATTTATTTTTACGAGTTAATCAAAAAAAAATTTCAGCTAATGAATATTTAAAATTATTACAAAAAGATAACTATATCGATGCATCTCTCCAGAAATTATCAAACTGTATTAAGATTAGTCGCAGTATAAAAGTAAAAAATTTACCCTTCTTTAGTGATGGTTACTTTAGTATTCAAGATTTATCTGCGCAATATGCAATAACACTATTTCCAATAAAACCAAATGAAAAAATTTTAGATGCTTGCGCCGCCCCTGGTGGCAAAACAACCGCATTATTGGAAAACCACTCCAACATTCAACTAACCGCACTTGATATTGATAATAGTCGAATTGATCGATTAAAAGAAAATTTACAAAGATTAGACCTATACCACAGCAACAACATTAAGACAATTTGTGCTAATGTCTTAGATATTGAAACTTGGTGGGATGGTGAATTATATGACCACATTCTACTTGATGCGCCCTGCTCTGCTACTGGCGTTATTCGTCGTCACCCCGAGATAAAAATATTAAGATCTGAAGCTGATATAAAAGCAATCTGTCAAATACAGAAACAACTACTAAATTGCTTGTGGAAATTAGTGAAACCTGGTGGCCATTTACTATACATTACCTGCTCATTACTACAAGATGAAAATGAACAACAGATTGAAAATTTCATAAATTCAAACTCAGAAAGTAACATCTCAGTTCAACCAATCTCAATTGATCTTCCAGGTATAAAGTTAAATTATGGGTATCAAATTATACCTGAGCTTTCTGATGGCTTTTACTATAGCCTATTAAAAAAATCTAAAAATTAAAGCACCAATGCCATGGCTCATAAATATAACCATAGTTATTGTTTCTTGGATAGGATAAAACAAAGTTATACTTTTTAGCATACTGAGATAACCATTTAAATGCTTTGGTATCTTCAAATGACTCTGTTAAAAACTCATTTTCTTCTGGCGTTGTTAAATCTAGTGCCCTACCTGTATGATGCTCACTAAATCCAGGCGGCGCATTAAGTTTAATAATTTCATTGATTTTATAGCCATTAGATAGTTTTCTTTTTATAAGGTTAGCTTGATATTCTAGATCTCTAAAAGCAGATACTACTTCTAATATAACAGAGTCCTTTAATGCGTATTTTTGCATATTTTCCCATGCTGCATTTGCTTCTTCAATTAAGTAAAAATGGCGACCAAAAGTATCTAAACCGCCATCAACTAAACTGCTTTTATCTGCAACCGGAAGTATCCAGTCAACATGATCATGCAAATAGCTCTGATCAATACCTAGATCACAATGTATTCTTTTTATTTGACTAATATAGTTATCATCATGCATTGTTTTTACACTTTGTTTTTACACTTTGTTTTTACACTTTGTTTTTACACTTTGTTTTTAAACATTACTTTTACCACTTGACTTAATGGCTGATACAACAAGTCTTGTGGTTTTTGATTGGGCTTCGGTGTCAACGAACTCTCACTATTAATTACAAACCCTTCAACTTGCTCGAGTGTTTTTGTACTATAGACCTTCAATATTAAACTCACTTCATCAGGCACACCAGTCCAAAATGTATAATTATCACTCCACTTAATTATTTTAGGAACAACAACATACGTATAGCCAGCTTCTTTAGCCATAGTTAATTTATGATCTAATGGGCCTGTTAACTCGCCTACTTTGATTAACCGAACATATGGCTTAAATGCTGATTCAATCAGTTGACTTGTTGTCAAGCCACTTCCTTGGTAGATTTGGTTATCATCTTGTCCGTCCTGTGCTTTGAGCACGAAAAATTTCTGTTCACTTGCTTTTATAATCTGACTAGCCTTTTGAGCGCTAAACATCTCTCCATGATCATTTTTAATATCATGAACATTACTACATCCGAATAAGAGTAAAGTTAACGTTGTAAATAAAAACGTTAACAATATCATCTGACACTTACAAAATAATCGACTTCTAGTCATAAATAACAATCCTGTACCAATAATAATATCCTCACTTATAAGATAATCTATCGTTATTTTTATTATATTTCAATTATCCATTAAAAAAACAACATTGTTATTAGTAACAAGTTAGGTTACATTAAACGTTTGTTATAAGATCGTAATTACGCAAAGAATCATGTCAACAATCGATAAAGAAAAAATCAAAACAACTGACTTTGGGTTTGAAGAAGTCAAATGGGAAGATAAACAGCAAAAAGTTAATCAAGTATTTCACTCTGTTGCCTCAAAATATGACTTAATGAATGATGTTATGTCCCTAGGTATTCATCGATATTGGAAATACATTACTATAAAAAAATCTCAAGCAAAGCCTGGTGATACAATTTTAGATTTAGCTGGTGGCACAGGTGACTTAGCCAATA
This sequence comes from Thiotrichales bacterium 19S9-11, assembly GCA_021713395.1. Lineage (GTDB taxonomy): Bacteria > Pseudomonadota > Gammaproteobacteria > Francisellales > Francisellaceae > M0027. The sequence goes on along the minus strand of JAKJJT010000007.1, from coordinate 54,650 downwards.
AGTTCAGTGAAATTGTTTCAGATAATGGTCTTGTCATTTTAAGTGACATTAACCACTCAATGCTATCAGTTGGTAAAGAAAAATTAATCAATAAAGGTCGCATTAACAACCTCCAATATGTGCAAGCTAACGCAGAAGCACTACCTTTTGCTGATAACACCTTTAACTGCATTACTATTTCTTTTGGTCTACGCAATGTTAGAGATAAAGAAAAAGCTTTACGCAGCATGTATCGCGTATTAAAGCCTGGAGGAAAGCTGTTGATCTTAGAGTTTTCTAAACCAATATTACCGATACTTAATGATATATATGACAAGTACTCTTTTAATATTTTGCCATGGCTAGGCAAAATCATCGTTAACGACAAAGAAAGTTATCGGTATTTGGCAGAATCTATTAGAAAACATCCTGATCAAGAAACATTATGTGAAATCACTAAAAGTTGTGGTTTTGATGAGGTTGAATATCAAAATCTAAGCGGCGGCATTGTTGCACTACATCAAGCAAGAAAATATTAAGTAACCATAAATTAATTAACTATGTTAAATAAAATTATCCCTGCTATTGAAAAAGCATTTGATCAAATTCTATCACTTGATCCTCAAAAACAAGCCCTACTTAAAAGTTTAGATGGGCATCCTATTTCAATTAACATTACTGACTATGGCACTTGCATTAATCTAATACCTGAAAAAAATAAAATTAAAATATTAAATAATTCAAATATAAATGTTTCTGCCGAATTAACCGCTAGTAGTCTTAATTTTTTAAAAGCATTATTTAATGATATGCCACAGATGCTTTTCTATTCTAAAGAAATAAAACTCAAAGGCTCATTAAAAACTGTCCTTGCCTGGCAGCGCTTTTATATTGGCTTATCTCCTGAATTATCTTACTGGCTCGAACCTTATCTGGGCAAAACATTAACTTATCAATTATCCAAACCACTTCAATGGTTAAAGTCCAGCGCTAAAAGCTTTATCAGAAAGTCCAACGATGAATTAACAGAATTTTTACAAGAAGAAGCCTTATTATTTCCGCCAAAAGAAGCCGTTGAAGACTTTCGGCATGACCTACTATTACTAGGTGTAAAACTAGACCAGCTTGAACATAAGCTCAATCAATTAAAAGAGGGATATTCAGAAAAATGAAAAATATTGGGCAGTGGTTAAGACTTATCTATATTGCTTATATTTGGTCTCGATATAACTTAACAGAGATATTAATTGCTGTTCCATTATTTAGAGCATTACGTTTTGCTGTTTATATTAACCCTTTTTATTGGTTCTCAAAAGCAAAGCACCTGCCTCGTGGTATTCGCATGCGACTTGCTTTAGAAACACTTGGGCCTGTTTTTATTAAATTTGGCCAAGCCCTATCGACTAGGCGCGACTTAATTCCTTCTGATATTGCTGATGAGCTATCAAAACTTCAAGATAAAGTCCCCCCTTTTTCGGGAGAGATTGCAGTTGAGATGATAGAACGCAGCTTTGGCAAACCAATTGATCAACTGTTTTTAACATTTGGTAAGAAACCAATTGCCTCTGCTTCTATTGCACAAGTCCATGCTGCTACACTGCACTCAAAAGAAGATGTGGTTGTTAAAGTACTTCGCCCAAAGGTCACAAAAGCTTTAAAAAAAGATACCAAGTTACTTAATGCCTTAGCAAAGATGATTGAATATTATATTCCATCATCGCGAAGGCTTCGCCCAGTTGAAGTTGTCTCAGAAATCAACCGAGACCTAATGGATGAACTTGATCTAATGCGAGAAGCAGCCAATGCATCACAGCTAAGACGTAACTTCAAAGATGATAAAACTCTCTATACGCCAGAAGTCTATTGGAATTACTGCACAAAAAATGTACTAACCATAGAACGCATTTATGGTGTTGCGGTTTCTGATATTAGCACATTAAAATCTCTGGGTGTTGACTTAAAATTACTCGCAGAACGTGGTGTGGAAATTTTTTATACACAAGTATTTAGAGATTGTTTTTTCCATGCTGATATGCATCCTGGTAATATTTTTGTTAATGTTGATACTCCAAAAGATCCTGGCTATATTTCAGTTGATTTTGGTATTGTCGGCACACTTTCAAAAGAAGATCAAGGCTACCTTGCGCACAACTTCCTTGCGTTTTTTAACAGGGATTATCGTCAAGTTGCAGAGTTACATATCAAATCCGGCTGGGTTCCATCAACAACGAGAGTTGAAGAGCTAGAATCAGCCATTCGAACCGTTTGCGAACCTATTTTTGAAAAACCATTAAGTGAAATATCATTTGGACAGACATTACTAAGACTCTTTCAAATTGCTAGACGATTTGATATGCAAGTACAACCACAGCTTATATTATTGCAAAAAACTTTACTTAACATTGAAGGCTTGGGAAGACAATTATACCCAGATCTTAACCTTTGGGAAACAGCCAAACCATTTTTAGAAAACTGGATGAAAAGCCGCATTGGTATCACGGGCTTATATAAAAGACTATACCAACAACTACCCCAGCTTAGCGATGAGATTCCAGACTTACCACGACTTATTATTGATACAGTTAAAGAACAACAATTATACTTACAGCAACAAAAACTGAAAGAACAAAAAGAGACTTCACAGAAAATAACGACAAAAGCATCTAGACGTCGTGGGTTTCTTGCTGGTGTTGGCTTGTCATTAACTGCTTATGCTCTACTCTCTTCTATTAATTTGCCTGGCATTCTGCACTTAAAACAATTTTTTTTAGCGTATCGTTATGAAGTTGGTATTATTGGTGGTGTCATTATTCTATGGTATTTATTTACTCGCTCTAAGAGATAACAAAAAAGGAGACTTCTTAAATGACGGATTGTATTTTTTGTAAAATAATCAACAATGAATTACCTTGTGATAAGATCTATGAAGATGAAGACTTCATCGCATTTCATGACCTATACCCAAAAGCTGATACTCATGTACTAGTTATCCCTAAAAAGCATATTGAGTCACTTAAATACACTCAAGATGAAGATGAAGCTTTACTAGGAAAAATCACTCTATTACTGCCTAAGCTTGCTGAAATGCTTAATTTGACAGATGGCTTCAGAACCATTATCAATACCGGCAAAGGTGGTGGCCAAGAAGTCTTCCACCTTCATTATCATATTTTAGGTGGTCGTCAATTGCCTGGGTTGTAGATTTTATACAATTATAAGATTACCTAAACTAAAAAACATCTAAAATAACGATGTTAAATTTTACTAGCTATCAAGTGTGTTTACTGCAATATGCTCAAGCCCTTGACCTTCATCAAAACCAAAAAACAAAAAATTATTTACCTCTTGCTTTTCTCCTTGATACAGGCGACTTATTGCTTCATCTCTTGAGGTTGTAAACTTTACGTCAGCTTCTTTATGCCTCTTCAAGTCTTTGTTTATAAAATCTTTCAGATCAGCAAGCGTACAACTCTTATCTTTAACCTTCTTTTTAGCCAACTCTATTGTTTCTGCAAAATGATCCGGAACAACATAACTACTAACCCCTTGATATAAACTATTCAAATATACTCTTCTCCCAGCAATCCCAAAAAACCATCGGTTGTTTACTTTTTCAGAAGCTTTCTGGCAAATAGTAATCAAATATTTTTCTTTTTTTATAGCTTCTTTTGAGGCTTCTGTTTCATCTTCACGATAAAGCAGTAATTCTTTATTGGCTGAATCAAGTGAACGTGCCAAACACTTGGCATGATAAGCTAAATTTTCATGTGACAAACTAACACCAAAATCAATATGATAATGTTTCGAATCTTTGCTTTTTTTTGTATGCTGGTGAAGATTTCCATGTTCAGAGTCTTCTCGCTTAATAGTTTTCTTGGCACGTATGCTAAATTCATTTTCTGAATTAGTATACAGTGTCATAACAGTTGGTGATGTTTTTTCTATATGAACTGAAAAGTTATTACCTACGATATGTTCTTCACTATACCCATCAAAACTAATAGATCTTTTTATTTTAGGCACTTTACATACCAAATTAGCGGTTAGTATTAATTTTATATCGAATATTATATAAAAAAACTACAAATGTAAAATATTAGTGATAAATTTATAAAAAGTAGAAAAAAGCAAGCATAAACTACTTAACTTAGACTCTTGCTATAAAACAAACTAAGCTCCAAACTTAGTTAGTTTTTTATCTTTTCTCTTTTTTTCCGCTCGAATACGTCGCGCTTCCATTGGATCAATGGTTAATGGACGGTAGATTTCAACTCGGTCATTAGGAAAAACTAAATCGTTTAATTCCTTTTTCTTTGAAAAAATACCAACACTTAGGCTATCCAAAACTAATGTTTTATCCTGATCAATTATTTTAGATAATAAAATAACTTCTCTAATTGTTAAGCCTTTTTGGTAAGGCACTTCAACTAAGTATTGCTGATCTTTTAATGCATAGCAAACTTCAATAAACTGAGCCACTTATTTTAACCCACCATAAACTTCATCGGCTCGATCACAAAATGCACTAAACATCGTATTAGCAATAGAACTAAATACCACACCAACTGTCATTGCCATAAAAGCATTTGAAAACTCAAAGTCCATTGTAAAAGAGACCTTACAAGAATCCTGGTCAATTGCATCAAACTGCCATAAACCATAAAATTTTTTAAATGGCCCTTCTAGTAGCTCTAAGGTCATACTCTTATTTTTTACTAGCTGATTTCTTGTTGCAAAAGATTTTTCAAAACCACCTTTTGATATATATAATTTTCCTTCAAGTAACTCATCTGAACGAGATAATATTTCTGCTTTAGAACACCAGGGCAAAAAGTCTGAATATGACTCAATATCATTAACTAAATTGAACATTTGCTCTGCTGAGTAAGGGACCGTTGCATTTCTTTCTACATGGCTCATTGGTATTTCTCTATTTTTATTCTATATTGTTTCATTCAAATCATGCTAAAATCGTTGCCATTGTAGCAAATTAGTGCTTACGGGAAAACATCCGGTTATGAAAAAAAAGAAATCAAAGCATGGTGACTCTACCATAGCCTTAAATAAGAAGGCCCGCCATGACTATATACTAGAGGATAAATTTGAAGCAGGTATTGTACTTCAAGGCTGGGAAGTAAAAAGTATTCGTCAAGGTAGAGTACAAATTGCTGACAGTCACGTTATTGTTAAAAAAGGAGAGGTTTGGTTACTCAATGGACTAATAACCCCTCTTCATAGTGCATCTTCCCATATCGTTGCAGAACCATCGCAAACACGAAAATTATTATTAAATAGACGCGAAATTAATAAACTGATGGGTGGTGTAGAAAAAGAGGGATACACCATAGTGCCACTTAGCATGTACTGGAAAGGTAGCCGCGTTAAAGTAGAAATTGCTTTAGCAAAAGGAAAAAAACTACATGATAAACGCTCAAGCAGCAAAGAACGTGATTGGCAAAGAGAAAAAGAAAGAATTTTCAAACACAAGAGGTAATTATGACAGATTTAAACACGCTTTTATCTATATCACCTATTGATGGACGCTATAGCTCAAAAGTAAGCTCTTTAAGAGAAATCACTTCTGAGTATGGTCTAACTTATTATCGTATATTGGTTGAAATTAAGTGGTTCATTGCATTATCAAATAATAATAACATCAATGAATTACCTAAACTAAACGAAAGTGATATTAAATTTTTAAACTCCATTGTTGATGATTTTAATATTGATGATGCACTTCGAATTAAAGAGATAGAAAAAACGACAAACCATGATGTCAAGGCATGTGAGTACTTCATAAAAGAAAAACTTGCAAGAAATAAAGAAATTAATCAGTATAACGAATTTATCCATTTTGCTTGCACATCAGAAGACATTAATAACCTATCCTATGCGCTTATGCTAAAAGATTGTGTTAATGCTGTTAAGCCTTTCTTAATTGAGCTACAAGATTATCTAAAAAATATGGCTATCAGTCATGCAGGCACCCCCCTACTCTCTAAAACACATGGTCAACCTGCTTCACCATCTACGGTTGGCAAAGAAATAGCCAATATACACCACCGCCTTAATAGGCAAATAAAACAGTTAGATAATATTGAATATCTAGGTAAGATTAATGGCGCCGTTGGTAACTTTAATGCACATATTATAGCTTATCCTGAGGCTGACTGGCCTGGCATAGCTAAATCATTTGTTGAGTCACTTGGACTAACTTACAATCCATACACAACTCAAATAGAACCACATGACTATATTGCAGAAATCTTAGATTTGTTCTGCCGAATTCATACAATATTAATTGATCTATCACGTGATTTCTGGGGTTATATTTCTTTTAATTATTTTAAGCAAAAAACTATTGATGGCGAAGTTGGTTCATCAACGATGCCTCATAAAGTCAATCCAATTGATTTTGAAAATGCTGAAGGCAATCTAGGCATTGCAAATGCACTTATGAATCACTTGTCACAAAAACTGCCTATCTCGCGCTTTCAACGAGATTTAACAGACTCAACAACGTTAAGAAATATTGGTGTTGGCTTTGCTCATGGTCTAATTGCCTATCAAGCATTGCTTAAAGGCTTAAATAAATTAGAAGTGAACCAGCAGGTATTACTGACTGATTTAGAAAATAATATAGAAGTTTTAGGCGAAGCAGTTCAGACGGTTATGAGACGCTATGGCATTGAAAACCCGTATGAGAAATTAAAAGAATTAACTCGAGGGAAACGCATCTCAATTAGAGATATGCAAATATTTATTGATGATCTTAGCCTACCTAGCACTGCCAAGTCAGAACTAAAAGCACTATTGCCTAAAAACTATATAGGCTTAGCATCATCCTTGGCTGAAAGCATTTAAATCTATAATCTTAATATATTACTGTACTTTCTCAACAATTTGGGAAATGCCAAGTGCTTCTCCATCAGCAGCATTTTTCTTCTGAACAACTGTCAAACTAAGAATAATCTGGTTGTTCTGTCCCTTTGAGCCTTTTTGATAATTAATCATAACTGGCACTTGAATTTTCCAAGCCATCGAACCATTCATTGTCCCTTTAGCAGAGATTACTGGAACATTTTGTAATGTAGCCCTTGTAACTAGTTGCCCACTAACCAAACGTTCAAGTGCAGGCTTAAATGCTGTAGAGTAACTATTCCAACCATGAGTTGTAAAATATTTATTTAACTCATTAAGCTGAGATCTATAGTTCAAAAAGTCTAAAGCATATAGCTTTGGCACGACATTGCTAACCCAAGAAATTACTGTGTCATTTGTAATGTATGCTGAACTTCTACTTTTCAGTTGGATTAATTTTCCTTGATTTGTAACAGCAAAGTAACGATTATCTGGCTTGGCATTAAATGATAATACTAAACTTACAAATAACCCTACGTTTAATAAACAACTAATCAATAAAATAGTGACTAATCGCCTAAAATTATTTTTATAAAAATCATTACGCTTTATAATTTGTGTTAAAACATCATCAGACATAACGATAACCCCACTTTTTATTTTTAAACAATTTCTTCCAACGCTTCATTTACTGCTTCTAAACGCTCTTGCGAAAAAACCCTAGATAACATTTGAGCTCGTTCAAATAACCGGTTACGTTCTGCAAAAAAAGAAACACTATCTTCTGACTTATTTGCTTCCATATAACCAAACAACTCGCCAAAGTAGTCAGCATTATGCTTATGTAGCTGATGAATAAAGTATGCCATATAAGCCAATGGCATTTCATTGCACATATTAATTAAAGCTCGACCATTTTCTTCATTAAACGAGGTTTTGTAATATTTTTGCGCTATTTCTTCTAAATCTGACTCATAGTCAACTATATTCTTATAACGACTTTTTTCAATAAATTCAATATTTGTCAATAAGTTATTTAAGACTGGGTTATGAAATGATCCCCAGTAACCTTTAACATCATCTTTAAACGACATATAACTATTACCTTTTTATACTTAACCGCTCTACATCAAGCGAGCTCTTAAATCAAACTGCTGCTTACGAAAATACTCTGTTACTAGTTCATCAATAATTTCATTACATAGACTACGGGTATTTTTCTCAGGACTATCTCGACCAACAACCTCTAAATACTCTGTTGCTGTTCCTGATGGAAAACGATTCGCCAGTAATTTCCTAGCTTTTACAGGATCTATCTTTTCATATAACTCATCTCGAATATACGCATCTTCTAGTGTCGTATTCAAAGCCCATAATTCTACCGCACCTAAAGTTGATGTAAGTAGCTGTGTATTTGACCCTTTCTTAGTTGCAAACTGAGCAATAAAAGTAGCACCCCTACTTGTTGGGCCATGTACACGTGTTGTTAATGCTAAACGCTCTGTATTACTCAGTCCGAAAGTTTCACAGGTCTCATCAATTGCTTTCTGTGGTCCAGAGTCTAATATAAATACAGACGTAGCAAACTCTAACATCAATGGATCAAAATCTTGTAATGACTGAGAAGCCAATGATATTTGAACCTTCCATTTTCTTCCTTCTCGCATATCACGTAAAACTTGCTCCCTAACAGCTGTACTTTTTGCTGTTCTGTGGAACTCATCAAAAACTAAGCGCTTAGGATAATTAGCCATTTCACGAAAACGTTCCGCATGATAAGGTCTATATTTTTCAGGAAATGATTTTAATTCTGATACACCTGTAAAAAAGTGCTGGGCAATTACATGACGAGCTAACATATAGGCAATTGATGTTTGCTTGTTTGCCACTTCACTACCACCATGAGCAACGTCATTTAAATCAATCGAAATAATCTTAGAAGATGAAACAAATAGTTTTGTCACTTCAACCAATGAAGGAAAATTTCGGATCACACTAGATATTAATCGGCAGTAAGCTGTAATATAGTCTTCACCTGTTGACATTGTTACATCACCATATAAATCTTTAATTGCATAGTGATGCGCAATAGAAACAGTATCTGCAATATTTGGCATTGCATAGCACTGGGCAACTTGTGCTAGACGGTAAGCTTTATGTTCAAATAGCTTATCAACCACATCCCACCAACTAACTAAAACTTCATCAGGAGCTATCTCTTGTATTATTGTATCAATTTCATCATTAATGCCTACATTGTAACGCTTTGCTTGCTGATCATCGCTATATTGCTTGTAAGTTTCATCGATAATCATACTGATCATACTAGCCATGCCTTCAGGCAGAGAGTCATCAACATTATCTAAAACTAAAGCACTAATGAAGTTGACCAGAAAAATTCGATGCGCACTGGTAGGATAACGAGCTCCCAATAATGTATCAAATGGATTAACTGCATCTTCTTTTGTCATCTTTAAGCGATGATACATCATTAAATGTCTCTGATCTTCAGGCATCGCCTGTTGTAACAAACTAATAAAGCCTTTTGATGAAGGACCTATATCAATGAGAGCAACATAAGGTAAGCTCTCTAGGCCTTTTGATAGGCATACACCCAAATTAATTGAATTAAGTAAAACAGACTTTCCTGACCCAGAGCGAGCATAAATCAAATCAATCCAACTAATCTGTTGTGATGATCCTGGCTGATATGGCCAAAGCTTACCATCAGGTGATCTGAATAATAAAGCCCCATCCTGCCATGGCGAAGCTGGCCTTACAGTTGGTAACATACGAACCACGTCAGATAATGGAGCAGCTGTCGCAGGTGCAATTGCCTGCTTCATAACGCCTAATGCTGAAGACAATGCTCCACTAAACGGATCCCCAAACATATCACTAACATCGGCACCACCCCAGCCTTGAATAATTTTATATAATCTTGAAGTGCGCTCTCTAAGTAAAGGCTCTTTGCCCTCATGAGCCCAAGTTGAAAAACAAACAGATAGTTTTATCACTGGGTCATCACTTGACTCATCAATAGCTCTTAGCAATTGATTTGCATTGACTATTAATTTATTTTGCACAGAAGTTATAGTCAAAAATTGAGCCAATAACGCCTTACTCTTAGAAATACTAACGCCTTTAGGGTTTATTGAGTAAGATATTCTCCAAGGAGTGCCTGACTCTTTTAATCGCCTAAATAAATCATAAAATGGTTTAACATCTTTTGGAAACAAATCTATAAACATAGATGAGTAAAGCATATCTCCAACTTTTGTTGTTTTCATATCAATATTTTCAGCTTCTCTTGGGAAAATTTGCTCATCTAACGGTGTCCACAAAAATGAAGAAATATCACCATTTTGTTTTTTTGATAAATTAATCGGCAATTTATCACCAGGTAAAGATGGCTCCCATCGCTCATCTGTATAGTTAGGGTCAACTGAAGCTCTAACTTCTCTAACAGCTTCATGCACTTCTAGCAGTCTTACATACAGTCCCGTATAATTTAAATCTTCTACTAAACTATCAACTAGAGATTGATGAATATTTCTTACTTCAGGTAACACTGTAAGCATTCGCTGTGCTTTTTGTGCTTTTGGTAATTTTGCTTTTATTAAATTTTTACTATGCGCTTTAAAAGATTGGTTGTATGCTACTCTTGATAATGCTTTTGTTGATGTCCAAATGACCAAATAACATTTTTCTGTCGCACAGTAACGCTTCATTGCGTCTTTTCTTGATTCAAAAATATCATCAAGCTGTAAACCAATTCTTTTTGCTGATAACTTCGCTCCTTTAAGTGAGTTATCAATCTCTTGTTCAATTAGATCAGGATTATAAGAAAAAAATACTTGAACTGAGTGCCCTTCTGTCGCAAAAACTGGTTGCAATGCATCTGATATTCTTTGACTAATAAAATTAAATTCATCAGTTGAAACAAAACGGTGAAAACCATCAATTGATATTATTGAAGCTAACTCTCCACCTTTTCCTATCAAAGCATACTGACTATCTGCGCTCTCTAAGTCACAATATGAATTAACTGTCTGCTTAAAGGAAGACCCAAGCCAAGCAAACAGTTCTTCTACTGTTTTATGTAACGCATTAGTTAAAGCCATTTCTATATTCCTATTGCCATTTTAGTTTTTTTATCTAGCTTAAATTAAAGTGCCTATTCAAAAACATAACCAGAGCTAGTATATACCTTATTGTTTTCACTATCTATTTTCACAATACTGCCATAACCTTGTAGCTCACTACCTACCGTAATGGCAATTGTTCTACCTTGAGTATCTTGAAGCCATGCTCTATTTGGCATAACTGCTGATAACTCCAGTGGATCAGACATGTTTGTTCTTTCTGCTTGTAACATAGATAATTGCTGGCTAATACTTGTTAAAGTTTGCTGCAAATTAGCCATGTTTTTAACTTTTGAATTAGCCATATCCACATCTTTTTGTATTGTCTGCACTCTTTCAGAAAGCTCTTTGATAACTTCTAACATCTGATCTTGTTTGTCTGCTAATACTTTTTGTTGTTTACTCAGTTGTTGCATACCTTTAAATACATACTCTGACTCTTCTTTTAAGTTCTTAGCTACTTGCTCTAATGCTTTTTTTGTCTCTTCTTGAATCTGAGCAACTTTGTTATTAAGTTGAACATTGCTTACAGATGAAGGCATTGTTTGCTGTGCAACTTTAACTGTTTTTATTTCAGGCTGAGATATATTTTCAAATGTTTGTTGAACTACCGGCTTTGGTTGTGGTTTTTTAGTTGGTTTATCAAATCCAAAAGGATCTAATATCGCATTAACAATTATAAAAAGCACCACACCAAGAACAACAATTCCTCCATAAAATAATATATTTTTACTTAGTATTTTCTGTAACAAGCTCTCTCTTGCCTTTTCTGACTCATCTACTGATGTCTCATCTAAAGCTGGTTCTGTCGATATATTTGACTTTACCGAGTCATTATCAAAATCATAGTTTTCCATCATCATCTCCGCAATTAAATTAGTATTGGTTATAACCCTATCTACGCGTTATAGCTGGGGTAATGTTATTGTAACCACCTACAGTCTGACTTGTTGATGGCGAGTTAGTTATTCTTGAATGTACAGCAGACCCTATTGCTTGAAAGCTATTTTGTTGCTGGCTAGGCCCTCCTTTAGGACCTTGCATACCATTTAACGTAACATCAGACATAAATAATATCCCAACACCTGAGCCCTGATCTAATGTAACAGTTGGTGGTCTATCAAAATTCTTACTCATCTTATCAGAAAGTGCATTACCAACTTCACCAAGACCTGAATAGATACCATTTCTTGCAACCAAACCTGTATCACTTGCATTAATTACATAAGTATTACCTGAGCCATCACTCGGCAATTCATAAGTATCTGAGTTATCGCTAAAGTAATCACCAAAACCTGCCAAGAATGAAGATGCCATTAGCCCTCCCCAACGAGTTAAGTAATGATAATCTACGTTAGAAGCTAATGCTGTTTGTGCTGTTCTTGAGTCAATTGCATAAGCACTAATACCTATACTCTTAGACATTTGTGGCATTGACATTAAATTAAACTGAACTACTAATCGATCATTAGCTCTTTGGAAGCTACCAAGTAATTTAGTGCCTTTATATTCACCTGTTACTATTGTTGCCATTACTGGTGTACCAACTTGATCACTATTAACAGCTGTGCCAATAACAGCGAACATAATATCTCCTGCTTTAATAATAACTGGACTGTTTGCAGCATTACTTGAAGATGGACTTGTATCACTTTGAGTTGCTCTTACTGTTCTTGCACTATAGGTTTCCCCCCAAGTCTTAGATAAGTCTTGTAACCCTTTAGACATTTGTTTTGCAATTTGTTTTTGAGCTTCTAAATTAACATACCCAGTGTATACTTCATTTGTTATGTTTGACTTAACCGTTGCTTGAGTTATTTCTTTATTTACAGTTGGTTCTTTTTTCTGTCTATTTTCATAAAAACTTTTTGGATCAGTGACTGTTTTACTGTCAATGATGCCATTATCTACACTTTTAGCCTTTTCCTTATTTGTCTCTGAATCAGAAAATGAAAAAATACTGGCGATATAACTTTCTCCTGACTGCTCAGCAACTTTACGTTCTGATTTTTTATGTGTTTGCGCTAAACTCTCATATTGCTCATCAGCCGCTTGGACGGTAATATCATCTTGAGGATTAACTGATACTCGGGCAGACTTAGACTGTAAAGAATTAGAGACCGTATTATCTATCAATAAATTTGAACCAATAATAAATGCTATAATTATAACAACTATAATAAGGAATACTCTGCCCCTAGGACTTTTCCAAAATTTTGTTAGTAACTTTTTCATGAATCATTCCCCGCTGATGAAACTGTAACATGCTCAACTTGATCATTATTACTTAAAATCAAATATGGTGTCTGTGAAATTTCATAGGCATGCATTTTAATCATCCCATTATCTTGCGCCTTGCTGCCCCAAGCAGGAGAAATCAAGTCTGAAGGAGTCAATACTAAGTATTTACCTCCATAACGCCACACACGAACATCACTAGCTCCACTGACCTTCATTGCAACAGCTCCTTTTGGAGGCAATCCTGCTAATAAATCAGTTAAATACTTAGGTGCTTGTTCTACTGCTTGAGCCATTTGACCTTTAGCGCCTGCTTTAGCTTGCACTCGAATGTAATCCATATAGTCCCATTCATTTTGTCCAGTTACCAATGTAACCATAACTGGAATTTGCAATCCATCTAACATAACAGCCATATTGGTTTGTTTAAATGGCTTAAGCCCTTGAATCATTAAAACGCCACCCTTCTGTTGCCACATAACATTGTAACTTTTTGAGTCACCTATACTGTACTGTGTAATTGGCCAAACACTTCCATTTGCATCCGTAAAAATAACAGAAGTTATCATTCCCACGCCAATTCTAACGACAGGTGGAACAAAACGCTTAGTTGGATCTAAACTAACAGTTAATGTTCTTGACGCACTTTCCTGATTACTTATTCCAGGAGCTGAAGCAGATGCTTTCTGTCTTGACTCAACCATCCCCTTCACTGCTTCTATCTGATCTGGAGAAAGCGGAAATGCCTGACTTGTAATACTATCAAAAGCTACATCAGCCGTTAAATCTTTACCATTAGGGGTGCCAGTGGCATTAGCATACGCAAACCCAGAAACGCCTAAAAAAGCGAGTAGTGCAGTAATCTTTTTCAAATGACAAACCCCTTAACTATATTATCGCAAGCTAATAAAATTATAAATATAGCTTTTATTTCGAATTCACAGAATATCTATTTTTTTTATAACAACCAATTAAACTTTTATGTATTTTTGTAATATTACTTTGTTTTTTTAATAAATTACAATTTATAAAAAACTCTGTATTTAACTGTTTTTCCTGAAAAAAATTTGAATATAATGAATTATAAATAGTAAAAAATTACTGTAATATTTTTTGCTGATTTTACCTAAAAAAATAGTAATTAAAAATGATAACCCACCCCTAAAAGCAAAGATATGTTACTAAATAAACCGCCAGATTTAAACATATAATTTACATTTATATCAAAAGAAAGTGATTTATTAACTAAATAGCCTCCCCCCAAACTTAGCTCAGGTTGAACTCCTGATTTTGATTGTTCTTCATCAGTATTTTTATCTTTCCAACTATCTTTAGAATAACCAAGCCCTATGGCACTATTTAAATAAAAGCCATTAAAGAAAAGGTAAGTCGGTTTTAGATACAGCAATCCACCATATTTATTTAAATTTTTATAATCTGACGAGGAAGCTCCCAAACCTGGCATATAATATCCAGCCAACCCCATACCTAATAGCCAATTACGGGATAAAGCCCAATTATAGTCTATTGCAAGCCTTGTTGAGAGTGATGAAAAACTCGCACTATCATTTTTACCAACACCAACAAGATAATAAAGCCCATAACCTTGGTAATCTCTTGCAGTATATTTTGGTGGTGGTGCGATATATTGCGTAGGGTTTCTTTTATTTGTTATGGTAATTGTACGATGCCCCTTCACCAGTTTAACTACTTTCACCAATTGATTAACCACCAAATAATGATCACTCCAGTTCCAAACTGGTATTCCTTGATTTTCATTTAGTGACTTAATATAAACTTCTGGCATATTGTTTGCATTAATCCCTTCTGGAAATTCAATATAAGTTTTATTGCCATCACTAAATACACTAAGTGGGTACCAAATAGGTTTGCTTCCTTTTTGAGGATCAATTTGATAATTAAAACTCATTTCATCTAGGTTAATCTCTTGCTCTGCTTGCGCAACACCTACTAATCCAACAATAAAAGCTAGAAAAATTAAGAAAACTGTCTTATACATCTATTTTTCACCCTATTTTTTGCTCTAATGCATTTTAAGAATTAACTATTTGCTGATGCTGCCCTACTGGTATACATATTTCTTCTAACGTTGAAATAAGAAACTCAATTTCTTCTAATGTATTGTAATGTGCAAAACCAATTCTAACGACACCACCCCCTGAAGCTAGATCAAAGCGTTCGATAAACTTTGGTGCATTAAAATGACCGCAAGCAACATAAAAACCATTTTCTACTAAAGTTCTTGTAATCTCTACTGCACAATAACCATTAATAGAAAGAGCAAAGGTTGGTGTTCTATTCTCTGCATCTTCTGGTTTATCAACACCGTACACTTTAACCATTTCTAAAGATTCAAGTTTTGATAAAAAGTATTGTTTTAGCATAAGCTCATAATGCTTCAACTCAGCCATACTCTCCGTGAATTGGTAGCGCGAGAAATTAGATACATCTGAAAAAGAGGCTAAATAACGCACCGTTTCTTCTAGTGCACTAATTGCTGAAAAATTTTGAGTTCCCATCTCCCAACAATAAGGAACGGAGTTATCGATCGTTGGAATCTTATAAGGCACTAAGTTTTCCATATAAAATCTTTTACCATATAAAATACCGATATGTGGACCACAAAACTTATAAGCAGAACAAACTAAAAAGTCACAATCTAAGTCTTGGACATCAATAATCTCATGAAAAGCCAACTGAGTTGCATCTACAAAAACTAATGTATTATTCTGATGAGCTAATTCAATAATTGCCTTTAAGTTAGGCAAGCTTCCGCAAATATTTGAAGCGGCTGTTAGTGCTAAAAGCTTTGTTTTAGGCGTTAACAAATTTGCTAGATCCTCTATATCTAGATTGCAACTTTCACTATTGAAGTGCCATGTTTTTACCTCAACATTTTTTTCTTTAGCTGCTATCTCCCATGGGTATATATTTGCCTCATGATCCAAGTCTGTTACGATAAGTTCATCACCTGCTGTCCAAGTGTTTGCTAGTGACCTTGAAAATGAAAAAGTTAAGGAAGTCATATTCTGACCAAAGCTTATTTCATCTTTAGAACGCGCATTGAGTAAAATTTGAACTGCTTTTCTTGTATTCTGTACTTGAATCTCTGTTTGAAGTGATGCCTTATAAAATCCCCCATAACTTGCTACACCACTTTTATAATAACGATCCAGTCGATTTATAACAACTTCTGGTATTTGCGAGCCAGCTGGCGCGTCAAAAAAAGTAGCTGGAATACCATTTTCATTTTGATGTAGAGCTGGAAATTGATTTCTTATATTAGCAATATTAAACATAGCTCCCTCTTATCTAATTATTATCCATCTATTTTATGGTAACAATAATTTACCCATCGTCAAGCAGACCATAAAACAATCAGATTAAATATAATAAATATTCTTCATAATCTATAATTAAACTATTAATAATTAAATGGTTTATCTTATGTTTGGCGTTGAACTAATTATCCTACTAGTTATATTAGGTTTACTTACAGGCTTTTTCTCTGGTTTATTAGGTATTGGTGGCGGTACCATTATTGTTCCTGGCATTGCATTATTATTTCATCACTTTGGTTATCAGACAGGAGATGCCTACATGCAATATGCTGCTGGTAGTGCTTTGACAATTATGATTTTTAGCTCTCTTTCTTCCGTTAGAAAAAACCATACGCTTGACTTAATAAATTGGGAAATTATCAAAAAAATATATCCTTGGCTTATTATTTCAGTGATTGTTGGCGCTATGATTGCAGCTGTCATAAGTTCTGCTTATTTAAGTTTAATCTTCTCATGTATGCTTATCTATATTCTAATTAGTCTGTTATTTCGAGTTTTTGTAAGTAACCTTAACTTTTCCAATACGCCTAATAAACCAATCTTGAGCGTTAAAATTAAAATTGGTGGCTTTATTATTGGCTTACTTTCAGGATTGCTCGGTCTTGGTGGTGGTATTATCAGCGTACCTTTCTTAATAAAAGAAGGCTTACCCATGCGTTTGGCTGCAGGAACAAGTAGCGCAATGGGACTTATTATTGCAATTGTAGGTGCACTATTTTTTGGCTTATTTGGCCTTAACAATCATGCAAGTATTCAATTTTCAACTGGTTATATTTACTGGCCTGCTGTTTTATTAATTATTCCATTTGCAATTATATCGGCGCCTTTTGGTGTTCAGCTAAAAAGCAAGCTCTCAGAAAAAATGATTTTAATTATTTTCATTCTTTATATCTTATTAATCATGGTTAAAATGTATGGTCTATTTTTTGCTAAGTTTATTTAAATGGTCAGAGTGTTTTAGTATTTAAAATCAACTTCTTAATTTAGAGACGCGATGAATCGACGTCTCTACAAATAGGATTTATACGATATAAATCTCTTCTAAACGCCTTGTTTATTAGTTTTTGCAAGCTCAACTTCTGCCGTTAATATAACTTTAGTTGAAACTGTTAACGGTGCCGACACTTTTGCTACTCTAGATTCTTGAGCATACATCATCATATTACTTCTAGGTTGAGGTGCAACATCACGCGGTATAAAGTTAATTTGATGAATACGATATTTCTGGCCAGTTTGTCGATTTAGCAACTTCAACTGATTAGTAACATCACTAATCATACTAAGGCGTAAGTTATTTTTAGCAACTTCTACTTGCTCTAGTGATGGCTGATAATCAATATTGGTAATTTTGTATTGCTTACCATTACCATCTAAAGAGCTTAACTTATCTGTTAAACTCGCTAACTGCTCAGAAGATAAGCGATCTTTTAATGTCATAGATACATTAATTAACCCACTCGCTGACTTATTTTGATTATAATCATTAACAACCCAACTACTATTTTTTGTTAGTTGATTTAGATCTTGTTTAACCTGCCCTTGAATGCTTGATAGATTGTTAGATGAAACTGAAGCGTTCACAGAAACATAAACCAACGCCTTTGATGACTCAATATTAGTTTCAGATGATATTTGATAGTTAATTGTATCTAACATCATTTTAGGCTTATTCATATCAGCAAAACCAACATAAGGTGTTAAGGTTAATGGCACTAGAATTAATAAACTTGTTAATTGCTTTGTAAACTTCATCTTAGTCATTCCTCATATAGTAAACTTAAACGATTCATATTTACTTTATATGGAGCTAAAAAAAATGACTAGTCTTTATAGCAGTTAATTTTACAGCTATATTATTTGCTTAAACTTAAAAACTTGCTTAAACAGCACATGTATTAAGACAGAAATAACCACATAGATGATACCGGCAATGATTAAACTAGGTATCACTTCATAAGAAAAACTCATAACTTGACGAGCTGTCCCCATAATATCTAACACAGAGATACTACTAACTAAAGCACTACACTTTAGTACCATTAAAATTTCATTTGAATAAGCCGGTGCTACACGATAAAACATTCTAGGTAAAATTATTTTTAAAATAATTGTGATTTTTTTTAAGCCCAAAGCCTCTGCTGAGCTTACTTCACCTTTAGGTAAATTTAAAATAGCGCCATAGAATAAAGCTGTTGTATAAGCTGAAGTATTAATGCTTAAGGCAATTAAAGCACAAGTTAGTGGTGACTCTAATAAAACACTAAAGATAGAAGATTTAAAAACTTCAAACTGCAATGGTCCATAATAAATAATAAATAACTGTACTAAAAATGGCGTGCCTCTAATTACAAACAGGTAGGCATTAATGAGTTGGTTAATCACTGGCAGTTTATATAGCTTTACTACCGTAAAAATAACTGCTAACAACCCACCAAATAGTATGCCTCCAAAGGTTAATAGCACTGTATTGAAAATACCATCAAACCAAAGACTAGAGTAGTCACTAAACAAACTAAACATATGCCCCCCTAGAAAGCTTATGATTAACTTTACTAGACACCCATTGAGAGATCGCTGTTAAACCTAAATATAGTGCCCCAACAAAGCTATAGTATGTAAATGGCTCAAATGATTGATTTGCCGCAATTTGCGCTTGATTCATCATGTCATGCAAGCCAATCAATGAAACAATTGAGCTATCTTTTAAAACAACTAACCATAAGTTAAATAAGCCTGGCAATGCGTGCCTCCAAACTTGCGGTAAAATAATAAATCTAAAACTATCTATTTTTCTTAAACCCAAAGCTTCTGCTGCTTGAACCTCTCCTTGATCAACTGCGTTAAATGCTGCTTGAAAAATTTGTACCGCATAGGCTGCAAAAATAATTCCTAACGCTAAAATCCCTGCACTTAAAGCATCGACTTCAACATACTCCCCCGTTAGGTCTGTTAATATTTGTGTTAAACCAAAGTAGATCGCAAATAAAACTAGCAGCTCAGGGATACCACGAATAAACATATTCCATAGCTTAATAAGCACACCAAAGCCAGGCACTTTTTCAATAAACAAACTAAAGAGCCCACCTAAAATGCCAACAATGCTCGCTCCAAGCGCAACAGATAAAGTAACCTTTATTGCAAGGAATATCTCTAGAAAAAAACCATTTAACATTAAGATTTACCAAACCATTTATTAACAATTTTCTCATAAGTACCATTGGCTTTAATTGATTCTATTGCCTGATTTAGCGAGTACAATAAAGCCTTATTGCTCTTCTTCACTGCAATGCCATTACCTATACCAAAGAATTGAGGGTCTTGAATTGTATAACGTGAGGTAAAGCCTTCGTTTATTTTTTTCTCAAGCCATAAAACTGCTACTGGCTTATCTAGAAATACCGCATCAACTCTGTCTGCTTTTAAATCCATCAATGCTGTCATATTGCTCTGATAGGTTTTAATCGTTACTTGTCCGCTATATTTAGCAAGCAAGTACTTTGCAAATGTTGTCCCAACTTGCACTCCAATTGTTTTTCCTTCCATATTGTCTAATGAAAAATCACTATCTTTTTTAACTACAAAAGTAACTGAATTAACATAATACGGTGTTGTAAAACTAACTACTTTTTCTCTAGCCTTTGTAATTCCCATACCCCCAAAAATAGCATCAAAACGACCGATCTGAAGGCTTGGGATTAAACTATCCCAAGGTGCATTAACTAACTTACATTGACGATCCATCTGTTGGCATAATGCTTCTACCATATCAGCACCAAAGCCATTCATAACGCCATTAGAGTTCATATAAACAAATGGCGGATAAGTTGCTTCTGTTGCAAAAACTAATTTTTTCTGATTGTTTGCATAAAGACTTGTCGTCATTAAGAAACCAGCAAAAACTATCGTCAGTAATTTTTTCATCATCATTATTTCTCCAGT
This sequence comes from Thiotrichales bacterium 19S9-11, assembly GCA_021713395.1. Lineage (GTDB taxonomy): Bacteria > Pseudomonadota > Gammaproteobacteria > Francisellales > Francisellaceae > M0027. The sequence continues at coordinate 34,126 of JAKJJT010000007.1, read as the reverse complement.
TTAAATTTAATGTTGCATAATATTTAAGAATTTTTTAAAGCGTTCAGTTTGTGGGCTATCAATAATCGCACTTGTACCAAACTCATGGACTTTTCCTTGATGCAAAAAGGCAACTTTATCAGCCACTTTTTTAGCAAAATTAATTTCATGTGTTGCAATAATCATTGTCATATGTTTTGACTTTAAATCTGCAATCATTTGTAATACTTCATTAACCATCTCTGGATCTAGTGCTGATGTTGGCTCATCAAATAACATAACCTCTGGTTTCATTAATAACGCTCTAGCAATTGAAACACGCTGTTTTTGACCGCCTGATAAAGTTGCAGGATAACTATTAGCCTTATCTTTTAATCCTAATCTTTCCAGATAAAACATCGCCTCATCTTGGGCTTTAGTTTTACTTAATTTTAAGACCTTTTTAGGTGCTAGTGTTAAGTTTTGAATGACCGTTAAGTGTGGCCATAAATTATATTGCTGAAATACCATGCCCACTCTTCTTCTAAGTGCCAATAGATCTTTATAAGAGAAGGCTTTTTTATTTGAAAACTGATAGCTTTTTCCATCTAAGGTTAATAGACCATCATCAGCTGACTCTAAATAGTTTAAGCACTTTAATAAGGTACTTTTACCTGAACCACTTTGGCCAAGTAGAACCATTGACTCTCCTTTTGAAACAGATAGTGAAATACCTTTTAGTATTTCTACTTCGCCATACTTCTTTTTTATATTCTCAACTGCTAGCATATAAAGGCCCAAATTACTTCGTCTAAATTCAAAGCTGCTATTGATTTAGTAATAGTACCAATCAACCAAAAAACAACCCTATTACTTAAAAGTTGCAGTTTATCTTTGTTTATTGTATAAATAAAATGAATTAAATTTTAAAAGTGATAAAAATAAATGAGTTTACTAAGCAATCAATTAGAAGCCTTTATTGCTGTTGCTAAATACCAAAGCGTTCATAAGGCTGCAGATAGTCTATTTTTAACACAAACAGCTGTTACTCAAAGACTTCGCTCACTTGAAACAAAGCTAACGGTTTCATTATTTATTAGAAGCCGTAAAGGGATGCTATTAACTGAAGAAGGTAAGACACTATTACGCTATTGCCAAGCAACTCAAATGCTTGAAAAGGATTGCCTTGATCAAATTTATGGTACAAGCTTAACAAGCGTTATTAGACTTAGTATTACAGCACCCAGCAGTGTGATGAGCTGTCGCATTATGGAAGCTACTTATCCTATACTGAAAGAATTTCCAAACTTAAGAATCAACTTTGAAACAAATGATGATGCTAATAGTAGACAAAAGCTTCTTATGTCGGGTGATGTTGATTTAGCCATATTAGATGAACAACATTTAACTCGAGAAATGCAAAAAAAATCATTAATATCTGAAAACTATTTATTAGTTGCTTCAAAAAAACTAAAAGATTTATCTTTAAAAAAATTAATTCAAACAAAACCGATTATTGATTTTAATGAAAGTGATCAAGCAACATTTGATTATTTAAAAGCGTTTGTCCTATTTGATCTATGCCAAAAAGAACGTTATTTCGCCAACAATAATGAAAATTTACTTGCCTTACTTAAAGCAGGTATTGGCTATACAGTTATTACCGAAGATATGCTTAAACAGCAAAGTCTATCTTTTTTACATGTCTTTAATCGGAAAAAAGCATACCAACAAAACATCTCACTTTGTTGGTATTTAAGACCTAATATGCCAGAGTATTTTAAGAAGTTAATTGAGGCTATTAATTAATTATCAAATTTATTCTTTAAGATAATCTGATAAATTTCATCTTTTAATAATAAGCGCTCTTTTTTTAAGTCTTCAAGATGAATTTCAGAAATACCTTCTTGATTAGCTTCTACTCTAAATACTTCCTTATCTACTTTTTCATATTGATCAAATAACTTAATAAAGTGCCTATCTGACTCTTTTAATTGATGAATTTGATCTGTGTATTCAGGAAACTCTTTGATTAGTGGATGATGTTCTAACATAAACTTAATTCCATATAGTTAAAAAACATAATCTAACATTCATCATCCAAAAATGCAGTATAACCAATTGACTTAAATCAACTAGTTGATACTTAAAATGATAAAACCATATAACGCAAAATAATAACTTAAGTCATTATTTTAAAATTAATTAAAGCTAAGAAATTGAAATTATGGCGTCCCCAAGGGGATTCGAACCCCTGTTACCGCCGTGAAAGGGCGGTGTCCTAGGCCTCTAGACGATGGGGACCTAAAGAACTTTAAAAATGAAATTATTTTCGCAAAGCGTATTGAATCGTGGCGTCCCCAAGGGGATTCGAACCCCTGTTACCGCCGTGAAAGGGCGGTGTCCTAGGCCTCTAGACGATGGGGACACAATACGTATCACTAACCTTCGAGCTTTTAATCTTTTGGTGGAGCTAAGCGGGATCGAACCGCTGACCTCTTGCATGCCATGCAAGCGCTCTCCCAGCTGAGCTATAGCCCCGAAGGATGAAGCGCATTATAGGGTCTTGGTCATTGAAGGTCAAGCGTTTTGTTCGGCTCTTTGAAAAATTTTTTTAATTGCGGTTGTTATTCGGCCAACTACTTTTTCTTTACCTAAAAACTTCAATGTCACACCAATATCAGGTGAAGCCGAAGAGCCAGTAATTGCAACTCTTAATGGCATACCAACCTTACCCATTCCAATCTCAAGCTTTTGTGCAACTTGCTGCACTACCTGCTGCAAGCTTTCTTCAGATAACCAACCTTTATCATCTAACTTCTTAAAATCATCTAGTAACACTTCTAAAGGTGCTTTTGCCACTAGCCTTAGATGCTTCTTCGCTGCATTTGGATCATATGCATCAAAATCTTCATAAAAATAACGACTAGCTTCAGCCATATCTTTTAGTGTTTTAACTTTCTCAACCATCACGGGTATTAAATCAGAAAGTTTTGGACCTTTTGTTGCATCAATGCCTAACAGATCAAAGTGCCATTGTAACTCTTCAGCCACAACTTCAACCGGTAGCGTTTTAATATAGTGCTGATTAATCCAATTAAGCTTATCAAAATTGAATGCTGAAGCTGATTGATTAACATCTTTTAAATCAAAGTGCTCAATCATCTCTTCATCTGAAAAAATCTCTTGATCTTGATAAGACCAGCCAAGCCTAACTAAATAATTTCTCATTGCTTGTGCCAAGTAACCCATTTTTCGATACTCAATCACACTAACAGCACCATGACGTTTTGATAGCTTTTTGCCATCTTCACCTAAAATCATTGGAATATGCGCAAAAACTGGAACTGGCACATCCAATGCTTCATATAGATTAATTTGTCTTGGTGTATTATTAATATGATCATCACCTCGCGTTACATGAGTAATTCCCATATCCATATCATCAACTACTACACAAAAGTTATAAGTTGGCGAGCCATCGCTACGCGCAATAATTAAGTCATCTAATTCACGATTAGCAATTGTAATATTACCTTTCACCGCATCATCCCAACTGACAACACCCTCTTTTGGATTTTTAAATCGAATTACATAGGATTTTGAATGATCTTTTTCACTTTCAGATAAATCACGACACTTGCCATCATAACGAGGCTTTTCTTTATTTGTCATTTGCCTTTCACGTAATTTATCTAGACGTTCTTTTGAGCAATAACAACGATATGCTTTACCTTCATCTAACAATTTTTGGATAAATGTTTTATAACGGTCAAATCTCTGTGTTTGAAAAATTGCAGGTTCATCTGACTGTAAGCCTAACCAGTCCATTCCTTCAATGATGGCATCAACTGCTTCTTTAGTTGATCTTTCTAAATCTGTATCTTCAATCCTTAATAAAAACTCCCCATTGCTGTGTTTTGCATACAACCAAGAAAATAAAGCAGTTCTTGCACCACCAATATGTAGATAACCTGTCGGTGATGGTGCAAACCTTGTCTTAACTGTTTTTTTTGTATTTTTAGGGTCCATTAACTATACCTATTGTCATTATTGTGATTTTTTATTAGCAATATTCTAACGGAAATCCTCAATCTAAGGAAGTTTAATGCCTGGAAGAAAACTATTTTTATTTCGTATTGAAAAAGCCTTATTAGCAACAAATCCTGCCTTACTTAACCAAGTTGAAATAGAAAGTATTCAGCATAACTATTATGCTGATGCTATAAAAGAACGAAGAGAAGAAACAAAAAAAACCGACAAGCAATATCAAGTGTTATCAGCCATATTCGAAGAACATAGTAAGAAAAAGCTGTTTGTCATTAATAAAAATTCTATGACAAAAATTATAAAAGGCATTCTACAAAATGAAGACCAAATAGCATTTATTACAAGCTTACATTTTACAAAAAAAGCACTCATTAGTTTTTTAAGTAATACTTATGATATTGATCTGAGTAATGACTTTTTATTTTATGGTCAAAGCACAAATATTAAACAAAATTTAGCTGAAATAAATAAAAAATTTGAGCTATCTGAAATTATCTTTGCAAGCTATGATGAAAATGAAATTATCGGCATTCAAAATTCTGGCATAGCTACCTGTTATATTGATACCAATAAAAATGACAAAACAAATGGTAAACAATATATTCAGAATTTACGAAATTTTATTCAAAAAAGAAAGCTAGAAATCACATTGCTAAAGTTAGAAGAAAATAACCAAGAATTAAATTTTAAATTAAAAGAAAAAGAAAAAGCAATAAGCTCAATACATTCAGAAAATGATGAATTAACAAAAAGTATTCAAAAACTAAATCTAGAACTTAAAATAAAAGATAGTTCGATTGAAAGCCTTAAATCTCAACTAGAAAATAAAGAACAACAAACAGGTTATTTTCCATTTCTTTGCGCAGCGGCACTCACTACCGCTGCAATTTTAGGCTATGCAATGAAATAAAATTGCCTTTATAACTTGCATCCGTCAGTGTTAACGCCAACTTGATTAAATGCATCTATTATATCACTTACTGAGTAACCCAAGTCTCTTGCAGAGCGTTTCACACCACATGCAGCAACCGTAAATCCTGTACTTGAATTCCAGTACTTTGCATTAGCAACAACCATCACACGAAATGCTTCTTCAACTGCATTAACATAAGCATTTGCATCACCTGCTGCTGCTTTGTCTTCATACCATTTTGTTGTGATCAGATAAAATGCTTTATTGAATACACCACTACCAGTATGAACAATATAACCTTGTCGATTACCTGCTTGCCATGGCCAAGGATAATAATCTTCTGCTGTTTCAACAACATCGTTATAAGTAATGCGACAGATTCCACCTGATTGCATCGCTAAATCATAATCATAGCAATCAGCCGAAGCGCCATCATCAGAAGGTTGATTCATATAACGAAGTGATTGACCTTCACCTCGCGTAATTGTTTCACCTAAGCCCCAGCCAATCTGGTTTGCTGGATCTTCTGGATAAAATACTTGGTAGTTACTTGCATCTTTACTTAACAAATAAGCTCTTGTTGCCTGACCTGCCATATCTGAATATGCCTCATTTAATGAGCCAGATTCATCTCTATATACTAATTCTGAATGTTGCTCGGTAAAGCCATGACTGACCTCATGTGCTGCTACATCTAAAGATACTAGTGGGTAAAAATCACCATTTGGATTGCCATCTCCAAATGTCATATTTTCACCATTCCAAAATGCATTTTCATAGTTGTAGTCATAATGTACTCGCATCACTAATTGCATTGGTGAACCATCTGTATTTTTTAGCGCGGTTGTCTTATACCAATCGCTATACATATCAATAATAACGTCACCAAAATAAAACGCATCATCTAATGCCGAGTAACTACCATTAACTGCATCACCTCGGTCATAACCACAGGCATAAGAAAAAGCATCAGAAATATTTTTAGTTGTTTGGTTTAAATTAATGGCTTTAACACGCTCATTATTCATCGTACAAGTTGTACCATATGCTTCAACATCTAGTGTTGGCATGCCTTTTTCACCATAATAGTACTTACCAACTTTTTCATTACCGCCTGGACCGCTATCTCCAAACGTTTGAATATTATCCCAAGCCGTAACTAATACGCCTGTATTTGCATCAATATAATAATGCATTGCAACTGGTTTATTAGATGATTTATTGCCTTTTATTTTAACTAAGTAAATCAATCTTGGTTTTTTATTTTGAGTCATAATTTTCAAAGAAACAGCTAACTGCCCTTCTTTGTCTACTTGATAACCCGCATATGCTTTATTAAATAGATTCATTGCAATATCAAACGCCGCGTTTGCTTGTAATTGAGGGTTAATATTTATTTCTAAATCTTCTATTAATTGGCCTGTTGCCGTTGCATTACTCGATAAAATACCCATGTTAGTTTGATCTGATTCGATAACAACAGACTGCCCTATTACTTCAATGCCTTGATAGACTTGTTGAAACCTTTGATATAATTTTCCTTCAACTTGGCTACTTCTAACTAATTTTAACTCATTCTTTGTTTTGTTTGTGCCTGTTAATGATAACTGATTTGATTGAAAACTAAACTCACCTAGCCTAGATAGCGGCTGGTTATCCAACATTAATTGATTGGTGGCGAAAGAGACACTTGATGTAATTGCTGCTATTGAAAGGATAACTATTTTTTTATAGGATTTCACTAAATACTCCTTGTTTTATCTTTATATTTCCGTAAACGACCTTCCATACTAACTCGGATATAAAATTGACGTCAACGCTATTATCAAGATAAACTAATACCTTTATTTAAGTGTCTCTTAAGTGACTCAAAAAATGAAACAAACACCAAAAACACTGATCCAACTTTGTAAGCTACTTAGTGACTTGAAAGTACATGATGGCAATCAAATAGGTGAAAGATTACACGTTTCAAGAACCGCTATTTGGAAGCACATTAAGAAATTAAAAAGCTATCATGTTGATATCAACTCCATTCAATCAAAAGGCTATCAACTACAATCACCACTATTACTAATTGATCCTGATCAAATTAAAACCAATCTATCTAAAGATATTTTCATTGAACTATTTGAGAGCCTAGACTCTACAAATGATTATCTTCTTTATAATAAAAAAGATAATCTTCCACATATTTGCCTTGCTGAGACACAAACTAAAGGTAAAGGACGATTTAATAAGCCTTGGTTTGCACCTTTTGGAGAAAATATTTACCTATCTATTGCTACCAAACCGAACATCGACTTAAGTGATATTGGTGGTTTTGCTTTAGCTGTTGGCATTGGCGCTTGCGAGGCAATTGAATCAATCATTAATTTACCAAAAAAACTTTCATTAAAATGGCCAAATGATATTTTCTATAATGGTAAAAAGTTGGGTGGAATTTTAATTGAAACACAAGCTGAAGCTAATGGTAACCTATATCTTGTTATTGGCATTGGTATAAATATCAACATGCTCAACACAAAAAAAACAGACCATCATATCAATCAAGCATGGACATCCATTAGAGAAATAACTTCAACCTATCAAGATAGAAACCCACTAATTGCTAATATCATTAATCATACTTTAAGTCTTATTACACAGTATGAAACAAGTGGGCTTTTCCCCTTGCTAGATCAATGGAGACAACGTGATATGCTTTATGAAAATAAAATAGAAATCATAAGTGGGAAACAAAACTACCAAGGCACTGCTCAAGGTATAAACGCGCAAGGCCATCTTATTTTAAAATTAGATGATCAATCCACTAGAGTGTTTGCTTCAGGCGAAGCTTCGATCAAAAAGTAACTCATCTAACAAATTTAATTGAAACTTATCTTTTTGATAAGCAAGGTGCGCTAAATAAGGTGCATCAATCATTTCTACTAATGTTTGAATATTTTCACTTTGATATGGCATTGGTTTATTTACTTCATTGGTAATAAAACCTACTAGCTGACAACCTGATTGTCTAATTGACTGTGCTGTTAATATTGCATGATTAAGACAACCTAGTTTTAATCCAACCACTAAGATAACTGGCAACTTAAGTCTTGCAACCACATCGGCTAATACTTCCTTATGGTTTAATGGCAATTGCCACCCCCCTGCCCCTTCAATGAGTGAAAAGTCAGACTCATAAGATAAAAACTGCTGTATTTTTTCAAATACTCTCTCAGAGCATAACGAATGATTCACCATATTTGCTGCAATATGTGGTGCGATTGCTGGCTCAAATACAAAGGGGTTAACAATAGCATAATCAACATACTCAGATGCTATATTCTGTAATTGAAATGCATCATCGTTAACTAATTTCCCAGCATCATACTTGCAACCAGAAGCAATTGGCTTCATAGCCGCTGTTCGATAACCTAGTTGATTAAAATATTTAATCAAGTTACATGTCACATATGTTTTACCAACTTCTGTATCTGTACCTGTAATAAAGAATGTTTTCATATGTCATATCCTTAATATTTTTTTGCAATAAATAAACCAATCCGATAGTTCAATGTATAATCCCCAGACTGCTTAAAAAAATTTTTAATGTGATTGATTGTATTAAGTCCGTTATTTTTATTTTCTTTGGTGATGTTTGCACCAACTGACTTAATACTCTTTAATGCAGATAGCGCATTATCATATGTTTTAGACTGATTTAACTCATCATATGATAGCATTTCAAAATGATTCGATAATAATAAGCTAATAACTGTTTCTTTTGATTGAAAGCCGTAATTCTCTGAACTTTTTAACTGCTCTAATGTCCCAACTAATGGAATAGAAAATGCTAAAATTCCCTGATAGTTCAATTGTTGATACATCATATGAAAAGTCTGATTTAAGTCTTGGCTCCATTGAAAGCCCATATTAGAAAATGCCAAATCCAAAAAGCATTTCGGAAAAATACAGTCATTATAACTTCTTTCAATCCAATGAATTAAAGGAGCATCTAATTTTGATTGCGCAATTGCTAGTGATTGATCAGCAATATCAATGGCATAAAGCTTTTTAGGAAATAGGTTTTTTAATAGTACACTTGTACTAATACCACAGCCACAGGCAAAATCCGCTGCATAGTCAGGCTTTATATTTAATTTTAATAAATTCTTAATTAATACATCTAGTGTATTTTTTTGTATCCAATTAGCTGTATGATAAGACTTTGCTGCACGATTAAATGATTGTTTAACTCGATTTAAATCACAAGCACTATACATTTAAGAACTCTTTAATTTCCTGCATTACATAAGACTCATTAGTAATAAATGGAATATGCCCTTCATCCTCTATAACAATAGATTTAATGTATTTATTTATTCGTTCAAAATTTTTATCATTACTTGTTGTAATTGCATCTTTATTACCGGAAACAAATAAAGTTGGCATCTTAATTTTTTGTAGTTGATCTCGCAAATCTACTTGAAATAAAAAGTCTAACAATCGCTCCCAATTAATACGCTCTCTTTGATCTATATGCGCGTATAAAAAATCTGACGGGCTTTCATTTTCAAATGGATAAGCAATTAATTTAATAAAACGCTTCAATAAATCATTTGGTCTATTTTTTAATAAATAATAAAACTTATTTTGCTGTATTTGATTAATGCCTTGCCAATTGTCACTCTTATTTTCTGAAAAATAGGGAGATGCACCCAGTAAAACCATTTCATCAAACTGATTTATATCATTATTTCCTAATGCAATAGAAAACAGTCCACCTAATGACCAAGCAATTAATACTTTTTGCTGATCCGTATTTTTAAATTCTATCTGGTTATCGATTAATTGTGTCATTGATTCAAAAGAGATGGATTGATCAATACCAATTGGATAATCAATTAACTGATAACTGCTAAAGTGTTTTGCTATATTTGAAAATATACTTGATTTAAAGTGCCAACCTGGCAAAAAAACAGCATGGCAATTAATTTTATTTATCTGATCTTTCATCTTGCCACCAAGTTAGCTAACAAACTTAACAATGAGTCAATCTCATTTCTTGTATGTATTGAATTAATTGATATACGAATTCTTGCCGTGTTTTCAGGTACTGTTGGCGGTCTGATAGCTGAAACTAAATATCCTTGATCAAGTAGTTTCTGTTTGATTTCAGTTACCTTATGATTGCTTCCAATAACAATCGATTTAATCGGTGTTAACTCATTTGAGACCAAGCTTAATCCAAGCTGATTTGATTTTTCAATAAAATGCCCAATTAGCTCTTGTAGCTTAACCCTTCTCCAAGTCTCACTTTTTATAATCTCTAAAACTTTTAATAAACCTTGAGCAATAAATGGAGGTAACGCTGTTGTATAGTGATAACTTCGTGCAAACTGCCTAATTGTATCTATCAGTGCTGCACTCCCCGAGACAAAAGCACCAGTTCCTGCAAATGCCTTACCCAAAGGTGTCACTAAAATATCAACCTCTTGTTGATTTAAATTAAAATACTCAAGACTACTATTGCCTAATATGCCTGCACCATGTGCATCATCAACTATTAATAAACTGTTTTGTTTTTTTGTTAGTATTGAAATTTGACCTAATGGTGCTAAATCACCTTCCATACTAAAGATACTTTCTGTAATCACTGCTTCTATTGTTTCTTTATCTAATATGTTAGATAAGTGACTTATATCTAAATGACGATATCGCTTATGTTTTGCTCTTGATAGTTGGATACCATCTAAGATTGATGCGTGAATTAGTTTATCAGATGCTATTGTATGATGGCGATTAAATAGTGTGCTAATTACAGCCAAATTTGCCATATAACCATTATTTAAAAAAATAGCCCTTTCGCGATTTACAAATTGAGCAAATTCAACCTCAAGTTTTTTCTGTTGGCCTGAATAACCACTGACGACAACAGACGAACCACTACCAAAGCCATAAATATCAATAGACTCTTTTAATGCTTCTTTAATACGTTTATCTGTTGTTAAGCCTAAGTAGTCATTTGATGAAAAATTAATTACATCACTTTGATTAACCTTAAACAGGTTATCTTTTCGAGCTTCAAATTCAATAGGCTCACGCAATAAACCCTTATTTTGATAGCACTCAAGGCGCTTAGCATACTGATCAATTAGTGTTGACATTGACTTAAAGGCTGTTCAGTCATATTAAATCCTAATTTTTTCAGTAAAGCTTCATCACTATTTGCTTTTGGATTATCTTGTGTTAATAATACGTCACCTATAAAGATTGAATTAGCCCCAGCTAAAAAACAAAATGCCTGCATCTCATCAGACATTTGATCTCTTCCTGCTGATAAACGGATGACTGAAGTTGGAAATAAAATACGTGCAACGGCAATTGTTTTAATAAAATCAAAATTATCCATCATTTCAACATTTTCTAATGGCGTTCCTTTAGTTGCAATCAAACGATTAATCGGTAAAGAGCTTGGCGGTTGTGGCAGTTTTAATAACTCTTCTAAAAAGGATATACGATCTTCAACTGTTTCGCCCATGCCCATAATGCCACCACAACAAATATTAATACCTGCATCATGGACGTGTTGTAACGTATCTAGACGCTCTTCATACGTTCTTGTGGTAATGATTTTTTTATAAAATTCTGGTGATGAATCAAGGTTGTGATTATAAAAATCAAGCCCTGCTACTTTTAACTCTTCTGCTAATTCTTTACTTAATGTACCTAGTGTCATACAAGTCTCTAAACCAAGTGCTTTAACTTCTCTAATAATATTAACGATTTTAGGAATTTCTTTTTTTGGCGGGTTACGCCAAGCAGCCCCCATACAAAAACGCGTTGATCCATTTGCTTTAGCAAGTTTTGCTTTGTTAATAATGGCTTCTACATCCATTAATTTCTCTTTTTGGACCTTAGTATTATAATGACCACTTTGAGGACAATAAGCACAATCTTCTGGACAGGCACCCGTTTTAATACTTAGTAACGTTGCTCTTTCCATCTCTTGAGGATCAAAATGTTGTCTATGAACACTGGCTGCTTGATAAACTAACTCTAAAAATGGACGTTCAAATAATGATCTAATTTTATCAGTATTAACTGATTTCGTTTCATTGTTTTTAATTTTTTCAGACTGATAACCTACTGTATCCATTACAAATTCCTTGAATCTTCATCTTGTTAATCGAGATATTCTATGGTAAATTTTTGCCAATCGTCAACCAGTATTTTAAAAAAGGTTAACTAATGTCTATCGCGACCAAATCTCATGAACTAATTTGGCATCCTTGCTCTCAAATGAAAGACTATGAATCATTTAAACCATTATTGATTAACAAGGCAAAAGGCTGTTATATCAAACTTAAAAATGGCAAACAAATACTTGATGCTATCTCAAGCTGGTGGTGCAAGTCTCTTGGGCATAATCATCCTCGCCTAAAAGAAGCGCTATTGCAGCAAGCTGAACGTTTTGAGCATGTTATTTTTGCAAATACAACATATGACACAATCATCAATTTATCTGAAGAGCTAACCAAATTATCAAAGAACTTAAATAAAGTATTTTACGCAGGTGATGGTTCTTGTGCTGTTGAAGTTGCCATGAAAATGAGCATTCATGCTCGAATAATCGAAGGCAAACAGAAAAAAACACGATTTATGGCCCTTGAAAATGGCTACCATGGTGAAACAACCGCTGCTTTAAGTGTTAGTGACTTAGGCATCTATAAAGATGCTTATCAGTCTATGTTATTTAGCCCTATCATTATTGATGGCATTCCTTATGTGACAGGTAAAGATGATCCACTCTGGCATAATACCCAAGATTATTTTAATCGTCTTTTACCAAAGCTTGAAAAACATAAAGAAGAAACAACTGCGATTATTTTTGAGCCTATCTTACAAGGAGCTGGTGGCATGCTAGTCTACAGCCCTGATTTTTTAAATCGACTGGCACAGTGGGCAAAAGCAAATGATATACATCTAATTGCTGATGAAATAATGACTGGTATTGGTAGGACAGGTACAATGCTTGCTTGTGAACACGCTAATATAGAGCCTGACTTTCTTTGCTTATCAAAAGGCTTAACCTCTGGTTGGGTTTCATTTAGTGCCATTTTAACAACAGATGCCATTTATGATTTATTCTATGATGACTATCAAACAGGTAAATCATTTCTACATTCACATACATACTCTGGCAATGCACTGGGTGCAGCCATTGCTTTAGAAACATTAAAAGTTATTAGAGAAGACAATATCTTAAGCAATGTAGAGCTAATAGAAGATAACTTAAAAAACCACCTTCATGAGCTTGTTAATCAAACACAAATTCTGCATAATGTACGCCAAGTTGGTAGTGTTATTGCTTGTGATTTAACTGCTGCCAACTTACCTGAAAGATTAGGCTTCAAACTTTATCAAATTGCTGTTGAAGAAGGCATTCTCTTACGTCCACTAGGCAACACAATTTACTGGCTACCACCCTTAATTGCAGATAAAAATGTATTAAATGAACTAAAAATACGCACAAAAAAAGCATTATTTCGCCTTAAAAATGAAATATTATAATGTGATATTACAGCATTTTTGAGATACTTTTCTAATTTAATTTTCACTCTAACTTTATATAATATAAGCGATTTTAATCTTTTATATCCTATGATAATAAATATTATTTTTTTGTAATATTTTAAACTTTATGTTTTAGCAGCAATCAATTTATAATCTCACTCATATTTTGACAGGATCATAAAAATTAAATAAGGTGAAATAAAATGAGTGATCAAGTTCTTAGTGAATCAGAACTAGTGAAGGCATATGATCATATTCTTAATGCAATTGAAGCAGCAATCAAGTCTAGTGAAAGCAAAGAAAAGAAGGAACAGCTCCGTAAATTACAGGTTGCACTAAAGGGCTTACTAGACGGCTACTACTTTCAGACTGAACCTAAAAATATAACGCGAATGAATGATATAGCAAATTTAAAGAATGAAAAGAGTCAAAGTATTATGATGAGTAGTATTATTTATTCCATAGTTGAAGAATCTAAAGAGGAAGAGAAAATAAAGTTAGTTAATAATCCCTCGGTACAAAACCAAATTATCAATTCAAGAAATACACAATATAATAATGAAACTGAAAGAACAAGACAGCAATTTCAAAGTTCACTTAAATTAATATTTAAACAAACATTGCGCATTACAACTCATACTGACCTAGCACCTCGATTTCTGGGGTTTGGGAAAAACACTAAGTCCTATAAGGCTGCAAAAGATAATTTAAACCTAGCAAAAAATACATTAAAGATAAAAGAACAAGACTGGAAAAGTGTTATATATGGATTTTCTGATGATATGAAAAAGTTAGGTATTGAAACTTTTAAGAAAGCAGAAAATAAAATGGCTTTATTTGAGAAAAGCTTGTCCACAAGCATAGAAAAAACTCAAACACAGAAAATAGAAAATACAAATTATTTCTATCGTGAATTTTGCAGTTTTTTTAAAACATCTGAATCCAATAATGCTCCTAAAGTCTAATGAATCGACGTCTCTACAATTCATCTATCAAGTGTCACTTGACGTTTTACTGTTTAGTTTATAAGCTTATTTATAATAAAAAAATATAGAGATGACTATGCATAATCCACCACATGTTGGCGAAATACTAAGAGAAGAATTTTTTAATCAGCACCAATTATCAGTTACAAAATTAGCTGAAGTTTTGGGTGTTACTCGCCAAGCATTATCTAATCTATTACATGAAAAAACAGGCATTAGTTATGAGATGGCAATTAGACTTGCATATGCTTTTAATACAACGCCTGAATTTTGGATAAATTTACAGACACAATATGAACTATGGCATGCAAAACAAAAACTAAAAAATCTAAAAATTAAATCTGTTGCCTAAATTTTGTCTCCGAGACATGATGAATCGACGTCTCTACAATAATTAAAATAAAGAACGAATAAAGATAACAACAACTTGAATCAAAATAATTACAACGAACGGTGAGAAATCCATTTGACTAAATTGTAATTTATTTCTTAATGGTCTTAATAACGGCTCTGTTAATTGGAATAATATAATTGCCATTGGATTATAAGGGTTAGGATTGACCCAACTTAAAATTGCTCGAATTAGAATTGCAAAAGTAAAGATATTAAGTACTAATAAAATTAATTCAATAATACCAAAGAAATATAAATAAGGCGTTAATGGTAATCCTTTTATTAGTGCTAATAATGAAACTTCAACAAGCTGCACAATAATAGCTAAAACAATTGCTGCAAAATCAAGTCCAAAAAAACCTGGAATAATGCGTCTTAGTGGCACTAGCAGTGGATTTGTTACTTTAATTAAAAACTGACAAACTGGATTATAAAAGTCTGCTTTTACCCATTGTAAAAGAAAGCGTAATAAGATACATATCAAATAAAACTGAAAAAAGATACTGATTAGAAAGTCTAATACATTAACGATTGCACCTGTCATTTCTCTTACCTTAACTATGATTGCTTTTCTTGATTATAATCAAGTTTTGGCATCTCTTTGTACTGATCAGCCAAAACACTACTGTGTTTAATATTTTCTGCTAACGCTTCTGTTAGCATCGCCTTTAGATTATGCTTTTCTAAAACATCAAGCGCAACCTGAGTAACACCACCTTTTGAAGTGACTTGTTCTCTTAATTTACTTAAAGACTCAGAAGATTCAAGTGCCATTCGTGCAGCACCATAAGCAGTTTGCACGGTAAATAACTGTGCTTGCTCTTTTGTCAAGCCAAACTCCGTTGCAATATCTGCTAATAACTCCATCACTCGGAAAAAATAGGCAGGCCCTGAGCCAGATAGCGCTGTAATAACATCAATTAGTGACTCATCTTTAACCCAAGTAATAACGCCACAACTTCTTAAGATATATTCTGCCTGAGAAACTTGCTGTGTTGCTAAGTTACCGTTTTGATAAAGCCCTGTAGCACCTGCTCGTACGAGTGAAGGTGTATTCGGCATTGCTCGCACAATTGGTAAAGTTGCACCATACCAACTCTCTAATGTTGAAATTGGAATGCCTGCTGCAATTGATATGATTAGTGGCTTTTTAATTTTAGTGATCTTCGCTATTTCAAAAGCAACTTCTGCCATATGAATTGGCTTTACTGCC
Source organism: Thiotrichales bacterium 19S9-11 (assembly GCA_021713395.1). Lineage (GTDB taxonomy): Bacteria > Pseudomonadota > Gammaproteobacteria > Francisellales > Francisellaceae > M0027. Next base: position 18,051 of record JAKJJT010000007.1, on the reverse strand, counting down.
AAAACAACCACTTGGCAATGCTCAACTAAAGTTAAAGCATCTGTTGTCGTATTAATTTGGTACTTTTGCTCAAAGTAGTCACACTTTGTTTGATCATGATCACAAACCCATAATCGATTTGCATTAAAATCAGATGCCAATATACCTGAAATAAGGCTTCTTGCCATATTGCCACCACCAATAAAACCTATGGCAACTTTTTGCATGAACTAATCTCCTTTTATCATACGTTTCAGATAGTTAAATCTTGTATCTTACTGTAGCAGAAAATAAAGTAATTTGCTTAATTATTCCCACTCAATCGTACCAGGTGGCTTGCCCGTGACATCGTATACAACACGCGTAATGCCTTTAACTTCATTGACGATTCGAAGTGAAATATGTTCTAGTAATTCATAAGGTAAGTGAGCCCAGCGTGCTGTCATAAAGTCAATGGTTTCAACTGCGCGTAGTGCAACAACATAATCATATTTACGTTGATCTCCCATGACACCAACTGATTTAACTGGTAAGAAAACTGCAAATGCCTGACTGACTTTATCATACCAGCCACTTTTTTCTAACTCCTCAATAAAAATGGCATCCGCTAAACGCAGTATATCTGCATAAGGCTTTTTAATTTCTCCTAAAATACGCACACCTAAACCAGGCCCTGGAAATGGATGACGATATACCATGCGATGAGGTAGGCCTAGCTCAACACCAATTTTACGTACTTCATCTTTAAATAATTCACGTAAAGGCTCAACAAGCTTTAGGTTCATTTCTTCAGGTAAGCCACCAACATTATGATGCGACTTAATCACATGTGCTTTACCACCTTTGGTGCCTGCTGATTCAATAACATCTGGATAAATTGTCCCTTGTGCCAAAAACTTTGCACTCGTTAATTTCTGCGCTTCTTGATCAAAAATCTCAACAAATAAACGCCCAATTATTTTACGTTTATCTTCTGGATCACTAACACCTTTTAATGCCTCCAAAAATCTTTCTTCAGCATCCACTCGAATAACTTTTATATGCATATTCTCAGCAAATGTTTTCATTACTTGATCACCTTCGTTTAAGCGAAGTAATCCCGTATCAACAAAAACACACGTTAGTTGATCACCAATTGCTTCATGCAGTAAAGCTGCAACGACAGATGAGTCAACACCACCAGATAAGCCTAAAATAACCTCATGACTCTTAACTGTTTGACGAACGTGTTCAATCTGATCTTGGATAATTTGTTTTGCTGTCCATAGCTTTTGACAACCACAAGCACCAATAACAAAATTTTCAATAATGACATTACCTTGGTCGCTATGTGTGACCTCTGGATGAAATTGCAAACCAAAAAATGGCTTTTCATCGTGTGAAATAGCTGCAATTGGACAGTTTTCTGATGATGCGATCACTGAGAACCCTTCAGGTAACACATTAACCTTATCGCCATGACTCATCCAAACACTTAATCTATTATCTGTTAAATCAACTCTTGAAAATAACTGATCTGACTTCTGTAGCTGTATATTAGCAAAGCCAAACTCACCTGATTTTCCAGGAATTACTTTACCACCAAATTGATTCGCAATTGTTTGCATACCATAACAAATACCTAAAACAGGAATACCCATTTCAAAAATCATTTCCGGTGCTTTAACATGAATTGACTCATTGACTGATTCTGGGCCACCAGATAGGATGATACCTTTTGGTTTAAATGATTGTATAAAGTCTTCGCCACAATCAAAAGGGTGAATTTCACTATAAACACCAATTTCTCTTACACGACGTGCAATTAACTGAGTATATTGAGATCCAAAGTCTAAAATTAAAATTTTATCATGATGAATATCCACTAAATACCCCTTATTATCCGTTTTTATAAATATTTATATGGCAGTATTCTACTTGAGAAATCTATTTACAGTAAGTTTTTTTTGCGTATTGCTTAGGGAAATAGGCAAGGTTGAGCCGCCAACTGATCATAAGCAGCGTTTAAGCGTTGATTTAATTCTTCTTTTGAATCTGCTGTAATATTAATATGACCCATTTTACGGTTTTCTCTCAATGATTTACCATAAGATCTTGCATAAATACCATCTTGGTTCCGCCAATTTTCAGGCACATCCTCACCAATTAAGTTAATCATCATCGCATAAGGAGAAACTAACTCTGGTTGCACTAAGTTTTGATCACTGACCGCACGCAAATGGTTTTCGAACTGGGATACTGTTGAGCCATTAATGCTCCAATGGCCACTGTTATGAACTCTTGGTGCCATTTCATTGACTAAAAGTACACCATTTCTTGCAAATAGCTCAATTGCAAAAGTACCAACATAATCAAAATACTCTAAAAATACTCTTGCGATACTTTTAGCCTGCATGCTGAGCTCATCCTGATTAGGTAAAACATAACTCTCTCTCAAAATGCCATCTCGATGCTCATTTCTCACTAGCGGGTAGTAAATAATTTCCCCATTTTTATTTCTTGTTGATACTTGAGATACTTCAAATTCAAAATCAACAAATGCTTCTGCTATTAGTGGGCCAGCTTCTCCTAATAGCGCCCATGCTTTTTGAATATCAGCAATCTCTTTTAGTACAAACTGACCTTTGCCATCATAGCCAAAACGACAGGTCTTTAGCACTAAAGGCAAACCTAATAATTCTGTTGCTGATTCTAAATCTTCCAGAGATTTAATTGCCATAAACCTATTCGTTGGCACATTTAGGGTATTACACAGTTTTTTTTCTTTTAAACGGTCTTGCGCTGTTTCTAAGGCTTTAATACTTGGATTAACTGGTACAAACTGATTTAATTTTTCTAATAACTCAACAGGAATATTTTCAATCTCATAAGTAATAGCATCATAATCTTTAAGTTTATTTAGCCAAAAATCAATTTCTGCTTGCTCTATATTACCTTGTCGATCTGTCTTTGGTAATGGGAATGATGTTGTACTTACATTTAATTTCTCAGCATTATCAGATAGCATCTGGGCTAATTGCCCATTGCCTAAAATTGCTATATTCATTTTCTACTTATAATTCCTCTTTTAATCGAGCTTCATCCCAAATAGTTACACCTAGGCTCTCAGCTTTACTTAATTTAGAACCCGCCTTTTCACCAACAATTACAAGATCTGTTTTTTTAGAAACACTACCTGATACCTTAGCGCCCATTTGCTCTAGACGGTCTTTTAACTCATCTCGCGAAAAGTCAGTTAGTGTACCAGTAATAACAACCGTTTTACCATAGAAAAATTTATTTTCATCTATGCTTATTTTCCCTTGATCTTGTTTGCTAGCACTAGGAAAGTAAATACCTAAATCTAATAAATCATTCACCCATAAATTAACGTTATCATCTTTCCAAAACTCAATAATATGCTCTGCAACAATAGGACCTATATCATTGATTGTGATTAAATCATCGTATTGACTTTGGCGAATTCTTTCTAAACTACCATAGAATTTAGCAAGCTGTTTGGCTGTTGCTTCTCCAACTTCACGAATACCTAAAGCATAGATAAATCGAGCTAAGCTTGTTTCTTTACTCTCTAAAATAGCTTTTATTGTATTTTGGGCTGACTTTTTACCCATACGTTCCAAACGAGCCAATGTTAATTCATTTAGTCGATATAAATCAGCTGGGTATTCAACTAATTCTTTATCTACCAATAAACCTATGAGCTTATCACCTAAGCCATCAATATCCATTGCACGACGTGATACAAAGTGTCTTAATCTCTCTTTTCTTTGAGCTTGACAATTCCAACCACCAGAACAACGAATCACTGCCTGATCTTCTGCTTGAACTAAAGGGCTATGACAAACTGGGCAGTCACTGGGTAAAATAATCGGCTTAATTTTAGATTCATCTCTTTCTGATGCAATTGCTTTAACAACTTCTGGAATAACATCCCCCGCACGCCTAACAACGACCCGATCTCCAATATGGACATCTTTTCGTTTCACTTCATCCATATTATGCAAAGTTGCATTACTAACTGTCACGCCACCCACTTCAACTGGTTCTAGCCGTGCAACTGGCGTTAATGCACCAGTTCTACCTACTTGAAACTCGACATCATTAATCGTTGTTGGTTGCTCTTCTGCTGGAAACTTATGTGCTAATGCCCAGCGAGGGGACCTTGCAATAAAACCTAACTTTTCTTGTTCTGAAAAATGATTAACCTTATAAACCAAGCCATCTATTTCATAAGGCAAACTACCACGCTTTTCTGACATTTTTTTATAATATTCTAAACAAGCACTAGCGCCTATTACGACATCTCGTTCATTAGAGACCTGAAAGTGCCAACTTTCATAAAGATCTAACAGTTCTTTCTGAGTGTTTACTTGTTTAAAGTCATCAGAGGCGTAACCCACTGCATAGGCAAAAAAACTTAATGGCCGACTTGCTGCAATTTTAGAGTCTAATTGACGAATACTTCCTGCTGCTGCATTTCTTGGATTTGCAAATGTTTTTTCACCCTTAGTTTCAAGTTTTTTATTTAATGCTTCAAACTTAGCTTTTGGAATAACCACTTCGCCTCTAACTTCAATACTATTTGGCATAGCGTCATGTTTAATTACTTTCGGTAAATTTCTAATAGTTCGAACATTAGCTGTAACGTCTTCTCCTGTCTCACCATCACCTCGCGTTAGTGCTAAAGCTAGCTGACCATTTTCATAATGAAGACTAATTGCTAAACCATCAAATTTTGGTTCACATTCATATTCAATTTGAGATTCTAATAGCCTATCTTGTATCCGTTGGTCAAATGCAATAATATCCGCTTCTGAAAAGCCATTAGATAAAGATAGCATTGCCTTTCTATGGGTTACTTGACGAAACTTATCAAGTGGTTGACCACCTACCAAAACTGTTGGAGAGTTTGGTGTTTTTAAGTCAGGAAACGTCTCTTCTAAAACTAATAATTCATGAAACTCTTGATCATATACGCTATCAGGCACAATTGGCTCATCTAGCGTATGATAATGATAATTATAACGTCGTAAATTATCCCTTAGTTGCCTAACTCTAATTTCTGCTTCCTTGCGCGTTAGCATAGATGCTGTTGTATCTTGAATCATTTATTCAATACCACTTTATCTAATTATTTCCATATTTATGTTTTTCAATTAGGTCAGATATTTACTTGTTTTTTGACTATCCGCTGTATCTGATAATTGGCACACTTGAGCTAAGTCTAATAGACTTCTTAACGCAATGGTTAATGACACATAATCACTATGACCAAGCTTTAGATCGTTTACCACTTCAAGCCAACGACCTATTGGTTCTTTAAAGTGTTCTAACCAGTTTTCAAACTTATCTTTTTCTGTTTCACCTGGATGTTTTAGAACTGAAAGAGCCAAATCACACTGTATTCGGTCAATATCATCTCTAAGCGCTGATGCTGCAATGGTCCCCCAATAACTTTGACTACTTAAGCCTCGAACTGAACGACGATACCAACCAAGTTCCACTTTTTCATTGAGTTGGAAAAAAGCACCTGCTAAATCAATGATCTTGTGACTTGATTTCTCTGCTACATTTAATAAATCAAGTATAGGAGACGCTAAGTTAAGCTGTGCAACATATAAAGCAAAGGTTTCATCAACCCCGTTTTTATGGTATTTAATTGCTTTTTTGAGCACTTTCTCTCGCTCATCTTCTTCTAGATAGTCAATAAACTTTTCCATGACTTTAGAAACTTTTGTTTTAAATCGTTCTGTAAGCTCATTAACATTCAAACCAGATCGATAGTTTCTTAATAACCAACGACAAACCCTTTGTACTAACTTATAAATTGATTTATTCATATCTTGCACAGTTTGCATTGGTATGTCTTTTAGTTTTTCAACTTCAAGCCATAGGCGCTCTGCACCTATTATTTCAACTGCAATTACAAATGCTTTTGATACTTCCTGAACAGACGCACCTGTTTCATCATACATTCTCTGAACAAAAGGAACGCCCATACATACTAACATTAGGTTCGTTAACTGCGTTGCAATAATTTCCCGAGCTAATCCATGATCTGGCATAATATTTGCATATTTTTTATGTAACTTATCTGGAAATTCTTGCACTAAGAACCGCTGAAAATACTTTTCATTGAGTAATTCTGACTCGAGTAGCTCTTGTTTAACATAAATTTTCATATAAGCCATAATCACTGAAAACTCAGGTGCAGTAAGGCCTTTACCAGAAGCGTAGCGCGCTTGTAGCTCTTTATCAGAAGGTAAAAATTCAATTTCACGATCTAATTGTACTTTATGCTCTAACTCTCTCATTAAACGCATATAAGTTTCAGCTGATGCTAAGCTTCGCTCTCGTAAAGAACTTGCAATCGTTTGGTTTTGATAATAGTTATTTTTTAATACTAATTGCGCAACACTTTCTGCCATTTCTTTTAATAGCTTATTACGCGCTTCTATTGTTAAACTACCTGACTCAACCGCCATATTAAGTAAAATTTTAATATTTACCTCATGATCTGAACAATCAACACCTGCTGAGTTATCAATTGCATCTGTATTAACTGCCCCACCATTTAATGCAAATTCAATTCGTCCTTTCTGTGTTAAGCCTAAGTTGCCGCCTTCACCGATAATCTTAGCCTGTAGCTCAGTTGCATTGACTCTAACTGCATCATTTGTACGATCACCAACATCTAAATGGCTTTCTACCTCAGCTTTAACATAAGTTCCAATACCGCCATTCCAAAGTAATTCAATGTCTGATTTTAATAACAACTGAATTAGTTCATTTGGCTCAACTTCTGTTAGTTCAGTGCCTAATAGTGCTTTTATCTCTGAGGTTAACTTAATACTTTTTGCTGAACGATCAAAAATACCGCCGCCTTTTGAAATTAGTTTTGTATTATAATCTAACCAACTAGATCTCGGCATATCAAATAAGCGCTGCCTTTCTTTAAATGACTTTTGTGCATCAGGATTTGGGTCTATAAAAATATGTAAATGGTTAAATGCACCAACTAAGCGAATATGCTCAGATAAAAGCATGCCATTACCAAATACATCTCCTGACATATCACCAATACCAACCGCAGTAAAATCTTCACTCTGACAGTCTTTACCTAATTCTTTAAAATGACGTTTAACTGACTCCCAAGCGCCTCTAGCTGTGATCGCCATTTTCTTATGGTCATAACCATTAGAACCACCAGAAGCAAAAGCATCACCCAGCCAAAAACCATAAGACTGTGCAACCTCATTCGCTATATCTGAGAACGTAGCTGTTCCTTTATCTGCCGCAACTACTAAATAAGGGTCTTGGTCATCATGGCAGATAACATTACTTGGCGAAATAACTTTTGTATTTTTTACATTATCAGTAACATCTAATAAACCACTGATGAAAATCTTATAACATTCAACTGCTTCTTCAAAAATTCGGTCTCGATTATCTCCTGTTGGTAATCGTTTAGGATAAAAGCCACCTTTAGCCCCCATGGGCACAATAACGGCATTTTTAACCTGTTGAGCCTTAACAAGACCTAATACCTCTGTCCTGTAGTCTTCTTTTCTATCTGACCAGCGCAAACCACCTCTAGCTACCTTTGCAAATCGTAAATGAACACCTTCTACTCGAGGTGAATAAACAAATATTTCAAATAATGGCGTTGGTTTCGGTGCGCCAGGAATTAATGATGGCTGGATTTTAAACGACATATAGTCTTTAATACCGCCACCATCATTTGGCTGGTAAAAATTAGTACGTACCGTTGCTAAAATAACTTGTTTAATTTTGCGCAAAATCTGATCATGATCTCGATTTGACACATTGCTTAACATTTCATCAACTGTAGCAACCAGTTCTTTTTGTTGCTTTTTTCTTGCCTGCTTTGCTAGCTTAGGATGGAATCTAACACGAAACAACTCAACTAACTGTCTAACAATTTTTGGATGGGCTATCACTGTATCTTCAATATATCCCTGACTATACCTTAAGCCCAACTGAATAAGATAACTACTAATTGCTCTAATTAAAGCAACATCTCGCCAACTTAGTGCTGCATAAGGAACTAAATAATTAAATCGATCATTTTCTGCAACACCATGCCACACCTTTGAAAAGGTTTCTTGAAATAATGGTTTTACTCGATCAATATTAAAAGGCCTATCCAAGCGTAGACCAAAATCAGAAACCCAAACATAACCACCTGATTTCATTGAGACTTTATAAGGACGTTCTTCATTAACAAACATCCCCATATCTTCTAGTATTGGAAAGATATAACTTAATTTAGCTGTTTGATTTGCTAAGTAAAGTTTAAACCTAACACGATCAGATGACTCTTCCATTGTGCGATAAAGTGTCATATCAATTGATCGCTCTTTTTCACGTACCTGTTCAAAGTGCCTAATATCAATTGCTGCATTTCTAGCATGAAAGTCATGTCGATAAGAAGGTGTAAAACCATCATGATATTCACTAAAGTAGTTTCTACCTAATGTTTCTCCATAAGATTCAACAAGTGCATCTAATAAGTCATCTTCCCAATGCCTTGATACCTCTCTTAACTTCTCTTCTATCAGTGTAAAGTCTTCTATTTTTGGTTTTGTATTTGGATCAATATAAAATGTAAAGTCAATACGACAGTGAATTGACTCATCAAAAAAATTGGTTTTAAAAACACTACTTGTTGCTTTAAACGTATTCATTAAAATAGCTTGTATTTTTTGTCTTGTTTCAGAGTTATATCGCTCTCTAGGCAAAAAGACCATACAAAAGTAATAACGTGAATACGTATCTTTTCTGACAAAAAGTTTTAATAGCTGTCTTTCTTTAATGTGTAAAATACCAATTGCCGTATCAAATAGTTCTTTGTCTGATGATAAAAATAGTTCATCACGCGGGTAAGTTTCTAAAATACTATTTAAGGTTTTATATGAGTGCCCATCAAACCTAAAGTTTGATCGTTGTAAAACTCGATCAATCTTTTGTCTTAAAAACGGAATGTTATGTGGTGTTGAATGATAAGCCGCTGATGTATAAAGTCCTAAAAATCTTCTTTCTCCAATAGGCATCCCATTTTCGTCATAAATAGTAACACCCACAATATCCATATGGCCTGCTCGGTGGACTGGAGAAAAATGGTCACTTTTTGCAATAGATAAAATACTTAACTGGTTTGTTCCTGTATATAATCTTTTAGCAAAATCATGGTAGTTGGATGATAAATATAAATCACCTAATCTTAACAATCCTAACTGACTGCCAGAGGCAACTTCGAATACATTTTTATTCTTATCTTGCTTAACCAAGTCTAAGTCACAATAGCCAAGGAAGATAAAGTGTCGATCACGAAGCCACTCTAGAAATGCCAAAGCTTCAGAAAAGTCTTCACATTCTTTATCAGGACAGTTGTCACTTAATCCAATAATTGCATCTGACAACTTACCTCTCATTGATTCAAAATCATCGACAACCAAGTTAACTCGATTTAACGCAAGTTCAATTTCCTTTTTTAAGTCCTTTAATACTTTTTCATCATCTTTCTGACGATCTATTTCAAAAAATGCAATTGATTCAAAGTTATACTTTTCTTCTACTTGCTCAGAAAGATCATGAAATGACACCAAATTCCCTTTTGCATCACGTTCAATCTTTGCACCACCAATATGCATCATGCTATGTATACCAATATCAAGTCGACTTAAAAGCACCTGTATTGTATCAATCTGAAATGGGCGATCACCTCCAACAAACTCAATCACAGTTAAGTTTGAATTCCAGCCATGCTCTTCAAAATCTGGGTTATAAACTCTAATATCATAAGATTGTTTCATATCTCGATGACTGATAAAGCGCCACATAGACAAAAGTAAACCATATAAGTCTATCAAATCTCTGTTTAATAGGTCTTGTTCAGAAACAATATTAAACAAAGACTTAGACATTGCGATAATATTTGAAACATCATGATCTTCTAGATTTTTAGATGCCATGCTCTCTATTTTCATCAAAAGGTTAATGACTTTTTCACTTGCATGAATACCCATTTGATTTTACCCTTTCATTTAATTTTTTATTATAAGCTTAGTCAGAACATAATACGCCTGTATATACCATAGAATCAAGTACTAGATGCATCTGATTAAGAATAATAAAGCCGTTCTTTAAAGCAATTTTTAAAGAATAGCTTTTATTACAATAGGTTGCGCAACCAAAAAATAGATTTAAATTATTATTAATTTACATTAAATATGGCCTAATTAAGCCCTCTTGAATGACTGTTGCAACTGGCTTGCCATTTTCATCATATAATTTCCCACTAACAATCCCTCTAGCATCTCTATATGAGTCACTATTAACAACAAAATAAAGCCATTTTGTTACATCTATCTTCTGATGAAACCAGACACATTGATCTAGACTGGAGTACATCGCTTTTCTTTGCCATAGCTTAAATTCTGTTGGTAAGCCTGCTATTTGTAGTAACATTAAATCCGAAATATAAGTAAATAGTAATTGATGCTCAAGATGTTTTAAATCAAGATTCTCATTTAGCTTAAGCCAAAAATCTTGCGATGCTCGTTCTGACTTTAAAGAAAATAAACGTTCACCGTTAACTGGATAAATATCAAATGGCCACTGGCGATGGAAAAAATGATGCGCTTCTTCAGGAATTATTTCTTTACACTCTAATCCAATCTCTTGCCATTTCTTCAACGTATTGTCTCGAGGTGATATTTTAATTGATTGCTCGTGTATTGGCGTTAACTCTTTTTTGTGAAATGATGCTTGTAATGTAAAAATTAAACGTTCATTCTGATAAGCTTCAACCCAGCGATTTGCAAAAAAATTACCATCCCTAATATTTTTTACTTGATAAGTAACTGGCAATTTCTCTATCCCTGGTCGAATAAAATAACAATGAAAAGAGTGAAGGTAAAATGCTTTATCTAGTACTGTAGATGCCGCTGCATTTAGAGCTTGCCCCATTTCCATACCACCATATAGACGGCCACTGCCTACAGAACGTGTATGTCCTAAAAAAGTATTTTCTTTATTATTAACTTGATCCACACCTAATAACATTAAAGTTTCATGAGCTTTTGATGTGTTATTTTTGTGATCCGTCATATATCAGCCATTAATTCATAATTTAAGTCTTTCTCATTATATATTATAGAGCAATCTGCTTTACTTAAAGATTTCTTGCATGTAAATAGGCCTTTCTACCTTCCGGACCTATGATAAGAGAATATAGAATAAAAATAATTAAAGCCGATGAAGATAAAATCAAAAATGCAATCGGTAGTGTGACAACTGGATCAAATGGAATAAAGGTTACTGCAGCTGTTGCTAATGATGCAAAGCCCATTTGAAAACATCCCATCATGGCAGTTGCTGATCCTGTAATATGGCCAAATGGTAGTAAAGCCAGATTCATTGCAACTGGAATGACAAATGCAATGCCATAAAAGACAATAATTGTTGGAATTAATAAGCTATAAATGTTAACTAGATCAAAAGTAATTAAGACTAAAAACTTCAAAGAACCAATAAACATAATGATCAAACCAGTTAGAATTAATGCATGGCTTGAAATGCGATTATTTAATAATGCACACGTTAAAGAGCCTAAAACAAAAGCAATAACAATACCAATAGCAATAATTAAAAACCATTGATATTGGAGTTTTAATAAATTGATAACAATGCTTGGCGCCTCAACCAAGCAAGTATAAATCATAGCAACAGTTAAGCCTAAAACAAGAAGATAAATAACATACCCACCTTTTTTAAATAAGGCAAGATAGTTCAATAATAAACGTTTTGGTTGTATCGCTTGCTCATTTTTACTTGGTATGGTTTCAGGGAATTGAAAAATAACAGAAATCAACATCCACAAAGACAATGCGAAAAGTATAAAAAAGTTAAACCACCATGGAAAAAAATGTGCTGTAAAACTACCCACAATAGGGCCTAAACCTGGGGCGATTGAAAAAGCCAGGTTTAACTGAGCATAACGCTTATTGCGCTCTTTATACTCATAAACATCTCGAATGGCAGCAACGGATAAAACAGCACCAGCACACGCACCAAATCCTTGAAATACTCGACCATAAATTAAAGGCCAAATAGACTGACTGAACAAACAAATTAATGAACCAATGGTAAAGCAAACTGCCCCAAAAAGCATAATGGGTCGACGACCAAAACGATCTGAAAATGGTCCATACAATAACTGCCCTACTGCATAACCAAATAGATAAGACGTTACCGTTAACTGAACCCAGCTATATTCTGTATTTAATGCATAGGCAATCTCTGGTAGCGATGGTGTATATAAGGTATCCCCAAACGGCCCAATAGAACAAATAAGCACTAAGATATATAACGATACCGCTGCTGTTTTTTTCTGTGATTGCGTCATCAGTTACCTTTTAGTCAATTTTAAGTGCATATAAATAGCCATTATTTGTCTGCAAGTATACTTTATTTGCAACACTCTGCGGTTCTGCACGAACACCATCGCCGCCTACATTATATCTTGCAACATATTTACCACTTTTAAGACTAAACACATGCAAGTAACCTTCAAAATCACCAACAGCAACATAGCGATTATTAACCACAACCGGTGCTGATATTTGTCTGCCTTCTAAATCTTTCTGGCTCCACAGTAATGCGCCACTATCTAAGCTATAAGCATTAAGATAGCCCTTTTCTGTCGAAGCAAATAGCATATCATTTGAAATAGCTAAGTCAGTATAAGTTGATATTTTTTTAGACCATAGCAAAGAAGCATTTTCTATATTAATCGCTGCCAAATTTCCTTGGAAGGTTGCTGCGTACAAAATTCCATCCTTTAATAACGGAGCACCTTCAATATCAATCATTCTTGTAACTGCTGAAGCGCCTTGTGGTAGTGCTATCGGTCGCTCCCATAGTCTTTTACCACTTTTAAGATCTAACGCCCAAACTTCACCAATATCAAGTCCAACATAAACCTTACCATCTGAAACTAGTGCTGCGCTATTGCCTGTTAATATCAGCTCAGGCAAGTTCGATGTATGCTGCCACAATAGTTTTCCATCATCTGCACTAAGCGCAGCAATCTCACCATTATGTAAATGAACAACAACAATGCCATCACTATAAACAGGTTTTGCATATAGAGAGGATGATAGCTTTGCTTTCCACAACGTTTTACCATCGATTTTTGATAAGGCATACAATTGACCTGTAATCGAACCAACAAATACTTTATCGCCACTAACGCCAGGCGTTGCCCCTAATGTTTCTGGTAGTGAAACTCGCCATAACTTTCTACCTGTACTTGCATTAACTGCATTTACATCTCCATTAGAGCTTACAGTATAAATAACACCTCTTGATATCGTTGGCGCAAATGAAAAATATTGTTCATTCGTACCATTGCCAACACCTGTGCGCCACAAATAATCAATAGACTGCGTTTGTTGAAAATCTACCAGTGGTTTTGGCGGTATCATATTGGACTTGTCTGCACAAGAAGAAACACCTAAAATCACCCCCAGGCCAACAACTCCAAACAATGCCTTTTTTATAATTGTTTGCATAAATTCTCCAAATTTATCTTTTTTAAGGTTTTTTACACACCCTTTTGCTCTTTTGAACTTGCATTATCTATTAAAAGATTAAGATTGCTTAACTGCATTTCAATATAATCTTCATTTTGTTTGATAAGCTCATCATTTAATGGGTCATTCATTTGAAGTTGAGTTCTCAACAACGTCAATGCTTGATTAAATGAGTTTTCTGCATTTTTCTTTTCTTTCAAATAAATATATGCTTTTGCCTTTACTAGCTCACCAAGCACTTGGTAGCTTTCTGGTAGCTTTGCATTATCAATCAGTGAAACTGCATCTTGTGCTTTATTATTTGCAATTTGAACTCGTGCTAAGCGTAATGTTGCCTCTGCTTTAACCGGCGGCTGTTCACTATGAGATAATACCCACTGCAATGATGTCTCTGCTGCCTGGTAATTTTCTTTTTCAACATATTCTTTTGCCAATAAAAAAGCTGAAAATTGTGCATAAACACTATCTGGATAGTTTTGCATCAACTGATTAGCTTCTTGAATAATTACTTTTGATTGCAAACCACTTTGAATTGTATTTTGTAGCTGCATATAACTTTGAGATGCTTCAATACGTTTATTCTCTTCGTGTTTTTGCCAATAGGCGTAGACCGCATAAATTGCAACAACAATAATTAAAGCCCATAAAATGATATTACCAAAGCGCTTCCAAAATTGCTTAATCAATTGTAATTGACGATTATCATCTTCCGTCATCTTTACCATGATAATATCTCCATCTTTATATCAATTAAAAATTTTAATTGGGCTATTATACCTTAAAAGATGGTGATGCTATAAGCTTAATCGTTAAATAATTAGGAGAAATTAATGATATTATTTTCTCCTCTAATTATCATTACTGATAAGTTACATCATCATTTTCTAGAGCATCAACTGCGCCAGAAGCATCATAGCTTGGAGTAGCCGGCCAGGATGAACTAGATGAACTAGATGAACTAGATGAACTAGATGAACTAGATGAACTAGATGAACTGGATGAACTGGATGAACTAAATGGATCATGTTCAAATTGTTGCATATACAGCATATCAGCAGTTGAAAAACCTTCGCTGTCAGATGTTGTTTCACAACTCTGATCTACTTCTTCTTTTCCTTTGTCTTCTTTTCTCTCATCAATTGGACTTGTTCCTAATTCATCATCATAAGTGCTCAAAACTTTCTTTCCGTCTATCTCTTCCCCGAGTGTACTGACTCTATTAATTAGTCGCTGATATTCTTCATCTTCCTTTTCCTTTTCCTTTTCCTTTTCCTTTTCCTTTTCCTTTTCCTTTTTATAATCTACTTTTGATTTATCTGAATATTCAGATAATAATTGCTTAAAGGCTCCTTTAAGTATTATATTGTCAGAGTGTTCACTTATATATTTAGCAAGCTCTTTACTTGTTAATTTTTCAATCTCATCTGGGGTTTTACTAAAGAAGCGCTTTCTAAATTTAGATGGATTGTTGTTATATTCTTCTGTATAACACTTTATGAAATCATCTCGAATAAAACGACTGACTATTCTTTCTTGGGCTAATCTATAGAATAGCTTATATTTTACTCGAGACTCTATGTTAAGAATTTTCTCAACGTTTTCATTAGACTGCCTACCCTTTATTTTATTAAATAAGTGGCCAACTAATGACTCCTCAACACTATAAATATAAGGCTGTTTAGTAAATAAAGCGGTTACTATTCCTAAGTGAGGCAGATTTTTTTCCAGCTCTACTTGTAGCGCTGTTTTTTCCTGGTTATTTATTGCATTTGGATCAGCACCTTTATCAAGTAATGATTTAATTACTTCTTGGCTAAGTCCACTTTTAATAGCTAAATGAAGTGGAGTATCACCTTTTTTATTCTTAAGATTAATGTTTTTTTGATTAATTAAAAGAGATAAAACTTCCATATCAAGAGTTTGTTTCAATAAGTAATAATGTAGAGCAGTATTCCCATTCTGATTTGGTAAGTTTATACTCTCTAGATTCATCTTTTTTAGTAATAGACGAATTATAGCTTCTGCATCCGGCTCATACAAATAATTCAAACTTACTCTAACAGCTATATGCAATGGCGTCCATCCATTTTCATCTTGAGCATTCACGCCTACCTCTGCTTCTGCTCTAAGAAGCATATTAATTATAGAATTATGAAACTTAGGGTATTTATTAAAGTGCTGAGCACAAGATGAAGAGCCACCCAGGCCTGCTGCCAAATGAAGCGGATACTCTTCTTTGTTATTCTTAATACTTAGTTTTGCCCCTTTCTTTATTAGTGCACGTACAATCTCTTCTCGTGGCTCTTTTCTTTTTAACTCTAAATGTAACGGTGTGTCACCATCTTCATCCTGTAAATTCATATTTTCAAATTGATTTAGAAACAAACCAATGATTTCCTCATCAAGATCAATTATTGAATGTAATGAATGTTCTTGAGTATCTAGTTTTGCTCCCTTAGATACTAAAGTTTTGATAACAGTTTTACGTGGAGGGCTCCTTTGAAGCTCTATATCTAGAAGTGTTTCTCCTTTAGCTTTAGCATTCACCAAATTCACATCTGCTATTTTGCTTAAAAATAAATTCACGAGCAACTCATCAAACTCAATTATTGAATGTAATGAATGTTTTTGAGTATCTAGTTCTGCTCCTTTTTCTAATAAAACTTCAAATAAAGCCATATATTCTTTTTTATTAGATGAATAGTGGAACAGATTTAATCTACTTAACTGCTTATTCAAATAAAAACTTGCATGTGCTGAGTCAATTAATGCATCTAATAAAACTTTATTGCCCTTCTGAATAGCAACACTCAAAGGACTTTCAAAACGATCAGAAGTAACAGCTTCTATATCTGCACCATTAGAGATTAAGTCTTTAATTTTAGTTATATCAGGGGAACTTTTCGATAATTCTTTAGCTAGTTGAATATTAATGTCAAATAAAAGCTGTATCTCCCTCCTGTGAGATCTAACTAAATCACTCGGAGTATTTCCATTGTTATTTTTTATATTTACCTTTGCGCCTTTATCTAGCAGCTTCCTAACAATGCTACATGATGGCACGTGTTGCATAAGTGCTAGATGTAAAGGTGTATTACCGTCTGCATCTTGCACATTAACATCTATCTGATCTTGTTTTAATAAATTCCATGCCCCATCATTGTCACCTTTTCTTAAAACCTCGTGTAAAGGTGTACACCCAGATTTATTTTTTGTATTAAAGCCTTTGGTTTTTCCACGGCTTATCTCAGGGTTACTTCGATTTGTAGCTACTTCTTCTTTTTCAACTTGCTCAGTTAAATTTAAACCTGTTTTCTCCTCAAAAAATTTAATCAAGTCTTTATTTTTTTTATTTTTGACTAAATCTATTGCTGTAAACCCTGCTTTATTCTTAAGGTTAATGTTTTTTTCATTAATTAAAAGGGATAAAACTTCCATATCAGGAGTTTGTTTTTGTAGCTCTAAATGTAATATTGTATCGCCTTTATTATTTTGTTTTGTAACATCAATCCTTGCGGCATATTCTTTTAAAAACTGCTTATTATTCTTCCTAACTGCAATATGCCAAGATGTATCCCCGTCGACATTTTGTATATTTGGATCTGCTTTCTTTCTAAGTAGTAACCTAGCTAAATCATAATCGTTATTGGAAAGCGCTAAATGTAGCGCTGTGTTTTTTCCTGCTTTAGTTTGTAAAACTAGGTCAGCCTCAGCCATTTTCTCAATTAATAAGTCAATTACTTCTCGACTGTGTTTATTCTTAATAGCTTTGTAAAGCGGTGTATATCCATTAGATCTATCTTGAATCTTTAAACTTTCACCACCCCCGATTAAAAGCTTTACTATACCTATATCAGGGTTTTGTTTGTCTAACTCTAAATGAAGTGGCGTATCACCATTTTTATTTTGTTTTGTAACATCAATCCTTGCGGCATATTCTTTTAAAAACTGCTTATTATTCTTCCTAACTGCAATATGCCAAGATGTATCCCCGTCGACATTTTGTATATTTGGATCTGCTTTCTTTCTAAGTAGTAACCTAGCTAAATCATAATCGTTATTGGAAAGCGCTAAATGTAGCGCTGTGTTTTTTCCTGCTTTAGTTTGTAAAACTAGGTCAGCCTCAGCCATTTTCTCAATTAATAAGTCAATTACTTCTCGACTGTGTTTATTCTTAATAGCTTTGTAAAGCGGTGTATATCCATTAGATCTATCTTGAATCTTTAAACTTTCACCACCCCCGATTAAAAGCTTTACTATACCTATATCAGGGTTTTGTTTGTCTAACTCTAAATGAAGTGGCGTATCACCATTTTTATCAGCTATATCTCGATTTGCTCCTTTTTCAAGTAACAGATTAATTGCATCCTGATTGTTTTTTCTTACTGCAATGTGTAACGGGGTTTCTAGCCACTTATTGCGAATATCAATATTATTTTGGCTAACTAGA
>JAKJJT010000006.1 GCA_021713395.1 Thiotrichales bacterium 19S9-11 | reverse complement strand
GGTGTATATCCATTAGATCTATCTTGAATCTTTAAACTTTCACCACCCCCGATTAAAAGCTTTACTATACCTATATCAGGGTTTTGTTTGTCTAACTCTAAATGAAGTGGCGTATCACCATTTTTATCAGCTATATCTCGATTTGCTCCTTTTTCAAGTAACAGATTAATTGCATCCTGATTGTTTTTTCTTACTGCAATGTGTAACGGGGTTTCTAGCCACTTATTGCGAATATCAATATTATTTTGGCTAACTAGAGCTGCTATACGATCTAAATTAGGATTTTCTTTTTGCAACTCCAAGTGTAATGCTGTGTTACCATTTTTATCAGCTATATCTTGATTTGCTCCTTTTTCAAGTAACCGATTAATTGCACCCTGATTATTTTTTCTTACTGCAATGTGTAACGGGGTTTCTAGCCACTTATTGCGAATATCAATATTATTTTGGCTAACTAGAGCTGCTATACGATCTAAATTAGGATTTTCTTTTTGCAACTCCAAGTGTAATGCTGTGTTACCATTTTTATCAGCTATATCTTGATTTGCTCCTTTTTCAAGTAACCGATTAATTGCACCCTGATTATTTTTTCTTACTGCAATGTGTAACGGGGTTTCTAGCCACTTATTGCGAATATCAATATTATTTTGGCTAACTAGAGCTGCTATACGATCTAAATTAGGATTTTCTTTTTGCAACTCCAAGTGTAATGCTGTGTTACCATTTTTATCAGCTATATCTCGATTTGCTCCTTTTTCAAGTAACAGATTAATTGCATCCTGATTGTTTTTTCTTACTGCAATGTGTAACGGGGTTTCTTTGTCCTTATTTTGAGCATTTAAATGTCTCTCTTCGCCTGTTATAAAATATCTGATCAAAATATCTTGTTCTAAGTATTGTTGTATTTTTTGATCTTCTAATTTAACAAATCCTTCGTTCACTAGTAGTTGCGCTAGATTCAAAGAACCATGGTCTATTGCTAGCTTAAATAATAAAATTGGATCTAGTTGGTTTATTATTTTTTTATTACACTTCCGATTTTTTTCATCATACATGGTCAAAAAAACATCATTAATATTTTCAGGAGACACCACTTCCAAGTAATAACTACATATCGTCTCATCATATTTAGCAATAAATGTGCTGAATTCAGTTTGAATAATAAATGGTTGATCATCAGCTATAGCTGTAATGTTAATATTATTTTCTAATATATCACTCATTTTCAATACTAAATTAGCCACTAACACTTTAAATAAATAGCTATTTTCTTTTGACTTCTTATGATTAGGATTATATTCATGAAAAGAGTAAGCTAATGCCTGCTTTATCGATTGTAGTTGCACATTGAATGTATTACTAAAAAAATTAAATATCCTCCAACCTGTTGGAAGAACCAAGCCAAGCTCTCTTACAAGCGCATCGTTATCGTCTAAGTTTTCTAACAATGAAACTTTGTTAGCATATATAGATGCTAAATCTAAAACTCCAACTCTATTCTGAATTTTTTCTGTCAGGCTGTCATAAAATTTAACTCGACTATTATTAGTCGCGAATTTTGCATCTAGTATATGTTTAGCACTCCCACCATCCACATATTTATCGCTTATTTTTTTTAGGCCATACTGCTCTGCAAATAAATTATAGAGATAGCTCGTAACATGAACATCCCATGCTTCGCCTATAAAGATTTCATTTTCTTTTAAGTGTTCTTTTAGTGTGTCTTTTATTACGTCTTTTTTTATATCAGTCATAACATGATTAAAAGAAGCTCCAACTAAAAGTCTATCTGCCAATATCCCCGCATTAACACATGCTCCTTCAAAACAAGCATCAACCGTTAAGTCCTGAAACATACTAGCATCTGCTCTTTTGATTAAATCAGGATAACTTAATAAAATTTTTTCAAGTTTTTCCTTTGTCTCAAGTAGTAAACTTGTACAAGTTGCCTCATCATTTGGTGGATTAAGGCATAACCTTCCTTGAAATGTTTTAAGCTTTTCCATCGCCTGAGGGTTTAAGTTTATTATCGCCGCTATTAATTGCTTTATTTGCTCATATGCAAGGCCTGTATTGCCAGGATAATAAACTGGACTCTTTCCATTATATATTTTGCGATAGTCTTTATCTCTTGGTTGTTTTACTTCTTTTTCTTGTATTGATTCAAATTTAGCTGTTACTTTTGGATTAATTGGTGGCATTTTGCTTTCCCCTATAGATATCAATTTATTAAAAATAAGTTCTATGATTCAAAGCATCAACGATGCTCATCTTAATCATATGAATATATCAATCATATCAGAGTGAAAAAAAATATTAATTTATATATTATTGCATTTTTTAAGGGAAATTATTCATGTAAATCAATGATCATGAAATATAATTAAGCAGTTTATATTTCAAATAAACATATCTGAGACTAATTTAAAACTGAAAAAACAAGCTTGAATTACTTAAAATCAACCATACGATTAAGAGAAATCAATGCTTTTTGCCTAATATCTTCTGGAACAAAAACTTCATTGGTTTCATTTTCTAATGAATTTGTAAGATTAATTAAGCCATTTAAAGCCATCCATGGACAGTGCGCACAACTACGACAACTAGCGCCAGAGCCTCCTGTTGGTGATTCAATAAAGCGCTTATGAGGGCTTGCTTGTATCATCTTATAAAAAATACCGCGATCTGTTGCAACGATAAATTCTTGATTATCTAGCTCTTGAGATGCTTTTAATAGTTGAGAGGTTGAACCAACGACATCAGCAAGCGCTACCACGCCCTCAGGTGACTCAGGGTGGACTAAGACAGCTGCATCTGGGTGTGCTTTTTTTAACTCTGATAGTGCCTTTGTCCGAAACTCATCATGAACAATACAAGCACCATTCCATAGTAGCATATCAGCACCTGTTTGCTTCTTGATATATCCGCCTAGGTATTTATCTGGCCCCCAGAGAATCTTATGTCCTTCACTGTCTAAATAATCAATGACATCAACAGCAATACTTGAGGTAACAACCCAATCAGCTAATGCTTTAACTTCAGCTGAAGTGTTCGCATAAACAACCACTGTTCTATCTGGATGTTGATCCATGAAAGCTTTAAATTCATCACTCTGACATGAAACATCTAAACTACACTCACTTTCTAGTGTTGGCATAATGACCTTTTTTTCAGGTGATAAGATCTTAGCTGTCTCACCCATAAAACGAACACCGGCAATAACCAATATATCAGCTGAGTGCTTAGCACCGAATTTAGCCATCTCTAGTGAGTCACCAACCATACCACCAGTTTCTTCGGCAAGCCTTTGGATATCATCATCAACATAATAGTGTGCAATTAAAACTGCATTTTTTTCTTTTAAAAGATCTTTTATCTTTTGAATATATAAGGCTTTTTCAGCCTGATCAGGATTAACTTTTTGAGGTTTGGGCCATGCCAGCTCAACACGTTTTTGAAATTCACCCTCTTTTAACATGATTCAACCCTTAAGCTAGTGATGTTAACTTTTCAAGCTCACGGTCAATATTTTCTTGTTTTACTTGAATAAGTTTTAGTTTTTCTTTTTCTTTATTAACAACTGCTTCTGGTGCATTCGCAACAAATTTTTCATTTGACAATTTTGAACTTAAGCGTGTTAGCTCTTTTAAAAGCTTATCGCGCTCATTCTGCAAACGATGCATTTCTACTTCAACATCAACCACCCCTTTAAGTGGTATATATAATTGTAACTGGCCTACTGTTGAAGAGGCTGCCGCTTCAATTGGCTGATTGTCATTAATTACATTAATTTCTTCAACCTTAGCTAAAGCTGCAATAAAATTGATATTTTTTTCAGCATATGATTTATCATCTTCTGAGGCATTCTTTAAAATCAACTTAATTGTTTGTGATGGCTTAATATTAACTTGTGCGCGAATCGTTCTAATCTCTGTCACAATATCTTTTAACCAGTTAATTGCATCATTGGCACTTTTATCTTCTAGCTCTGCTTTAAACTTTGGATAACTTTGAGTAATTAAATTCCCTTCTGTCATCGATGTTAATGGCTTAAACTGCTGCCAAATTTCTTCTGTAATAAATGGAATTACTGGATGTAATAATCGTAATGACTGCTCTAATACATGAACCAAGGTATATCGAATCGCTTCTTTTTCATTTAAAGTAACATCATCCCGGTTAAGATTAGTTTTAGCTAATTCAACATACCAATCACAATATTGATTCCAAACAAACTCATATAAGCTTTGCGCTAGTAAATCAAAACGATACTGCTGTATATAACGATGTGACTCTTTTACCACTTCATTAAACTGACTCCAAATCCAACGTTCTGCAACGCCTAACTCATTAGATTCCACATAGGATGGCACAACTGAGTCACCTACATTCATCATAACAAAACGCGCGGCATTCCAAAGCTTATTACAGAAATTACGATAGCCTTCCATACGGTTAATATTAAAATTAATATCTCTTGAAGTAGAGGCAAGTGCTGTAAATGTAAAACGAAGTGCATCGGTACCATAAGCAGCAATGCCTTCTGGAAACTCTTTTTTCGTCGCTTTTTCAATTTGTGCTTTTAATTTTGGTTGCATCATGCCAAAAGTGCGTTTCCTGATAAGATTTTCTAAATCAATGCCATCGATTAAATCTACAGGGTCTAATACATTCCCTTTAGATTTAGACATTTTCTTCCCTTCGCTATCACGAATGAGACCTGTGATATAAATTTTTTCAAATGGCACTTTACCAATAAATTTTAGTCCCATCATAATCATACGAGCAATCCAGAAGAAGATAATATCAAAACCACTAACTAAAACACTCGTTGGATAATACTTTTCCAAATCTTCTGTTTTTTCTGGCCAACCTAAGGTTGAAAAAGGCCAAAGGGCAGAAGAAAACCATGTATCTAGAACATCATTATCTTGAGTTAATTTAACATCATCTGATAACTTATACTTTTCTTTTGCTTCTTTCTCACTGTCTGCCACATAGACATTACTATCAGCATCATACCATGCTGGAATTTGATGCCCCCACCAAAGCTGACGCGAGATACACCAATCTTGAATATTGTTCAACCACTCAAAATAAGTGTTTTCCCAGTTTTTAGGTACAAACTCAATTGTCCCATCCTGAACTGCTTCAATGGCAGGCTTTGCTAAGTCAGCCATTTTCATAAACCATTGGTCTGTTAGCATTGGCTCAACAACGACACCACTACGATCACCTCTTGGCACTTTTAGTGTATGTGGCTCAGTTTTTTCAAGAAGATTTTGAGCTTCTAAATCTAAAATAATTTGCTTACGTGCTTCAAAACGATCCAAACCTTGATATTGTTCTGGTACATTTTGATTAATTTTTGCTTCTTTGGTTAAAATGTTTAACATTTCTAGATTATGTCTTTTACCAACTTCATAATCATTAAAATCATGCGCAGGCGTAATCTTAACACAACCAGTACCAAAATCTTTATCAACATACTCATCAGCAATAATTGGTATTTGACGATTACAAAGTGGCAAATGTAACATCTGACCAACTAAGTGCTGATAGCGTTCATCTTCTGGATTAACAGCAACAGCCATATCACCTAGCATAGTCTCTGGTCTAGTGGTCGCTATCGTTAAATGTCCCTCTTGATTCACTAATGGATAGTTTATATGCCATAAAGAACCCTGCTCTTCTTCTGAAATAACTTCTAAATCAGAGATAGCCGTTAAAAATTTAGGATCCCAATTAACGAGGCGTTTACCACGATAAATAATACCTTCATCATATAAACGAATAAAAACCTCTTTAACCGCTTTTGATAAACCTTCATCCATCGTAAACCGCTCACGAGACCAGTCGGGAGAAACACCGAGTCTTTTCATTTGCTGTGAAATTTGACCACCTGATTGCTCTTTCCATTGCCAAACTTTTTCAATAAAGGCCTCTCGCCCTAAGTCATGGCGTGACTTATTGTTTTGCGCCAACTGTCGCTCAACAACCATTTGTGTCGCAATGCCTGCATGATCTGTACCAACCTGCCAAAGCACATCATCACCCATCATACGATGATAACGAATCAATAAATCCATAATCGTCTGTTGAAAACCATGCCCCATATGCAATGTGCCTGTTACATTCGGTGGTGGCAACATAATGGTATAAGAAAGTGCACTTGTTTTTTTAAGCTCAAAGTTACCTTCTTTTTCCCAAGTTTCATACCATTTATTTTCAATTGATTGTGGTTGATAGTTTTTATCCATAGATTTAAACACCTATTTTATTAATGCTTATTTTCTTTAATTAAGCTTATGCACTTGTAGTTTAAAATTACGCTTTTTATAGTCTTTAAAGCTTTCTCGCGATGATTCTAACACAGTTTTATCTTGATCAACAATTTCTATGACCCTTAAATCTTCTTGGCTCCAATCATTACTTAAACAATCATTATGCAACTTAATCAAAAGTGAGTGTTCATTAACTAATGTTTTTTTATTGTCTGTTAATATAACAGGCATTGCATCAATAAGATTTTCTTCTAATGCCTCAGCAAACTGCAGATGAGGAATAAAACTTTCAGGCTTAAAATGCCATAACATTTCATCTAATGTATTTAGCATCGTCTCATCTTGACATAAAATGATTAATTTTTGACGATTTTTCATTGCCTTTTCTACTAGCCGACAACAAAATTTTAGCCGCTCTTCAGAGGTATTTGTTGATAAAATATAAAAATCAACTTTCACTCAACCAACCCCTTAATCCTAATTTTTGGAACTTGATAGGACACAGCCAGATAAATGCCAATAATTAAACAAATTGACCACAACCAAAAACTTAAACCTAACTGACTTAAACCTAACAACTCACTAAAAATAGCCGCCCAAAAAACAAAACTCGCATTAAATGTTGTGCCTAATGCAGCACCAATTCGCTTAATTGTATGATAATATAAAATATAAGAAAACGAGGCCGATAGCACACAAAAAACAACTAATATTGGCAAACCCATTTGTGAAATAGTATCAATTACATCCTGATTCCAACATGCTAATAAGATAGACAAAATCAACAAATAAGAAATAGCTGACACTGCTTGTCTAACGGCTAAAAGCCACATTGGTTTCATATTTGTTTTCTTATGCACCCAGGCAAATAAAACACTTTCCATACCCCAGCCAAGCATAGCAACTGCTGCAAACAACATACCTAGCCCAACATGGGCTGGCTCTGCATGTGAACCATGAACTGAAATCATAACAACAGAAAATACGCTTAAAAGAACACCAATAATTTTTAGCTTTGTTACTCGCTCACGAATTAAAAAGAATGATAAAACCAAAGCCACAATCGGATAACAAGAAGTAATCACGCCAGCATAAACAGGTCCAGCATAGCTAATTCCCAAAATTCCTGCAACCATTCCCATAGGGCCTGCAAAGATTGCAGCAATAACAATAATGGCTACTGAATATTTGATTTTTTTAAGTTCAGAAACGACATCTTTTTTAATCGTGTAATAACTAAAAATACCCAAAGCTGACATTGAGTCTTGTATAAATGCCAAAGTTAATGAAAAAACAATAACAGACCTAATCATTGCCATATCAAAATGAAGACTAAAGAGGTTTGTTAAAACATCATTTAAACCCCAAAGAAAGCCTGACAAAACACCAAATATAATGCCTAATCTCATACTCAAGCACCATAATTTGATTGAATATATTCATCGACAATTTGTTTAAAGTCTAAAGCAATATGCTCCCCACGCAAGGTATGTGATTTTTTGCCATCAATAAACACAGGTGCAACAGGTGCTTCTCCACTACCAGGCAGTGAAATACCAATATTAGCATGCTTACTTTCACCTGGACCATTAACAACACAACCCATCACTGCTACTTTCATACTCTCAACACCTGGATAATCCTTTTTCCAAACGGGCATTTGCTCACGCAAATAACTTTGAATATCCTGTGCTAATTCTCTAAAAAAACTACTACTTGTTCTTCCACAACCTGGACAAGAAGTTACCATCGGGCTAAATGATCGCAAACCCATTGTTTGAAGTATTTCTTGGCAGACTATAACTTCATTTGTCCTTGTTCCACCAGGTTCTGGTGTTAGTGACGCTCTGATCGTATCGCCAATACCTTTTCTCAGCAATACACCTAAGCTAATTGCAGTAGAAACTATTGCCTTAATCCCCATACCCGCTTCTGTTAAACCTAAATGTAGTGGGTATTCACAACGACTAGCAATATTTTCATAAACACTAATTAACTCCTGAACACCGCTGACTTTACAAGATAAAATAATCTTATCACTTTTAAGTCCTAATGATTCGGCATACGCTGCACTGTCAAGCGCTGAACGAATCAAAGCTTCTTGCATGACTTCTTGATTGGTTTGACTAAAACCATTTTTTGCATTCTCATCCATCAATTGCGCAAGCAGTGCTTGATCCAAGCTTCCCCAATTACTGCCGATTCTTACTGGTTTGTCATATTCAATTGCTATTTTGATAATTTCAGAAAACTGCTGATCTTTTTTCTTACCGAAGCCAACATTACCTGGGTTTATACGATATTTTGACAAACTTGAAGCACAATCTGGGTTATTTTTTAATAGGGTATGCCCATTGTAATGAAAGTCACCTACCAGAGGAACGTGACACCCTTTATTCAGTAATAACTGCTTTATGAATGCTACAGCCTTAGCCGATTCATCTGTATCTACCGTAATACGTACTATCTCACTACCAGACTTATATAAAGCAAGGATTTGTTCAACTGTTTTTTCTACATTACTCGTTGGTGTATCAGTCATAGACTGAACAACAACCGGAGATCCTCCCCCAACTGCAATATGATCAATATTAACTTGATTTGACTTACGCATATTCATTTAAGCCTACATAATTTTTTGAGAAATTAGAGATTCTAGTTTAATCGTATCGATTGCAAAGTTACGAATACCTTCTGCTAATTTTTCAGTCGCCATTGCAGAATCATTAATTGCCCATCTAAACGCTGACTCACTAACATCAATTTCTTCAATTGAGCGATCGATCATCTGCGGTGATAAGTGCTCTGCTAATTTACCTGTATCCGCTTCTAACTCAGCTAATAAATCAGGGCTAATAGTTAATGCATCACAACCACTTAACGCTTCAACTTGTTTGACATGGCGAAAGCTAGCACCCATCACAGTTGTTTGATAGCCAAATACTTTAAAATAGTTATAAATAGCTTTTACTGACTGCACACCCTGATCTTCTTCAACAGAAGGAAACCCATCTAAGTTTAATGATTTTTTATACCAATCTGTTATACGACCAACAAAAGGAGAGATTAGTGTAATATTGGCTTTTGCACAGCGCACTGCTTGAGCAATATGAAAGATCAGTGTTAAGTTACAATGGATACCTTCTTTTTCAAGCTGTTCTGCAGCCAAAATTCCTTCCCATGTTGCAGCTATTTTTATTAAAATGCGTTCTTTTTGAATTCCTTTTTCTTCGTATAATTTAATTAGCCGCCTTGCAGCTTGAACCGTCTTCTCTGTATCAAAAGATAACCTAGCATCAACTTCTGTAGAAACTCTCCCCGGGATAATAGACAGAATCTCAACACCAAAATTAACAGCCAATTGGAAAAGAATTGCCTCAATTCGTTTTGATGACTCAATATTTGCCGTCTCCTTCAGAGTTCGCTCAAAAATGGATTGATATTGAGGCATTTGTACTGCTTTTAATAATAGCGAAGGATTAGTTGTTGCATCTTCTGGCATATACTCTTTTATCTTATCTATATCACCTGTATCTGCTACCACCTTTGTCATTAGTCGCAAACTTTCTTGCTTGGTCATTTTTACTACCTTCTCTGTACACTTTGAGTTATAGACTAACATGATTTATTTGGATGTAAACAAACATAAGCAAAGTTCATTAGCCTCAAACAAAAAAACCGCCTGATCTAGAGCGGTTTTCATTTAAATTGAAATAAGTTTGTCTTTATAAAGGTGCTTTATAACATACCATAGTGAGCTAGCTTTTTACGGAATGTACCTCGATTCAACCCTAACATTGTTGCTGCCTTACTTTGGTTATTACCCGTATACTCCATAACAGCCTCAATTAGAGGAAGCTCTACTTCACTCATAATTAATTCATAAACATTTTGAGGAGCCATACCCTCTTCAGCCATACTTTTAAAATAATTAGTGACAACTTCTTTTATATATTCCGCCAAAGGCAAAACTTCTTGAGATGTGCCATTATCGTCAGTTAATTTAGCACCATAATGCATTGTCGCAGGCATTTACAATCCCTCTATTTTTATTATTTAGTTAAACATGAAAGCCTAGTTCTATCAAAGAAAGCATAATTATCATTGTCTTTCTATTTAAGCTGGCTATTCTAAAGCCAGCTAATAAAAAATGCAAGAAGTTGTGGCAAATTAAAACAAATGCCGTAAAATAAGTAATAACTAAAGCAATTGTTATTTTAGCAAAAAGACATTTATCTTATTAACCAAAAAATCAATGAAATAGATACTCCCATGAATGATAAAACCTCTAATGGTCGAAAAAAACTTAGCTTATGCACCCCAAGAAAAACTCAAAAAAGACAAACCATACAAAAAGAAAGTCTAACAAAACAGCCTCAGCAAAAAGCATTAATAGGCACAAGAAGTGATGAGCTAAACTGGCTATATAAACAAAAAGAACGACTAAATAAGCAAATCCAACAAATTGAAAGGCGGCTTATTTTTGGATTTAGTGAACCACTACAAAACTACTGCTATGAACTAAAGCACAAAGACATGTTAATCTCTTGTAAAATTACTGACTTGTTGATTGATGCACTTAATCAAGCTCGCGGATGATGCATTTGATATAACGCCTGAAGTCTAGCCTTAGCCACATGCGTATAAATTGTTGTTGTTGAAATGCTACTATGCCCTAAAAGCAACTGAACTGACCTTAAGTCTGCACCATGGTTTAACAAGTGCGTTGCAAAAGCATGCCTCAATGTATGTGGCGATATACTCACCTTAACACCAGAGGCCTTAACATAGGCCTTAATTCGATACCAAAAAGCTTGACGCGTCATAGCTCCCCCTTTTTGGCTTAAAAACAAATACTCTGAATCACTCACGCCAGCTAATAAAAAGCCTCTAGCATCACTCATGTAACGTTCAAGCCACTCTAAAGCCCACTGCCCCATAGGAACGATACGCTCTTTATTACCCTTACCTATCACACGAATAACACCTTGAGATAAACTAACAGCAGAACACTCCAAAAGAACTAACTCGCTAACTCTTAAACCTGTTGCATACAAAAGCTCCAACATTGCCTTATCTCTAAGCCCTAATGCAACAGAAACATCAGGTGCTTTTAATATTGTTTCAACATCTTTCTCAGATATAGAGTCAGGAAGTGACTTTGTTAATCTTGGCAGCATCAGCTTTATTGTGGGGTCTGACTTAATATAATGCCGATCCAAAGACCATTGATAAAATTTTTTAAGACAAGAAATAAAACGAGCTACTGATTGTTTAGTCATTTTATTTTGATAGCAGAAATCCAGGTATGCTTGAATATCCTCAAGCTGAACCTCTATAAAACTTTTAGTTTTTAGATATTTTGAAAAATTATTTAAGTCTGATTGATACGCTTTCACTGTATTTTGAGAGAGACCATACAGACTATATAAATCTTGAGAAAACAATTCAACTAAGGAGTGACAACGATCATCCATAATAATCACTGTCCCCTTATCACAATATTATCTTATACTCTCTCTGTAATACGAGCAGCCTTACCTGTACGACCACGCAAGTAGTATAACTTAGCGCGTCTCACTTTACCACGGCGAACAACTTTTATAGAGTCTATAATAGGACTGTGCGTCTGAAAAGCACGCTCAACACCCTCACCACCTGACATTTTACGGACAGTAAATGCTGAGTTAACGCCACGATTTTTAATTGCAATTACAACGCCTTCAAAAGCCTGAACACGACGACGGTTACCTTCTTTAACCCAAACGTTAACAACAACCGTATCACCTGCTCTAAATTTTGGAACATCTTCTCTAATTTGAGCATCTTCAATCATTTGAACTAGTTTATTTTTCATTTTTTATTCCTCTTAATTTGCACATATTTGTCATCTTCTATTTTTCTTTTTTTAAGTACTCATTTAAGAGCACTCTTTCATATTCTGACAAACAGCGGCGCTCGATTAACTCAGGCCTAACTTTATAAGTTTTTCCCAGTCTCATCATATCCCGCCAACGTTCAATTTCAGCGTGATTACCGTTTAATAGCACATCTGGTACTTTACTACCTGATGATAAAACACGTGGTCTAGTATAATGCGGACAATCCAAAAGTCCATCAAAAAATGAATCTTCTTGATAAGAAAGTGCCTTATTTAAAACTTTAGGCAAAAGACGAAGCATACCATCCAACATGACAGCACAAGCAAGCTCTCCTCCACTTAACACATAGTCACCAATTGAAATTTCATAATCAACATACTCATCAATGATTCGCTGATCAATCCCTTCATAACGCCCACATAAAAAAATAATACTTAGTTGACCACCTGCAAACTGATTCAATCGCGCCTGCTCTAACAACTCACCTTGAGGTGACAAATAGACGACAACCGCATCTTGACCAACAACTTCTTTAGCTGCTTGAATTGCTTTAATAATGGGCTCATAAAGCATAACCATACCAGGGCCACCACCAAATGGACGATCATCTATTGTTTTATAATTATCTTCTGCAAAATCTCTCGGGTTAAAATAATCACAAGTAACCAATTTTTTATCTAGCGCTCGTGAAATAATACCATAGGACAATGCTGCCTGAATAATTTCAGGAAAAATACTAATAATACCAAACTTCATCGTATTACTCGCTTTTCTAAATAAAACTCAATAATCCAAATGCCAGTCAACTAAAATCTGCTTTGCATCAAAATTCACTTCCTTTATATAAACATTTACAAATGGAATTAAGCGCTCACATCCTTTATCATTAACAACTAAAACATCATTAGCACCTGGGCTTTCAATCAAGTCGACAACGACCCCCAAATACTGATTTAGATCATTTAACACCTCTAAGCCAATCAGATCAGCCCAATAATATTCATCTTCAGCTACTTCTGGCAAATCTAATCTTTTAACACCAATTTCTGCATTTACATATTTTTTTGCTTCTTCAGGCGTAGAAACTGCTTCAAGGTGGATTAAAAATTTTTCACCTAACTGGTAAACTGCCTCGCCTTTCAACTGAAGCCACGACTGACTGGACTCCATTCGAATATGCCAAGTTTTATACGCTACTGCTTTTTCTGGTGGCTGACAAAAAATATAAAGGCGCATATCCCCATCTAGTCCATAGGGTGCGCCTATTTTTGCAATCACAACCATACTTTCATGATTGTTTTTTGATTTCATTTTAATGATCCAAAGCTGGATTTATACTTTAAGCATCCGCTTCTGAATTTGATTTTTCTTTAGCCTTATCCGCTTTTTCTTCTACCTTGTCAGCTTTCTTTGCAGTTGTTTTTTTAGCCGCTGGCTTTTTCTCTTCTACTTTTTCAGCTTTTTTCGCAGCTGTTTTTTTAGCCGCTGGCTCTTTCTCTTCTACTTTTTCAGCTTTCTTCGCAGTTGTTTTTTTAGCTGCTGGCTTTTTCTCTTCTACTTTTTCAGCTTTTTTCGCAGCTGTTTTTTTAGCTGCTGGCTTCTCTTCTGCTTTAGCAGGATTAGCTGCTTTACGTTCTTTTTTAACAATGCTAGCAACACGTTCAGACATTTTAGCGCCCTGCGATACCCAATAATCAATACGCTCAAAATCCAATCTAAGCTTTTCTTCTTGACCAGAAGCCTGAGGGTTAAAAAAACCTACTCGCTCAATAAAACGACCATCACGTGGGTTACGACTATCTGTTACAACCACACGATAAAAAGGACGCTTTTTTGAACCACCACGAGCTAAACGAATGACTACCATTTAGTATCTCCAATTTCTTATTTTTCATTTATTTAAAGTTATTATGGTTTACTTATCCAATAAATCCCATACCACTTGGAGCGGAAATTATACGCATTTTAAATCATAAAGGAAACATTTTTTGTTAAAAAAGTGCTTTTAAATAATCATAACATCAGCTTAAAATTAAATATTCTGCCAAAAAACTTGACTGTTTATTTACCAAATTTTATTTCATCATTATAATCAATATTGTGAAAGTGTTAAAAAAATTATCGCAAATTAAACAAAAAGTTACAGGAATAGTAAAAAATGAATCAAAGGTATAAAATACTGCTGGTTGATGATGAGCCGGGCATTCGAGAGTCACTGAGAAGTTTTCTTGAGCGTTATTTATTTGAAGTATATGAAGCGGCAAATGGTGAAGAAGCATTAGATGCATTAAATGAGCATGAAGTTGATCTAGTTCTACTAGATATGATGCTACCAGATATGCACGGTATCGAAATCTGCAAACGTATAAAAGAGAAAAAACCATCCGTACCTATCATATTTTTAACTGGTGTTACAGATGCAACTGAAACTGTACTTGGTTTTGAAGCTGGTGCTGATGATT
The DNA here is from genome assembly GCA_021713395.1 of Thiotrichales bacterium 19S9-11. GTDB lineage: Bacteria > Pseudomonadota > Gammaproteobacteria > Francisellales > Francisellaceae > M0027. The sequence goes on along the minus strand of JAKJJT010000006.1, from coordinate 117,698 downwards.
ATGTTGAAAAGCCATTTAATCCACATGTTTTATTAGCACGCATCCGAACTAAACTAAAAACAGAAAAGCATTCAGCAAGGCAAGCTGGCATTGATTCATTTGGCGATGTTAATATTGAAGACTTTAGTCAAATTCAGTTTGGCCGTTGGAGCTATTACCCTAAAAAATCATTAGTAACTCATCCAGATCATCCTGAAACTTATTTAACAGATAAAGAAAGCGCCTTATTAAAGTTACTACTATCAGACCCTGCAAAGACGTTTAGTCGAGATGACATTGCCAGCTATTTAAACTTATCTAGCCATGGAGAAATTGCCAGAGATGTCAATATTCACGTACACAGATTACGCTCTAAACTTACCCAGAGACATAATGCGGCATCTCCCATCAAAGCAGTGCGCTCTCAAGGCTATACATTAGACTCTTATCTTACCTATGTCTACGATGGAAAAGAATTATCCTGCCTTTAAGTAAGACATCCTAACCTGATCTAAACGCTTATACGTACTCAATGAAGCAATAATAAATAATAAAACCACCCCTAAAACACCAATAATTAAAAAACCAAGCATTGAGCTAGAGTAAGTGATTAGGATTGGGGTTGTAATCCAAACAGTCGCCATTAAAAAACTTGATAATCCGATAGCTATTGGTACAAAAGCTCTTATTAGCTGCCCTTTAAAAAACACGACAACATGATATTGAAAAACAACCAGAAGCATAGTGCAGACACCAACTAAAACAAACCCAGAGATCTTGGCAAGTATTTCCGATTCCATCCCTAAAAATAACATAGACGTTAATATTGAAACAATAGCTAACAAGTTAATCCCTTGCATTAAGTAAAACATTACTTTTCTAGGTAAAACTTTAATAATAAATGCTGTAATTAAAATAACAACTAATGCCGCTATCATCATCAATACAGCGTAGCGCAGATTCCCTTCCACACGATGAAGCCACTCTGAGTCATATACCTTTTGCAGATAGAACGTCCACGCTGCTCCCCAAGTTAATGCAATTTGGATAGCTAATACTGACAGAAAACCTAATTGTAATTGTACTTGCTCTGAATGATATGTATCACTTTCTGTCATGTAATGTGTTTGATAATAATTGGTATTTACAGTAAAACGCTGATCAATGACTCCTAACACCCATAGTAAAATAACAATAAGCATTGCTGAGGTAATTAAAGGCGTATAATGCGGTGTTGCTTGAATTAAAATAAAAACCACATCCATCGGATAAAAAAAGCTATATACTATAAACATACCCAACAAAAATACGCTAGCAGCTAAAATCATTGAAAATTTATTAGTAACAACTTGAAACAATTTAACGTGATATTCTGCTTTTAAATAACCTAAGCACAATCCCATCATAGCACAAATAACAATCAAAGATGTGCTTCGGTAGTGAACAAACTCTACTCGAGCTGCAACAACTGTTAAACAAACCAAACAAAAAGCAATAATAACGGTAGCGCTTAATGCATAACGAGCTCTAAATCTCTTTAATAAATAACGGTCTCCTGGAATAAAGCTACAAAATAAACTACCTAGCGCCATTGAAGGAAAAATTGTTAATTCAAAGGGGGATATTAACAAATGCCTTCCATACAAAGTGACGGCTATAAAAGCCAAAGCGTATAAACCTCCAAACAAAAAACAAACCAACAGGCGTAAAAAATAGATATTATTCATAAAATCCGTTTGTTCATAGTGCATTTTATTTTTCTAGTATTATAGTAACAGTAAGGAAAAAAAAACACTGAAACATCAAAATATAGATAATGGAAAAAACAAAAACACCATTTTATATCAGCTACAATCACCTAACCTATATATGCTTTGTCTTAGTCTTTTTGCAGACTATTTTATTAATTGGGATGCAAGCAAATAATCGCGCAATGGAAGCTGAAGCTTTCATTCATCATAACCACCAAATTTTAAACACAATGCAACAAGAGTTAAGCACAATCAATATTACTAACTTATCTGCAAAACAACTGGGACATACACTCATCCAAAAAACATTACCTAAGGCAAATAAAATTGCACAAACATTTAATAGCTACTTAACATGGCAGTTTGAGCATTACACACCAACTATCAACCAATCAGCGGAGTTTGAAATCTCAACATTAATTGAAAATCCCTATTTATTAAAGATAAATTTTCCAAAACAAAAAATAACTGTCTATATTTCTTTTCACTTAGCTCCCGATACTTATTGGGGAAGCGTCATCACATCAATCATACTACTTGTATCATTTTTAGTTATCTGCACGATTTTCATTCACATATCTAACTTTAATTTAAAGCTCAGGGTGACAAAAGGCTTAAAGCATAGAAACAACGCTAATGAGCTCTCAACAGATCCAACTGATAGTCTAATTCGAGAAGTTCAATCGATTGTTGATCAAAAAACTTTAATGTTAAGCTCTCTATCTCATGACCTTAAAACACCATTAACTGAACTGGAGTTAAAACTACATCTATTAGAAGATCAAAACTTAGCAAAAAGTTTACTGAAATGTACTAGCGAAATTACTCAGATATCTAAAACATCTTTACAATATGCAAAAGGGTTTAACTTTCTTGAAAAAGAACCGAGTGACCTAGTGGAACTACTCGAAACGTTAGCATCAGCTGCTAACACAAAGAAACAAACTGTTAGCTTTACAACTAAATTAGATGAGTGTATCTACCCTACTGAATACTACTTATTTAAACGAATGATTACTAATTTAATCCACAATGCAAAGAAGTATGCAAACAATACAACCATCCAATTAAATAAGACCATCGAATCAAAAGTAGTCATTACTATTTCAGACGATGGACCAGGTGTGCCAAAAGAACAATTAAAAAAATTAGGCCAGCCTTTCTTTAGAGTTGAATCAAAGAGCCACCAACAAATAAAAGGCACCGGACTTGGTCTTTCTATTGTCAAACATATTGCACAAATTCATCACATGAAAGTAAATTTTGAAAACAACAACACTGGTGGACTAGTTGTCACTATCTCTGAAATTTAATAGATCATCATTAAACTCTTTGTTATGATAATGCCATATTTTTTTCGAGCGTGCTTAAACGACGGCACATATTATTAGGAGAAAAGCGTGGCTAAAGAGTTTCTATTTACCTCTGAATCTGTATCAGAAGGACATCCAGACAAAATTGCAGATCAAATTTCAGATGCAATACTGGATGCAATTATTACTAACGACCCTCATGCTAAAGTTGCCTGCGAAACGCTTGTAAAAACAGGCATGGTTCTCCTTGCAGGTGAAATTAATACATCTACCTGGGTTGATATGGAATCATTAGTTCGCAAGGTAGTCACCGATATTGGATATACTGATCCTAAAATGGGATTTGATGGTGACTCTTGTGCAGTGATCAATGCTATTGGCAAACAATCTCCTGAAATTGCTATGGGCGTAGAGAGAGAAATTGACATCAATCAAGGTGCGGGTGACCAAGGTATTATGTTTGGTTATGCTACTAATGAAACAGACGTACTGATGCCTGCAGCAATACATTATGCACACCTTCTTGTTAAGCGCCAAGCTTACTTAAGGAAAACCAATAAGTTAAATTGGCTTAGACCTGATGCAAAAAGCCAAATCACTCTACGCTATATTGATGGAAAGCCAGTTGGTGTTGATACCGTTGTACTTTCTACTCAGCACACGCCAGATGTTAGTTATGACTTAATTAAAGAGGGAGTCATTGAGGAAATTATTAAGCCTGTTTTACCAGAAAAATGGCTTAATGATAACATTAAATATTTTGTTAACCCTACTGGTCGCTTTGTTATTGGAGGCCCAGAAGGTGATTGCGGTCTTACTGGTAGGAAAATTATTGTTGATACTTATGGCGGCGCAGCTCACCATGGCGGCGGTGCTTTTTCTGGAAAGGACCCTTCAAAAGTTGATCGCTCAGCAGCTTATATGGGGCGATACGTTGCTAAAAATATTGTTGCAGCTGGACTGGCTGATCGCTGTGAAGTTCAAATATCTTATGCTATTGGAGTCGCTGAGCCTACCTCAATTATGATTAACACATTTGGCACTGGAAAAGTTGATAGTTATATCATTGAGGGTTTAATTAAAGAGCATTTTGATTTACGCCCATATGCTATTACAAAAACACTTGATTTACTCAAGCCAATTTATCAGCCAACTGCTGCTTATGGTCATTTTGGTCGTGATGAATTTTCATGGGAAAAATTAGATAAAAAAGATCTCTTACAATCTGCACTATAAGGGACTGCTATGAAAATTTTAATTATAGGCGCAATGGATGAAGAGATTAAACTGCTATGCAGTTTAGTTAAAGCTAATGAGCAACCTACTGTATGTAGTATCTCTCACTGGCTAGGCCATATTGGCTCTAATCAAGTCATTATTTGCCAGTCAGGCATTGGCAAAGTTAATGCCACAATCACCACAACGATTATGTTAAACCATTACCAGCCGGACTTAGTAATTAATATTGGCAGCGCTGGAGGCATTGGTAAAAATATTTCCATTTCTGATATTGTTGTTGCAACTGAGTTAAGCTATCACGATGTTGATGTCTGTGCATTTGGTTATGATTTTGGACAGATTCCAATGATGCCATCATGCTATACGCCAGATAGTGGGTTTATTAAAAAACTAAAATCTGCTGATAGCCGCCTACCAATTAAATTTGGCCTAATTCTCTCTGGTGATAGCTTCATTAACTCTAATAATTATATTAAAAATATTAAATCAAAATTTCCCAATACGCTTGCAATTGATATGGAGTCAACAGCTATCGCTCAAACTTGCTATAAATTTAAAATCCCATTTTCAATTATCAGAATAATATCTGATCATGCTGATAACACTTCTAATGCTGATTTTAAAGAACAAATCAATCAAGTTTCTGATCAACTTGCAGGCCAATTAATTGGTTTTATAAAAAACTTCTAAATAAATACTAAAGATTTAGCTTAATCCCCTTTTTTCTAAAGCCAGTTTTATCTAAAATTAAGGGTATTCAAAATAACTAGGATTAAAAGTTAAGCTCATGGAATCACCAATTATGGAACAATATCAAATTATACTAACACTTGGCATCATTTTAATTTTGTTAGTCATGATCGATACTTATCGACGCATCAAGCGAAATAAGAAGAAAGCTTTATCTAAAAATGAAACAAATAGCTCGCTTAAAACACCTGAAATAGATGAGTCAATCACAGAAAGTGCTAACTCAACTGGATCATTTAATGAGACATTACAATTTTTTGAAGATAATGAAGAAAAAAATGATGAAAATCTTTCTGAAGATACAGATACAATTATTGAGCTTGAAAACATACGCACCCAGACAGCTAGTAATGAAGTCAGTGACGGCCAACAAGACTTAGCCAATGAAACTCAAGACTCACGACAAGACTCATGGAACCATGCGATAAAAGCAACTAGAGATAAGCGCTTTAGAACTAGTCATGATAATCAAACTGGCAGTACTGAAACACAAGAAGAATTTGACTTAGAACATCACTTAAATCAGCCTGTACATCATAACTCAGAAACAGATTCAGAAGATAACTATTTAGTTTTTCATATTATTGCACCAAGAGGCTATGTCTTTTTTGGTGAAGATCTAAATGCTATTTTTAATATGAGACACTACCATTATAGTGTCCATAACACTTATGACTTTATCAACAATCATGCTGAGGTATTATTTACCATCATAAACTTTGATGAACCAAAAACTTTTGCGCAAATTCAAAACCTAAAAACGCCCGGCATTACACTTTATTGCGACATTAGAAAACTAAATTCACCTCAACACCTCTTTCGTGAAATACTTGCAGAGGCTCATCATTTAGCTGAATCACTTGGTGGCATGTTAACAAATGACCAACAAAGGCGTTTCACTCAAGCTGATTTTAGCCGCTATATGGCTAAAGTTAAGCGCGCACAAAATAATAGATAAGGTATACCACTATGCAATCACTTGAACATTTATTAAAAAAAAATAAAGCATGGGCAAAAAAAACTTCGATAGAAAACCCTCAGTTTTTTAGTAAATTAGCTAAAGCACAAAACCCTGAATATCTATGGATTGGCTGCTCAGATAGTCGTGTGCCTGCCAACCAAATATTAGACCTCTTACCAGGCGAAATCTTTGTACATCGAAATGTCGCTAATATTATTGTTCACTCTGATCTAAACTTTCTCTCAGTGCTACAATATGCTGTTGAAGTACTGAAAGTTAAACATATTCTTATTTGTGGTCACTATAACTGCGGTGGTGTACATGCTGCTGTTGATAATGCTGCTTATGGCCTTGTTGAAAACTGGCTTCGCCATATACAAGATATTCAGCAAAAACATCAACCACTAATTGATGAAGTACTAAAGCATCACCCCAATACAAACCACTATAATCTTATGTGTGAATTAAATGTCATTGAGCAAGCAATTAATATTGCCAAAACGACTATTATTCAGGATGCATGGAAGAAAGATCAATCTGTCACTATTCATGGTGTATTATACTCATTAACTGACGGCATCCTAAAACAGCTAGGTCCTGGTATTAATAATAAAGAAAAAATTGATGTGTTCTACAAACACGCATTAGATGAAGTTCAGAATATTATTTAATTAAAACCGAATATAAAACTCAGCTGTTACGACAATTCCTACATAAGAGAATTCAACACCAACTAAATCATGGTAGGTAAAATTAGTATAGATTTGAGCAAATGGTAATGCCGGCAGATTGCTTGTAAAATTATTAAGATCTAAGTCATAGCCAGTGATCAAACCAACACGATAGCCACTATTCATCTTCCAATTATCGCTCAATTGATCCTCATAAACATCACGAGATAGCCCTAAGACATAAGCTCTTTTATAGAATGAATTAATTAATGTTCCAGCAAAAATACCCTTATAAGTTCCACCAATTAGTTCATTATTCCAGTTATCATCTTGAATACTGCCAGGGCTAAAGTGTAATGTAAACATCCCAAGGTAAATCGAGTTTTCTTGTGGTTGACCTTTAATCCATTCCCACCAAGTTTTATTTGCATTATCTTCTGCTGTTATACCTAATGTGTCTTGATCTGCATCAGAGTCAGTTTTTTGCAAATCTGTTTGGCTCACACTATTACTATTCTGTTTATCACTTGTTTCATTTGCATAGACAGAAGTAATAGCGCCTAACATTAAAGTAAATAATATTATTATTTTTTTCATTTTTATTTTAATCCGTATTATTACAGTGCGACAAAGTAACAAAATATAATCAAAAAGGCAATAATTAAGTAAACTAAACACCAAAATCAAAAATAACACCTACCAGATTATTATATTAAAAAATAATATAAAATACTTTTGACATTATAATGAATTCCTTTATGATACGTTTTTACTATACTTAAAACTAATGATTAATAATTAAAATAAAGAGTGATATTATGGGGATTGCATTTGGCTATTTAATGATTATTTTATGCCAGCTTTCAGCTAGCATTAATGTTGTTGGATCAAAGCACTTATTATCTAACTTAGATGTTTTCTTTTTGATGGAAACTCGCTTTCTTATTGCTGCTGTTATTCTTTTTGTTGCATGGCTCTTAGTTGGCAAGAAAAATCGACCAGAGCACGTAAAGGTAAAATCACTATCTAAAAGCGACTGGTCATTACTTATTTTTCAAGCACTATGTGCTGGCGCTTTCTTTAACTTACTAATGCTATTGGGCATGCTTTATACTTCAGCAAACAATGCAGCGATTATTACAAGCGCAATTCCTGCAATGGTCGCCTTACTCTCTGTTTTTATATTAAAGCAAGTTTTAACTCGTTATAAATTTATCTGTATTGCTTTTGCAACAATCGGTTTATTTGTCATTAATGGTTCAAAGTTTAATCTTGGTGGCTCAAGTAAAGCACTTTTTGGTGATTTACTAATTGTTATCGCCATTATTCCAGAGGCACTCTATTTTGTAATTAGTAAAATTAGAACAATACGCTTACCTGTTTTATTATTATCAAGCATCATTAATACAATTAATGCTATCTTTATACTACCATTTTTATTACTTTTCCCTTCATCTATCCCAACACATGTTTCAGGACTAGACTGGTCAATACTACTGTTAGTTGGTTTATCATCTGGTTTGTTCTATATCGGCTGGGCAAAAGGTTGCCAATATGTTGATGGTGCTACAGCTGGTGTTTTGACTGCATTAATGCCAATTTTTGCGATCATTCTATCCATTATCTTCCTAGGTGAAGTTGTTGGTACTTTACAGGTTGTTGGTATGTTATTAATCCTTTTATCAATCATCTTTAGCAATATGGGTGGTTTAATTAAAAAGTTTAAACCAAAGTCTTATTTACCTATTCGCCGTCGAAAATAATACTTCTCTTCTTACTGGCATTGTCATACAGTGTGGACCACCTCTAGCTCGAGATAGTTCTGCACTTGGTAATAATAAAAGGGCCTTTTCTGGCACATGCTCTGCTAAGTAGGCTGCGATATCTAGTTGATTATCTGAATCAAATGCTTTGGTTAAATCCCATATCAGTTTTTTTACTTCGATAACCTCAAAACCAGCTTCTTTAAAGCACTGGGCTGTTTTATCATTTCGATCATAACCAATAACAACGCCTTCTTTAATTGCAACGACATTACAGGAATCAGTCCACTGCTCTCTTTCTGCATGAATCATCATACCATCGGCTGAATAAATAAATTTTACGTCCTTTTCTTTAACGCCATACTCATTTGTACTGATATCAACAAGTAGTGACTTTAAGGTAGTAACCTTATCGTTAATTCTATAATGACCTTTTTTATCTAAGCGCATAAACTGTGTCACCTTCGCTGGCTCAACGGTATGTCCATTATTTGGTTTCATGCCTAATTCTAATAAAATACGTTCGCCATCATTCATTTCTTCCCCTTCTAATAACGGCTTAAAAGTCACCCAAGTCCCTCGATCAACCTGTGTCATTACCGTATCTAAGTGCATCATTGATCGCTGTTTGGGTAAATCAATAACTGAAACCTTTTCAAGCACTGTCTGAGCACGTTGAAATAAAGTTGTAATAAGTTTTTGAATGGCATAAGGTGTTGTGCGCTCAGAGCAGCCAATCAATAAGTGTTTTGGAGAAATCATCATAACATCTCCACCCTCAATAGTAACCTGACGTGCTTTTATATCTTCATTTTGTAATAGAAATGCTAAAGAATCAGGTTTGATCTCAACTATTTGATCTTCATTAGACTTAAATAAATGATGGTATGCAATATAACGCGCAAGCAATGACTCTCGTCGCCTTGCTTTTTGAGAAGTTCGGCTTAATAACAACTCATTTCCAATAACAACACCAATATCTCTGGTGAACAATAGATTAGGTGATGGCGACCAAACCAAATGATGCTTTAACCCTAAAGACTTAGGGTCATTTACATGTCCTGTAATTAAAATTCTTGATAATTCCAGTGACGTTAGTAAATTAGAATCCATTAATTTTTTCTGAAAATGGTAACTTTTATCTTCAATAGCACAAATAGCAGATACTAATTCAGACCGAATTAGCTGATTATCTAACACATCTGCTAATAAGTCCTGAATATCAATAACTTTATCTGATTTAATATAATTTTCAGACATTGGAGATATGAATACACCATTAATTGGCTCTATACTTTTTTCTAGTATTAACCACTCTTTTAACTTTTCAGGATCTAAATAAGCCAATAATAATTTTTTAAACGTTGAAAACTCTTTACGCATCCTTTTTAAATCAACAATATCTTCATACAACCATTCTTGTGCTTTAGATGGAATCACACCGCCAACGCCTTTATCTGGGCAGTGAACCAAAACTTGCCTTAAATGACCAACCTCAGAAAAAACACCTATATTCAAAGCGTTATCTATGCACACTCCTTTAGCCATGTTCTCATTGTCCTTAAATATACATAGTGATAAGCTACCATAAACCAATCAAAGCCTTCAAATAGTTTTTATTTTAAGATCAAAAGTATATGATGGAGCGATACAAATGACGCATAATCAAAATAGTAATGAACAAAATAAAGCGAAAAGTCTCATTTTTATGGTTGAGCCTGCATCATTTCGAGCAAATGAAGAAACATTCAAAACTAATAAGTTCCAAAACAAACAACTAAACATGAAAAATGTTAATGAATTAGCACTTAAAGAGTTCCATCAACTAAAAGAAAAGCTTATTGAGCATGGTGTTAACGTTTATGTTGAAAAAGATATACCAGAAAGAAATACTCCCGATGCTATATTCCCAAATAACTGGATTTCATTTCACAACAGTAACAAAGTAATTCTTTACCCTATGTTAGCTGAGAACCGTCGCCGAGAGCGCTCTTTAAATACAGTACATCAAATTGCTAGAAGCAATCAACTACAACTTGATCAAGTCATTGATTTATCATTTGAAGAAGATAATGGTAAGTTTTTAGAAGGTACTGGCAGCATGGTATTTGATCACTACAGCAATAAAATATACGCTTGCATTAGTGAACGGACAAATGCTGAACTTCTAAATAAAATAAGAGAAGTTTTAAACTACAAACTAGTTGTATTTCATAGCCTTGATCAAAGCTCCCACCCAATTTATCATACGAATGTCATGATGGCTATTGGTGATAAATTCTGTGTTATTTGCTCTGAAAGCATTACTGATAAAGTTGAAAAGAGTTATGTAATTGAAAGCCTAACAAACGATAAAAAAGATATCATTGATATTTCTTATAAACAAATGAATAACTTTTGTGGCAATATCATTCAACTTAAGTCTAAAAATAACCAATCAATTATTGCAATGTCAAAATCTGCATTTGAGAATTTTACGGATGAACAAATTAAAAAACTAAAATCCTATGGCACAATTCTCTCTAGTGATATCTCTACTATTGAACATTATGGTGGTGGCAGCGTTCGCTGCATGATCTGCGAAGTTAGTTAAGCTTCAAATATTTCAAGCCATTGATCATCTTTAATTTCACTGACCTTATACTTTTTAAACTTATCAACCATACGGCGATACTTAGGTATCCTTGGAGAGTGACTATTGAGATCTATCTTTGCTAATTCAGGGTATCTGCCTTGGTTTTGAATAATAAATTTAGTAAATCCGAAATACTTTGCTTCATTATCTAAGTCGAATCCATTAAATTTACTCCACGGGTGGTTTGTGATTTTTGTTTCTTTGCCTTGGTTATTTTTCATATAATAGTGAACGGCTCGATATAGATTTAAAATATCCCAAACAAATTGACAGTCTTCAGTAGTGAATTCCTCATGAAGGTGGCTAGCTACTGCAGGATATAGCTCCTCATAACCTGACTTAATAATCTCAATTTTTTCTTCATAGTCTTTTTCATTTTTCTGATCTAGATGCTTTAAAAGCTCATACTGGTTAACCAAAATAAGTCGTTCAGCTTTAGATAACTTCATGACTCAACCCCACAGAATCTTATTATTCTTGTTCTCTATACACTTATAATATAAATATAACTCCGCTTTGTAATTTTTTCAATTTTTGATATAAATATTATATATTTCAACCATTAAACTGATCGAAACCAACTGAGGCAGAATCCACCCTTCTTGGATCTGATGCACCATAGTATAAGCCATCGCTGTATGATACTGAATTTGCTGAGCCCATTGCACTGCCTAAAACAACTTGATGTCCCATTGACTCTAATAATTTGATTGTATCTGGACTAATCCCTTGTTCAATTAAAATTTGATCAGGCCATAATTGACTATGCACTCTTGGCATATTAACTGCACTTTGTAAATTAAGCTCATACTCTAAAACATTCATTATGACCTGCAGGGTTGTTGTAATAATTCTGCTACCACCGGGAGACCCTGTGACAATATATGGTTTATTATCAGGCGTTAAGATAACCGTTGGCGTCATTGAACTTAATGGCCTTTTTCCTGGCTCAATACTATTGCCCCCCCCCTGCACTAAGCCAAATGAGTTAGAAGCACCAACTTTAGCAGTAAAGTCGTCCATTTCATTATTTAGGAAAAAACCCAAATCCTTTGCAACAATCCCATTTCCATATGAATAATTTAATGTATAGGTATTTGAAACCATATTACCATTACTATCAATTACGCTAAACTGTGTTGTTTGAAAACTTTCTGTATTATCTATTTCAATGTCTGATATTTTTTTGCTTGGCGTATGGATATTTTCATTGATTTTTTTTCTAATACTCTCTGCATAAGCCTTTGATGTTAAATGGTCAACTGGATTGTGAACAAAATTTGGATCTCCCAAATTGCTATTTCTGTCGTTATAAGCATAACTTTGTGCTTCAGTCATTAGATGAATGGATTTAGCACTGTTTAAACCATAAGACTTTAAATTAAAACCTTCTAATATATTTAATAACTCAACAAGTATAACGCCACCTGAACTTGGTGGCGGCATGGAGTAAATCGTATAACCTCTATAATTACCCTTAATTGGTGCCATTTCTTCAACTTGGTAAGTACTTAGATCTTCCATTGTGATCAAGCCGCCATTAGCTTTCATATCTCTAGCTAACATTTTAGCTGTTTCCCCTTGATAAAAGTCTTCTCCGTTAGTATCAGCAATTCGCTTTAATGTTTTAGCTAAATCTAATTGAACTAATAGATCACCGACCCTATAAGGTTTCTCTGTTTTTGGATCAAAATAAACTTTTCTAGTCTCAGCATGAGTAGACAACCAAGGCTTTGCTAAATCAAGTGACTCTGCTAGTGAGTAAGTGACAATAATTCCGTATTTAGCTAAATTTATTGCTGGTGCCATTACTTGTTTTAAAGAAAGAATGCCATATTTTTTTTGAGCATAAACTAGCCCCTTAACCGTTCCTGGCACACCTGATGCCTTATAAGTGCCTGTAATTTTTTCAATGTCTACATTACCTTTATCATTTAAAAACATATCTTTTGAAGCTTTTAGGGGAGCTACTTCACGATAATTTATTGCAACTGCTTTTTTATGATCATTTAACCAAATAACCATAAAACCACCACCACCTAAATTTCCTGCTTTTGGTAATGTTACTGCTAACGCAAAACCAACAGCAACCGCAGCATCTATTGCATTGCCTCCTTTTGCTAAAATAGCTGCGCCAACTTCTGAAGCAATAGCCTCCTGAGAAGCTACCATACCTTGATTGCTAATAACCGGATGAAAACGTTCAGGTGTTTCTTGGATTATTGAATAGGCTGCATAAGAACTTTGGAAAAGTAGGAAAAAATAAATAATAAATACAATAACAACACGATGATACTTGGTAAATTTTATCATTAATACATCCCTATATTTTATAAAATCATAGCACTATAACTTATCTTTTGTTCTCTCCCATAGTACTAGTAATTTAGATTAATTTACAGTACCATTTAAATCATTCCTAAAACAAGGAAATGTAAAACCTTATCAAAAGATAAAAACAGGCAAATTAAAATGGCAGAAAAGAAAAAACCTAATACTTCTGAAGAAAAGGATAAAGCACAATCTAATGGTAAAGATCAAACAGCAGAAACTTTATTAGAATTTCCTTGCCGCTTCCCAATCAAAATTCTGTGTAACCCAAATAAAGGTATTGAAGAATTAGTAATGGAAGCTTTACATAAACATATTGAAGATAATAAATCTATTGACCTGTCCGTTAAAGAGAGCAAAAACGGTAAATACATTTCCATTACAGCAATTTTTACTGCCACAAGCAAAGAACAGCTAGATACACTTTATAGACTTTTTTCAAGCCAAGAAGATGTACATATGGTTTTATAATGAACAATTTTCCTCTTCCTTTTAAAACACGCCACCTTGGCAAAGTACCTTATGAAAAAATACTTCAACAAATGCAATCATTTAGTGCTTCCAGGCAGACTGAAACTGAAGATGAATTATGGTTTGTAGAACACCCAAGTGTATTTACACAAGGCAAACATGGTAATAGTAGTCATATCTTATCTCATAGCAATATACCACTGATACAAACAGATCGAGGCGGTCAAGTCACTTATCATGGTGAAGGTCAAGCTATTGTCTATTTCTTAATTGACTTAAAGCGTGCAAAATTAGGCATTAAAGACCTTGTTTGCATTATTGAAAAATCAGCAATATTAATGCTACATGAATTTAATATTGAAAGTCACTTAAAAGATAATGCTCCTGGTGTTTATGTTAAGAGTGAAAAAATTTGTTCACTCGGCCTTAGAGTTAAACAAGGCAAGACATATCATGGTTTAAGCATTAATGTGAATATGGACTTATCTCCTTTTAAGCTTATAAATCCTTGCGGCTATGCTGGGCTTAAAATGACTCAAATTAGTCACTTTAGATCTGATACTACTATTGATGACGTCAATAAAAGCTACTTAAGGCACTTTTCAGACAAACTCCATGAACGCCTAATGCAGAAAAAAGGAGAACGTTTATGTCAATTATAAAAACAACTGTAGAAGAGAAAAATCAATTTGCTAAAGATAAACTCTCTCGAATACCTGTTAAAATTGAGCCTAAAAAACCAACTTTACGCAAACCTGAATGGCTTAAAATCAAATTACCTAAAGCAAGCTCTGGCGGTGTTTCTGGTGTTAAGGACATCTTAAGAGAAGGACGACTTACTTCTGTTTGTGAAGAAGCTTCATGCCCTAACTTACATGAGTGTTTTAACAAAGGCACGGCAAGTTTTATGATTATGGGCTATAAATGCACACGTCGTTGTAGTTTTTGCGATGTTGCTCATGGGCGCCCAGATGCACTTGATCAAGATGAACCGCAAAATTTAGCTAATGCTATTTTAAAAATGAATCTTCGTTATGTTGTTGTCACATCAGTTGATCGTGATGACTTACGTGATGGTGGATCTCTACATTTTTCTAACTGTATTAAAGCAATTCGTAAAACAACACCTCATGTTAAAATTGAGATTTTAACACCTGATTTTAGAGGACGAATGGATATAGCGCTTAAAAATTTAGCCATTTGCCCACCTGATGTCTTTAATCATAATTTAGAAACAGTACCAAGACTTTATAAGCAAGCACGCTCAGGTTCTGACTATCAGTGGTCCTTAGACTTATTGAAGCGCTTTAAAGATCAGTTTCCTAATATTCCAACAAAGTCAGGGTTAATGGTTGGTTTGGGCGAAACTGATGAAGAAATCTATCAGGTTATGAAAGATATGAGAACGCATAATATTGATATGCTAACAATTGGACAATATTTACAACCAAGTATTTATCATATGGCAGTGGAACGTTATGTTTCTCCGGAGACTTTTAGAGAGTATGCTCGCATTGCAAAAGAGCTTGGGTTTTCTCATGTTGCTAGTGGGCCTATGGTTCGCTCTTCTTATCATGCCGATATTCAATATGAACAAGACATGATTGCTTAACTTAATAAAACTAATGCTCTTTCTTGATAAATAATTCATTGACAATCCATAATGGGCCAATTAGTAAAAACTGTAAATCTTGTAAAAATGAAGGTTTTTTGCCTTCTATATGATGACCAATAAACTGAAAAAACCAACTGATAATAAAAATAATTAGGCAAATTGTAAATAGATAGTTCATTAGATCAATAATAAGTAGCATCACAAGAGAAACAAATAACATCACAACTGACAAACGTATTGATAGTCGAACATAAAACACTAAACCAGCCAAAATCAAAGCTACTGATAAAAGCGGATGCATTGCCCATAAAATACCTAATAAGGAAAACATAATTAAAGGCACACAGATATAGTGAATACGTTTATTTAACTTATTTTTATGGCTTTGTGCATAAAGGTCTAACCATTCGTCTAGTTTTCTCATCATGTTTATCCTTTTAACAATTAAACCATTCTAAATTTTTGTATTTAATATAAATCTAGCATAAATAAATCTAATCAACCATTTAGATCAAGTAATGATATTTTAGCTCTAAAACGCTACGGACTATTTGCTAATATATCCCCTACTTTGATATCATAGCAACACTATATACGTTAAGGAGTTTTTATAACATGAGCAACTCAAAAATTATTTATACTTATACTGATGAAGCACCATTTTTAGCTACCTACTCCCTACTTCCAATTGTTAAAGCTTTTACGAAAACTGCTGGCATTGATATTGAGACTAAAGACATCTCATTAGCTGGGCGCATTTTAGCACATTTCCCTGAGTATTTAACTAAAGAGCAAAAACAATCTGATGCACTAGCAGAGCTTGGCAAACTTGCCAAAACACCTGAGGCTAACATTATTAAACTGCCAAATATTAGTGCATCGATTCCTCAGCTAACTTCAGCAATTAAAGAATTGCAATCACAAGGTTATGCTATTCCAGATTACCCAATGGATGCACAAAGTGACGAAGAAAAAGAGATAAAATCTCGCTATGCAAAAGTCTTAGGCAGTGCAGTTAACCCTGTTTTACGTGAAGGAAATTCAGACAGACGTGTTGCTGATGCAGTTAAACAATATGCTAAAAAACACCCACATTCTATGGGGCAGTGGGATAAAAACTCAAAGTCGCACGTTGCATACATGCAGTCAGGTGACTTTTATGGTAGTGAACAATCTGTTACTATTGAGAGCGCAACGGAAGTAAAAATTCAGCTTGAAACCGATGCAGGCAATACTATCATTTTAAAAGATAATTTTGCATTGACTGAAGGTGAAGTTATTGACTCTGCTGTTATGAGCAAACAAAAACTGATAGAATTTTTTGAAAATGAAATTGTGGATGCAAAAAAACAAGACATTTTACTTTCTCTTCATCTAAAAGCAACAATGATGAAAGTATCAGACCCAATTATGTTTGGTCACTGCGTTAAAACTTACTTTAAAGATGTATTTGAGAAGCACGCTAATACCTTTGCTCAACTAAGCATTAATCCTAATAATGGCTTAGGTGATGTTTATGATAAAATTAAAAATTTAGATGAGCAAACTCGTCAAACAATTGAAAATGATATTAATACTATCTACCAAAAGAACCCTACACTTGCGATGGTTAACTCTGATAAAGGCATTACAAACTTACATGTACCAAGTGATGTTATTATTGATGCCTCAATGCCAGCTGCTATTCGTTCTTCTGGTAAAATGTGGGATGAAAATGGACAGCTAGAAGATATGAAAGCGATGATTCCAGATCGCTCATATGCTCGTATTTATCAAGAAGTTATTCAGTTCTGTAAAGAAAATGGCGCCTTTGATGTCACAACAATGGGTAATGTTTCTAATGTTGGCTTGATGGCTCAAAAAGCTGAAGAATATGGTTCTCATGATAAAACATTTGAAATAAGCCACAACGGTCATGTTGCTATTGTTAATAGTCAAGGGCAAACGCTAATGAAGCAAAAAGTCCAATCTGGTGATATTTTTAGAATGTGTCAGACCAAAGATATCGCAGTAAAAGACTGGGTCAAACTTGCGATTAACAGAGCTAAGATTAGCGGAAATCCAGCTATTTTTTGGTTGGATGAAAACAGAGCCCATGATGCAAATTTAATTACGAAAGTTAATCAATATTTAAAAGAATATGATATCAATGGTTTAGAAATTAAAATTTTAGCACCAGTTGAAGCAATGCGTTACACACTAAAACGCGTTAAACAAGGTCAAGATACAATATCAGTTACTGGTAATGTGCTACGTGATTACTTAACTGATTTATTCCCAATTTTAGAACTCGGCACTTCAGCTAAAATGTTATCAATTGTACCATTATTAGCAGGTGGCGGCTTGTTTGAAACTGGCGCTGGTGGCTCTGCTCCTAAGCATGTCCAACAACTACTAGAAGAAAACTACTTACGCTGGGACTCTTTAGGAGAATTTCTTGCACTTGCTGTATCTATTGAAGATTTAGCACTAAAAACAAATAGTAATGATGCAAAAATATTAGCTGAATGTTTAAATCAAGCTAATGCGCGTATTTTAGATAATAATAAATCACCTCAGCGTAAGTTAGGTACAATTGATAATCGTGGCAGCCATTTTTACTTGGCTTTATATTGGGCAGATGCACTAGCCAATCAAAATGAATCAGATCGACTAAAAACAATCTTTATGCCTGTTGCACATAACCTTCAAAACATGGAACAATCCATTATTGAAGAATTAAACGCAGTTCAAGGCAATCAGTCTGATATTGGTGGTTACTATCACCCTGATCATCAAAAAATAGAAAAAATTATGCGTCCAAGTAAAATATTTAATGAAATTATAGAAGGAATTTAATTCATGAAAAAACTAGTTGTTATTACTGGTGCAAGCTCTGGGTTTGGTGCCGCCGTTGCAAAACAATTACACAAACTAGGCCATCCTTTATTACTAATTGCAAGAAGGTTAGAAAAGCTTGAAGCATTAAATCTTGAAAATGCTATCTGTGCAAAAGTAGATGTTACAGACAGAAAAGCATTTGAAAATGCCGTAAGAGAAGCCGAAGCTAAGTATGGAAAAACAGACTGCTTAATTAACAATGCAGGTCTTATGTTATTAGGTCAAGTTGACTCCCAGAATAACGAAGAATTTAAACAGATGCTTGATCTAAATGTTAACGCTTTACTTAACGGTATGCAAATTGTCCTATCTGATATGAAAACGCGTAATGAAGGTACAATCATTAATATTAGCTCCATTGCTGGTAAAAAAACTTTCCCAAATCACGCAGCTTACTGCGGCACAAAATTTGCTGTTCACGCTATCTCTGAAAATGTTAGAGAGGAAGTTGCTGAACATAATGTCCGTGTAATAACTATTGCTCCAGGTGCTGCTGAAACTGAGTTACTAAGTCATACAACCTCTGATGAAATAAAAGAAGGTTATAATGCTTGGAAAGAGGATATGGGTGGTGTTATCACTGCTGATGATGTTGCAAATACAATTGTATTTGCCTACTCACAACCTCAAAATGTTTGTATTCGTGAAATTGTGATTGCTGCAACAAAGCAGCAACCGTAGGGTCTTTTAAATTACTATTGATAAATTACTTCTCTTACTTGTAAGCCTTGAACATTTTTCTGATTAACAAGTGTAAGAAATGACAAGCTATATACAACAATAAACGCTAATATTGAATAAATATTTTCTGTAAATATCTTATTATCCACCAAATAGCTAAATGGTATACAAATAGCCAAATATGCAAAGATAGACCATGATGAAGCAATAGCACCAAAAATCTTATTTAGATCCATTTTATAATAACTAATACTATAAACTGCAAATACAATCAGATGCGCACTTAATGCAAATATAATTGCTTTCATTGTCGCTTGGATCATAAGGTATGATAATATTAAAAATATAAAATAACTTAATGTAATACCAAAAGGCACTTTAAATGCTCTTTTTTGATTTGGTAAATCTTTTCTTAATTTTGTCAGTGCTACTGGAATTGCAATACAAGATATTAAGTTAAAGACTGTCACAATAATCATAATACTGTGCCAATTTTTAAAGAAAATTGTCATTGCCATACCAATGATAAATACAGTAATTAATGACCTTCTAGAAATATTATATTTTTCACTAATTCGATTAAAAAAAGAAGGTAGCTGCTTATCTTGCGCCATACCTGTAATCATTCTTGAACTAGAGCCCATATAAATAGCACCCGTACCTGATGGGCTAATTGCAGAGTCTAAATATAAAATCGTTACCAAACCAAAATTTAATCCAACCAAGCCTAATAGCTGTGCTAAAGGTGATGAAAAAATTGGAAGATTTTGCCAACCATCTTTTAGATACTCTGTTGGCATTGAACCTATAAAAGCAAATTGTAAAACCAAATAAATTAATAAACATAGTAGTACGCAGCTAACGAGCGCTAACGGAATATTTCGCTTTGGGTTTTTTAATTCTGATCCAAAAATTGCAATCATGCCAAAGCCATAGAATGAGTAAAAAATACCGCCTGTTACAACCGTTGTAAATGATAAAGCAATTAGTGAGCCAGTTGATTGATCAAAGCCAGATAAAGAGAAATTTGACATATGAAACTGACCATTCCAGCCGGTATAAATAATTAGAACAAGACCAACTAATATTGGGACAAAAAGCTTAATAAATGTGATCAAATTATTTACCTTAGCTAATACTTGCAACCCCCAATAATTTACTAAACCATAAACAACAATTAATGCAAATACCAAAATATTACCTGATACTGTTAAATCTGTACCATTCATTAAAAAAGGATAAATACCACTTAAGTACTGAACTGTTGCTGCAGCTTCTGATGGAATCACTAAAATTAAACCAAGTAAGCTTGATATTGCAATAACAAAACCAAGGTCACTATTTTTATGGGAAATTGTTAAAATTCTTGCGAAAAATGCCCTTTCTTTATACATCGTTGCCATTTCAGCCAATAGTAAAGCTAAGATCAATGCAACAGCAGCACCTATAACCCAAGAAACAAAAGACATTGAGCCAATCGTTCTCGCTGCATTATAAGAAGCAAACAACCAACCACTACCAATAATACAACCAACACCAATCATAATCGCTGATATTAATCCAGGTACTTTTTGACCCTTCATATTTTTAGACATATAACCCCCTTGCTGATGCTAAAAAGCAAAAAAACAGATTCAAAATAAAAATACACATCTAGCCTAATATACATATTTTATGAGTGTTTTGATATAAATAAATTAATTAAAAACTTATGCGGTGTGTTAGTTTTTGATTTATATGATTTTCTTCTTGTTTGCAAAATAATGGATCTGGCATTTTTTGTTGCTGTTGGCTATTAAGATAATCTTTAAAATGCGTTAGTTCAAATTGAAACTCCATAATATTATCGTGATAGTCAATATCTAATAAGACATGCATAAAAGCCCACTTAACGCTTTCATTAACATGCACACCATTTAATGTATCAAGTAAGACAGATAATGATCTTGTATTTAATGCCTGTTCGTTTAATTTAACATTATGCAAACATTTTTGGATTAATTCATCTACTAATACTGTTAAATTACTATCATAACAGTTATCTAGGCTTATCAAATAATCAATCAATACTTTAGATTTTGAAAAATCATAAACATCATATCCAAAAAGCAAACTCCAAACTGGCTGTTTTAGGTAATTTTTAATTAAATGAAATGTAAACTTTCGAAACTCATATAATGGATCACTGTCTGCTAAACCATGGTTAATCAAATAATCTTTAGTTGAAAAATATCCTTCATACATTAGAATGTACTTTTTTCGCTGATCTCCTCTAAAATCAGTTGACTGAATACCTGTCTTTAATTGAACAGTTTGTAAAGAATAGTGTTTTTGTAAAGTCTTATAATTCTTTTCAGCCTCTTCTGTGCATTTTTTTTCTGAAGATATGCCTGCATACCAACTAAGTACATGATCTAGTAAAAAAGAAAGAGGCCAACTAGGGTTGTATAGCTTCTCTTCTTCTGTATGTAATGCTTTATGAACTGGATCATCACTGTCTTCTTCATTAAAAGCAAACACTAAACGTCCCTGTCGCAGCTCGTTATGAAACTTATCATCTAATGGTACTTGGCTACTTTTTTTTAAAATCTCATTTTCAGCTTCAGTCGGTATATTTTCATAATAGCCGCCATCAATGTATTCCTCACCATCAATTAATGTTGGTTCAAGTAAACCTGGAATAGAACCAGAAGCCCTGCCTGTTGCATGAATATAAAGATGTGGCGTTGTTAATGCATTAAAATACTTAACTTCTCCTGTTGACTTATTAACTGCTGTTAATGTTAAATCTTTAAATTTTTCTGGGTCAAGTTTCCTTAAAAATGCTAGTCCTTCATATGTTATCCCCTGATAGCTAAAAGCATCACTTCTAACTTTCTCAAGTTTTAAAAAATCCACCTCGTTAAGAGCATTAGCATCTATTGAATTATTTTTAAAGTAATCTACTATACTTTTCGATGTATTATACCTTACAAAGTCCTCCATGGGGTTGCCATCTCGCTCAAATCCAAAGTAACTAACCCTATCACCAAATAGTGCTTTAAAATCTTGATTAATTGTTATTTCTTTTAAGGTTTTTATTGGCATGCCTGCTGCTATAAATGAAGCAAATAGCCCACCGATAGATGAGCCTGAAATTGACTGGACATCTTTAAGTATTCCGCTCTCATCCAATGCATCATAAGCGCCAACAAAAGCTCGCCCTCTACACCCTCCTCCACTATTTATAATACTTTTTGGCTTCCAATTACTTGATAATTTAGCTAACTCTTCTAAATTAATACTCTTATACCGACGAGCTAGTTGATACATTGGTTGATAAACTAAAAAGCTTTTAGGCATCTATCTACTCCTAAGATCACTAAAATATCCCTGGTATTTTTTAGCTTAGTTAATTATTGGAGTTTAGATATGAATATTATGTAACCAAAAAATGTCATTTAATTGATTGTTTTACATTCAAAAAAATTAAATAAACTGATTAAGTATTACAAAGCTTTAAGTAATATATTGAATATTTTTTTCTCAGAAGATATCATTTTATTTCTATTTAGGAGGATGCATACACTATGAGTCAAAATACTAAAGATAAAATTATTTTCTACTATAATACGAAGCAAATAGGAAAAGCACTTAATGTTATTTCTAAAGAAATTAAAACTTACGAAGAGTTAGAAAGTAACTTTCCAGAGATGTTAAAGAATCTAGAAAAGCTAAAATCTCGAAATGAGTTAAATCTATTGTTTTACTGTATTATAAATAATAACTATAGTTTGTTTAAGGGATTGATAAGTCTCAAAAAATTTGATTTAAATGAAGTAACATCTCAAAGACAAACACTATTACATTATACCTCTGCCTATGAAAATAACGGCGCTAACTTCATTGATGTGCTATTAACTAAAGATGTGGATATTATCCCAGATGATTTTGGACAAACACCATTACATATTGCAGCAAAAGAGAGCAATGTTGAGGCTTGTAAATTATTATTAGAAGAAGCTAATAGTATTGCTACTGTAAAGGATAAAAAAGGCAAAACTGCTTTAGAGATTATAGTTAAAAAAGGACTCATAAAAGAGGTGTTACCGAAAAAAAATTCAAAAGAGTTAGACCGTCATTTATTATACTTACTGGTATCTAGAAAAAAATCAAAAGACGAAGTAGAAGCAGTACTAAAATACCGAAATGACCATAACAATCCAGTTATTAGTCGAAGTGAAGAATGTCAATCACTTCTTGAAACTAGTCCTTCTGATGAAATTTATGATTTACTGAAAAAATATAAACAATCAACTGAAGCACAAAAGGCTAAAAGTCAAAATATTCTAAATACAAAAAAGCCGACTAAAGCAAAAGAGACCAATAGTTACCCTCCCCATATATTTCCTAATCCTAATGAAAAAGCAGATATTTCTTTTGACTCTTAAGGAGCACAAGAAGTTACTGTTTAGATGGATTAAAGTATCTAAATAACTCGCCTTCTGGCTTAAGAATTAAGGTATTATTTTTATTAGCAAAGATGCTGTCATAAGTCTGCATACTCTTTAAAAATTCAAATAGTGGCTGACTTTTATTATAGCTATCTGAATAAATTGATAATGCTTTTGCTTCACCTTCAGCTTTAATTTGCTTTGCTTTACTTTCTGCTTTCGCTAAGATGACCGTTACTGACGCATCTGCGTTTGCTCTAATTTCTTCAGCCTTTGCGTTACCTTGCGCTCTAATACTTGCTGCAGCTTTTTCACGCTCAGAGCTCATTCTCTGATAAATTGACTCTGTTACAGTTTCAGGTAAATCAATCTGCTTAATTTTAACATCTTTAATCTTAATACCTAAATTAGCAGCTTTATCAGAAACAATTTTATCTAATTCACTCATTAAGTTAGTGCCGCGGTTATTGACAAGTTCTTGAATGGTGCGTTGACCAAATTCATCGCGCATAGCAGAAGACGTATATTGAATCAATAAATTCTCTGCTGTTGCAACACTACCATAAGTAGAACGATAAAACTTGTCTAAATCACTAATCTGCCACACAACATAAGCATCAACCATGATATCTTTTTGTTCTTTAGAGACAATACGGGATGAGTCAACTTGTAACGTACGATAACGCATATCATACTCTTTAACATCTTCAATAAATGGCAGCTTAAAGTGAAGCCCTGGTTTAAACATCTTAGCTTGACCATCAACTTTTTCAATTTGCCCTAATTTTAATATAATTGCTCGATGAGACTCTGTTACTGTAAAAACAGATGCATAAATTAAAATAAGCACAACAAAAACTAAAAATAATATTCCAAATGTCTTATTCATTTATTTGCCTCCATCCAACGAACCCACATTTGTTGAGACATAGGGGGTTTTGATGTATTGCTAACACTAGATGAGTTAGATTGGTTACTAGTATTATCCGAACCTAATGTTGTTTTTGGTAACGCATAAGGTATGCTATAACCACTATCTGGCACAAACAAGTTATTATTGCCAGTACCATCAACAATAAACAGTCGGTTATCTTTTAATACATTTTGCATTGTCGTTAAATATATTTGTTTTTCTATTATGTTAGGAGCCTTTTGATATTCCGGCAAAATCGCATTAAATTGAGCCACATCTGCTTGTGCTTGCAATATAAGTTTTTCTTTATATGCTCTTGCTTCATCTAGAATACGCGCTGATTTACCATTAGCAACAGGAATGACCTTATTTGCATAACTTTGTGCTTTATTCTCAGAACGATTTCTATCTTCTCTTGCTTTAATTACATCATCAAAAGCTGCTTTTACAGCATCAGGTGCTGTTGATTTCTGCATATTAACCGATACGATATTAATACCTGTTTTATAGTCTTTAAGTAAACGCTCAAGTTCGATCTGAACGTCTTTGGTAATTTGCAAACGGTCAACACTAATAATACTATCTAAATTGTTTTGCCCAATGACTTGTCTAACTGCTGCATCTAATGCTTGGTTTAACGCTTGCTGAGGGCTGACCACATTGAACAAATAATTTTTTAAATTACTAATACGGTAGTTTACTGTAAATGCAACTGATGCAATATTTTCTTCTGAGGTTAGCATCTCTCGATCAAGCGAAATTGTTTTAACCTGATCAACACTTTGCTCATAAACAGTTTCAATAAATCGAGGATACCAATGAAAACCAGGCCCAACAGTTTCAACATATTGACCAAAGCGCAAAACAGCAGCTTGTTCACCCTCTTTTACAATAAAAATACCTGATAGTCCCCAGATTACAACAACTAGACCAATAATAATACCAGTTAAAGAGCCAAAGCTTTTAGTTCCTTTAGGAGGTCCAAATGAGGAGTTATTTCCAGGTCTATTAGGTCTTTGATTTGTTTTTTTCCTTGAAAAAAGATTTTTAATTACATCTTCAAAATCAGGCGGCCCATCATCCTTTTGATTCAGCTGAATCAGCTTATTCCTACGATACCACCATAGCCTCTTAATCATATATCACCTATATTTAAGCTTTAAATAAGTTCCCTTACTTTAATGTTGGTGAAAGATTTCACCTAATTCAAGTGCATTATCATCACATATTGACTTTAATTTGTAAAATTCACAACGAATATTTAGCAATATTTCTCCTTTGTCATTAGAAGATTCTGAAATAACAGCATCCATCTGATATAATTGTGACCTTAGCTTATGAGATTTTGGCCCAATTATTAGGATACCAGACACCTCATCTTTGGTTAAATGTAGCGAGATAGCCTCTTTTAATAAATTAAGGCCAATTTGAGACTGAGCTGAACACCAAACTCGCTTTGGAAGAAGTTTTGTTTGATCATAATCAACATGAGGTATAAATTTAGTTCCATCTAATTGATCAATTTTGTTATATACCTCTAATACTGGTATATGCTCAGCACCAATCTCTTTTAAAACCGCATAAACTTGTTCGCTATAACTATGATATTGATCATCAGATACATCAACGACATGTAATAATAAATCAGCTTCAACTGTTTCCTCTAGCGTTGCTCTAAAAGCATCTATTAAATCATGAGGTAAGTGTCGAATAAAGCCTACAGTATCAGAAAATATAACATCCCCAAAAAAAGGCAAATTTGACTTTCTTAATGTCGTATCTAAGGTTGCAAATAACTGATCTTTTGCAAATACATCAGCACCAGTTAAAACATTAAAAAGTGTTGATTTCCCTGCGTTGGTATAACCAACTAAAGATACCGTTGGTATATGAGATTTTTTCCTAACTGATCTTGACAATGAACGTTGTGAACGTATTTTTTCAATCTTTTTTTCTACTGTCTGAATCCTGTCTTTTAGCATTCTTCGATCAAGTTCAATTTGTTTCTCACCTGGACCACCTCTTAGACCGATACCACCTTTCTGTCTTTCTAAATGAGTCCAAGCTCTAACTAAACGAGTCGCTATATAATTAAGTTGAGCTAGCTCAACTTGTAGACGCCCCTCATATGTTTTTGCTCTCTGTGAAAAAATATCTAAAACAACTCGAGTTCGATCTAAAATTCGACAGGTTTTTGGTAACTCTTTAGTTAAGTTTCTTTCTTGAGCTGGTGTAATATTATGATTAAAGATAATTAGGTGAATATCATTCTTTTCAATTAGTTCTTTGATTTCTTTAACTTTACCAGTACCTATAAAATATTTAGGATCTGGCTTATCCCGCTTAGTTTCAAGCACATCAACAACACACCATCCAGCTGCATTAACTAAAGATGTTAATTCATCAAGGTCTGATTGCTCTTCTTTTGAAATAAAAAAGTGAGCATGAACCAAAAGGCTACGCTCACCTAATTTTGCTGTTTCAAAAATATCCAAATAAGTAACTTACCTACTCAGATTCTATTGGATGCTTATCTGATGCGATTCCATTTTCTGAAAAAGACTCATCCATAAAGTCATCCGTTAACAACTCATCATCAAGTACTTCTTCGTGAGATGCTTGTTGCTGCTGTTGATTATGAGTTTGCGCATTATTAGAAAACAATAAGCGAACTGGACGAGATGGAACAACTGTTGAAACTGCATGCTTGTAAACCATTTGATTTACATTATTACGCAATACAATTGAAAATTGATCAAATGCTTCAATTTGTCCTTGTAACTTAATCCCATTAACCAAGTAAATGGAAACTGGAATTTTCTCTCTACGAAGTGCGTTTAAGAAAGGGTCTTGCAAAGATGATATTCTTGACATATTTTCAGTCCTCTATTTATTTATTGTTATAATTTATACCCTAATGGTGAATTTGATTTTACCAAGGAAAATGACACAATGCTACTAGAAAATATCTATTTTTTGATCTAAATAATTTATTATCTTCATTTTAAGGTTATCATCATAAGCTTCAAATAAATGACAGTTGCTTTGCCAGTGCCTAAGCCATGTGATTTGCCGCTTTGCTAACTGCCTAGTTGCAGCCACTGCTTTATCTATTGACTCTTGATAGTTTTGCTTCCCTTGAAAGTACTGCCAAAGTTGACGATATCCCACACACCTAACTGATGGCAAAGTATCATCCAAATCACCCCGTTTAAATAACGTTTCCACTTCATCTAGCAAGCCATTAGATATCATTATCACAAATCGTTGCTCAATTATTTTATGTAACTTTAAGCGATCACTCGGCAATAAACCAATTTGAATAACTTGATAGTCCGATGCTAATGCATGCTTCTTCCCTTGCTGCAAGAGCCTTGTCATTGTCTGGCCAGTTAACTCATAAACCTCAAGCGATCTAGCAATTCTTTGTTGATCATTTGGTTTAATTTTTTCAGCATTAATTGGGTCAATTTTTAATAAATATTCATACAAAGCTGGCCAGCCTCTCTTAGAAGCCATATCTATTATTTTCTGACGCACAATTTTATCTGAAGGGGGTAACTCCGTTAAACCATGCATAAAAGCATTGAAGTACATCATTGTACCACCTACAAGTATTGGTAATTTATTTTTCTGATGACAATTATCAACTATTGATTTTATGGATTTTAAGAAATCTGAAACAGAAAATGCATCAGATGGATCTATGATATCAACCAAATGATGAGGGTATTTTAATAATTCTTTCTCAGTTGGCTTAGCTGTTCCAATATCCATTCCCTTATAAATCATCGCAGAGTCAACACTAATTAACTCTGCATCAAATTTATCATAAAGATACATAGCTAAGTTTGTTTTGCCACTCGCTGTTGGTCCCATGATATTTAAAACATAAGGTTTGCTCATCATTATTGAATCAGTAAGGTATTAATTGATTTTTTTTTGATTATTTATTTTTACGTGTATTGTCTGATATAGATAATTTAAATAAGCTTGATAATCCAATGCTGACTGCCTATTTTGTACCATTGAGTCATTTTGTAGTTTTATCTGATAATAGTTTTTATCTGATTTATTAATTTTTGATACGTTTAATATTTTATATAAAAATACTGAATCATTAGTTGGTACCAAAATATATTTTGTCTGTCTCTTTTCATTTAATGATTGTGACATAATATTTTCAACCACTTGCATTGGTAGTTGTTTATCTTGCCGGTTAACTCTTTGCTCCTGCCAATTAAGCTTTACATTAGCTAGACTTGTGATACTCTTCCCATCATTAAGTTGATTAATAACTTGAATTGCCTTTTCATTTATATCTAGTTTTATCTTACTTTGAGATAAAATTGTTTTTATTTCATTTTTAACTTGAGATAGCGCTAACTTTTTTTCTGGTTGATATTCACTTAGGTGAATAATAACAGCTTCTGTAGGTGATAAATTTATTACATCACTGTTGTATTTATTTTTTAAAACTTCATTTGAAAATGCTATCTGTCGAACTTGGGCACTTTCAGCAATACCTTTACCTTCTTCTCTCGAGAAAAAAGCAGTCTCTTGAATTTCAACTTTAGCTTCTTTTGCCGCTTGATCTAAGCTATCAGGATATTGATAAGCTATATTTGCCATTTGATTACCAATAGACGAGTATAAAACTTTAGCTTGCTCTTTTTTTAGTATCTGTATAATTTTTTCTCTAACATCAGTCAATGGTTTTTGCTCAGTTTTATTACCATTTTTAGTTGCCCATTTAGTTTTATTTGAGTCATAATACGCTTTTATTTGACTATCTGTTACGTTAATTCGCTCTTCTATCGATTTTAATGTTAGTAAAACATATTGAACCTTAACCTTTTCTGGCTCCATAAACCTTGCTTGGTTGTGTTCATAATATTGTTTTATTTCTTTATCCGTAACCTTAATTTCTAAATTAACTTTATCATAAGGTATGCTTACATAATTAACTTTTCGATTCTGAAAGTATAAATTAAGCATTTGCGTAGTCTCATTAGGTAAAATGAAATCACTTGAAATCATACCAACAGAAGCCTGATATGATAATAAATTATCCATTAACATGCTTCTTAACATTGGCAATGTATAACCACTACTTTGTAAAAATGCTTCATACTTTTCCTTAGAAAATTTTCCATTTTCTTGAAAATATGGTAACTGTGTGATCTGTTGATCTACTTGTGCTGTTGAAACTCGGATGCCTAAGTCAAGTGCTCCTTGCTTCTGCAACTGACGACTAACTAATTGATTTAAAGCAATTTTTTCATACTGAGGATTATTTAAATCCGCTTTGCCTTGTGCTGCTAAATTTTGTCTTAATTGATTCAACTCATTTTGAAGTTGATACTGACTAATTTTAATATCACCAACCTCAGCAACAGTTGGACCTTCTGCACTGCCACCTTCAAAATAGTAGCTAATACCCCATAAAACAAATACGACACTAATCAGCCCTATAATTACAGCACTTGCCCACCCTTTAAGCTTATCATGAAGTGATTGAAGCATAACTAGCATTCCTTGTATTCTAAAGTTAATGATTTTTAACTTTCTCATTTTAACATACTGAAAACAAAAAAGGCACGCCGAATTCGGCATGCCTCTCTATAATGTTCATTTTACTCTCATAAAAACAAGAGCAAATGGTTTATGTCAATTAACAGCATCCTTCAAGCCTTTACCAGCTCTAAATCTTGGTGATTTAGAAGCAGGAATTCTCATGCGCTCGCCAGTTTTTGGGTTACGTCCCTCACGAGCAGAACGGTTACTAACTTGGAAAGAACCAAAGCCAACAAGGCTGACTTGATCACCTTTTTTAAGTGCTGATGTAATTGATGTAATCATTGCATCTAGAACACGATGAGCCACGTCTTTTGTTACGTCCGCTTCCTTAGAGATTGCGCTGACTAGTTCACTTTTATTCACAGGTCTATCCTCTTACTTGTTAACAAACTATTTTCCCTTAAACCCAACTATTTCGTAGGATTATTGCTAGTTATAGCAAGCACTTGTCAGTCAGTCAACTCAAAACTAACTCTTTTTATCACTATTATCTATTTTTTTTATTTTTTTAGATGTTTTTGTTATTTCTTTCGTTGCTTCTAAGCATTTTTTGCCATTAACTAAGGCATGCCTCAGTACTTCATCAATCCACTGAACTGGAATAATTTCCAAGCCACTTGTTATATTCTCTGGCATCTCTTTCAATTCGCGCTTATTTTCTTCTGGTATCAACACCGTTTTAATACCACCACGAAGTGCTGCTAATAACTTTTCTTTTAATCCACCAATTGGTAAAACTTCTCCTCTAAGTGTTATTTCTCCTGTCATAGCAATATCAGCCCTGACTGGTTCATCGGCTAACACTGAAACTAACGCTGTACACATTGCAATACCTGCACTTGGACCGTCTTTTGGTGTTGCTCCTTCTGGTAAATGCACATGCAAATCATATTTTTCATAAAAATCGCTTTTTAAGTTTAAACGTGACGCTAGACTTCTAACAACTGTAACTGCAGCCTGAATAGACTCTTGCATAACATCACCTAACTTACCAGTACTAACAATTTTGCCCTTTCCTGGTGTTGCAACAGTCTCAACTTTTAAAAGCTCTCCTCCAACTCGTGTCCAAGCAAGACCTGTTACCTGGCCAATTAGAGGGCTTTCATCCGCCATGCCATAACGATACTTCTTCACACCTAAATATTCTTCTAAATTTTTAGGCGTTGCTTTAACCTTTTTAAGTTTTTTATCTAATAGCAATGCCTTAACAACTTTACGACATAAGGTTGCAATATAACGCTCTAGCTCACGAACGCCTGCTTCTCTCGTGTAATAACGAATAATTTCTGTAATTGTCTCATCTGAAATTTCAATTTCATGCTTTTTAAGGCCAGTCGCATCAACTTGCTTAGGGACAAGATATTGTTTCGCAATATTTAATTTTTCATCTTCCGTATAACCTGCTAAGCGTATTACTTCCATTCTATCTAGTAATGGCTCAGGAATATTTAAAGAGTTAGCTGTCGCGACAAACATGACATCTGATAAGTCATAATCTACCTCAAGGTAATGGTCATTAAATGCATGATTTTGCTCTGGATCCAGCACTTCTAACATGGCTGAAGCGGGATCTCCTCTAAAATCCATACTCATTTTATCAATTTCATCAAGCAAAAATAGTGGATTCTTAGTTCCAGCCTTTGTCATTTTTTGAACAATTTGACCTGGCAATGACCCTATATAGGTACGTCGATGCCCTCTAATTTCAGCTTCATCGCGAACGCCGCCTAAAGCCATTCGCACGTAATTACGGCCTGTAGCTCTAGCAATTGACTTTCCTAGAGAAGTTTTACCTACTCCTGGAGGTCCAACTAAGCATAAGATAGGCCCCTTTAACTTACGCTTTCTTTGCTGTACTGCTAAGTACTCTAAAATTCTTTCTTTTACTTTTTCTAGACCATAATGGTCTTCATTTAAAACTTCTTCTGCTTTAACCAAATCTTTTTTAACACGAGAGCGTTTAGACCATGGCACATTGACAATTGTATCTATATAATTTCTAGAAACTGTTGCTTCTGAAGATGCTGGTGACATCATTCTAAGTTTTTTTAGTTCTTGATTTGCTTTTTTTTCTGCCTCTTCAGACATTTTTGCTTCTTGAATTTTCGCCTCAAGCTCATCTAGCTCATTTTGTCCGTCATCCATTTCCCCAAGCTCTTTTTGGATGGCTTTCATTTGCTCATTGAGATAGTATTCTCGTTGGTTTTTTTCCATCTGCTGCTTTACGCGTTTCATAATGGTTCGCTCTACCTGAAGAATATCCATTTCTGTTTCCATCAAAACCATAAGCTTTTCAGCTCGCTTGCAAACATCTAGTGCCTCAAGT
This sequence comes from Thiotrichales bacterium 19S9-11, assembly GCA_021713395.1. Classification (GTDB taxonomy): domain Bacteria; phylum Pseudomonadota; class Gammaproteobacteria; order Francisellales; family Francisellaceae; genus M0027. The sequence continues at coordinate 85,406 of JAKJJT010000006.1, read as the reverse complement.
AATGCTTGACGGTCTTCTATTTTTAAACTCATATGAGCAGCTACAGTATCTACCAACCTTCCTAACTGCTTTGTACTTGATACTGAGTTGATAACCTCAGGTGGGATTTTTTTATTCAGCTTGACATACTGATCAAACTCAGTAACAAGCGTTCTAGTCAATGGCTCAGTTACATCTTCTGGAGGTTCATTATCTTCAATAAGCTCTATCTCAGCAGAAAGGTATGAAAAATCAGTCGCATAGCGACTGATTTTTGCTCTTTTCTCACCTTCAACTAAAACTTTTAACGTTCCATCAGGCAGCTTGAGCAATTGTAATATTGATGCCATTGTACCAAGTTCAAATAAATAATCAGGCTGTGGATCCTTATCATTTGCTTCTTTCTGTGCCACCAAAACAATTTTTTGGTTTGTCGCCATTGCTTTTTCAATTGCTCGGACTGATTTTTCTCGCCCAATAAACAATGGAACAACCATGTTTGGATAGACTACAACATCCCTTAGTGCCAACACAGGATAAGCACTTACCTGTTGTTCCGAAACTCTCTCTATCTCTTGACTCATTATATATCCCTAATTAATATTGAAAGTTTTGCTTACGCAGATGATGATAACCGAATTTCTTCCTCATCTTCTAAAACAACTAAGGCTGAACACTCTCCCTTAATTGTACGTTCATCAATAATAACTTTTTTAACATTTTCTAATGATGGTACTTCAAACATAGCATCTAATAATGCATTTTCCAGGATAGATCGCAAACCTCGAGCACCAGTTTTACGGTCTAAAGCTTTTTTAGCTGCAGCTTTAATTGCTGACTCTTTAAATTCAATTTCAACGTCTTCAAGGCTAAATAAGTGCTGATATTGCTTCAGTAAAGCATTCTTAGGCTCTGTTAATATTCTAGTTAAACCTTCTTCATCTAGCTCCTCTAGAACAGCGATGACTGGCAACCGTCCAATGAATTCAGGAATTAAGCCAAATTTCACTAAATCTTCTGGCTCTATTTTCTTCATCAGATCATTATGTGCCTGGCGATCTGTTTCACTAACCACCATAGCATTAAAACCAATACCTGACTTCTCTGTTCTTTGACGAATAACATTTTCTATACCTGCAAATGATCCGCCACAAATAAATAAAATATTTGTGGTATCTATTTGCTCAAACTCTTGCTGCGGGTGCTTGCGCCCTCCTTTTGGTGGAATAGATGCAACAGTACCCTCAATTAGTTTTAATAGTGCCTGTTGAACACCTTCACCTGAAACATCACGAGTAATTGATGGATTTTCACTTTTACGAGCAATTTTATCTATTTCATCAATATATATAATGCCTCTCTCTGCTTTTTCGACCTTATGATCTGCATTTTGCAATAGTTTTTGGATAACATTTTCGACATCTTCACCAACATAACCTGCTTCTGTTAACGTTGTTGCATCGGCTATTGCAAACGGCACGTCTAACATTTTTGCTAATGTTTGAGCTAATAGTGTCTTACCATTACCTGTTGGGCCAATTAATAAAATATTACTTTTGCTAAGCTCAATATCACTATCAACTTCGTTTTTCGAATCATTTCTAGAAAAGATTCTTTTATAGTGATTATACACCGCAACTGAAAGTACTTTTTTAGCAAAAGATTGGCCAATGACGTACTCATCTAGATGTTTTTTTATTTCATAAGGCTTAGGTAGCTTTTTTTCTTCAGGTTCTTCTGAATTTAAAGCTTGTCGTTGATCTATAATAATATCTCTGCACAAGTCAACACACTCATCACAAATGTAAACTGACGGACCTGCTATTAATTTTTTGACTTCGTGCTGGCTCTTACCACAAAACGAACAGTAAAGTGTCTTTCCCCCAGCACCATCGCCTGTTTTTTTCTTTCTAGGCATTGTGTTGTTATCCTAATTTGAACATACTTTTAACAATAATTCAAAATGGTGCCTTTTTCCAAAAATTCAAGTATTTATTAATGATTGATTTTTCTCAAAGCACTATTTTGCTTTCTTAGCTGCCTCTTTAGCTTCCATAACGGCATCGACTATGCCATATTGAGCTGCTTCATTGGCACTTAAAAAATAATCACGATCCGTATCTTTAACCAATTGGTCATATTTTTTCCCTGTATGCTTAGCAAGCACTCGATTAAGTGTTTCTTTCATTCTTAAGGTATTTTTAGCATGAATTTCAATATCTGATGCTTGACCTTGAAAACCGCCTAATGGTTGATGAATCATGACTTGAGAATGCGGCAAACAAAACCGTTTACCTTTTGCTCCTGAAGCCAGTAAAACTGCTCCCATACTACAAGCCTGCCCAATACAGGTTGTACTAACATCAGGCTTAATAAACTGCATCGTATCATAAATTGCCATGCCTGCTGTTACCAACCCACCTGGAGAGTTTATATAAAAATGAATGTCCTTATCAGGGTTCTCACTTTCTAAAAATAGCAATTGAGCAATAACTAAGTTTGCTGTTTGATCATTAACTTCACCGACTAAAAAAACAATACGCTCTTTTAAAAGTCTTGAATAAATATCAAAAGATCTCTCACCTCTAGATGTCTGCTCAATAACCATTGGAACTAAAGTGTTATGCATAATCGTCCTCTCTTTGTATGCAACCGTTTTTCCTATAATCTCTAATGAAAAGGTCACAATCTGTGACCTTTTATCAAATCATCATCACGCTTTAAATAATAACTATTAAAATAGCTTTAATTAAGTGTAACAGTCAATACTAAACAGTCTGTTGATTCATCACTGATCGAACTAGCTCAAAAAAGTCTGCATCCTTTTCTGTTACTTTGGCACTTTCAAGAATTTTCTCAACCAGCTGATCCTCTATAACTGCTTGCTTTATATTCTCTAACTCTTGCTTATTCTTAAGAATATGCGACTTAACTGTTTCCGAGTCTTCATATACAGAAACGATCTCATCAATCATTTGATCGACTTTTTCTTGATCTGCTTCAAACTTATACTCATCAAACAATCTACCAACAAGTAAGCCTAGCTTAACACGATCTTCGCATGGTTTCTTAAACATCTCATCAGGAATATCATCTACTTTAATACCACTTTTATTGCCGCCAAAGCGTTCAACCAGTTCTTGTTTTGACTTATAAACTTCATTCTGAACCAAGCTTGTTGGAATCTCTATCTCATTTTGCTCTTTTAAGCCATCAAAAACTTGCTCTTTAACTTTCTTTTTGACAGCTGCTTTTAATTCACGCTTCATATTATTTTCAATTTCTTTCCTGAAAGCATCATAGTCACCTTCAATATTAAATCGCTTAAAAAAGTCCTCATTTAATTCTGGCAATTCTGGCTCTTGAACTGACTTTAACGTAATTTTAAACTGAGCCTGCTTAGATGCTAATTCTTTATTATGGTATCCTTCTGGGAAGGTCACATCAATTGCCTTCTCTTCACCTGAAGTCATACCAACAATACCTTCTTCAAATCCTGGAATCATCTGCTTTGAACCTAAAACAAGCTCTTGGTCTTCTGCTGACCCACCTTCAAAAGCTTCATCATCAACAGTGCCTATATAATCAATCTTCACTTGATCATCCATTTTAGCCTGTCGTTCAACCTCATTCCATTTGGCCGTTTGCTTTCTCAAAGTCTCAATCATTTGATCAACTTCTTTTTCACCAAGCTGTACAACTGGCTTTTCAACTTCAATGTTTTCAATGCCTGTTACCTCAAACTCTGGATATAACTCAACTTGAGCAACAAACTTAAGGCTCTCACCTTCTTTATCTTGAATCACTTTCACATCCATGATGCCTGCAGCTTTTAATTTTTCAGCTTCAATTGCTTCATAAGACGTTCTTGGCAATATATCACCAATAACCTCTGCTCTAACCCCTTCCCCATATCGTTGCTTTATAAATCTAACAGGAACTTTACCAGGTCGGAATCCATCTATACGTGCTTTTTTAGAAATTTCTTTTAAGCGCTTATCAACTTCTTGATCAATTTCTTCTGCTGGCACTTCAATTGCAAGGTCACACTGAATGCCTTCTTTTTTTTCTACTACTACGTGCATATACCTATCCTCAAGTTCAATTATAAAAATTTAAAAACCTCAATCTATATTTAAGGGTGAAAGTCTATAGCGTTTAAATGCTATTGTCTAGTATTGAGTGCTAATTGGCTCTGTTTTCAACCGTTTTTATCTGTCTGATTTTATTTTTTCAAAATAGCGTTTGGCTAACGCATGATACAGTGGCTCTTTGCATATTGCTCGCGATACAGTTGTTGCAATTAAAGAGCTTATCATAATGGGCAGCAACATATTACTTGTTGCTGTATCAGTCATTTCTGACACGATAATAAAGGCCGTAATTGGGCTTTGGACAACACCTGAGAAATAAGCAACCATCACTAAAAGAATTATAGCACCTCTAAACTCAGGAGAAAAAAAATGTGAAACCATGCTGCCAAAGCCTGCACCTGCTGATAAAGAAGGTGCAAAAATCCCTCCAGGAATACCACTCAAATAAGTTAATAAAGTTGCAAACATTTTATAAAAACCATACAAAAAACTAACTGATGTTGTTTCTTTTGTAATTATTTCTTTGGCTGCTTCATAACCACTGCCATAAGTTTCACCATGGGATAGCAAACCAATAAAAGCAACCACCAAACCTAATATACCTGCTATCCATAACGGGTGACGCTTAACAATGCTAAGCATTTGATTAGAGATAAAAACTAATAACCAACTAAACAAGCCACCTAATAAACCACCAATTACAGCACAAACTAAAATAGCCAACCAACCATTTGCCAAGATATTTAAACTTGCTGATGAAGAACCAAAATAAGTGTAGTTTCCTAAAAACTCTACAGCAACAAAACCCGAGATAACAACCGTGGTTATAATTGTTCCGCTAACACCTTTCTCATATGATCCCGCCAACTCTTCAATTGCAAAAATAATACCCGCTAGAGGTGCATTAAATGCAGCTGCTATACCTGCTGCCCCGCCAGCCAATAAAAGTCCTCGCTCGAGATCATCTCGCTTAAATTTATCTAGCTTACCAAAAAAATTCATAACTGAAGCACTCAGCTGAATTGTTGGCCCCTCTCTTCCAATGGATGCACCGCATAAAAAACCAATAATTGTTAATCCAAATTTACCCAGCGCAATACGTATTGAAACTAAACGGTTTCGTCGTTTAGCATTTTTTACACCTAATGCTGTCATTACTTGTGGGATGCCACTGCCTTCTGCACCATCAAACATATAACGCATGATATAGACAATAAGCATAAAACCAATGGGCGTAATCAATAATGGCCAATAAGGGTAAGACTTGGAAAAATCTAAAAACCAATCATTTGCTTGGTCACACAAATAGGCAAATAAAACACAAACCAAACCAACTGTAATTCCTCCGCCCCAAAAAATAAAACGCCTACGCCAAACAGAGATTGACATCAGTTTTTTTGACTCGATCAGAAGGGTTTTCTTCTTAAATGCTTTTAGACTATCCATTTTCATTTGCAATCAACACAACAAGCATAATAAGTTTGTTTAGTTATTGTATCTGCCAAATCAACATCATTCAAATCATTATCACAATTTACTTTTCAGCATCACGGCTGCTCCAACATTTCATACAACATCCCTTCTCTTAATGCTCCTTTTGATTGTTGCATTGCTTTAAGATTAAACATATCAAAAATTGCATACAAAATACAAAAGCCACCTGGCAATATATTTTCTCTATCTACTCGTAACCCCGGCAATGAAATTTCATTAACCAGCTTTAATTTGATTAGTTTTGCACAGATGCCATCAAGACCCTCTTGGCTAATATCTCCATTACTCCATTTCAATTCTTTCATAATTGAGGCAACAGAGCGAATTGTTCCAGATGCACCTAAGGCCACATCCCAGCCTATATTATGGTATTTTTTTACAAGCGGTTTAAGCATACTCTTAGCGTAACTAATTGCACATACAAAGTTAGATAGTGTCAACTTATTGTCAGAAAAAAAAGCATCCTGCATGCTAACGCATCCCATATCAATACTTTTCAACTCGAGGATATGACTTCCTTTACCTATAACCAACTCTGTACTGCCACCGCCAATATCTACAATCAAGGTCTGCATATGGTTTAATTTTGCCATATTAGAAGCTCCCACATAAATAATGCGAGCCTCTTCTTCTCCTGAAATAACTTCAATTGGAGCACCAACCACTAAAGCCGCCTCATCTAAAAATGCTTGATTGTTAATTTGAGCCTTCCGTAACGTATAAGTACCTAAGATTTTTATATCCGTTACCTTATGTTTTTTCATTGCATCTGAAAAACTTGCCAAACACTTAAGTGCTTTTTTTTGAGTTTTTTCACTTAAATATCCTTGCTCATCAAGTCCTGATCGAAGCTGAACTTTGGATTTGTTTCGATAAAGAGTTTTAATCTCAAATTTTTCTTTCTGTTTTATTACACTTGAAATCAATATGTGAAAACTATTAGATCCAAGGTCAATTGTTGCCAAAATCTTTTGACGCATGTAGAGCTGACTCCCAAATAATCCTTTGACTTAATTTAGAAATTAGCTAACATAATACGCAAAAACGTGTGGCTTTTAAAATCAAAAGCACTAAAATCTTAGTTATTTTTAAACTAAAATGTATTTATCAACTTAAATGATTGTAGGAGAGGCAAATGAGCACCGTAGATGTTACAGATCAAACGTTTGAAAAAGAAGTCATTCAGTCTGATATCCCTGTTATTGTTGATTACTGGGCAGAATGGTGCGGACCATGCAAGATGATATCTCCAGTATTTAAGGAAATATCTGAAAATTATTCTGATAAAATCAAATTTGTAAAAGTTAACGTTGATGATAATCCAGAATCACCAACTCGATACGGCGTTAGAGGCATTCCTACACTTATGATAATTAAAGATGGTGTTGTTGAAGCAACTAAAGTTGGCGCCATGAGCAAACAACAATTAATTGCATTTATTGAAAGCAACCTGTAAAGCATTTTTTTCTTTTTATTATCTGCTATGATACTCACTAACCTTTGACTATTTCACATTTGAAATTTTCCCAACCTTTATGTTTAACACAACCTAACAAAAGAGATCATTACCAATGAATCTGACTGAATTAAAACAAAAGTCCATACCAGAGCTAATGGAACTATCCCAATCACTTGGTTTAGAAACGACCGGGCGTGTACGCAAGCAAGAATTAATTTTTACTATTCTAAAAGGCCATGCTGATAGTGGTGAAGATATTTACGGCGAAGGCGTACTTGAGGTACTTCAAGATGGCTATGGATTTTTAAGGTCCGCTGACAGTTCTTATTTTGCTAGCCCTGATGATATTTATGTTTCTCCCACATTTATTCGAAAGCTTAATTTAAGAACCGGTGATAGCATCGTTGGTAAAATCAGACCACCAAAAGATAATGAGCGCTACTTTGCAATCAAACATATTGACTCTGTTAATTTTGACTCACCAGAAATTGCTCGAACTAAAGTTTTATTTGAAAACTTAACACCACTATTCCCTGAAGAACGTTTAAGAATGGAAATGGGCAATGGCACAACAGAAGATATCACTGCTCGTGTGATTGATCTATCCTCTCCTTTTGGAAAAGGCCAGCGTGGACTGATTGTTTCACCTCCTAAGGCTGGAAAAACAATGATGATGCAAAATATTGCTTCATCAATAGCCAGACGTTACCCAGAAAGCTATCTAATTGTATTACTCATTGATGAAAGGCCTGAAGAAGTAACAGAAATGCAGCGATCGGTCCAAGGTGAGGTTGTTGCAAGTACGTTTGATGAACCAGCTGCAAGACATGTTCAGCTAGCAGAGATTGTTATTGAGAAAGCTAAGCGCATGGTTGAACATAAACAAGATGTTGTTATTTTACTTGACTCAATTACACGTTTGGCTCGGGCATACAATACAGTTTCCCCATCATCTGGTAAAGTATTATCTGGTGGCGTTGAAGCTAATGCTCTTCAGCGTCCTAAACGATTCTTTGGCGCTGCTCGTAATACTGCAGAAGGTGGAAGCCTCACAATTATTGCAACTGCATTAATAGATACTGGCTCTAAAATGGATGAAGTTATTTTTGAAGAATTTAAAGGTACTGGTAATATGGAACTACATCTAGACCGCCGTATTGCTGAAAAACGCGTTTATCCTGCAATTAACTTTGCTAAATCTGGTACTCGCCGCGAAGAGTTGTTAACACCAAAAGAAGAGTTACAACACATGTGGATTCTTAGAAAAATATTACACAACATGGACGAAATTCAAGCAATTGAGTTCTTAACTGAACGTATGAGGAATACAAAAACAAATCAAGACTTCTTTAAGGCAATGAAACGTGGTGGCTAATGCTCATGCCAAACTATCATGATTTAAGGGACTTCTTAAAGTACTTAGAATTAAATAATGAATTTAAAGTCATTGACTACCCGGTTAATCCTGCGCTAGAAATGACTGAAATATCCGATCGAGTACTTAAAGCTAAAGGTCCTGCCCTCTTATTTAAAAATCCAAAACATCAATCACAAACCCCTGTATTAACTAATCTATTTGGCACAGAAAAACGTGTTGCTATGGCAATGGGTAGAGATGATGTTGCCTCACTTAGAGAAGTTGGTCAGTTATTGGCTTATCTAAAAGAACCTGAACCACCTAAAGGATTTAAAGATGCATTAGATAAGTGGCCCTTATTTAAACAAGTATTGAATTTATCGCCAAAAATAATAAAAAAACCTAAGTGCCAAGAAATTATTCTAAAAAATGATGATGTCAACCTGTGGGACTTACCAATTCAACTGTGTTGGCCAGATGATGCAGCACCCTTAATTACTTGGGGGCTTGTTACAACAAAAGGCCCACATAAAGATCGGCAAAACATGGGTATTTATCGCCAACAACTATTAGATAAAAATAAACTGATCATGCGCTGGTTATCTCACCGAGGCGGTGCACTTGACTTAAAAGAATTCCAACAAAAACACCCAGGAAAGCCTTTTCCAATTGCAGTTACATTAGGCACCGACCCAGCCACTATCCTTGCTGCAGTAACCCCTATTCCTGATACTTTATCTGAATATGCCTTTGCAGGCCTCTTACGTGGCAATAAAACTGAATTATGTCAATGTATAAGCCACTCATTACAAGTACCAGCTAATGCTGAAATAGTACTAGAAGGCTTTATTTACCCCAATGATATGGCACCTGAAGGACCTTATGGCGATCATACTGGTTACTATAATGAAGTTGAGTCTTTCCCTGTGTTTACAGTTGAATGCATTACGATGCGAGAAAATCCAATTTATCATAGTACCTATACTGGAAGACCCCCAGATGAGCCCGCAATTTTAGGTGTTGCATTAAATGAAGTATTTGTCCCAATTCTACAAAAACAGTTTCCAGAGATTGTTGACTTTTACTTACCACCTGAAGGCTGCTCTTACCGTATGGCAGTCATTAGCATTAAAAAGCAATACCCTGGCCATGCCAAACGCGTTATGATGGGACTATGGTCATTCTTGCGACAATTTATGTATACAAAGTTTGTAATTGTTGTAGATGATGACATTAATATTCGCCAATGGGATGATGTGATCTGGGCAATGACAACTCGCATGGACCCGATAAGAGATACAACCATGATTGATCATACACCAATTGATTATTTAGACTTTGCATCCCCTATCTCTGGCTTAGGTTCCAAAGTTGGCTTTGATGCAACGAACAAATGGTTAGGAGAAACTAACCGTGAATGGGGCAAACCTATTAGCATGACCAGTGAAATAAAGAAAAAAATTGATAATATTTGGCAAAACCTAGGACTGTAAAGGTAATGAACCACCCAACTGATGACAATGGATTTTTACTTGATCTAAAGCAGTGGAATATTGAGTTTGCACAAATAACAGCAAAAAATGAGAATATTACATTAACTGATGAGCACTGGGAAATCATCCATTTTTTAAGGGAATTTTATCAAAAATATAACACTTCACCTGCTATAAGAGCTTTAGTCAAAGCTTTACAACTGCGTTTTGGTGAAGCAAAAGGCAACAGCATCTACCTACATCAATTATTCCCTAAAAGCCCTGCTATACAGGCAGCCAAAATTGCAGGCCTTCCTAAACCTGCTAGATGTATTTAATACTTATAAAAACGTCTCTTTAAACCTTTTTATTTCTTTTTGTTTCTGATTTTTAATCTCATAAGCATCTTCTAATGAAACTTTTTTAAATGTAATTTTTTCCAATGGTGTATATTGGCCTAGCATATCAATATCTGAACTAATCACATTATAGATTCTAGGATAACCACCTGTACATTGACGATGGCGCATTAAAACAATTGGACCTGCATTTGTTAACTGAATCGTACCATCTGCAACTGCTTCAGAAATCATTGATTTTGGTTTAAATTGAAGTGGCTGACTCCGAAACAGTCTTAGCCCCATATTGTCTGAATGTTGTGATATTTGCCATGGTTTAGAAAGAAAGCCATCTTTATCTTCTAATAAGTTCACTTCAGGACCTTCAAGCACTCGAATAGGATCACCTTTTTTAAACCATCGAAACCAATCTGAAAAGAAACCACGCTTTATACCAATACGATTTTGGTTTGACTTAGTTAATGGACAAGCAACCAAATAGCTTCTAAAACCATACGTTTTTTTACCAAATGTTAAAATGCTACCTTTAGGTGCCTTTACTACTTTAGCATGCTGAACATTAAAACATTGACCATTATAATTAAGAAGTATCTTTTCAAAATGAGCGCCCGTCAATACACACAAAACTTCTTGTGTAAATTGTACTTTGGAAAGATAAATTATTTCGACTCCTTGTACTTTATTTGGCTTCCCAAGTAATATTTTAGCTTCTAAGAATGATAATTGATCAAGTGCTCCTTTTGGTGAAATGCCATAGGCTTGAGAACCATAATTTGGCATCTCAGCATTAAAATATAAGCCTTGCCCTAATATTTTAAACATATGATCCTTGTGATTTTATCTGGTAAATCAATGGCAATGCAATTGGTGAATCAGAGTGAATACAAACAGTATCTGCTTGAATCAAGTGCCGCTCAGTAGCTAATTTACCAAACCGGGACTCTCTATATACCTTAACATAGCCTGCTTTAATATCTTCATATTGAGATAGCGCTTCTTCTGGATCATCAATACAGGCATAATGTTTTTCTCTAGGCACTAGCTCTATTTGATCATTTCTCAAATGATACCTTCTCTCTAAAAAAGCTTCATACAAACAATTAACACCCAAACGCTCACAAGCAGTTGCAAGCAAGCTTCCCTCTGGCACAATTACTTGCTCAATACCATTCATTGAAAACCAACGCGCTAAAAATAATGCAAGACGTAAGTTACTATTTGCTTTATGGTATAAAGCACCATGTAGCTTAGCACGCCTAACAAAGTGAAACATTGATAACTGCTCACTGAGGCTTTGTGCCAAATCTGTATTAGATATATCCATCTCTTCCCGTCCAAAGTTTTCAGGATCTGGGTAAGATAAGTGAGCTGTCACCATAATACCTCGGCGTCTAGCTTCATGACTATAATATGATACACTGGCTTCATCACCTGCATGTCCACCACAAGCAATATTAACGATATCAACATAACGTAGCAATTCCTGGTCAACTGGGTGTGATTCCCCTCTTTCACCAATATCACAATTAATTAACATACAAAATCCTTTTTAATAATTTATGTTTTATCAAATTGCATTAAATTTAAGTCTATCACCTGGCTTTAAACTTTCAAACTGATCAAAATCTGTTTTCCCTAAAATATGCCAACCACCTGGCGAATCCTTAGGGTAAATTCCTGCCTGCTTTCCTGCAATTGCGACGCTACCTTGATCTACTTTAATTCTTGGTTTATCTCGCCTTGGCAACTCAAGCTTTGGACTCAAACCCATTAAGTATGGAAAATATGGCACAAACCCTAACATTGCAATTTGATACTCTTGAGATTGATGCAGTTGAACAACTTGCCTTTCACTTATGCCTAGCTGAAATGCAACATTATTTAAGTCACAACCATTATATCTTACATCAATCTTCCAGCACTGTCTTTCTAATAGCCACTGAGGAGCTTCTATTTTTAAAGCTTTTTGAATATGACAAGTCAATTGATTTGCCGTATTAGTTAACTCTTTTACAGAGTCTAATTTCAAATGAACCGCTAATGCATTATAAGATGGAACTAAATCGTAAATTTTAAGCTCTTCAAGTAAAATTTCTTGCTCTTTTAAGTAATAATATGCCGTTAAAGTAGAAACACTAAGTGTTTCTGATATCTCATCTCCAAATGAAAAGATTAAACATTGATCACCTAGCAAGTAGTAACTAATCATGAGAACTCAAATATTGCCAATGAAAATCCAAATGATCATCAATGAATGTAGAAATAAAATAGTAGCTATGATCATAGCCACTTTGATATCTAAACTGAAGTGGATAATTATTTTTTTTTGCACTTTCTATTAATTTTTCTGGTTTTAACTGATCAGCTAAAAATTGATCTTTATCTCCTTGATCAACTAATAGTGGCGGATACCCATCACAAGTACTTAAATCTTTCATTAGCAACGTACTATCATAAGCTTGCCAACTTGATTGATCATCTCCTAAATAATTTGAAAATGCTTTTTTCCCCCAAGGCACTTGAGTTGGGTTACAAATTGGGCTAAATGCTGAAACAGAGGTATATTTATGAGGGTTTTTAAGTGCGATTGTAATTGCACCATGCCCACCCATTGAGTGCCCAGAAATTGCTTGTTTTTTTGATAAGTTAAAGTTTTTGTAAATTAATGCTGGTAGTTCATTAACAATATAATTATACATATGATAATTTTTTGACCACGGTGCTTTCGTTGCATTTAAATAAAACCCCGCACCTAAACCAAAATCATAAGCTTTTTCTTTGTCATCTGGAATGCCATCTCCTCTTGGGCTTGTATCGGGTGCAATAATTGCTAAACCCAACTCAGATGCTTTTTTGAAAGCAGAAGCTTTTTGCATAAAGTTTTCATCTGTACAAGTTAATCCAGATAGCCACCATAAAAGTGGTGTTTTTTTTTGTTCATACTGTGGCGGCAAATAAATTGAAAAGGTCATCTGACAATTTAACACATCTGATTGATGTTCAAATTGTTTTAAAAGACCATCAAAGCATTTATTCTCACTGATTAAAGTTAATGACATAACAATTAATCCTTTAGTTTAAATCAATAAATAACAACACTTCGAATACTTTCACCTTTTTCCATTAAGTTAAAAGCCTCATTAATCTTTTCTAATGGCATTTTATGTGTAATAAAGTCATCTAAGCTGAATTCACCTTCTAAATAACGATCAACATAACTTGGCAACTCTGAGCGACCTTTAACACCACCAAATGCACTTCCCTTCCATACTCTACCTGTAACTAACTGAAATGGACGAGTTGCAATTTCTTGACCTTGACCAGCCACACCAATAATAACAGACTCACCCCAACCTTTATGGCAACACTCTAATGCTTGTCGCATCACATCAACATTACCAATACATTCAAAAGAATAATCAACGCCACCATCTGTTAACTCAATGATAGCTTCCTGAATGGGTTTATCCAGTTTTTTAGGATTTAGACAATCTGTTGCACCTAGCTTTTTAGCAAGGTCAAACTTTGATTCATTAATATCAACTGCAATAATGCGCGAAGCTCTGGCTATTTTAGCGCCAATAATGGCAGAAAGTCCTATACCACCTAAACCAAATATTGCAACGGTTGCTCCTTCTTCTACTTTCGCCGTATTTAAAACAGCACCAATTCCTGTTGTAACACCACAGCCTAAAAGACAAACTTCTTCTAGTGGTGCTTCTTGATTAATTTTTGCCAATGAGATCTCTGGTAAGACTGTGTATTCTGAAAATGTTGAACACCCCATATAATGATAGATTGGCTGGCCATCTTTATAAAAGCGAGTCGTTCCATCTGGCATTAGGCCTTTGCCTTGTGTTGTCCTAATTTTTTGGCATAGGTTAGTTTTACCTGATGTACAAAATTTGCAAGTACCACATTCTGGTGTATAAAGTGGAATCACGTGATCACCAACGGCTAAGCTTGTTACACCTTCACCAACTGCTTCAACAACACCTCCGCCTTCATGGCCTAATACACAAGGAAAAACACCTTCTGGATCTGCTCCTGACAAGGTAAATTTATCAGTATGACATACACCCGTTGCTGTTATCCTAACTAATACCTCCCCTTCTTGAGGTGGCATCACATCAATTGTCTCTACTGATAATGGTTCATTTGGCCCCCAAGCAATAGCTGCTTTAGATTTAATCATTTGATCCACATTCCTACTCCTTTACGAATTTTTTAAAGCATTTTTAAGATTTTGAATTGCTTGTTGATAATCATTCATAGAAAAGACTGCATTGCCTGCAACAAAAGTATCTGCTCCTGCTTGTGCAATTTTAGCAATATTGTCTTTATTAACACCACCATCAACCTCTAAGCGAATAGAGTAATTACTTTGATCAATCATATCTCTAACGACAGCAATTTTATCTAACGCTGAATCGATAAACGTTTGACCACCAAACCCAGGATTGACTGACATAATCAATATTCGATCAATGCGATCGATGACATACTTTAATACTGAAGGGTCAGTTGAAGGGTTAAGCACCAAACCTGCATCAATATCATACTGTTTAATTAACTGAAGACTACGGTCAACGTGCCTGGATGCTTCTGGGTGAAATACAATGCAACTGGCTTTTGCTTCAGCAAAGCGTTTAATCAAATCATCAACTGGCTCAACCATCAAATGAACATCCAATGGCGCAGTAACCCCTTCTTTGCGTAACGCTTCAACAACTAATGGTCCAAAAGTTAAGTTTGGCACATAGTGATTATCCATGACATCAATATGAATACGATCACAACCCGCATCTAATACAGATGTCACTTCCTCTTTCAATTTTGTAAAATTTGCAGATAAAATAGATGGACAGATCCAATAGTCTTGCTTTGCCATATAACAAACACCTTATCTAATGTTGCTTTTCAAATACCCTACCTATAGAAATATAGTCAATATCTAAGCTTTTTAAATATGCAGGATCATAGAGATTTCGCCCATCAAAAATAACTGGACAAGTTAGCTTATCCTTAATCAATTGAAAATCTGGACTTCTAAAATTTAACCACTCTGTAACAACAACTAGCGCATCTGCGTTATCTAGGGCAGCTTCTGCTGAAGCACAAAATGTAATGGATTTATCATGATAAATATTTTTAAAATTATCCATTGCTTCTGGGTCGTAAGCATGGACATAAGCGCCTGCCTTAAATAATTTTTCTACTAAGTCACGACTAGGAGCTTCTCGAATATCGTCTGTATTAGGCTTAAATGCCAAACCCCACACTGCAATCTGCTTACCTTTCAAGTCACCATTAAAATAGTTTTCTATTTTATTAAACAACACTTGTTTTTGATCCTGATTAACAGCATGTACTGCATCTAATACTCTTGATTGGTATTGATTACTATAGGCAGTATAACGTAATGCTTGAACATCTTTTGGGAAGCATGATCCTCCATAACCACAACCTGGGTAAATAAAATGATAGCCAATACGCTTATCAGAACCTATCCCTATTCTTACAGACTCAATATCAGCACCTACAGCTTCTGCAATTTGGCTCATTTCATTCATAAAACTAATTTTTGTAGCCAACATTGAATTAGCTGCATATTTTGTTAACTCGGCTGAACGAATATCCATTGTAATGACTTTATCATGATTGCGATTAAATGGCTGATATAAGTTTCTGATAAGTTTTTCTGCTTTATTAGAATTCACACCAACAATAATGCGATCAGGATGCATACAGTCGTTAATTGCAGCACCTTCTTTTAAAAACTCAGGGTTAGAAACCACATCAAAATCAATATCACTTTTTCGGTTATCCAATTGCTTTTGAATTGCTGATATTACTTTATCTGCTGTGCCTACTGGTACTGTTGATTTATTGACAATTACTTTATATGAATTTAGATGTTCTCCAATTGTCGCTGCAACATTTAAAACATACTGCAAATCTGCTGAACCATCTTCTTCTGGTGGTGTACCTACAGCAATAAAAACAACTTCAGCACTTTCAATTGCATCCTTTGCATCATATTCAAACATTAAACGATTAGCACGAATGTTTTTTTGTATTAAAGACTCAAGTCCTGGCTCAAAAATTGGACATTTCCCTTCTCTTAAGATGTTAACTCGATCTTTGTTAATATCGACTAACGTAACATGATTCCCTACTTCTGCAAAACAAGTCCCCGTTACCAAACCAACATAACCTGAACCAAATATTGTTATTTTCATCCCAAAATCCCCTTAATTATTTAACATCACTTATCCCATGTGAGTTTAAACCTTCTTTTGCTACAAAAGGTATTTCTATATTATCTGTCTGATCTTTGACTAAGTCCTCATTTTCAATATCTGACTGCAGCTTCAATGGTTCATTAGTAAAAAAGTCAAATAATGCGATTAAAAATTCATGTAAGCTTTCGACCATAATACTAAAATCGGCATCAAAACGATCTTGTTCTGTCTCTGTGAAAATATCATTTGCCTGGTCTTGTATTATTTCTAAAAACTTAACTGAGCGAACACTAAAGTCATCTTTAATTACAAATGAAATTTGATCTTTCCAAGTTAAGCCTAACTGGACCACTTCACGACCATTTTCAATTAACTGTGCAATCTCACCTGAAAGTAAGTTTTGACGTTGGCAGCGAATTGTACCGCTGTTGTCATCTGGGTCTTTTAACACACAACTATCTTCAATCACCAAATCTTGAGGATACTCATTCTCTGCTAACCAACTTGTCAAAAGCAATGGGATAGGAACAATATCTGGCGTTTGAATTTTAAATGATCCCAAAGCCTTTCTCAGCTGTACTGTTAGTAATTCTGCTTTTTTCATCGATGCTGCATTTATAATAAGTAAGTTTGCTTTTAAATCGAGATAAGCGTAGATATAAGTATTTTTTGTAAATGCCCTAGGTAACAAATCAAAATAAACTTCATCTTTCAAACTATCTTTTTCTTTTTTTCTAATTTTTCTATTTTCTTTTAACTCTAATTCTTCTACTTTTTCATCAAGCATTTCTTTAACAACTGATGCTGGAACAATTTTTTCTTCAATCCTTAAGCATATCATCATATAACCATTTACAGCATGAACTAAACTGCCATCTACTTGTTGAGAAGGTGAGCTCCACCCCATTGATAATGGCTCTGAATTAAGACACGGATGAAACTTAAACTCTTTTAGCGCTGCTTCTAGTTTTTCACAATCAAGTGAAAAGCGTTCAATTAATTGAAATGTTATAAGATTCTTAAACCACATATATCTTTCCTTATCAAGTAAAACGATAAACCCTTCAAACTGAAACTATAATAATCACTTTAAGCCATATTGTTAAGAGAATTGTCTAAGAATATATGTGAGTCTAGTTATAGATGCTCAAGCGTTCAGGTGTTCCAATATCAGCCCAAACACCTTGATAAACTTCAGCTGTTACTTTATGGTTAGCCATAGAGTTCTGCCAAACTTCAGGTAAGCGTACATTGCACCCAGCATTATAGTTTTTGAATAAGCTTTTATGATAAAGACCGATACCTGAAAATGTATAAGTTTTTCCATTTAAATTAGTTGATGGCTTATCATCTTCAAGGGAAAAATCACCCATTAAATGGTGAGGTGGATTATCTACTAGAACTAAGTGTGCTTGCCTGTCAGAGCTCAAATCAACATCAAGTAACTTATTGTAATCATAATCAGTTACAACATCAGCGTTTGTAACAATAAATGTTTCTGAAAGAAAAGATAGCGCTCGACAGATTCCGCCCCCTGTTTCTAATGGTTCTGGTTCACAAGAATAACAAATTTTAATGCCCCAACGCTTACCAAAGCCAATTGCTTCAATAATTTGATTACCCAAATAAGCAACATTAATCACAATTTCTTTTATCCCAGCTTTAACTATACGGTCTATTTGACTCGCCAATAAGCTTTTTCCTCTAACTGATAGTAGTGGCTTTGGCATTTCTTCTGTTAAGTGCTTCATTCTTCGCCCACGGCCTGCAGCTAATATCATTGCCTTCATGCTTTCAGTTATACCCTTTCTAATTTAATATATGCATTCCTGCCATATAAAAGTATATAGCCAGGAAGTGACAAAAAGTACCTAATAATACAAAGAGGTGCCATAATGCATGACAATATTTAATTTGATCATCAAGCATATAAAATATCGTGCCCGACGTATAAATAACACCGCCTAAAAGTATCAGCATGAGTGCGCCCAGTGGCAAAGCTTCGACAACCTGAACAACAAACCCTAAGGCCGTCCAGCCCATTAGAATATAAATAAATGTTGACAACCAACCGGCATGAAAAAAAAATAACTTATATAAAACACCTAAGCCGACCAAAGACCAAAGCACTGTAAAGATAATCCACCCATAAGGATTTTTGATCATAATCAACGCAACAGGGGTATAAGTACCCGCAATTAGCAAATAAATACTTAAATGGTCTAAGGTTCTAAAAATTTGCTTAATTTTGCTTTCTTTAAGCACATGGTACAGTGTACTAGATGAGTATAAGATGATAATACTAACTGAAAATATAGCACAACTTATAACATTAATAACAAAGCCTGAGTTAACAGATTTAATTGTTAATAAAACTAAGGCAACAATACCTAAGATAATACCTAAAAAATGACTAACTGCATTCAACCACTCTTCTGATCTTGAGAAAATTAAATTATGGCTATCAAAGCTCATAACACTTCCTTTTAAGTTAAGACTAAGCGCATTTTTCATTGTGGCTATTGTGCAAAAATTTGTTACAATAAGCCACTGTAAACAATCAATTTTTTAAAACAATGTCGTATCCTAATATTATTCTAGCATCATCTTCACCATATCGAAGAAAGCTTCTAGAAAAATTACAAATTCCATTTTCATTTCTTTCACCTGACATTGATGAGACACCAAAACCTAATGAAAACCCCACTTCACTAGTAACAAGACTTGCGTTTGATAAGGCAAAAAAGGTTCAGTCACAAGTTGATCCAACAAATATTATTATCGCATCAGATCAAGTTGTTTCATTTGAAAATAAAATTCTTGGCAAACCACTAACCAAAAAAAAGGCAATTAAACAACTTAGTCAATTCAGCAATCAAAAAGTCACTTTCTACACAAGTCTTTGTGTACTATCAGCTAAAGCGCCACACGAGCAAGTTTCTGTCGAGCCATTTTATGTTCACTTTAAAACATTATCTATTGAACAAATCACACAATACATTGATAAAGAAAGTCCTCTTAATTGTGCTGGCAGCTTTAAATCTGAAGGCTTAGGTATTGCTCTTTTTGACAAACTTGAAGGAGAAGATCCTAATACACTGATTGGTTTGCCACTGATCAGACTATGTCAGTTCCTAAAAACGTTAAATGTTCATATTTTATAAATATCACATCATTAAACCAATAAATCTTTTGTGTTTATAGGTTAAATATCCTACAATTTAGCTTTTGAGTATTTTAAATAACTGAGGATTAAACAATGACAACTGCAAGTGCTCGTCACATTCTAGTCGAAACAGAAGATCAATGTAACGAAATTAAAACGCAAATAGCAAATGGTAACACCTCATTTGAAGATGCAGCTAAAAACCATTCACTTTGCCCATCTGGCCAACGTGGTGGTGAGCTAGGTACTTTTAGTAAAGGCCAAATGGTTCCTGAATTTGATCAAGTTGTTTTCAATGAAGCCGTCGGTGAAGTACACGGCCCAGTCAAAACGCAATTTGGCTACCACTTAGTTGAAATTACTGAAAGAAACTAGTACTTAATTAAACTTTCTAATAAACTTATATGCTCAGGTGAATCATTTAAACATTCAATGTAATTGAATTTTTTACCTCCTGAGCTCAAAAACGTTTCTCGACCAGCTATATTAATTTCTTCTATTGTCTCCAGGCAGTCTGAAGCGAAAGCTGGTGAAATAACTTGTATTGATTTTATCCCTTCTTGTGGCAGTTTTTCTAATGTCTTATCAAAGTAAGGTTGTAACCACTGGGCAGGTCCTACGCGTGATTGAAAACAAGTCATATACTGATCAGATGATAAGCCAAGGACTTTTATAACTGCCCCTGTTGTCTCATAACAAGCTTTTTCATAAGGATCTCCTTTTTCAATATAAGCTTTGGGTAAGCCATGGTAAGAAAATATTAACTTATCAGGTATCCCATGTGTTGCTTGAAATTCTCTAACTGAATTAACTAGCGCTTCAATATATAGTGGATTTTGATGATAGCCAGAGATAAACCGCATTGATGGTATTTCTCTTTCCTCTACTAAAGCAGCACAAATATCATCATAGACAGAAGCAACTGTTGTTGCTGAATTTTGTGGATATACAGGTAGAACTATTATTTCTTTAACACCTAATTGTTTCAATGAAGCAAACGCTGAACCAATAGAAGGATTACCATAACGCATTGCCAGCTCAACTTGATAATTATCACCTAAAGCAATTTGTAGTTTTTCTTTTTGTTTAATTGAATAATAAAGTAACGGTGATTGGTCAAACTTTTTCCATACTGCTTGATACAATTTAGCAACCTTTTTAGGCCGTGTATTTAAGATAATACCGTGTAAAATAAACTTCCAGATAATGCCCTGATTGTTGATCACACGTGGATCTGATAAAAAAGGTTTTAAATATGCCTTGATTGCTTTTGCAGTCGGTTGATCTGGTGTACCCAAATTAACTAAAAGAACGCCTTTTTTATGACTCATGTTTTTATTCAACTATAAAATAACGCTAGTCAATTATGATGGTCTGTTTTAAGATAGGTTGCAAGAGAAAATAAAGTCAAAATAATTAAAAATACGGTAAAAACAAATGAGTGATTATAACTTTAAAGCAATTGAAAAAAATGCTAGGGATTACTGGCAAAATAATAAAACATTTGAAGTTAAACAAGATGACTCAAAAGAAAAATACTATTGTTTATCGATGATGCCATACCCAAGTGGGTCACTTCATATGGGACATGTTAGAAACTATAGTCTAAGTGATGTAATTACTCGATATCAAATGATGCTTGGGAAAAATGTATTACATACGATGAATTGGGATGCATTTGGTTTGCCTGCTGAAAATGCTGCCATCAAGCATAAAAAACCAGCAGCTGAATGGACTTATAAAAATATAGAACAAATGAAACGACAGCTACAAGTCTTGGGGTTTGGATATGACTGGTCACGAGAACTTGCAACTTGTAAACCTGAGTACTATCAATGGGAGCAATGGTTTTTTATCAAACTTTATGAAAAAGGTTTAGTCTATCGTAAAAACTCGGTTGTTAACTGGGATCCTGTTGATCAAACTGTTTTAGCAAATGAACAAGTTATTGATGGTAAGGGCTGGCGATCTGGTGCCGTTGTTGAGAAAAAAGCAATACCACAGTGGTTTATTAAAATTACTGACTATGCTGATGAGCTTTTAGATGACATGAGCCAGCTTGATAATTGGCCGGATGCAGTTAAAATAATGCAAACTAACTGGATTGGAAAATCAAAAGGTCTAGATATCATATTTGATATCAAAGACCATAACGAACAGATTGAAGTATTTACAACACGGCCTGACACCTTATATGGCGTCAGTTACCTTGCAGTTGCACCTGATCATCCTTTAGCAATTGAAGCAGCTAAAAATAACCCTGAGATAATTGCTTTCCAAAAAGAATGCAAGCAGACTTCAACGATGGAAGCAGATCAGGCAACAATTGAGAAAAAAGGCATTGATACTGGGTTTAAAGCAATTCACCCCCTATCAGGTAAAGAAATTCCCATTTGGACTGCTAATTTTGTTCTGATGAGCTATGGCACTGGCGCCGTTATGTCAGTTCCAGCACATGACCAGCGTGATTGGGAGTTTGCTCAAAAATATAACTTACCTATCCTACCTGTTATTCATTATGAAGATGGAAAAAATCATGATTTTAGCCAGTCAGCCCTAACTGACTATGGCATTTTAGAAAACTCTAATGGCTATGATGGTTTAAATTTTAGTGAAGCATATAATGCAATGAAAGATCATTTAATTGCAAATAAGCATGCGAAAGAAACCATCAATTACCGATTACATGATTGGGGGATTTCTCGTCAGCGTTACTGGGGTTGCCCAATCCCAATGATACACTGTAAAAAATGTGGTACTTTACCTGAAAGAGAAGAAAACTTACCTGTTGTTTTACCTGAAGACGTCACATTAACAGAGGCAGGATCCCCACTAAAATCAATTAAAAGTTTCTATGAAGCAACTTGCCCAAAATGTAATGGTCAAGCACATAGAGAAACAGACACATTTGATACGTTCATGGACTCTTCATGGTATTATGCGCGTAGTGCGTGTCCAAATGCGCCTAAAATGCTAGATGACGAAGCAAACTATTGGTTGCCTGTTGATCAGTACGTCGGAGGTGTTGAGCATGCCATTTTACACTTACTTTATGCTCGCTTTTTCCATAAAGCCATGAGAGATATGGGACTTGTAAATAGTGATGAACCTTTTAAAAGCCTATTAACACAAGGCATGGTACTTAAAGATGGATCAAAAATGTCCAAATCAAAAGGTAACACAGTAGATCCGCAAGCACTAATTGACCAATATGGTGTTGATACTGCACGACTATTTAGCTTATTTGCAGCGCCGCCTGAACAATCACTAGAGTGGTCTGATCAAGGCGTTGAAGGTGCGCATCGTTTTTTAAAGAAAGTTTACAGTTACGCTATGTCTTATCAACCAATGTTTGACGATATTCACAAAAATGAATCGATATCACTAGATAAGACAGACTTAAGTCGAAATGATAAGTCTATCCGATATGATATTCATATTGCATTAAAGCAAGCAATCTTTGATATCTCTAAAAATCAATTTAATACTGTTGTTTCTGCTGCAATGAAAATTTTTAATGCCTTATCTAAAGCTGAATCAAATCACTTAATTTATGAAGGCATGAGCATATTGCTTCGCCTACTTTCACCAATTACACCCCATATTACACATTATTTATGGCAAAAATTAGGCTTTGGTGAAAATATTCTAAAAGCTAGTTGGCCATCACCTGATAGTCGCGCATTAATTGCAGATGAAATGACACTAGTTGTACAAGTCAATGGTAAAGTTAGGGCAAAAATTACTGTTGATGCAAACCTGGATAAAGAATCTGTTGAAGCAATTGCATTATCACAAGAAAACGTGATTAAGTTTACTTCTGAAAAATCTATCCATAAAGTCGTCTATATCCCTAAAAAACTTGTTAACATTGTTGTTGGAGCTTAAATTAATGGAAACATTTAAACTCATTTCTAAACTAATAAGTAAATATTTATTTATCATAATTACAACACTCATTCTTTATGGCTGTGGCTTTCATTTACGTGGATTAAATATTGAGGTACCTAAGTCTGTTCAAAAACTTTATATTGATAATCAAACCAATGACTATCAGTTTGTTAGCACGTTAAAACCTTTACTAAGAGCATCAAATATTACCATTGTTAGTTCTCCTAAAGATGCATCTGCTACTTTAGTGATTTCTAAAGCTAACAGCACAAATAACATGCAAAGTGTCACAGGTAATTTATCAGCAGGTCAATATTTAGTAACTTATAACGTTACTTATAAAATCATTGACAACAAAGATCATACTTTATTACCTCAAAGAACAATTACAAAATCAGCAACGTATTCTAGTAATGCAACACAACAGCTATCTGCTAATAATAAAGTTATTCAATTAACCTCAGATCTACGTGATGAAGCAGCTAGTGCGCTGATTGGGTCACTCAGCCTAGTTCAAACAATAGATACAACTGATGAAAATATTATTATTCCTGATAATAGTGACAGTAAAAACTAATTATGAAAGCTTACTTTAATAACCTATCTACCATATTAAAGCAAAAAGATTATCTTAGCTATATTATCTCTGGAGATGAACCCTGGCAGAAAGAAAAAGCACTGAAAATAATTATAAATTACCTAACTAAAAAAGGCTTTGAGAATAAAGAATATCAATATTGTGATAAATCGTTAGATTCAGAATGGTTTTATCAACGATCTGATAACTTTTCGCTATTTAGCGAAAAGCAGTTATTAGTCATTCGCTTTACACAAATGCCTGATGAAAAGTCAAAAAAACTCATCACTGAATTTGCTAACGATCAACATGATAGTTTAGATACACGCCTAATACTGATTCTGCCTCAATTAAACTCAAAACAACAAAAACAAAAATGGTATCAAGCATTAGATAACTCAGGATTAACGTTGCCTATTTGGCCTTTTAACCGCTCTCAAATGCAAACAATGATTTATAAGCTAAGCACAAGCTATCAAATCAGACTGTCTAATAATGCTACACAGCGCTTAATTGAGCAAACAGAAGGTAATTTTCTAGCAACTGATCAAACATTACAAAAACTTGCCATTAGTCATAAAGATCAAACAATCACTGAAGATGATATTAGTGAAATCATCTCAACTCAAAGTCATTATGATATTTATGCATTAAGTGATGCTTTTTTACAAAATAACCTTAAACACATGCTCTTAATCATTAATCAGCTAAAAGAGTCAGATACAGAGCTAGTTTTATTATTATGGGCGCTTAGTCAAGATATTCGCCTACTGCTAACTTTTAAACAAGCTGCAACAACAAATGAATTAAATCAGCTATTTACACAAAATCGTATCTGGAAAAATCGCCAAACGTTATATCTAAATGCACTTAAGTGCCATTCAATTGAGAGGTTAAAGCATAAATTATCTTTATGCTATCAAACAGACCAGCTACTTAAGTCCTATCAAACAGAAGCAGCCTGGCGACAAATTGTTGATGTATTATTGCCTTAAGCTTTTACTTAGAACCAACCTCAACAAATTGCTCTGGTTTTTCATCTTTACCTTCAAATAAAAATTTAACCATTTCTGCTTGAAGAAATTTACGAGCTTCTGAATCCATTAGATCTAAGCGATACTCATTAATTAAAATCACTTGGTGATTTAACCACATTTGCCAAGCTTCTTGAGAAATATTTTCTACAATCTTTTGACCAAGCTCACCAGGATAAGGTGCAAATGATAGTTTAACACCGTCTTTTTGTAATTTTTGACAAAATATAGTTTCTGTTGTCATTGCTCATTCTTCTTAATAATTAAAAGCATTTATTGTACTTAATTTTATATAGATCCAAAAGGTTTATTTGTGTAATATACTAGTATAAGGAGACAAAAGTGTTTTATGAAATATCATGAAAATCCACAAACTAAACTGCATAAAAACACCCAATTTAATTATTAGACCCATTAAACTTGGTGATGAAATTCAAATTAATGAAGCAGTCAACCATTCACTTGATGCGTTACAACGATGGATGCCTTGGGCTAAAGATCCAAGTTTAGAAGTAACCAAAGTTTTTGTGGAACATGCTGTTTCTTGTTCGGAGAATGATAGCTCAAATGAATTCCCTATGACTATAATTGATAAGGTATCTGATAAGATCATTAGTGTTAGTGGTTATAATGATCGTAGCAAGCCACAAGAGTCACTCTATGAAATTGGCTATTGGATTGATAGTTGATTTCAAGGGAAAGGCTTAGTTACTGAGTATGTTAATGCACTGACTCGATATACACTTAACAACTTATCTGCTCAATTAGTA
Source organism: Thiotrichales bacterium 19S9-11 (assembly GCA_021713395.1). Taxonomy (GTDB): domain Bacteria; phylum Pseudomonadota; class Gammaproteobacteria; order Francisellales; family Francisellaceae; genus M0027. Next base: position 59,509 of record JAKJJT010000006.1, on the reverse strand, counting down.
CAGATTCGTATTGATACTCAGAATGAGAAAAGCATCAAAGTTGCCAAACGATGTGGTTTTACGAAAGGTAATATTGTTAAAGATGACTGTATCAACTGTATCACCAACACGCCAACTGATAGTATTATATATTATTGTGATAATATAAATGATCTTCCAAGTTTAGAGGTTGAAGTCGTTTAGTAAGTATTGACTCTAAGCGTCTAAATTAACAATCATATACTGCCTTTCTTCAGCACTAGCAGCTCGAGTAATGTGTCCTTGCCCTGTAAGAATCTTCTAATAATAATACATCACCTGGATGAAATACCTGCTTACTCCCATCTCCAACTTCTATTTCCATAGCGCCTTTAAGCATAACAATATATTGAGGATTTTGTGGGTTATGCCAACCAACTTCTTTTAGTTCATCAATTTTGCCAAAAATAATACTTTTTGTATTAGTAGCTTTACTCAATTTGCCGTATTTAGCATCAAGGTACTCAATGCTTATTTCTTCAAGGTGTGATTGGTTATCATCTCCTGTATATAGCCGTATGTGTTTCATAATTATTAGTCCAGCAAGAAGCACATCATGTCCTAACTGATAACAATCATGCATGAATAAATAACTTGTGACAAGTTTAAGTTAAAGTAATTTATATAAGAAAACCATATTCATCAGCTTTAACTCCAGCATCTCCATATGTAAATATATTTTTGGGTTCCTTATTACTTACTTTTTCTACAGTACCTTCTATAGGATAAGATATCTCACTAAGTGGCTCAGAAATCAGAAAACCATATTGATCAGTTACAACTTGCCCATGTGTAAACTGATTTGCAGTTTTTAAGACTTTAATTATTTTACTGTTAATATTATCAAAGTAGCCACTTAGCTCATTGGCACAGTCTAGCGGTTTTTTGCCATTTTTATTCATAAGGTTAATATCAGCGCCTGCATCTATTAGGACTTTCACTGCATCTAGTTGATAGCTTTTAACTGCAATATGTAATGCAGTATCACCATCATAATCTTCAGCTTTGATATTAGCTCCTTCTTTAAGCAATTGACCTATATTCTCTATTTTTCCTGACTTAGCAGCATAATGTAATGGCGTTTGCTTTCTTCTATCTTCAATTTCAAGATTTGGTTTTTTTGCTAGTAACATGCCTACAATTTCTGAATTACCTTTAACTGCATGATGTAATATACTCTCACCACTTGAGTTCACAAAGTTAACATCGTAATGATCATAATCAAATATTATTTGAACAGCTTTTGGACTCCCCATCAGGACTGCTGCACATAATGTACGCCCCATAATTCTTCCTTATTAATAATGATGGCATCTATTATACAATAAAAAAATTACCATAAAATCAAATTTTAGTTACGCTAAAGTTTTAAGCTCTTTTTTATCTCATAGACCAAGCTTAACCCCACCCAATAACATCATAGCCTTTATCTTGTAAACATTTTTCGATAAAGCTTCGCTTTAGCTCATCAGGTGAAACTGCTGCACTTGCTCCTCCTGCAGCTCCTCCAACTGAGGCGCCTATTACAGCTGATTGACCAACACTACCTGAAAAAGCACCAGCAACAGCCCCAACTACGCCACCAACAATTGATCCCTTGCCTGCTTGTCCTAAAATTTTCTTTGCTTCAGAAGATTTTAGATAGGTATCAGCATCTTGAGTACACTGTTGAACATCTTTTTCTGCGCCTGCTTCTCCCATCGCCTTATATTTTGCATTTGGATAAAATTGTGGTGTTGATGCACACCCTGTAAGGAATAATGCAGCAATAATATAACTAAAATTTAAAAGTTTTCTTTTCATTTCCATATCAATAACCTAGGTTAATAATCTCTATTTATGACTCTAATGCAAGTCTATCAATGGTGCAATCTTAATACTAATTAAGGTCGCTCACATATTTTGGTAACACCACTTCATCGTTTAAATAAATTTTATTATCTGGGTAATATTCTGCTAGGTTCTGTACTTTGCCAGCAACAGCATCTCCAGCAATATCAGCAATAAATGCAAGCGCCATATCCATACCTGCTGAAACACCAGCAGAAGTCCAGATGTTACCATCTTTTTGATAACGACTAGAAATAAATTTCACGTCATTAGTGGCTTCATATTGTTCAGAACGTAGATGATGTGTGGTTATGTTACGATCTTTTAATAAACCTGCAGCGTATAAAATACTAACACCCGTGCAAACAGCAAGTATTTGCTTGTTCTTTTGTTTTGAAAAATCTTTAATAAAATTCATAATAGATGAATTATTAATCACAGCTGTTGACCCTTGACCTCCTGGGATAACTAATACATCAAATTCAGACACATTAGTAAAGTCATAATCTGGTACAAATCGCATACCTTTTTTAGCCTGAACTATTTGCGCTTTTCCAGCAACCGTAAAACATTCAGGTCCTTTAGCATAATCACGCCACATCGTTAGCATTTCCCATGGACCTATTAAATCTAACTCTTCAAAATTATCGTAAAGTAAAAAGCCTATCGATTTCATCTTAGAATAACCTCCAATTAAGATTAAGTGCTTAATGATAATTCAACCAAATCGGTAATACTTGGTCTAGGTAGTTTGAAAACTTCCATAGACCAACATGATCTTCTACTGTGCCTATTGGGCTTTGAATTGATTGAGGATAAGCAATTCCAACACCAAAAACACCTGGTGCAATAATTCCACTATGCTCACAATAATGATTGATCACATCATGATTAATTTTAATTAATCTTCGATCGAAGCCAATCGCATAAACAGCATAGTCACATTGATCTAAATATTGATCAACCATCATTTCGTTAGAGGGAACTCTAATATAGTTTGACTCTTCTAAACTTAAAGGAAAATCATTATGTAAATTTTCTCGAGACCATTGAGCAACAGGCCCTTTTAGCCCTGTATTATCATATAAAGTCCAACCATCCATTTCTAATGCATAACGTAGTGGATTTAGATAAAAATTAATCACTTTATGATTGGTAGTTAGAAGATTTTTAACTGCCAATATTGCAGAGTGTGAACTTCCAAAGACAGCAACAGTTGAGTTTGCTTTTAGTGCTTTTAGCTTTGACTCATTCAATACCACTTCCAATGGTAGTTGCTCTTTTTCATACTTCAATCGTTTTGCTTGAGAGCCTTGAGCAAGAATAATTTTTTCTGATTGAAAACTTTTATCATCATTTGCTCTTATTTGCCAACTACCTTCTATTTGTCTAATACTGTCTACTTTACCTTCTTCTGTAGCAAGGTCTTGATAAAATTGATCACTAATTATTTGTAATGGTTCATAGGCATACTTTAAATGACAGCACTGATCCATATCTAACTGAGATATGCTTACTTGATTTTTTATCTTATCAAATTGAAATGATTCAACAGAGTTAAGGTAATTTAGAAATACGCTTACTTTTGTATTACTTGATACTTCTTGCCACCTAAGACCAAAATCACCAACATTAAAATGATCAGAAATCCATAGAATATCATTTGCATCAACACCTTTATCTAATAACTTTCCAATTGCTGTAATGCCCGCTGGGCCTGCGCCAATAACACTCCATTGATAAACTCTATCATCCATAAATAAATCTCCTATTAAACTAAAACTAATACCATGTATCTCGATAATTTGTAATGCGATTTTAAAACAAAAAATTTAATTTATGAAATTCATATAATTAATCATATATATTTAAAAAATAAATTTATAGATTTGGCTCTTTTTTAAAATTCTCAATAAATAACTTCCGATACTTCACAACCCATTGATCCCATAACTTTAACCAATACTTATAAATTGGAATAATAGAAATTGATTCTGGTTTTTCTAGTAACTCAATTAATCTACGTTCAAAACCAGCTTTTACTAGATCAACACCATCTAAACTAGGTGGCAAAACAATCATCCATAATGCCATCAGGCGTTTAAAAAATGAGTCATATAACTGTTTAAAATCTGTCAATCCTTGAGCTTCAAGGTTACGAAAAAATAAAAATAGCTCATCGGTAAACTGTTCAAACTTGGTTTTTGCAAATTCATTCAGTACTGATTCTTCAGGAGTCAATAGTGTTAATAAATTCTCCCATTGAGTATCTTTCTTATTAGTTTTACTTTTTTTACTTTGTGATAGCTCAGTAATATTATCATTCATCACTAAACAAAAAATTTATGCTTAATCTCACTAATCGTATCTCGTAAGACTTGTGCTTGTTCAAATTCTAACTCTCTTGCATGCGCCCGCATTTTTTTCTCTAATTTTGAAATAAGTTTTACCGCTTCTTTAACACCTAAAATTTCATCAATGTTAATATCGCTTACCTTAGCTTTAGTTTTTCGAGCTTCTTTTATCTTTTGACGTTCCGGTTGATAATCAAGCATATCATCAACATTTTTAATTATCGTTTTTGGTGTAATATTATGTGCTTTGTTATAGTCAATTTGCTTTTCTCTTCTTCTCTCTGTTTCATCAAGTGCTTGCTGAATTGAGTTTGTAATAACATCCGCATATAAAATTGCTCTACCCTTAACATTCCTCGCTGCACGACCAATTGTTTGAATTAACGAGCGTCCTGAACGTAAAAAGCCTTCTTTATCTGCATCAAAAATAGCCACTAAGCTTACTTCTGGCATATCAAGACCTTCACGCAGTAAATTAATACCAACTAAGACATCAAAAGCACCTAATCTTAGGTCTCGAATAATTTCAACTCGCTCAACGGTATCTACATCTGAATGTAAATAACGAACATTAACACCTTGCTCTGATAAGTAATCAGTTAAATCTTCTGCCATACGCTTAGTTAATGTTGTAATCAATACTCGCTCATCTTTTTTAACACACTGGTTAATTTCAGATAAAACATCTTCAACTTGAATTTTAACTGGCCTTATTTCAACGGTTGGATCAATCAGCCCTGTCGGCCTTACAATTTGCTCAACTGTATTTTGCGTATGCTCTAATTCATAGTTAGCTGGCGTTGCAGAAACATAAATTGTCTGATTAACTAAATTTTCAAATTCTTCAAATTTTAATGGGCGGTTATCCATTGCTGATGGCAAACGAAAGCCATAATTAACCAAATTTTCTTTACGTGAACGATCACCAAAATACATACCTCCTAATTGAGGCACAGTAACATGTGACTCATCAATCACAACAAATGCATCTTCTGGCAAATAATCTAACAGTGTTGGCGGCGGTTCTCCTGGTGCTCTACCTGATAAATGTCTTGAGTAGTTTTCAATACCAGAGCAGTAACCTAGCTCTTGAATCATTTCAATATCATATAACGTGCGTTCACGTAATCGCTGCTCTTCTAATAATCTCCCCTCATTTTTTAAGACTTCAAGCCGATCCTTTAGCTCATCTTTTATCAGATCAATTACTGCATTTAAACGCTCTCTTGTTGTTACATAATGTGTTGATGGAAAAATACTAATATGTTTTAAATTGGCTAATACCTCACCTGTTAATGGATCAAAATAACTAATTCTTTCAACTTCCTCATCAAATAATTCGACTCGAACAGCTCTTTTTTCACTTTCTGCTGGGAATATATCAATGACTTCCCCTCGTACACGATAAGTTCCACGAGAGAAATCAAGTTGATTACGCTGATACTGCATCTCAGTTAAACGCTTTAAGATAGCTCTTTGATCAATTTCATCGCCAACGCGTAATGATAAAAGCATTTGCATATATTGTGTGGGATCACCTAAGCCATAAATTGCAGATACCGTTGCAATAATAATCACATCTTTACGTTCTAAAATTGACTTAGTTGTTGAAAGGCGCATCTGTTCAACATGCTCATTAATTGATGCATCTTTTTCAATATAAGTATCTGATGCAGGCACATAAGCTTCTGGTTGGTAATAGTCATAATAAGAGACAAAATATTCTACTGCATTTTCTGGGAAAAACTGTTTCATTTCAGAATAAAGCTGCGCTGCTAATGTTTTATTATGCGCCAAAATTAGACAAGGTCGCTGTACTTTTTCAATGACATTAGCAATGGTATAAGTTTTACCTGATCCTGTTACACCTAATAAAACCTGGTGGTTTAACTGACTATCTAAACCTTTAACCAGTCCTTTAATTGCTTTAGGCTGGTCTCCTGAAGGTTGATAGTTTGTATTTAATGTAAACTGTATATCATCACAGCTATTTAATTTATCCTGATGCTTTTCATTAGACATCGTTTTACAAGCTCTCTATACTTTTAACACCCATTTCATGCAATACGAAGTTGATACACACTTAAAGATGCATATCAGTGAATTTAGAATAACGAATTTTCGCAATATTACCAGTGAAACGTTAAGCTTTCATCCTCAAGTTAACCTAATTGAAGGTGTTAATGGCTCTGGAAAAACTTCTCTTTTAGAAGCACTCTATTTTCTTAGTCATGGTCGATCATTCAAAGCCAATCAATTAAATAGAATTATTCAATATGAAAAACTTGAAACAACGCTCTTTGCACAATTCAATAAAGATCAAACCTTGGCACTACAAAAAAATAAAAACGGCACAACTAGCCTACGCCTAAATCAGAATAATATCAAAACACAAAGTGAATTAACTCGCCAAATGCCAATACAAATTTTACATCCAGGCAGCTTTTCTATTTTAAGTGCTACTGCCAAATATCGTTGTCAGTTATTTGATTGGGGAGCTTTTTATAATCAAAATCAATTTTTATTACTATGGAGTAAAGCAAAGCGACTGATCAAGCAAAGAAATAGTCTTTTAAAGCAAAATCCAAACTATACGCTGTTAAAACCTTGGGACTTAGAGCTTTCCATTGTTGGTACACAGCTAGATCAGCTTCGTTCTGAATATATAACAAAACTTATTGATGAAGTTAACACCTTACTCCCTCTATTCAATCAAAACTCATTTGGTTTTGAATATCACCGAGGCTGGCCTCAGTCAGAAAACCTAGAAACGTCATTAAAAAATCATCTAGCACAAGATATAAAGTCTGGCTTTACACACCATGGCCCTCATCGAGCTGACTTAAAAATCATGGCTGGCCACCTCCCTGCATCTGATGTTTTATCTAGAGGACAACAAAAACTCTTAATTCTTATTTTAAAGCTTGCTCAAGGTAATTTATTCTACAAAGAACATCAAACAGCATGTATTTATATAATTGATGATTTACTATCTGAATTAGATCAAATGACAACAGAACTCGTCTTAGACTTTTTTAAACAACAAAAAGCACAGGTTTTTATTAGCGCAATCAATGCTCTACTAATTAAGAGACAATTACAAGCCAAACAGTATCAAAGCTTTCATATTGATAAAGGAAAAATTATACTAAATTAAATTTTCAAATCAATTAGGATGATAGCCAATGGGCGCACTAAATGAATTAGCAATCATATGGATCTGTGTCTATATTGCAAATATCTTTGCTTATAAAACAAAACTAACTTCCGTTTTATACTTTCTTGCACTTGGAGCAGTACTTTCTAACTTTCATATTATTTCTTCTGTGCCCTCTGAGTTTATTCGAGGTTTATCTGAATTAGGTATTATATTAATTATGTTCTCCCTTGGCTTTGAAGAAAGCCCAAACAAATTTATCAAAAGCATCAAGCGCAGTTGGGGAATTGCCTTTTTTGGTGCGCTCGCACCTTTTATTGCTGCATATAGTGTTGCTGAGTTTTTCTGGGAGACAACTTCAATCTCAATTATGGTTGGTTTAACTATGACGGCAACCGCTGTCTCATTAACAATGGTTTCTTTAAGAAGTGAAAAACTTCATCACACAAAAGCAGCCGTTGGTATTATGACATCAGCAATATTGGATGATATTGCTTCACTTATCCTCGTTGCAATTTTAGTCCCTCTTGCTGCTGGTGGCGTTGATATTACAACGCTAGATATCCTAACTATTATTATTAAAGTCATTATTTTCTTTAGTATTGTCTTAATATTGGGTGTTTTTGTCTTTCCAAGCCGCTTTAAGCGCTTTTTTAGAAAAATGCCTTTTTTAAGAAAATTAACGTTTCAAGGCATCCTAACGCTCGATCAAGGAAAACATACCATATTAAGCATTTTATTAATCGCTTTACTTGTTGGCCTATTAGCGCACTATTTTGGTTTCCACCCAGCCGTTGGCGCTTATATGGCTGGATTAGTATTAAAAGAAGAGTACTTTTTCTTTGATGAGCACAAACAGTCTAGTTATGAAAAAGCTCGACTTATTGTTGATAATGCTGCATTCTCATGGATTGGACCTGTTTTCTTCGTAAGTCTTGGCGCTCAAATTATTTTTGATCCAAATATTATTAGCTCTATTATTCCAGTATCAATTGCACTAACTATCTCTGTTTTAATTGCACAGGTCATTTCAGCATCACTTGCTGCTCGTTATACTGGATCATTTCAATGGAATGAAAGCTTACTGATTGGCCTTGGCATGCTTGGTCGAGCTGAGCTTGCATTTATTGTTATGGATATTGCTTATGTGCAAAATCAAATTTTTTCCACTGAAGTATTTTATACTTTAATGATCACCGCATTTTTTCTTAATATAGCAGTGCCTATTTCAATAAAGCTTTGGCATATTTACAATCCTTCAAAAGTCGATATAAATTGACATATGTCATTTGCCAAAATAAAAACTATTTATATAATAAAGCCATGATAATTTAAAGCATAAACAACAAGGGAAGGTACTTAAGATGCTTAATCATAAAAATATTTTATATGCCGTTGATTTAGATAAAAGTGTTGATGATTCATTTGCAAAACTAATGGATCAAGCTAATAACCAAGGTATAAGTATTCATCTTTATCACGTGGTTAAATCAACTTCGGCAGCTTATGGATATGCAACCTGCCATATCCCATCAGATGCTATGTTTGAACTAGAAACAAAACTAAAAGATAATGCTCAAAGCAAGCTTAATCAAATGTTAGAAACAAGTAAACTCAAACAAGGATCTGTCTGTATTGATATATCAGATAGCCCAAAAGAAGAAATTATTGAAAAAGCAAAAGAGCTAAAAGTTGATGCTATTTATTTAAATGGGCATAAACATAATATTATTGGTAGACTCGGCTCCGTAGCAGACTATGTTATTAATCATGCTGATTGTGATGTAGTCGTACTTAAGCATTAAACAGTAGACTTTTAATAACATTAAAATACTATAGGGAGGCAATAAAATGGCTGATGATTTTAACCTTGAACTAAATAATGCATTTCATTGTTTCCAATGCCCTGTCTGTGGCTTAACTGCTCAATCAACGCAAAACCATATCTACTGCCCAAAATGTGAAATAGAAATGCCACTTGAAAAAAAACTTAAGCATGATCAATTTTATGCAACAAAAATAAAAGAGTCACAGTGTACTCTTGAACGTCTAAAAGCAGCAGAAAAACGTCGTTTTGAAGAAAATCTTCATCTTGAAAAAATTCGCTTAAACCGTTTTGATAGTGAAAAAAGTGCTGAAAATGATCATGAAAAGAAAAGTGATGAAGGCCATGATTTAGATAACGGAGGGCATGATAATACTCTAAACTATCACTATTAATTAGGCTTTATTCAAATCAAGTGCCTGGGCATTGTGTATCTGAACTAGCTTATTTTTAATTAAAATATCACCTTTTTTATTAATATTGGCAATCGTTCTTGATAAGGTTTCTACTTTAATATCTAAATGATTTGCCAAATCTTTATATTGCATTGGCAAATAAAATTCATGTTCACATAAACCATATTGTTTTTTCTTCTCAGAAAGCTTTTTAAGAAATAAATAAATTTTATGCTCCGCATCTTTATGATGCAAATGATAAATATTATGTCGATTGACTTGATGGCCTAATAGCGGAATTAACTCTTTAACCATTTGTGGATGGTTTAATAATTTTTTATAAAATTTGTCATAATCAAATGTACACAATAAAGTATTTTCAACTGCAATTAGGTTCATTTGATATATTTGATTATTAAGGCCATCCAAGCCAATAACATCACCTTGAAAATAAAAGTCAGCAATATAACCATCATTAGTAACTGCTTTTAATGTACCTGACTTGATAGCATAAAGTTTTTTAACTGACTTACCATGTGAATATAATACTTCAGAAGGCTCTAGATAAGTGCTGTCTGGATTACTTCTAATTCCTATTTCTTCTTGATAGTCACATAACCATTTAAATAAGCAACTATGGCATGTAATTGAGTGATATGTTTTCATTTTAAAGCCTCTTTCAATATAGCTGAGTATATTATTATTCTGTTTTTATTGCTTCAACTATTTAGAGAAGTCTATTTGACTTAGGTCAATTATACTTTAGTTACTTTCTGTAAACAAATTTTTTCTATATAATAAAAAATCTTTTAGGCTATACTTCGTATGATCAATTAACCAATACAAAAGGTATATCTTATGTTACCAACGCTACTCTCTGTAGAACTGGCAAGATTTCAATTTGCATTTGTTGCCATGATTCACTTTATTTTTGTACCTTTAACCCTCGGTTTGACGTGGATTCTATTTACCATGGAGTTAATGTATGTCAAAACCGGAAAAGTCATTTATAAAGACATGACACGATTCTGGGGTAAGCTACTTGGAATCAACTTTGCTCTGGGCGTTTTAACAGGGCTTACTATGGAATTTTCATTTGGACTTAATTGGGCTTACTATTCACAATTTGTTGGTGATATTTTTGGCACGCCCCTTGCTATTGAAGGTTTAGTTGCCTTCATGCTTGAATCAACATTTTTAGGCATTTTCTTTTTTGGTTGGAACAAATTATCTAAAAAGCAACATTTAATGGCAACATTCTTTCTAGCTTTAGGCTCTAACTTATCAGCCCTCCTAATTTTAGTTGCCAATGGTTTTATGCAAGTTCCAATAGGTGGTGAATTTGTTTGGGAAACCATGCGAATGCAGACAACTAACTTAGCAGAACTATTTATTAACCCCATCGCTCAGATAGGCTTTGCGCATACTGTCTTTGCTGGCTATACGACTGCAAGTATTTTTGTTATTGGTATTAGTGCTTTTTATTTATTACGCAAACGTGATGTTGCCTTTGCAAAGAGATCAATGGCTATTGGCTTAGGTTTTGGGCTTATTTCTTCTATTATGGTTATCTTTATGGGAGACCAACAAGGCTTGAATGCTTATCATAATCAACCGTTGAAACTTGCCGCTATTGAAGCTGAGTGGGGCACCCAAAAACCACCAGCTGACTTTAACGCAATTGCATTCCCAAGCCAAAAGGCTCAAAAAAACATTGCAGCCATTCAAATTCCAGATGCACTTGGTTACCTAGTAACGCATTCAAAAGATACTAAAATTTATGGTATTAAAGATATTCTTTATAATGGTTATGAAACAAGCCAAGGCAAAAAAATACCTGCAATGACCACTCGCATTCAAAATGGTGCTTTAGCTTATGATGCTCTAATGAAAATGCAGCAAGGCAAGACATCACAACAAACTAAAACTGTCTTTGAGCGTTATAAAAATGACTTAGGTTTTGGCATGTTACTCATCCCTTATATGCCACAAGGGCAACCTCTTGCTTCAGCTTCTAAGGATATGATTAAACAAATTGCAACAGAGTCTGTTCCTGATGTTTTTTCATTATTCTGGAGTTTTAGAATTATGGTATTAATGGGTGTTTTAATGTTCCTAATGATCTTAGCAGGCATTTTCTTTACGCTACGTAAAAGTTTATGGGAAAAACGCTGGTTACTACGTGTCATGCTATATATGATTCCAGCACCTTGGGTTGCTTCTATGTGTGGCTGGTTTGTCACAGAGCATGGCCGACAACCTTGGACGGTATATGATATGCTACCAACATCGTTAAGTGCATCTTACCTCAGTAGCGTAGATATCATTATATCCCTAGTTGCATTTGCTCTTTTCTATGCAGTGCTTGTTGCTGTTGAGCTCTACTTAATGTTTAAATTTTCACGTTTAGGCCCAAGTAGCTTACATACTGGAAAGTATCATTTTGAGCAAAATGCATCCTTGCAAACTGTGAATATAGGAGATGAAAAATGATTGATTTTTATACTATTGTTCAGTTAGTTAGCTGGGTTGCCATGGGGCTTATTTTATTTTTAGTGCTAGCAACGGTTGGATTTGACTTTGGTGCTGGCATGCTTGCTCGTTTTGTTGGCAAAACAGACCAAGAACGACGAGCCATTATTAATGTTGTTGCACCAACTTGGGATGGCAACCAAGTCTGGCTAATTATTGCTGGCGCTGGTATTTTTGCAATTTGGCCTAGAGCATATGCAGCCTCTTTCTCTGGCTTATACTTAGGCATGTTAATTGTTTTATTTGGTCTATTTTTAAGACCTGTATCATTTGAATACCGCTCTAAAATACAATCTCATAAGTGGCGTAACTTCTGGGACTGGATGCTATTTTTTGGTAGCTTTATCCCTATGCTTATTATTGGCGTTGCAATTGGTAATCTATTTTTAGGCCTACCTTTTCAATTTCAACCTGGGACCCTACGTTTTGCTTATGGTGCTAGTACTCAATTTGCACCTGAAGCTGCAGGTTTCTCTTTAATTATGCTATTAAAACCTTACGCATTAATAACTGGCATATTTGCAGTTATCATTGCAATTATGCAAGGTGCATCTTACTGTGCTATTCGAACAGATGGCATACTAAGAGAGCGCTTCAATAAAGTAAAAATTCTTTCAGCTGTCGCATTTATTATACTATTTGTTGTATTAGGACTATGGTTATCTGTTATTGTCGGCTTTGCTTGGGAACCAGCAAGCACACTTAAATCTTACTCTGAAGCAGTCTATCATCCACTAAATGGACAAATCGTTACAATGCTAGATGGCGGTTGGTTTAGTAACTATAATGCTTATCCTTGGATGTGGGCTGCACCTGCAATTGCATTAATTGCAGCATTTGCATTACTTGCCTATTCGAAAAGAGAAAAGCATGTTGCTTCATTTATTTGCAGCCTTATTAGCTGCTTGGGTGTTACCTTTACATTAGGCTTCACCCTATTTCCTTTCTTAATGCCTTCTTCACTTGCACCTAGTCAAAGTTTAACCTTATTTAATGCTTCAAGCTCGCTCATATCCTTAGTAGGTATTTTGGTCGTTGCAATCATTACCTTGCCAATTATTTTCTTCTATACCGCTTTTGTATATAAGAAGCTTTGGGGTCGTGGTAGTTATATGAATGCGGCAGAAGTTGAGTCAAGAAAACATGAGCTTTATTAATTAAGAATTTGGAGAATACTAATATGTTTTATATTTTTTGGATCATCTCAGCATTTGTTGCTGTTGGTGCAGGTTGCTGGCTTGCTACTTTAGTTGACAATAAAGATAATAAATCAGAAAAATAAAATTAGCTTATACCAATTAAAATACCATTCTAAATAAAGGTTGTCCCATGATTAACTTAAATCAAATTGAAACTTACCTATCGTCTCTTCAATCCAATTTAGTTAGCCAGATTGAAGCTGAAGATAGTCAAACAAAATTTCTTAACGATGCTTGGCAATTTGAAACTGGTGGTGGCGGGCTTAGCTGTGTTATTGCTAATGGTGAGATGATGGAAAAAGGTGGTGTTAATTTTTCGCGTCTTAAAGGCCCCGAACTTCCAAAAGCTGTACTTACTATGCGCCCAGAACTTAAAGGCTATCATTACGAAGTTATGGGAGTCTCTGTTGTGATGCACCCAGTTAATCCTTATGTACCAACATCACATATGAATGTGCGTTTCTTTATTGCTGAAAAAGAAGGTGCTGATCCTATTTGGTGGTTTGGTGGCGGCTATGATCTAACACCTTATTATGCTTTTGAAGAAGATTGCATCGATTGGCATTTAAGTGCTAAAAAAGCATGTGATCCTTTTGGCGAACAAGTCTATAGTGATTACAAAAAGCAATGTGATGACTACTTTTTCTTACCTCATCGTAATGAACAACGTGGTATTGGTGGTATTTTCTATGATTACTTAAATCAATGGAAGTTTGATCAATGTTTTTCATTTATGCAGTCTGTTGGCAATGCTTATGTTGATGCTTATGTTGATATTATAAAGAAAAGAAAAGAAACACCCTTTGGACAAAGAGAAAAAGACTTCCAGCTTTATCGACGTGGTCGTTATGCTGAGTTTAATTTACTCTATGATCGAGGTACTCAGTTTGGCCTTCAAAACAATGGTCGTACAGAGTCAATTTTAATGTCTCTACCACCGGTTGTTAACTGGATTTATGATTATCAAACAAAACCTAATTCAAAAGAAGCTGAACTTGTAAGTAAGTACTTAATTAAGCGTGATTGGTTATAAACAATGACAAATAACACAATTTTAATCCTTGGTATTGGTTCGCCTTTTTCTGATGATCAATTTGGGTTTAAAGTTGCTGAATATTTAAAAAACATTATTCCAAGCCAATCCCCTATTACAATTGATATAGCAGACCGACCAGGCATTAATTTATTTAATTGGCTTGATCAAAAAAACTATCAAAAAGTAATATTAATTGATGCTGTTAATGCTAAGGTTGAACCTGGCACAACCTTTCATTTTAAAGCTGATGAAATCACCCAATTTAATGGCTTTTTATCATCTCATAATCTAGGGATTGCTTATGCGCTTAATCTTTATCAAGCACTCGGCAATTCATTAGATAATATCTGCTTTTATGGTGTCCAAGCAAAATACTTAGATAATAAAGATGAAGTTATATCTAAAGAAGTATCAAATCAAATAGAAGTAATCGCTAATAATATTTTAACTGATGTTTTAGGTTAGCTTGAGTACATTAAGATAACTATATGAAATTCTAAATAAGCCTATTTAATATCTAGACTCTCTACCATAAATTAATACTTAAAATAATCTATAATTATTACATAAGAAAAATGTGATGATACTATCTATGAGAAATTCATTAGAAGACTATAGAAATAAGATAAATCAAAATCTTCTGATATTTAACTTTGAGTTAATTAAAAATAGTGAAGGTCTTGATTTTATATTAGAAACATGGAGTAAATATTCTGATTATTGTATAATTGAAGATGTCATTTTTATCGTTTTATATACAATATGTAGAGATATTAGGCTAAACAAATTTAACCCTTTTGAACTATATGAATTTTCAATTATTCATGGTAGAGAAATACTCACTAAGTTTGAGTATTTGTATAATAAAAACATGCTTTCAAAAAAATCTTTTGAAATAAACTCACATGTGCTTAAAACAATTTTATTCTGTCCTGATACTAAACAAAAGAATGAAGTTATTAATATGATTCTAACCTCTGATCTCATTCTAAAAGACATGCCTCAAGACATTGCACAATGTAAAATAAAATTCATCTCGCCAAGCTAGTTCAATTTTAACAAATAATAGTATTTTGATTCCTGTTATCAATCTGTTAAAACATCCTTAAACGTTAACTCTAAATTAAAAGCTCTTATCATTTAAAGCTAGTAGCTTAGCTTGCCTATTTTTTAATAATAAATAGCCTAAAAATACTAAAACAATGGCTACCACACTACCACCAATAAACTCAGAGTATTCTGAGACAAATATTGACAAATGAGCCATGATTGATGAAATTTTTATATTAAATAATTCAAAAGTCTGAAATAAGCCAAGAGCAGCTGAAATAACCAATGCAACTGATGAAATCGTTAACTGATAACGTCTATAATAGCTTTGGTTATTATTTGCTAGTAAAACTAGTTTTGCCATTATACCGGCACTTAATGAATCAACCAAAGCCATACCCAACGCAAATGCTAATGGTAATAATAAAATGATGCTAATTGAATTACCATGAATATAAGAAGAGGCTGCCAGTCCTAATAAGGCAATCTCAGTTGCCGTATCAAAGCCTAAGCCAAATATAAAACCAACAAAATACATTTTATAAGGCTTATTAATTGATTTTAATAATGGCTTTGCTAGTTTTGATAAAAAATGATTACTATGATCTAGTTTTGTATTTTTTAAGGTTTTTATAATAAATAGGCCATTGATTAAAACCATTAGCCACAAAAAGATTGTTGATGCTAGTGAACCAATATAGGCACCTGACTGCATTACAACTGATGATTCATTTTGAAAAATAGAAATACCAAATATCAATAAGACTGTCATAATCACAACAATACTTGAATGCCCTAAGGCAAAAAAAGTGCCTGTTGTCATATGATACTTTTTATCTATCGCTAATTGCCGCGTTACATTATCAATTGCAACAATATGATCCGCATCAAAACCGTGTCGTAGGCCTAGTAAAAATGCAACAAAAACCATATAGAATATTGCCATTTGGTCTTGTAATAAAACAAACGCACTCAACCAAAATATAAGTAGAACTAAGCTATAAAGCTTAAAAAAAGATTTAAACATAAAAAACTATCTCTGTTAATGGTTTATGACTATTTTCGAGTCACATTTAATGTTAGAAAATGAGCTGAACATGAAATACACGGGTCATAGTTTCGAATGACCATCTCTGCATGTAGCCTTAACTCATCATCAGGCCTATCTAAACCAAATTTAGTTAACGATTGTTTTAAGTCTGCTTCCATACAAGCTAGATTTTGCGCAGTTGGTGGTGTAATTCTAATTTTACTCGCTAAACCCTCATCGTCAAATTCAAAATAATCAATTTGAACCCCTCGTGGTGCTTCACTTGCACCCCAAGCAGCACCTTTTTTAAACTTAACATCAACATAAGGTTTATCAGGATATTCATAGTTTCGACAAATAGTTAAGATTTCATAAAATGCATAATAAGATTCTATTGCACGCGCTAAGATACTATGAAAGATATTATTAGATGGAAATGAGATGCCTGTTTCATTTGCTAAGTCTTTGACCTTCTGTGGTAAACAGTCAAAATTTAAGTTAAAACGCGATAATGGTGATGTTAAATATGGTTTATCATCTTTAGTTGAATGTAAGGCGGTTGATTGTGGTGCATGAAACTCTTTAAAATGCTTATCCCAATCTTCAATTGGAAACTTTAAGCCAGTATTAGTAATTACATACTCAGCAATCACAGGGTATCTCCCTGTTTCATCGTGCAATGAAACTTGCAATAATCCATCAAACTCAACATCAGGATATGGTAAAGTTGCAAACCATTTAACAACTGCTTCAGCATCAACTAAAGCATCTTCTAACCTAATGATTAATTCATTAATCTCGCTTTGCTTTGGTGCACGATAAAAACCGCCAACTTTAATTGCACCTGGATGAACAGAACGACCACCAAATAATTTTAAAATATCATTACCTAATTGTTGCAGCTTAACGCCACGCTTAACTTCTTCTGGAAAGTCCTTAGCCATATCAATAGCTGAGTGATAATTTAAAAAGTCAGGCGCTGCCAATATATGCGTATGCAAATAATGAGACTCGGCCCATTCTGCTAAGTACATTACTCGACGCATATCATGAACCCAAGGAGTTACTTTAACGTCAAATGCTTTTTCCATTAGCGTCACAACACTCATTTGGTATGCCATTGGACAAATACCACAAATTCTTGCAACCGCATCAATGATTTCATTAGGCTCACGACCTTCTAAAAACTTCTCAAAATACCTTGGCGGCTCATAAATTCTAACATGGCACTTAGTGATTTTATTATTTTCAATGACTAAGTCTAGTGCCCCTTCCCCTTCAACACGTGCTAAAATCGGGACCTCAATCGTCTTTGTGTTCATTTAAATCACCCGCCTCTTTAAATCCTTTTTGTTGATTATTAATAAAATGGTATTTGCGACTTATTTGCTCATCCGTTAATCCCATCTCTCTTAATTTATTGGTCATTGCCTCAAAATTAGCATATTTAGATGCACCATAACATCCATAGCAACCACGATTAATTGCTGGACATAATGCATCACAACCATTTGCTGTCACAGGTCCTAAACATGGCTCACCTTTAGCTACCATCACACAAGTAACTCCTCGGTGCTTACAAGAGACACATACTGGATCAACAACTTTTTCTGGCTCTACCTTAAATAGTAACTGACGCACAGCATGATACATTTGGTCAGCGCTGACTGGGCAGCCTGAAATTTCAAAATCTACTTTTACATAGTCCCTAATTGGTTTTGCCGTTTCTAACTCACTGCCTTCAACCACATGCGGATGATCTGGATAAACAGCCTTAATCCATTTTTTAAATTCATCAGCATTAATATTATTTCTAAAGCCTTGTATACCTCCAGAAACAGCACATGCGCCCATAGTAATCAAGTACTTACTATTGTCTCTGATCATTTTAATTCGTTCAACGTCATGCCTTGTATTTACACTACCCTCAATAATCGCAACATCAACTTTTGCTTCTTCATCAACAGCACCTGCCTCAGCAAAATGCTTAATATCAACTAAACCAGATAATTCGATTAATTTAACACCTTTATTGATAAAGGCTAATTGACAACCATCACACGAACTAAATTTATGTACCGCTAATGTGGGTTTATCGGGTAAATTTTTTAATGGATCAATCAAAGACATAACTTATACCCCTTTTATTTCAAGCAGCTTTTCAACTTGGGAATAAGCATAAACTGCACCATCTTTACAAACAAACTCCTTACCCATTTGGCAATGCCCACAATGACCAACTGCACATTTCATGCTGCGCTCTAAACTGACATAGACATTTTCTGATGGCATACCCTTTTTAACAAATGCCTTTGCAACGTTAATCATCATAATTTCAGGGCCAACACTCATTACAATGGTATTTGCAATATCGATATCTAAATCATCAATTGCTTCAGTTACAAATCCTTGATACCACCTCCAAGGCCCAAACGTATCCCCTTCAGTCCTAGTAATGATCACTTCCGTATTCGGTATTTCATTCCAACGTGTGTATTTATCTTGGTAAATTAACCCATCACTATGGCGCAAACCTTGTACTACATAAATCTTTCCAAAACGCTCTCGTTCTTGAAGTAAGCTTTCTGTTAATGCAACCAATGGTGCATTACCTAAACCACCCGTCATCACAACAACATCTTTACCATAGGCTTTTTCAATTGGCCAAGACGTACCAAAAGGTCCCCGAATACCAACTCGATCACCCTCCTTTAGCTTAACCATGCCTCTTGTTACTCGACCTGCTACCTGAATAGTATGTTCAAAGCGTTCAATATTAAACTCACGGTCATTAACAATCGAAATTGCAACTTCACCAATGCCATATAAGTAAATCATATTATATTGACCCGGTTTGAATGAATAGTTCTCACGCTGCTGAGGATCAGTCAATTCTAAGCGCAACGTAAAAATATCATCTGCATCTTGAATAAATTCCACGACCTCTGCCTCAAATGGCAAATAGACATCATCTTCGACAATCATTTCTCTTCTTCCCCACAAACCGCATTGATTTCATCAGTGACATCAATTTTAACTGGACACCAGGTAACACAACGTCCACAGCCAACACAACCCTTGGTATTAAACTGATCTCGCCATGTACCAAACTTATGCACTAACCATTGACGATAACGATGCTTTGGTTCTTCTCGATAAAGCTCCCCATGCGTATAGCTATGATCCAGTCCAAAACATGAATCCCACTCTCTTAAATGTTCTGTTTCTGCACCATCTAAGGTTGGTTCATCTTTCTCTGTATGACAAAAGCAAGTAGGGCATGCCTGTGTACAACTACCACAGGATAGGCAACGTTTTGCAACATCATCCCACTGAGGGTGATCTAATCTTTCTTTTAGTTTTGCTTCCATTGTCTTTATATCTGGCAGTGTTTTTGTCTGTTTTTTTGCTGTTTCCTGAATTCTTTTATCTGCATTACTAACTTGATCTCTATTAGCTTCAGATAAGTCCAGTTGATTTAATACTCCTTGACCTTTTTGGGTTCCTGAAGTAATCACAAAACCGCCTTCTATTTCAGTCATTGCAAGATCATAACTTTTTTCAGCCTTTGGATAATCTCCCAAACTGACACAAAAACAGTTGCTATGACAATCTGTACAATTTGCTGCAATAATAAATAATTGTTCTCGTCTTTTTTGATAGCGAACATCATGATAGGTATTATCAATAAATACCTTATCTTGAATTTCAATAGCACGTAAGTCACAAGGCCTAACACCAAATATAGCATACTTAGGTGTATGCGCTTGCTTTTGAAAAGCTAACTTTCCTTGGCCATCACGGCTAACTTTCCATAGAACTTCTCTTTCTTCAAATAATAATGGCTTAATTGATTGAACTGGTACACTCCAGCCAAACGCTTGCTTAACATCTGTTTTTCTAACTGCATAGTAAGCGGGTGATTGTTCATCAACATAGCCCCAAGGTAATTTTGAAGCATTATCTAAATCAGCATAAACAATTGCTGCTTCGTCTACCTGAGGTCCCTTTACCTGATAACCTTGACTCTTTAATTGTAAAATTAAATCATCTAATTTTTCATAGGGTAAATAATTTTGTTTCATGATACTTACCTAACATATTCTTGGTAATTGCTCGCCACTTAGCCAGTCAACTCGCCTTAATCCACCAAATTGAGTTTTCATTGCTACATACGGCATTTCATTTTCTTTTAAACTATCAATTTCAGCGACAATTGTAGCATTTTTTCCATATTGATGCTGATGCAGTTTATCTAAAACTTGATCTACGTCATCTCCTTTACAAACAATTAACACTTTTCCTTCGTTTGCAATAAATAAAGGGTCAAGACCGAGCAACTCACAGGCAGATGAAACTTCTTCTGTAACCGGCAAATTCTTCTCATCAATTACAATCCCAACCTGATGCTCATTTGCCCATTCATTTAACGTCGCTGCAATACCACCTCGCGTTGGGTCTCGCATGGCTTTAATTGAAGTATGATGACTTAATAAATCAAGTGTTAAATCATTTAGTGCACAAGAGTCACTTAACACATTCGTCATAAAACTTAAATTCTCTCTCTCTGACATAACAGCAATACCATGCTCTGCAATATTACCATTAATAATAATCTTATCACCTTTTTCTAATGGTAAATTCAATAGCTGATGTTCAGACTTAATGACACCGATACCTGAGGTATTAATAAAAATACCATCGGCTTTACCTTTCTCCACTACTTTTGTATCACCTGTGACAATAGAAACATTGGCTTCTTCAGCTGCCTTTGCCATTGAAATAACAATCTTTTGTAAATCTTTCAACGGTAACCCTTCCTCTAAAATAAAGCCAACTGATATATATAAAGGCGTCGCACCTGAAACTGCTAAATCATTCACCGTACCATGAATTGCCAATGAACCAATATCACCGCCTGGGAAAAAGTATGGTGATACCACATAGCTATCGGTTGTATAAGCAAGTTTCCCACGAAGTTCTGGTAATACCGCTTGATCTTCTTTCTTATTTAAATAAGGATTATCAAATGCTTTTAGCATTAATTGATCAATTAAGCGATTCATCGATTTACCACCAGAACCCATACTTAAATCAACAATATCTTTTTTAAAATTTAGTTTAATCATTTGCTATTACTCCAGCTATATTGATAATGTGCAGAGCAGGCACCTTCTGACGAAACCATACATGCGCCCATTGGCTGCTCAGGTGTACAAGCAACACCAAATAATTTACAGTCTGAAGGTTCTTTAATGCCTCGCAAAATCTCAGGACATGCACAAGCTTTATGTTCTAAACCTTTAACTTTAGGAATTAAAAATACTTTTTCTGCATCGTATTTAGCATATTCAAGTCGAATTTTTAGTGCACTTTTAGGGATAAAGCTTAAACCACGCCACTCAAATGTATCTCGTACTTGCAAATATTTGGATACTAAATTTTGCGCAACTTGATTACCACTTGTTGTAACTGCCCGCGTATATTGATTTTCAATGCCAACTTGTTTTTGATTAATCATTTCAACAAGCATTAAGACTGATTGCAAAATATCCAGTGGTTCAAAGCCTGAAATCACAACTGGCTTTTGATAGGCTTCTGCAACTTCCTTGTAAGCATTACTACCAATAACAATGCTTACGTGAGATGGGCCAATAAATCCATCAATTTGAACCTCATCTTCTCCGCTTAAAATTGCATCCATCGCAATTGGCGTTAACACATGATTACAAAAGATATAAAAGTTATCTAAACCTTCTTTAATTGCTTGTTCTAATGCAACAGCCGTTGGTGGCGTTGTTGTCTCAAAACCAATTGCAAAGAAAATAATTTTTTTATCTGGATTGGTTCTTGCCAATGATAATGCATCATCAACTGAGTAAATCATTTTAACATCTGCACCACGTGCTTTTGCTTTTAATAAGCTATCTTGATCAGTTCCAGGAACACGTAACATGTCTGCATAGCTACAGAAAATAACATCATCCTGAGAAGCTAACCAAATCGCTTGATCAACTCGAGCAATAGGCAAGACACAAACTGGGCAGCCAGGCCCATGAATCATTTTAATATTTTTAGGTAATAACTCGGTAATGCCATAACGATGCAATGCATGCGTATGTCCACCACAAAACTCCATCAAACGATAATTCTGATTTTGATTAACTGCTTGATTAATTTTATCAAATAGTTTTTCTGCGACTTTTGGTTGTCGAAATGCTTCTATATACTTCATTTCTTTTCTTCTTGTAGCATCGTTTTAAAATCGTCTAATGTTTTCTCTGCCTGAGTTTTATCTAGCTTATTTAATGCATACCCCACATGAATGATCACAAAATCATTCACATTGATATCATCTGCTAATAGGGCAAGTGAGATTTCTTTAGAAATGCCACCAACATCGACAATTGCCCTTTTATCATCAAGTAGCTGTGTCACCTTTGCAGGTATTGCCAAGCACATATTATTATTTCCTTAGATCTAATTGATTCATTTGATATATTTTTGCAGCTAAATAAGCTTGCCCTAATGATAGCCCTCCATCATTGAATGGTAAGTCTTTGGGTATATAAACATTGATTGCATTATCTGAGAAAAGCTTAAGTAATTCATTTAACAAAACTGAATTTTGAAAACAACCACCATTTAAGATGACTTGGTTAACTTTATATTTCTTAGCTGCTTGCATTACCCAACTGGCCAATGCATAAGCAAAGCCACCATGAAATAGCTCGCTTGCCGCTTTCGTTGAACTAGATGCTTGCAATGCAATACAGGCTCTAATTAGTTGCTTAATATTAAGTTGATTTTTTTCATTAATTTCAAATAAACTTTTATCTATCTTAACCTTTTCGACTAATGCTTCTAATCGCATTGCTGCTTCTGCTTCATAAGCATTGTAATGACAAATATCTAATAAACTACTGACAGCATCAAATAAACGCCCACAACTAGTTGTTATTTGATGGTTAGCTTTATGTTTTAACAACTGCTTAAATTGATTTGCTTGAAGAATTTTGTCCAATAGAAAATGATCGTCTAGATCAAACTGATCTGCTAGTGCAATTGCCATTCGCCATGGTTCTTTTTGAACCTTATCCTGTGAAAAATAAGTCATGGGTAACAAGTGACCACAACGATCAAATTGTACTTTCTCAACATCACAAAAAAATAACTCACCACCCCAAGCAGTACCATCATCACCATAACCAAAGCCATCAAGCACAATACCAATCGCTTGCCCTTCTATACTATGCTCAGCTATCACAGACGCTAAATGTGCTTTGTGGTGCTGTACTGGAATAATTGGCAGCTTCATTTCTGCTATTAAATCTGTTGGATAAAAATCAGGGTGTAACTCTGTTGCAATACAATCAAACTCAATTGAATAAAGCTTTTTAAAGTGTATCAATACTTCTTGGTAATAGTTAACAATATCTTGACTATCTAAATCTCCAATATACTGCGACACATATGCTTTATTCTCTTTTGTAAAGCAGACTGTGTTTTTTAAATGGCTACCTAAAGCTAAAACATTTGGCAGCTTAGTTTTTAATTTTATTGATCTTGGTGCGTAACCTTTAGCTCTTCGTATTATTTGTGTTAACCCTAAATCCGCTTTAATCACTGAGTCATCACAGCGCATACTAATGTTGCGATTGTGCGCCACAATTAAGTCAGCTATTTCACTTAGCTGATCTTCTGCTTGTCCATTATCTGAAATAACTGCATCACCCGAGATATTAGCACTTGTGACAACTAATAAAATATCAGCTGCTTTTTTAAGCCATTCCTTCCCTTTAGGCTTACCTAATAAATAGTAAAACAAAAGATACTGAGTCCCTGTTGATGGCAACATCACACCTAGTGAGTCTAAACCAGGATTTAATTGGTTAGATAATTGGCTATTTTCCTTTTGTTTTAATAAAACGATTGGTGCCGCATTGGATTCTAGTAACTGCTCCTCTTTTTTAGAAACATCCATCCATTGTTTGATTGACGCAACATTTAATGCCATGAGTGCAAAAGGTTTACTCGGTCGGTGTTTACGCAACCTTAAAGTTTCAATTGCTTTTTTATTATGTGCATTAATTACTAAATGAAAGGCACTATTACTTTTTAAGGCGACAATCTGACCAAGATTAATTGCATCAATTAGTTTATTAACGTTACTTGATAAGCTTGGTCCACAAGCCTCACATACCGTTGTCTGTGCATGATAACGCCGATCATTAGGATCTGTATAAGCCCTAAAACAATCTAAACATAATTCAAATTTTTTAAACTCAGTTAAATGTCGATCATAAGGAAGCTGATTAATGGCACTATAGCGTGGACCACAGTTTGTGCAACTAATAAATGGATACAAGTAATAGCGACTATCTGGATCAAACAACTCATCTAAACAATCTTCACAAATACAAACATCTTCTGGCACTTCAGTTAATGTGCTACCAGGTAAACTGTCTAATATACTAAAGCCTTTTAAAGGTTTATTAATGGGTACTTCTTCTATATCAAATTGATCAATACGTGCTAACGGTGGCAAATTAGCCAAAATTTCATTCTTTACGTTTAAAGCATTCACTGTATTTGAATCTAGCAATAGCTTAACGCCCATTGGTGTATTCTGAATAGAGCCACACCAATAGTTTTTTAAGGCAAGACGATAAATAAAGGGCCGAAAGCCAACCCCTTGTACAATACCATTTAACGTTAAACTAATTGCTTTCATTTTTATATTGTCTTTAGCTTGAAAAGCCAATGATACCAATCACTCAGACCCTCACCTGATTTAACTGATAATGGTATGATCTTGGCTTTTGGTTGTATTTGATAAACGTGTTGACTTAATCTTTCCATATCAAAATCAACATGATTAAGTAAATCAACTTTATTAACAATTACGATATCTGCACTGTGAAACATATTAGGATACTTTAAGGGCTTATCATCACCTTCTGTTACTGAAATTAATGCAACACGTTTACTTTCTCCCAAATCAAACAGCGATGGGCAAATTAAGTTACCCACATTCTCAATAAAAACATAACCATCAGATTTGATATTTAAATGCTCAAATGCATGCGAGATCATATGCGCATCTAAGTGACATGCCTTACCTGTATTAATTTGATAAGCGTCAGCACCTGCTTTACGTATGCGCTCTGCATCTAACTCTGTATATTGATCTCCTTCAATGACTGATATTGGTAGTTTTTGGATATTATCTTGAATGGTTTTTACCAATAATGATGTTTTACCAGAGCCTGGGCTAGATACAAAATTTAATAATATGCTATTTTTATCTTTGATAAAATCTCTATTTAACTGTGCATAGCGATCATTTGTTTCTAAGATTGCTCTTTCTAACCTAATACTGTCACTAGAGTGATCATGTTGGTGGGTATGCGTTGTTGTATCTTGACAACCACAAGTTGTACACATATAAGATTCCTCTTTTAAATCTCTATTTGTTTAACCATTATTTCTAAGCCATGTAGTATATCTTTTTCATAAGCATGACAGCATGGACAGTTTTCATATAGTTGAGTTGGTTTGAATATATTTAAACACTGCTCACATTTTGCTTCCGCCTCTAATACAATGATCTCAAGCTCTGACTGCTCAACTTTCGTACCTTGAGATGCCACTGGGAACCAAAACTTAAGTGATTCAATATCAACCGCTGCTAAGCTACCAATACTCAACACTATCTTCTTTATTTGATTGCCATTATGATTTTCTGAAATAGCAAGCTTGATTATATTTTGACACAATGAAAACTCATGCATGGTGTTATACCGAAGCTAAACTTAAGTCTAAGTGTATTTTAGCATAGAGGTCCTGGTGTACAACATGACATAAATCAAACCATTTGTAGTTTATTTGGTGTTTTATTCTTAAATTTAAGAGAAATTCATATATAATATGAATAAAATTAACAACGTTTAATATAAGTATTTATTGTGTCTGAATTCGTTCTTACGTTAAACTGTGGCAGCTCTTCTGTTAAGTTTGCGCTCATTTCACCAAAAACAGAAAAGGCAATTATCTCTGGCCAAGCAGAATCTATACTAAGTGATGCATGTTCACTGAGTTATCAAGGTATTAATTTAAAGAAAAGCAAAACAGCTTATCCTAATGCTCACTATGAAGATATTTTCAAAGCAATTAAAACATTACTTGACCAAGAAAAGCTGACTGAATCAATCATTGCCATTGGACACCGTGTTGTCCACGGCGGAAACCTGTTTAAAAAAGCAACGCTAATTGATCAAACTGTCGTTGAAAAAATTCAGTCTTTAAATCCATTGGCGCCATTACATAACCCACATAATTTATCTGGTATTATATTTTGTCAAAAAATATTTCCAGGCATAAAACAAGTCGCTGTTTTTGACACAGCATTTCATCAAAGTATCCCTATTACTCAACACCTCTATGCAATTCCTTATGATTTGTATGAAAATCAGCATATTCGTAAATATGGTTTTCATGGTATTAGTCATCAGTACCTATCACAAAAAGCAGATGAAATACTCAAAAAGTCAAAAGGCAATTATATTAGCTTACATTTGGGCAATGGCTGCAGCATAACTGCAATTAAAGATGGTAAAAGCTTTGATACTTCAATGGGATTTACGCCACTTGATGGTCTTGTCATGGGGACTCGATCTGGCAGCATTGACCCTAGTGTTCTGATATTTTTATCCAATCAAATGGACATGACAACTGATGAAATAGATAAGCTCTTAAACAAATCTAGTGGCCTTTTAGGCTTAACAGGTCATTCTGATATGCGCCAAATTGAAGAGCTTGCAAAGCAAAATAATTCCAATGCCAAGCTTGCTTTAGATATTTTTTCACAACGAATTGCTTTTTATGTCTCTGCTTATTATGCCTATTTTGACAAAATTGATGCCGTAATTTTTAGTGGTGGCATTGGTGAAAACTCTATTACAATAAGAAAACTTGTCATTGAAAAAGTTAAAAATCTAGGTTATTTAATTAATCATGATCATAACAAAACACATGGTCATAACACAAACTATCAAATTAGTCAGTCTAATACGCCTAATATTTTAGTTATCCCTACCAATGAAGAGCTAATGATTGCCAACGAAGCACTTGCATTAGTTAACGATTAAGGAAGCAGCATGGCATTACCTATTGTACTACTACCGACAAGTCAAAATGCTGGTCTATCCTCTTTAAAGCTTGGACTTGAATATGCCCTAGAGCAGAAAGGTTATAGCGTTAAATCATTTAATCCATTATTCGACGCCAAGCTAACGCCCAAAGAAATTGAAGCTTATTTTATAAATGATGACCTCACTTCTTTATTGGAATATTTACTGGACTGCTACGATAAACTTTCGAAAAAAGCAGATATTGTTTTAATCAGAGGCTGCATCATTAAGCCATCAATGAATCAAGCCTTTGGCTGGTTAGCTCCTTATAAAAATCAATTTAATCACTCATTAATTCAAGCCTTGAATGCTTATGTCATCTTCGTTACTACAACTGGGAACTCTCCATTATCTGAACTAGAAGAAGAGTTAATTATTAATAAAAAACGAATAGATAGTAATAACCTTATTGGCACAATCATTACTAAACTTAATGCACCTGTTGACACCAATGGTGACATTAGCTTTAGCCTACTAGATGAAAAACCTCCAAGACTTAAATTTAAACACACAAAAAAAGATATTGAGTCATTAAAAATTTTCAAATCTAATCAAATCAAACTACTTGGCATCACCACTTGGCGTGGTGCTTTAACTCACCCCCGCTTATCTGATATTAAAAAACACTTAAAACTTAAGGTACTGAATGAAGGTGATATTGAGCAACGACGTATCACTCGCATTACGATGTGCGCAAGAACAATCAATCGTGTTTTAGATGAGTTAAACCCAGGAACACTAATTATTACATCCTCTGATCGCTCAGATATATTAATTGCTGCAACCTTAGCAAGTGAAAAAGGTATTCGTCTCGGTGGCATTATTCTAACAGCACACCACAACCTAAATAGCAATGCATTTGACTTCTGTATTGAGAGCGCTAAAAAAACAGGCTTACCTATATTAACAACCAATAATAAAAGTATTAGTACCATTTTAAAGCTATCATCACTTGATTACAGTGAAATACCAACCAAGGATGATGAACGGTTACAGCTATTTAAAACCACCATTTCAGAAGAGTTAATGATTGATGCCATTGAGCAAAAATTAAGTGACCATGTCGTTAAAAAGATGTCACCTGCTGCCTTTCGCTATTATTTAATCCAAAGAGCTCGAGCAAAGATAAAAACAATTGTTTTACCTGAAGGTAATGAGCCAAGGACAATTCAAGCTGCTGTTTTCTGCCATTACCGAAAAATTGCACAATGTATTCTTTTAGGTAAAGAAGTTGATATTCAATCTGTTGCACAAGCACATGGTATTAATCTACCAAAAGATATTCAAATCATTGACCCTGAGAGCATAAAAGAAAAGCTAATTGAGCCTTTAGTTGAACTTAGAAAGCATAAAGGTTTAACAACGGCTATGGCAAAAGATGCACTAGAAAATAATATCATGCTTGGCACCATGATGGTACAACAAGGTCTTGCTCATGGTTTAGTCTCAGGTGCAGTTCATACAACAGCTGATACCATACGCCCAGCACTAAAACTAATTAAAACAAAACCAAATTATCAATTAGTCTCTTCTGTCTTTTTTATGTGTACTCCAGATAAAGTTTTAGTCTACGGCGACTGTGCAATTAACCCAAACCCTGATGCTGAAGAACTTGCAGAAATCGCTATTCAAAGTAGTGAGTCTGCTATTGCCTTTGGTATTGAACCTAAAATTGCTATGATTAGTTACAGCACTGGCAAATCTGGCAAAGGACGTGAAGTTGAAAAGGTTAAAGAAGCAACGCAAATTGTTAGAGAGAAAAGGCCTGATTTAATTATTGATGGGCCTATTCAGTATGATGCAGCCATTGATCCAAAAACAGCAAAAACAAAAGCACCAGATAGTCCCGTTGCAGGCTATGCCAATGTTATTATTTTCCCTGACTTAAATACTGGAAATACAACTTATAAGGCTGTTCAAAGAAGTGCTAATATATTAAGCATTGGTCCTATTTTACAAGGATTAAATAAACCCGTTAATGACCTATCTCGCGGTGCAACCATTGATGATATTATTTATACAATTGCAATTACAGCAATTCAATAGCTTTATCATTAACCAATTACTTTAACATAGTATTTACCATCTTCTTTTAACTCAACACCATGAATATCAGTTTCAAACCCTGGTAAATGGCTACCAATATCAATGAGCATTAGAAGAAAGTCTAAGATAACTCTAGAGTCTTTAGTAATGCGCTCACCCGGCATAATCAAAGGAATACCAGGAGGATAAGGTAAAATCATCACAGCTGAAGTTTCACCTTCTAGCTCTTCTAATAAAACCATTTTGGTTTGATTTTTGATATGCTTCTGGAATGCTCTATGAGGATTAATGACAAATTCTGGCAAATAATCAAATGCATGATACATCACCTCAGGTAAATTATGCTTAACAATTACCTGGTGCAATATATCAGCTATTTCCTGAATTGACTTGTCTTTATAAAAAATAGGATCTGCCTGGTAAATCGATGGTAACACTTCCTTAACTGATCTATTTTGATCATACAGTTGTTTAAATTTGTTCAAAACTGCAAGCAAGCGCATTGATTTAGCTTTTGTAATCCCAATACTAAAGAGAAACAACATCGAATAAGGACCTGTCTTTTCAACAATAATGCCATGATCCTCCAAAAATTGAGCAACAATAGAAGCTGGGATTCCTTTATCTAATAATTGATTATTATCTATTCCTGGTAAAAGAACGGTAACTTTTACTGGATCTAGATAAAGATAGTCATCATCAATTACATCAAATCCATGCCAATTTAAACCCACTTGTAATGGCCATGCTTGTGCTTCATTAATATCTTCTGGTTGCCATATTTCATAGAACCAACTACTTGATTCCTCCCTTAACTTAACTATCTCTTGACGAAAATCCATCGCTAGTTCAATACACTCATTAATTAATGCATATCCAGGTGAGCCTTGCATCATTGCTGCTGAGACTTCTGTGGATGCAACAATAGGATAAAATGGTGATGTTGATGTATGCATCATAAAGGTTTCATTTAAACATTCACTATCAAAGTCACCTTTTGCATGAATCATAGAAGCCTGACTAAAGGCTGCTATTAATTTATGAGTTGATTGTGTTTCAAATACAGCATGGTCTGATTTTATTTCTTCAATACCCATACCATACTTACCCTGATAAATGGGATGAAAATTAGTATAAGGTACCCAAGCACTATCAAAATGTAAGGTTTTAACATCTAATGTTTGATGGATCTTATTTACATTATAAAAAATGCCATCATAAGTAGAGTTTGTTATAACAGCATAAACAGGCCAACTATTCGCCCTTGGATGTTGATCTAATTTTGCCTGAATGCTCTCTTTACTAAATTCTTTTAAACGAATACCACCTAAAATGCCATGGGCATTACGTGTTGGTTTTAAATAAATTGGATTTACATCAACCATCATCATTAGATGTGTTAATGACTTATGGCAGTTTCGGTCAACTAAAATTGTATCTCCATCGCTAGCAGCATACATACCTACAATTTTATTTGATGTTGATGTACCATTGGTAACAATCAATGATCGATCAGAATTAAACACATCTGAAATATATTTTTCTGCTTCTTTATGGGGGCCAGAATGATCAAGCAAACTACCTAACTCTGACATGGAAATTGAAATATCTGACTTAAAGATATTAGCACCATAATAATCATAAAAAGCCACGCCAACAGGACTTTTTTGAAAGCCATAGCCTTGCTGATGACCTGGCGTACAAAAAGAATAATTACTCTCAGAAACATAATGCATTAATTGGCGAGTAAATGGTGGCAGTATGTCTAAACTATAATTTTTAATTGCTTGATGAATTCGCTCTACGCCTTCAGTCTCTAAGCTTGCATCATACTGTAAAAAATCTAAGTTTAAATCAAAGTCTCTTAAATCTAAGTCTAAATCAACATGTTTATTACCTAAAGCAAATATTGGTAGTATTGGATTATAAGTCGCTATTTTAGATAATGAGGATAGCTCAAAAGTTCCCCAATCCAAAACTAATGCACTTACTCTTGCATTATGAATTGCCATACTAATAGCATGCTTAAGTGTATCAACTTCTATAACAGAATAGCTTAATGATTCAAGTTGTTTTTTTAACTGATCAAATAATACTAACTTAATCTTTGATGTTTCTTCATTATGAACAAATAAAATGTATTGCATTAGAACCCCTTAGTCATCTATATGCCATTGGTGAACACGTCGGTAAATAGAGCGTTCAAAATCTTCTCTATTTTTTCTAACATAGAATATTAAAGATGCCATTGAGACAATAGTAACGCCAACAAGCGCATAACTTTCTGAGCCAACATAAGCTGCAAAGCAAAAGCAAATAGCAACAACTGCCGTTACTGTTATCGTAAAATGTTTAATTGGATGCTCAACAACATCAATTAAATTAAGTGCCGAATAAAAGTAAGGCAATATCGTCATTAAAACCGCAATGGAAATAACATGACCAAAAATGGCAGCTGTTGACTTTGCGCCAAACATAACAAATACCATTAATAAGCTCATACCGATCGAAGTTAATAATAACCCCTTTACTGGCATTTTATTTTTATTGAGTTCTCCAAAAATTTTAGGCAATGTTCCATCATGAGCTGCTCTTGCCCCTGCCTGCGCTGTTAACATCATCCAAGAGCCTAATGAAACAAGACATGCAAATGCAACAATAAGTGATACAACTGGCGCACCCCATGCCCCAAACATATGACTAATCGCCAATGAAAATGGGGCTGAAGAATGACCTATGACATCATTAGGCAACATACCTGAAATTGCTGTGCATGATAAAAAGTAAACAATTGCAGCAACCCCTACGCCTATCATTGTTGCTCTAGGAATAGTAACCCTTGGATTTTTTACCAAGTTAGAATTAACTGATGCACTTTCTATACCAATAAAGCTCCAGACACAAAGTAATATACCACTGAAAACCGCATGTATTGTATTATTTCCTGTTGCATTCCAATTATTAATAAAAGTTTCAGGCTTAAAAAATCCCCAACCAACAATACCCGTTAAAATAACTGGAATTAATAATAATATGACACCAATTGTCACCAAACGGGCAATCCATTTAGCTCCCAAAACATTAATACCGGCAAACACCCAAATAACCGCAATTGTTGCAACTCCTGCAGCAACTGGATTATTTAACATAGGAAAAAATGTTGATAAATAAGCAATACCTGTAATTGCAATCGCTAAATTACCAATCCAATTTGCATTAAAATATAAAACACCTGTTTGAAATCCTAAAATTGGCGCCACTTCGCCTGCATATGCAACTGGGCCTCCTTCTTGAGGGTTTTCAGCACCTAACCTTGCAAATACAAATGCTAATGCAATTGCGCCAATTGAAGCAATAATCCAACTAATAAATGTTAATGAGCCAATGGCTGCCAAGTTTGACGGTAGTAATGCAATGCCTGACCCCATCATATTACCTGCAACAATTGCTGAACATGTAAAAAGACCAATTTGATTATTTGCCATGTCCCTCTCCAAAAGAAAAACATCAATTTAATAATATTTAATGATAGTAAATCTTAATTTATTCTCCATATATAATAATTACTTCTTGTTTCTGCGTTGCGTCATTTTCAAAATAGTAATTTATAATGCTTATATTCTTTATTAATAAAAATAATTTTTCAGATAAATTAGTTTTTTATATTTTTTAATATACTTAATCACTGAGAAACATCAACTTAGCATTTATTTGGAAAGTTAACCTTTACACCATAGCAAAAATATCAAATACTGATATCGTTTAAATTTTTGATGCCACAACACATTAAATGTACTTAATTAATCTAACCAAGGAGGTTAAAGATGCATCATATTCTTATTTTAGGTTCAGGAAAAATTGGAACATTAGTTGCAAGTCTATTAGCAAATTCAGGTGATTATGAGGTTTTCCTAGGAGACTTAAAACAACCAGAAAAAACACCTCAAACCAAAACTAAAATTACAACATTTGCTTGTGATGTAAATGATCAATCACATTTAGAAAATTTAGTCCAAAAGTATAAAATTAATTCTGTTGTTTCTTGCTTACCTTATTTTTGCAACCCAATTATTGCTAAGCTGGCACAAGCACATAAACTTAACTATTTTGACCTAACTGAAGATGTTGAAGTTACTAAAAAGGTACGTGAACTAGCAACAAATAAAGAGACTGTTTTTATCCCTCAATGCGGGCTAGCTCCAGGTTTTATTAGTATTGTTGCCAATGATTTAATCAAACGTTTTGACTCAATTGATCACGTTAAAATGCGTGTTGGAGCATTACCACTTAATGCAAGTAACCCGCTACAGTATGCGCTGACTTGGTCAACCGATGGTGTAATCAATGAATATGGCAACCCTTGTGAAGTATTAATTAATAATGAAAAAACTTTAGTGCCCGCACTGCAGGGACTAGAAGAGATTAAGTTAGATGGTCTAACTTATGAAGCATTCTATACTTCAGGTGGCGTTGGTTCTCTTATTGATACCTATCAAGATAAAGTAAAAAACATGGATTATAAAACCATGCGATACCCTGGCCATTGCGAAAAAATGCAATTTTTAATGGATGAGCTTCACTTAAATGAAAAACGTGATGTATTAAAAAATATCTTAGAAGATATTATTCCTGAAACAAAGCGTGATGTTGTTTTAGTCTATGTCTCAGTCTTAGGCACAATTGATGGCAAATTAATGGAAGAAAACTATGCTGAAAAATTCTACCCTCGACAGCTGATGGGGCAAACTTTTTCTGCCATTCAAATGACAACCGCTTCTGGCATTTGCGCAGCAATTGACTTAGCTGTCATTGATAAAACACTAAAAGGCCCGATTGCTACTCAAGAAAAAATTAATTTAAATGATTTCTTAGCTAATCGCTTTGGCTCATATTATGACAATAACAAAAATAATGTAACACTGATGGAGTCAGCTGTAAAAAAGACTGAAACTAATCTTACTGAGGCTGTTCTGGAGGCTTAATATGGATACAACAATGACTGAAATTGAAAATACACAAGATACAATGAAAGCGGACTCAGTACAGTCAAGTATTGAACATATTTTAAAAACATTCAATCTAACAGAAAATCATTCTGGTACTGCAATTGGTAATCAATGGCTTGATGCGAATGGAGACAGGTTAACTTCCAATACCCCAATTACAGATGGAAAAATTCAAACTATCCAAACAACCAATATGGATCAGCTAGATCAGGTTATTAACGCCTCACATAAAGCCTTTCTTAAATGGCGAGAAGTGCCAGCTCCTAAACGTGGTGAAATTATTCGACTTATTGGTGATCGTTTACGCCATTACAAGGACACCCTAGGCTCGTTAGTTGCACTTGAAATGGGTAAGTCTAAACAAGAAGGTGATGGCGAAGTTCAAGAAATGATTGACATGGCTGACTTTGCTGTTGGTCAAGCGCGCATGCTTTATGGAAAAACCATGCATTCTGAACGCCCAGAACATAGAATGTACGAGCAATGGCACCCTTATGGCGTTGTCGGCGTTATTAGTGCTTTCAACTTCCCAGTCGCCGTTTGGTCTTGGAATGCATTTGTTGCTGCAATCTGTGGTAATACTGTTATTTGGCGACCTTCACCTAAAACACCACTGTGTGCCATTGCTGTACATAAAATCTGCCAAGAAGTGATAGCAGAGCACCACTTCCCTAATATCTTTTCATTAGTCACATCTGATGATATTGATTTTTCAAAGGCATTTGTTAACGATACAAGATTACCAATGATTTCTTTTACAGGCTCAACACCTGTTGGTCGAGAAGTTGCTAAACAAGTAGCAGAACGCTTTGGTAAGTCTTTACTTGAGTTAGGCGGCAATAATGCTGCGATTATTGATCAATCAGCTGATTTAAAACGTACAATTCCAGCTGTCGTTTTTGGTGCTGTCGGCACTTGTGGCCAACGCTGTACAACATTAAGAAGATTACTAGTTCATGAAAGTATCTATGAAAAAGTTGTTGATAAACTTGCTAGTGCTTACTCAAAATTAAAAATTGGCAGCCCACTAGATACACATAATCATGTCGGACCATTAATCGATCAAGACTCAGTAAACCGCTACTTAAAAGCAATTGAAGAAGTGAAAGCTGCTGGTGGAAAAATTCGCTTTGGTGGTAATCAGCTTAATCGAGATGGTTTTTTTGTTGAACCAGCCATTGTCGAGGCTCAACCAAGTTGGGCAATTGTTAATGAAGAAACTTTTGCACCAATTTTATATGTCATGCCTTTTAAGAGTATTGATGATGCAATAGAAATGAATAACCAAGTTAACTATGGTTTATCATCTGCTATTTTTACTCAAGATGTACGTACTGCCGAATATTTTCTATCTGCTAAAGGTAGTGATTGTGGTATTGCCAATGTTAATATTGGTACATCAGGTGCTGAGATTGGTGGTGCTTTTGGCGGCGAAAAACATACTGGTGGTGGTCGAGAAGCAGGCTCTGATGCATGGAAAGCTTATATGCGTAGGCAAACTAATACTATTAACTGGGGATTGGAGATGCCACTTGCTCAAGGTATTGAGTTTAATTTATAGGAAGGAACCTAAATATGAACCACTTAACATTAGATGAGTTATTTAATCATTTATGGCAGCAATATATCTCAGATAGCCCACAAGCCGCTCAAATTCATCAGTTATTTATTGACCAAGGTGAAGAAGTGATCAATGATCACATTGCGATTCGTACTTTTGATGATTCTCGTGTGAACGTTGAGCATCTTGCTTCATTTTTCAAACATTTAGGTTATGAAGAAAAAGGTCAATATACCTTTGATATTAAGAAACTTAACGCAAAACATTATGAACACAAAGATAACCCTAACCTACCTAAAATTTTTATTAGTGAGTTAAAAACAAAAGATTTTAGTGAGCGCCTACAAAGCTATGTTACGTCTTTAGTTGATCAAATCAGCCCAGAGTTATTATCATCTGATAAACTCCTTTATTCTGGTACAGCTTGGCAAAAACCATTAGATTATGATATCTATCAAGCATTACTAGAAGAAAGCGAGTACGCTGCTTGGGTTTATGCTTTCGGTTTTAGGGCCAACCACTTTACGGTAAATGTTAACCATATGCAAAACATTAAAGAAATTACCGATATTAATCAGCTTTTAAAAGATCATGGTTATCAGCTAAATGCATCTGGTGGTGAGGTAAAGGGCACACCAAGTGACTTATTAGAACAATCAAGCACTTTAGCTAATCAAGTTGAGGTTGAGTTTAAACAAGGTAAGTTTAGTATTCCTAATAGCTACTATGAATTCGCTAAACGTTATAACGATTCAAATGGTAATCTATATCAAGGTTTTATTGCAGCATCTGCTGATAAAATTTTTGAGTCAACGGATACAAAGCAACAATAAACTTAACTACAATTAGACTATACCATGATGATAAAAGGAGCTTTTCTGTTATGGGTAGTATAATGGCAAGTAGTGAACTAAAAGATACCATTTATTATACTTTAGTTAATACCCCTTGGTGGGTTTATGTTTTATTAGTCTATCTAGTCTATATTGGTCTTAAAGCCAGCAAGCCTAATCAAACCCCAATTATTAAGCTAGCAATTATTCCACTTATCTTTTTATATCTATCAGTTGGGTCTTTAATTAATGAAACTAATCTGCATCCTATTAATATCACAACCTATGCAATCGCTTTAGTTGTTGGCATTGTATTTGGTTATCTTATTGCCCAACGTATTGGTGCACAAATTGTTAAAAGAAATAATTTAACTTTTGTTCAATTGCCTGGCAGTAAGTTAAGTTTGATCTTAATTTTAATTATTTTTGCATCTAAATATTATGTCGGTTATAAAATCGCTGTTAACCCAGAGATTATTCATAACTTTCAATTCACTGTTACTATTTTAATTATTTATGGTATTACTGCAGGCCTCTTCATTGGACGATTTATGTTTTATCTTCGTCGGGTATTTGAGAGTAAATAATGATTGGCATACTTGCAGGTATGGGGCCAATGTCAACTGCCCCTTTTATTGATTTATTAATGAAAGAATGGCAAATTTCCTTTCAAGCAAAAAATGACATTGACTTTCCTCATGTCTTAACTTATTCATTACCCACCCCCTTTTATTTAGATCGCCCAGTTGATCATCAATTAATGGAATTAACAATAAAAGAAGGTCTACTAAAACTACAAAACTGGGGTGCAACGTTTATTGCCATGCCTTGTAATACAGCACATCAGTACTTTGAATCATTTGAAAAAGCCTTAGATATTAAGTTGTTAAATATTATCCAAGAAACTGTTGATAATATTCCCGAGTCAATACAAAAAGTTGCGGTATTAGCGACTCAATCAACAATGGAGTCTGAATTATACCAAAAAGCACTATTAGATAAGAAAAAAGAAATTATTTTTAAGCTAGAATGGCAACGATTAGTCGATCAGCTGATTACTAATACAAAAGCAAATAAAAGTGTGGAAGTAACAAACCCAATGATAAAAAAATTGATGGATGAATTTATCCAATCTAGTATTGAAGCGATTATTATTGGCTGTACCGACCTAACCCTTCTATTTGAAAATTACCAAATCAATCATATTAAAATAATTGACTCATCTAAAGCATTGGTTCAGGCAATTATTCGAGAAAATCAATCATTCTCTTGATCTAACAGCGCCTCTAATGCTTTTATTTTATCTCTTAAGTCATGAATAATCGCAATACCTGGCGCATTAATACCAAGATCACGTGCAAGTCTTAAGGCAGATTTAGCTTTTACAAGCTGATTACAAGAAATATAGTACACATTTTCTTTTTCAATTGCATAAACAACATCATGTTCTATCCATTCAATAATGACCTTTTCAGAGATGCATAATAGATCACATACTTGATCAATTGAAATTAAGTCCTCATCAACAATAACTCCTGTATATGACTTCATGATGCAGCTCCTAATAAATCTTTTCGTGGATCAAATGCCATATCTTTTGACATTTTTTTATAAAACGCTTTTTGTTCATCGGAAACAGCTGGCGGTAAAATAACATCTAAAATGACATAAAAATCACCTCCAGCAATACCTTTGCCTTTTAGACGCATTTTTTTACCTGTCTGTGTATGTGCTGGGACTTTAAGTTTTACTTTCGCTAATGGTGTATCAACTGTTATATCTTCTCCTAATGCTGCTTCCCAAGGTGCAATTGGTACATGTGCATAGACATCATTATTAATCACTTTAAACTCTTTAGTTGATTCAATGATAACCTCTATAAATAAGTCTCCATCTGTGCCTTTTCCATGGCCTTTACCACCTTGGCCTTTTAGGCGAATTTGCTGATGATTTGCAATACCTTTTGGAATCTTAACATTTAACTTTTTATTTTTACTTTCTAACTGCCCTTGCTGATTGACTGCTTGATAAGCAAATTGCAACTGGCGTTCAACCCCTTTTAGTGCATCATTAATTGAAATATTAATTTTAGTATGTAAGTCTTGCCCTTTCATATCAAATGATTGATGGCGTTGATATTGACCCTGCTTACCCTTTCGACCAAACAAATCAGCAAAAATATCTTCATAACCTTCAAATCCATGAAAATTCTCTGATGAATGATATTGCTGATGAGTACCTTGATTTCCTTGTGAGCCTCCCGCCCCCATACCATCTTTTACTTGTCGCCAACTATCACCATACTGGTCATATAGTTTTCTTTTTTCCTCATCTTTTAATACTTCATACGCATCTTGAACTTGTTTAAACTTTTCTTCTGCATCTTTTTCAGTACTAACATCTGGATGATATTTTTTAGCTAATCGACGGTATGCTTTTTTTATCTCCGCATTATTTGAACTTTTGCTAATACCCAATAATTGATAATAGTCTGCCATTTCGCTATCTCTCCATGTCCTAGCTATTTTAGCTCTTACTATTTTGTGCTGATAATAAAATAATACAACATAAATTATTTATTCATAATCAAAATCTAAATTAACTTATCAGTTAACAGTTGTTTTACTCTAATCATTTGGTGAAATGGAAATATAAAAATCCTGTACTAGAATTTAAAATTATATGAAAAAAACTTAAAACAGCAAATTAAAATAATATCGAGGGTTGTTATATGATTGATAGTTATCATATTTTAGTTATTGATAATAATAATGAAGATCGAAAACTAATAAAAAAATTCCTAAACGAAGACAAAAGCCAACAGTTTGATATCAAAGAATTATTTGATGCACCCTCAGCAATTAAATACTGCCAATCTAAGAAACCAGATTGCATACTTATAGACTATACATTACCTGGTATGAATGGCTTAGAATTTATAAAAACATTACATCAAAAGCTTCCAGAAGACAGCCATAGCATTATTATGCTAACTAATCAAACAAATGATGAAGTTGCAGCTAAAGCAATTAAGTCTGGTGCCATAGACTACTTAACAAAAAATAAATTATCTGCAAAACGTTTAAATAACTGCATCAAGAAAAGTATTAATCATATAAAAGAGTTACAGTCTGTTAAAAATAGCCAAAATAAAATTCAAAATATGGTTGAACATGACCCATTGACTATGTTTATTAATCAAAAAGCGTTTTCAACTAAAATGAATCAGTATTTCCAAGCTGCTAAACGATATGATAGGTTATCTGCTTTATTATTAATTGATATTGATCAGTTTGATTTAATTGTTGATTCAATTGGAGAAGAAGGCACTGAAATACTCTTAGAAGAATTTGCTAAACGAATTAATCATAATATTCGATCAAGTGATATCGCTGCCAGATTAGAGAAGCATCAGTTTGCAATTATTCTTGATCAAATAAAGACAATACATAGCACTGAAGTAGTAACAAAAAAGTTAATTGAAGCAATTAATAAAGCATATAAAGTTGATAATAAACTACTCCGAATTAAAGTTAATGTTGGACTTTGTGCTTTCCCTTTACAGTTTAGTTTACCTAGTGAAGTAATTGAAAGAGCTAAGGTAGATCAATTTTTTGCAAAACAAAACTTAAAACAATCTTTATGGTACTATCCGAAATCAAAACAATAAGAATACCTTGATCCTAATAGGCAAGCTTATATACTGAAATGATTCTTTAAGAAATTATGAATCTTTTATGCAACAACTAACATCAACAAAAAAAATTGGCGCCATGTTGATTATCGCTGGCACAAGCATTGGTGCCGGAATGCTAGCTTTACCTATGATTACAGCTGCTTCCGGCTTTAAACTGTCACTTGGTTTACTTGCTATTACCTGGGCAATCATGGCAATCACAGCACAACTGATTACAGAGGTTAATTTACACTTTAAAAGTGGTACAAACTTTAATACAATGGCATTTAAAACATTAGGTCCTATAGGTCAATTAATAACCTGGATTTCTTATGTTTTGTTACTATACTCATTATCTGCCGCTTATATTGCTGGTGGCTCAGAAATTCTTAATCATTTATTAGATACAACAACTTGGCAAAGTGCATTAATCATTATTGCCGTTTTAGGTAGTTTTATTTATTGGGGACTAAATGCAGTTGATCATTTAAACAAACTTCTGATTAGCATTAAAGCGCTCTTATTTTTTATATTAATTGTTGTTATATCACCATCTATTTCAACTGATAAACTAATGACAAGCACACAAAATATTAACTACTTATGGTATAGCATCCCTATCTTAATTACATCATTTGGATTTCATATTGTTATTCCCAGTATTCGACGTTACTTTGGTGACAGTGAAGAAAACTTTAAATCATTACGCTGGGTTGTCTTTATTGGTAGTAGCATCCCTCTTATTATTTATGTCTTATGGGAATTAGTAACTCTTGGCACCATTTCACTATTTGGTAGTAATACTAGTTTTGAACATATTATACATCATGGCAACTCTATTAGTGCCTTAATACTTGCTTTAGAAAACACCTTAAACACCGACTATATTTCTCGTTTAGCTAATGCATTCACATCAATTGCCATTACAACTTCATTTCTGGGAGTTACTATGGGGCTATACCATTTTAGCCAAGATACTTACCGATTAGACCACAACAAACATAAAAGTAGAATTATTGCTTTTATCATCACTTATCTACCTCCACTTATTTTTGTGCTCTATTTTCCAGAAGGTTTTGTTCTTGCACTTGGCTATGCCAGTATTTTTGTTGCAATTTTACTCATCATCTTACCAGTTTTTATGGTATGGAAAGTTAGGAATGAAAAAAACACACATACTCCTTTTAAGTGCTTTATTTTAATACTGACGGCTTTAAGTGGGCTTGTTGTAATTATTTTACAAATAGCAACCGCCCTTAGCTTACTACCATATCTTTAGTTGTAAACTTAGTATTAAACTTGGCATAGGCTAAAATGAATAATAAGCACACAAACGAAAATGAACCAACAATCAAAATAAAGCCATAAACCGGTGAGACTGGCAAATACCCCATTATTGAAACAATAAAAACAGCTGATCCCATATTAATAAAATTCATTGCGCCTGATGCATTAGCTCTACATGTAATTGCATTAGATGCAATATGTGATGCCGCTGGAAAAATCAAACTACCACAAGCATATGCCAATGCTGTCATACTAAAAAAAGTTAAACTATTTAACATATCTATCAATAAAAGAAAGCTCATTATAATAAAAGAAAAAATTAATAAAATTAAACCTGCAATCAGCATGCTAATTTCAGTATATTTATTAATAACTCGACTAGCTAATATTGATCCTATAATCATTCCCAACATATTTAACATATTCCAGTAACTATATTCAAAAGCTGTTATTTTTAAATAGTTTTGAGCAATAAAAGGGGCAGCTGCTGAAAAGCAATAACTAAATACAGAAACAGATCCAACGGCTAAAGAAAAAATTAAAAGTTTGGTATCTATCAAGGCTAAGCAGTAAGACTTTGCTATCTTACTAATGCTTTGTCTACTACGAAACTTTAATGTTTCACTAAATAAATATGTTGATAAGTAAACAAGCACACCATGAATAAATAATATAAAAAAACAATAGTGCCAATTTAAATAAAATGTTACCAGACCACCAGCTAAGACCGCTAAACCAATACCAGCAGTAAAAGAAATTGCTGCAAAAGATAAAGCAGACTTTGATTGTTGTGGTGATAGCGCCTCATTTAATATCATAAATGTACATGCTAAACCAGAAGATGCACCTACTGCTGTTACAAATCTACCTACCAGTAACCAAGAAAACTGATTTATTTCTACACTTAAAATACAAATTATAATGCCAACCAAATTAATGATTAACCCCAGTCTAAGTGTTGTTAATCGACCTAAAATATTTGCCAAAGGACCATAAAATAATTGGCCTAGCATATAGCCAAGTAGAAAGATACTTATTGTCCACTCAACTAAGCCATGGGTAGCAGAAAACTCTACTTGAATATTAGGTAGTGCTGGCGTAATAATCGCAGCTGATGCAGAAGCAATACTGATATAACTAAGCAATATACTTATTTTCCATACATTCATTTTTCTTTTCTCTTTATTTTTTTAGTGCATATTAATTTGATATGAAATAATATACAATAACAAAATTATTTAACCATAGTTAAATAAAAATAAACAATATTGTAAGCATATGAAAGAGCGAAAGTTATCGTTATCAAATTTTGAAACTTATCTGGTTGTCGCCAATTTACTAAGTTTTACAAAAGCAGCGAAGCAACTAGGTATAAGTAAAGCTGCTATTAGCCATGCAATAAAATCACTAGAAGATGAGTTTGGTTTGCCTTTATTTATCAGAACAACAAGAAAAATATCACTAACAACAGAAGGTGAATTATTGCTTGATCAATGTCAAAAACTCAATCAAGCACTTGATAACACTAGAAGCCTTGCACAAAAATTTCATAATAATCCGATTGGAAAACTAAAAATCATGAGCAATGCTACGCTAGCTGAAAAATATCTATTACCTTGCTTATTAATTTATAGAAAAAAGTTTCCTAATGTTAGCATTGAAATATTAATTGAAGAAAGAAGACCTAATTTATTAGAAGAAGATATTGATCTTGTCTTTGGTGTAAACTGGCCAGCGCCCAACGACGTTATCAGAAGAAAGGTTGGTGAAACTCGTTATATTTTATGTGCTAGCCCTAAGTACTTAAAAATACATGGAGAGCCTCAATCTATCTCAGAGTTGAAAAATCACAATTACATCCCACACTCCGGCAGAGAAGAACATACCCCTGTTATTGGCCTAAAAAAATCATTACAACCTAATATACTATCTAACTTGTCTTCAAATAATATAGAATTCATTAAAGCATGCGTTCTTAATGGCATTGGGATTGCTCAATTTCATGAGTACAACGTAATTAAAGACATTAAAAGTGGCA
Organism: Thiotrichales bacterium 19S9-11; assembly: GCA_021713395.1. Taxonomy (GTDB): domain Bacteria; phylum Pseudomonadota; class Gammaproteobacteria; order Francisellales; family Francisellaceae; genus M0027. The sequence continues at coordinate 15,444 of JAKJJT010000006.1, read as the reverse complement.
TGCTAAAAGCACTAGTAATACATGAATTTAATGATATCTTACCACTATATATTTATTACAAAAAAAATCGATTTGTTTTGCCTAAAGTCAGACAGCTTGTCAATATTATTTTAGACGATAGCAACCCAGTTGATCTAAATTAATTTTTATTTAACTTAATACCAATTGCTTTTAATCGTTTTGACAAACTTGGATGCGTTGAAAAGAAATCACTTGTTTCATTCCCTGTAAAGCTTGCTCTTGCTGGATTATAAATATAAGATGCACGCCTCATACTCTCATTAGGCTGCTTTTCAGATGCTTTCTTTAACTCACTATGTTGATAGCTTTGATTAATTTTGATTAAAGCTCGTGCTAATGGCTCATTATTTCTCATCAATTGAACAGCACCAGCATCTGCCATATACTCTCGGCTCCTAGATAAAAATAGTCTTAATACCATCGTAATTAGAGGTAGAATTAATCTTAAAATAGCAATGATCATAAACACCAAAACAGCACCATTATTTGTTTGCCTTGAGCCTGAAGAAGTCCTTCTCATCGCTGTTGATGCTGATATAATATAAGCTGACTCTAGCATAAATATCAACATATTGGATAATGCAGCAACAAATAAGTTTAATTTAATATCTTCATTTCTAATATGAGTTAACTCATGCGCAATCACTGCTTGCAGCTCATCTCTATTTAACGTTTCAACTAATGCTCTTGTTAGTGCAATCATTGCTGATTTTTCAGAATAACCACTGGCAAAAGCATTTAAGTAACTCGCATCAATTATGTATACTTTTGGCATAAAGTTCATATTGGCAGCTATTTTCATTTCTTCTACCAAATTATAAATTTGCCGACCTAATGGGTCTGTTGTGCTGGCAGTAACCTCATAGGCTTTAGTTCCAGAAAGCATAATTTTATCATAAAAAAGGAAGGTGCAAGCAACCCAAATAAATGCAACTACCGTTGTAATAATCGTTGCATAAGGAATAAGCTTACCGTAAAAGTATAAGTATGTTATGTCTTGAAAAGTAAGCATTACATTGAACTTATAAGAGGCCCATGAATAAGTCCAAAGATAATCAATAGCCAAGCCTAACATAAGAAATAATAAAATGAAGAAAAAAATTACCCAACGTGTTCTTCGTTTATTTTTTCGAACAATACCACGCCAGTCTCCTGTATTTTGCACATCATACATTTTGTATTCGCCAATAACTACATATTAACCGTGTAGTCTTCTAATTGTTCACGTTTAGAGTCATCAACAGCCCAATAGATGAAATCATTATCTAACTTACTTCTAAATAGTCCTACCACCATTGCAGCAAAAAATGACTTTTTATCTGCGTTATATGTTTCAATTGAGTCATTATACGCTTGCTTTGAATAAGCGAGCTTATTTTCAGTTGTTGTTATTTCTTCCTGTAATTGCATTACATTTTGACTTGCTTTTAATTCTGGATAAGCTTCAAACTGTAAATTAATACCACCAGCAATAGAAGATAGTGCATTTTCAGCGCTAAACTGAGCAGCTTTGTCACCTTTCTTTTTTGCATCAAGGGATTTAGAACGTAAAGCTGTGACATCTTTTAGTACGGTTTGTTCATAATCAATGTATTTATTTACGGCACTAATAAGAGACTCAAAAACTTTAAAACGTCGATCCAATTGAACGTCTATTTGGCGTTCAGAGTTTTTCACCGCTTCAATCTCACCAATTAGTCGGTTATACGTAATCACAATATAGATAAGTAACAACACCATAACAACAAGAAGAATAATAAGCCAAGTCATATAAAACCCCTTATAAAAATTAACAAAATTAGAAATATCTGTACGTATTTAAAATAGCGCTAAAATTACTGATTAACAAGTAGAAAATATAGTTAAGTATTATAATCATCCAATAATTTGATAGTTACTATTATCCTGATAAAGTTTTCTTAATAGCATATTATTTAAATGATGACCTGACTTATAACAATCAAATTGGCCAATAATTGCACCACCAACATAAAAATCACCAATGGCATCTAAAAGCTTATGCTTTACAAACTCATCCTGATAGCGTAAGCCTCCTTCATTTAAAACACCCGTATCTGTCACACCAACTGCATTATCCAAGCTTGCACCTAAAGCTCGGTTCATTGCATGTAATTGATCAATTTGAGTAACCATACCAAAAGTTCTTGCCCTTGATACATCTGACTTATATGTTTGATAGTTACCGTTAAACTCTACAACACTTGGTGTTGCGGCAATGACAGGGTGATCCCATTTAATCTCAAATCGATAGCTTACCTGATCTGCTGGTAGGACTTGTGCAAATTTATCTTCATGCTCTACTCGAATTGGTTTTAATACTTTAATTAGTTTTCTCGGCTTATCTTGCTCAACAATACCAACCTTTTCAATTGCATCTAAAAAAGGCTCACTACTTCCATCCATAACTGGAAGTTCATCTGAATCCAATTCTATTAAGGCATTATCAACTTTAAGCATGCAAAGCGCGCTCATCAAGTGCTCAATTGTTGATATTTGTACCTTATCTTGAACAAGTGCTGAACACAAAAGAGATTCCTGAATACCGTTTACCGTTACCGGCAGTTTAACTGATGGATCTAAATCTATGCGTTTAAAAACAATGCCATGATCTATATCTGCTGGCTTGATCGTCATATTAACCATTTGGCCTAAATGAAGGCCAATGCCATTAATTGGTATAATGCCTCTAAGTGTTTTCTGCTTTTCAAGTGCAGCCATAGTTATGTAACCCATAATTTATTAATAGTTTATAAGTTAAATATTATGCTTGAAAAGCTATAAAAAACCAACTGATAAAGCAAAGATAAACGTAGAAATAGTTAGGCGCAGGCTGTATTAATATTTTTTTTAATCTGCCTGCCTTCTCAAGAAAGTTGGAATATCTAGATATTCTGACTCTCCATCTTTAGATGATGAGCTAGCAGAGCCCTTTGGTGCTGCTCTCTTAACGCCACCTACAGACTGTGAGCTACCGCTTTGGCGTGTTGCATACTGACTACCTGTTGCTCTTTTATATTGACCATTGCTACTTTGTGTTTCCGCTTGCATTGGTCTTTTTGCATGCGCTGATTCTTCTAAACCTGTTACTACAATTGTAACTCTTAATTCATCTGTCATTTCAGGGTCTATTACGGTACCCACAATAACGGTTGCCTGGTCTGAAGTGAATGATTTAATAACTTCACCTACTTCTTCAAACTCACCAATTGACATATCCATACCAGCTGTAATATTAACCAATACACCCCGAGCACCTTCTAAATTAATATCTTCTAATAATGGACTTGCAACAGCAGCTTCTGCCGCTTCTCTTGCTCTATTTTCACCTGTTGCCATTGCTGTTCCCATCATAGCAACACCCATTGCAGCCATAACCGTTCTAACATCTGCAAAGTCAACATTAATTAACCCTGGTCTAGTAATTAACTCAGAAATTCCTTGAACTGCACCTTGAAGCACACTATTTGCTGCTTTAAACGCATCTAACAAACTAATATTTTTACCTAAAACACTTAACAGCTTGCTGTTTGGAATTGTAATAAGTGAGTCTACATTTTCAGCCAACTCAGTTATACCAGTTTCAGCAATCTGCATACGGCGACGACCTTCAAAAGGAAATGGTTTAGTAACAACAGCAACTGTTAATATACCCATATCTTTAGCAACTTCAGCAATAACAGGAGCAGCCCCTGTTCCTGTTCCGCCTCCCATACCAGCTGTGATAAACACCATATCTGCACCCTGAAGAGTTTCTTGAATGCGCATACGATCTTCTTGAGCTGCTCGCTTACCTACTTCTGGGTTTGCACCAGCACCTAAACCTTTTGTTAATTCATTACCAATTTGAATCACTGTTCTAGACGAAGAGTTCTTCAGTGCTTGAGCATCCGTATTAGCACAAATAAACTCAACACCATCAATGCCGTGTTCAAGCATATGCTCAACGGCATTGCCTCCACCACCACCAATACCAACGACCTTAATTACTGCATTGTCCATAACAGATTCTGCAACATCAAACATAACTTACTCCTTGACTTATACTTTATAAATTAATATCAAAAATGATTACTAAACCACCGCGTCATTTTTCTCCATATGCCATCAGTTTGACTCTCAATTGAATCAAATGGAATCGATTCTGTTTGTTGTGATTGAGAGTACAATAACAGCCCTGCTCCAGTTGCATGCATTGGATTATGCATAATATCTGTCAATCCTGTTACATATTGGGGGACGCCTAGCCTTACTGGCACACGAAACACTTCCTCTGCAAGTTCAATTAAACCTCTCATTTTAGCTGCGCCACCAGTTAAAACAATACCCGCAGCAAGCTGATCTAATAATCCCTTCTTATTTAAATCATCGTAAATCAATGTTAATAACTCTTCACAACGAGCTTCGATAACACTTGCTAAAGTCTGAGCTGGCAATCGTCTTGTTGTTTGTCCTGCAATATCTGGCACCTCAACAATTTCACCATCTCTGACCGTTTTCATCAGCGCATTGCCATAATTAATTTTTATCTCTTCGGCAATATCCGTTGGTATGCGTAAAGCATGTGCCAAATCATTTGTTACTTGAGCTCCTGCAATTGGAACAACTTTTGTATGCCTAATTGCACCGTGTAAAAATACAGCAATATCACTTGTACCTCCACCTATGTCAACTAAACAAACACCCAGTTCCTTTTCATCTTCAGTCAAGACTGCATAACTTGAAGCCAGTTGCTCTAAAACAACGTCTGAAACTTCAACACCACAGCGGTTAACACACTTTACAATATTTTGAACTGCACTAATCGAACCTGTAACCATATGAACTTTTGCTTCTAATCGAACACCTGATATACCAACTGGCTCTTTAATACCACCTTGGCTATCAATTAAAAAATCTTGTGGTAATATATGGAGTATTCGCTGATCTGCTGGCAAAGCCACTGCTTTTGCTGCATCAATAACACGTTCTACATCATCAGGGTATACTTCACTATTTCTAACAGCAACAACCCCTGTAGAGTCAAAGCTATCAATATGGCTTCCCGCTATTCCAACACAAACAGAACCAATTTCACAATCAGCCATATGTTCTGCCTCTTCTATTGCCTTCTGAATTGCTTTAACTGTTGCATCAATATTGACGATAACACCTTTTTTAAGACCTTTTGATGGTTGAGTGCCAAACCCAATAATATCAACTTGACCACCCTCACTTACTTCAGCAACAACAGCAACAACTTTAGATGTCCCGATATCCAAAGCGGTTAATAACTGTTTATCAGGCTCTCTAGACATTAACTCCCTCTCTTAAACTTCACTTGCCTAAATGTTTGATTGTTTCATCCATTTAAACATAAATAATTTATTCACTGTTACTTTAGCATAAAACCGCAAAAAACGAATATTAAACTGTATAATTATGCCTATTTTTTCTTATTATCAATTATAAAGCCGTTTTGATAGCGCATATCAACACTCACTGTGCTATCGTTATCTGGCGTAATCTCTGCTAATACCATTAATATTTTTGCAAAAGAATCATCTGGTTTTTGGCTGCCTAATTTAATTATGTCATTATTATTTAACTTTACTGTCCACTGATTACCAATAAATTTTATACTTTCGATTGATTCACCATGTTTTTTTGCAATCATTTCTAATCGATTATATGTTTCAATCATTAACTTTGAATGCGTATTGCTAGAGTACAAATGTGGCAAATTTACAATATCATGCATAACTTTTGGAGAAAACACTTTGCCTGTACCCGTTACCAATTCATTTTGATTCCAATAGGCAACAGCTTTATATTCAACCAAACTGACACTGATTGTTGCTGGCCAGCTTCTCCTGATGCTTGCTGACTTAACTCCTGGCAATTTTGCTAGCTTTTTTTGCAAGTCATCCACATCAATGTTAAAAAAGCCTACTGATATTTTTGGTGACAATATAGACTGCAGAAGCTTTGGACTAACATAATGATATGTGCCATCAATTTTAACATTTTTAATTGGAAAGCGACCTTGGCGATGTATATCATGCCAAAGCCAAATACAACCTAATATTATTATAATGAAAACTGAAACTTTAATAATCACCTTGAGGCGCATAAAACGGCTCCCTTAGTTCTTTACTTGTGATGTTTTTAATATTTCCAATACCAAATCATCAAAACTCCAACCATAGGCCTTTGCAGCTTGAGGGACCAAAGACAATTCAGTCATTCCAGGCACCGTATTTACCTCGATTAAATACGGATTTTGTTTTTCATCAATAATAAAATCAACACGCCCCCAACCAGAACAATGTATTAAACTAAAAGCACTTTCTGCTATTTTTTGAATTTCAATCTCAACTTTATCATCAAGATTACTTGGGCAGTAATACTGGGTGCCTGAGTCTTTAGAATATTTTGCATCATAATCATAAAACTCTCGACTCGGTTTAATCCATACCGATGGAAGTATATGTCCATTCACTATGGAAACAGTAATCTCTTTACCTTCAATCCACTCTTCAGCGATGACCTCACCATATTTTTTTGCTTGCATATAAGCTTGTTCTAGATGCTCTAAATTACTCACTTTCGATATTCCTAATGACGAGCCTTGATTGATTGGTTTAACTGCAAGTGGTAGCTTTAAGTCTTCAATATCACGATAATCCTTCATTTGTCTGAATCTTGGAGTCACAATGCCTGCCTGCAGCCAAGTCTGTTTACTTAACAGTTTATCCATTGCCAATGAACACCCCATACTGCTACTACCTGTATATGGCATGTGAATATTTTCTAAAAGCTCTTGCAACACCCCATTTTCACCATCGCCGCCATGCTGCATAATCAAACATCTGTCTACTTTATCTAGCTTAATCTTATCAATTAAGTAATTACCATCGCCGTCTAACAAAACACTACTGATGCCTATTTTCTTAAGTGCCTTAGATACGGCTTCACCTGACTTTAAAGAAACTTCCCGTTCTGCAGATTTCCCACCATAAATTAAACCAACTTTACCAAATGCTTTGATCTTCACCATTTGCTCCTACAATTTTAACCTCAGGCTCTAACTCAATATCAAATTTTGCTTTCACCTTCTCATATGCCATACGCATTAAGTCAACCACATCTTGAAAGCTTGCATCTCCTTTATTGATTATAAAATTCGCATGTTTTGGTGATATATATGCCCCACCAACCTGAGTCTCCTTTAAGCGACACTCATCAATTAGTCGTGCTGCATAATCATTTTTAGGATTTTTAAATACGGAGCCACAACTAAGCATATTTATTGGCTGCTGTCTTTTTCTCTTTGAAAGTAACTGATCAATAGATGTGTTAGGTTGATCAATTCGAAGTAACCTTAAAACTGCTTCAACAAACAACTCATTTTTATTATATGAAATTAGTGAGCGATAAGCATAACTCATTTCTTTATTTGATCTAGTATAAGTATTTCCCTTTATATCCATCAACGTAACCTGAAGGACTTCTGGCCATATTTCTCCACCAAATGCACCCGCATTCATGCGCAATGCGCCACCTAGCGTACCAGGAATACCTGCTAAAAAATTTAAATTATTATAGCCTAACTTTCGAGATTTTCTTGCAATTGTTGGTACAGAAACGCCACAACCTACAGTCACCTGATTATACTTTTCATTAAACTGATAATGTTTTAGTGCTCCTCTAAATAAAATAACAACTGCATTGATTAGCTTATCATATAGTAATAAATTACTACCCAATCCCATATAAACTATTGGCAAATTTAGTGTATTGTCTTTAAAAAAATTTGATAAGTCCTCAATATTTTTAGGAATATATAAATATCTTGCATAGCCTCCAATTTTCCAACTAGTAAATTGACTTAATAAAACATACTCATAAAGAGTCCCTGCTTGTAGCTTCATTTTTATTGGTTAGCCCTCTTTTGTCTAAAAAAGTCTACTAATATTTGTGATGTTTCTTCTTGCAAAACACTAGAGGTAACTTTTGGTTTATGGTTAATATAAGATTGCTCAAATAGATTTAAATTTGAATCAATTACACCACTTTTATTATCCTTAGCACCATAAATTACTCGACGAATACGACTATGCACAATTGCACCAGCACACATACAACAAGGTTCTAAAGTAACATATAAATCAACATCAATTAAACGATAGTTTCCCAGTACTTCAGCTGCTTTTCGTAGTGCAATAATCTCAGCATGTGCTGTTGGATCATTATTTGTAATACATAAATTCCATCCTTTTGATATTAGCTGTGACTGATAAACACAAACAGCTCCAACAGGCACTTCATTTATTGATTGTGCATGCTTAGCACAGATAAGTGCTTCAGACATCCATTGTTTATCTTTATTCATATAATCTAATCAACACGTTTACTCTTAATAAAAACATTGTACTTGCTCTTATTGGAAAAAACAAAATACTACTTGATAAAATACAGCTTAAACTATAGATTTATCATTATGATTACACATACAAAATTGACCCTATGTGAAAATTAAATATTGGATTATTTTTTTTATTTTATTCGTTACTTCTTCTATTAGCTTAGCTAATAACCAACCAAAGGATATTGACGTTACCATACAAGGAGTTACAAATAAAGCCATACTGGATCATATTACAGATAGCCTATCTGTTATCCGTTATAAGTCATACGCGCTTGAAAACGTCAATCACTTGAGATTATTTTATAACTCGATTCCTGATGAAATAGAAAGTGCCCTCATTAACTATGGCTATTTCTCACCTGAGATAAAAATGTCTTTAGATGAAAGTCAATCAACATGGCTAATTGATATAAATATCAAAACCAATCAACAAACTAAAATTCATCGCATTTTACTAAAAACAACGCCCTCAAAAAATAAACTTAACGAAGCATTATTAAAAACGTTATCTTTAAAAGAAGGAGACCCTTTACTCCAAAAAAACTACTTAGCATCAAAAAGCCAACTTTTAACCCTTGTTAATGGAAAAGGTTACTTAGATGCTGTTTTAGATGAAAGCAAAATTCTTATAAAAAAGTCCTCTAATGAAGCTGAGGTTGTTTTCCACCTAAAGTTAGGTAAGCGCTATCGCTACGGAGAAATTACCGTTACTCAAAAACAATACATATTTAATCCTTTATTTATAAACAAGTATATCACACTCCAAAAAGGGCAATTATTTGATAATAAGCAAATTACTAAAACGCAACAACAACTAGATAATAGTGGCTACTTTGCTAGTGTCAGTGTTACGCCAGATATTAGGAAAAGAGATACGCATAATGGTTCAGTTCCCTTACGTGTTGAGTTAGTTGCTAAAGAATCACAATCATATTCTGTTGGTGTAGGTTATGGTACATTCACTGGCCCAAGACTTACTCTAGGTGCTTCTTACCCCCATCTTTCACCAGATGGTCATAATGCACAAGTACAGCTTCAACTATCTAGTATTAATACCTCATTTTTAACACAGTATCTAATTCCAGGCAGTGATCCTGTTCATACATTTTGGAGTATAAACGCACAGCAAAGTTTATATGATTTGATTCCATATCAATCACTTGAGACTTTAATTGGCATTAACTACATTGATCGATTAACACAACATATCTCTGTCAATCTTGGACTACACGAATATATTATTCGTTATAAAACCAGCTTTGATAATAGCAATCACTCAACTAATTACTTAGTACCAAGCATTAATGTTTCTTTTAATTTGAGACAACCTGATAGCTTTTTTGACAATGGACTGATGTTTAGCAACTTAACTCAAGCCGCACCAGAAATTGATTCATTTTCAGATCAATCATTTATAAGAAATCTGTCAACCTTACGCATTGCACTTCCAATAAAAGCAAACTGGACTCGCTTTGTATCAAGTTATAATTTTGGCTCACTATATTCAAATGATACTGATACTTTAGCACCTGAATTTAGATTTTATGCTGGAGGAATTGGAACACTACTTGGTTATGCATATCTTAGCCAAGGGCCTTACATTAATGGAAGCCTTGCCGGCGGTCGCTATTTACTAACCGCAAGCGCCGGAGTTGAGCAAAGAATTAAAGGAAATTTTAGTACAATCATTTATTATAATATAGGTAATGCCTTTAATAATTTTAATGATGTCAATCCACTACGTGCTGCAGGCTTAGGTTTAAGCTGGCGCTCTCCGCTTGGCCCTATTATTGGCTATTTAACTCGAACCTTAAATTCAGAAAAAAATGAGTGGCGATTTGATTTTAGTATAGGAGCATATTTCTAGATGAAACGACATATTCGATCCATTTCACTTGTATTATTTATATTTCTCCTCGGTGTTTTTTTCTTCGGTGTTATTTTATTTTATACACAAATAGGGCTACGCATCATTGTGTTAACTAGCAATTATTTTCTATCTCCTCATGGTATTACAATTGAAGATAAAGGCCTAAAAGGCAACTTAAGCGATTTTCATCTAAGCCAACTAAAAGTCTTTGTTGATGGAACAACTGTAGAAGTAAAGAATGTTAACGTACAATGGCGACCACAGCTGCTAATAAGCGGTATATTTAATATTAAATCTGTAAAAGCAGATATTGTTAATGTATCTGTCATGACTGATGACGATGATAATGTTAGCTCAGATGAAAACAACCAAAGCAATAGCAATCAATTTAACTGGCCTGTTATTGCTCAAAACATTAAAGTTAATCAAGCTAAAGTAGTTGTTGATGACCATACCGAAGTAAATATAAGCAACTATACATCAAGCGCTAAAATTATCAATCAAAAGCTTTACGTTGATAATGCTCAATTTTTCTATAATGACGTGCCATCTGAAGGTATAATTCACTCTGTTATGTTAAGCTTTGATGACCCATACTATCTAAAAGCCAAACTAACTTTAAAACCAAATATACTTAACACAAACCTATCTCTAAATGCCTCTATTAATGCCCCTCTAAGGCAATATTTTGCTGCATCTATATATATTGATGGAACTTTCTACGGACAAGATCTATTTGTGCGCTCTTATTTTTATGGCTCCCCAGAGTCTGTCAGCTTTAATGCCTCTCAAATAAACTCAAGCCTTGGCCTAGGGTATGCTTCGATCAATCTTAGCCCAGAAACAGAACACATGAAAAGTACTTTTTATATTAGCCTTCCAAAAGCAAATCACTTATCACGGGTTGATACAGTTAAACTTGAAAGCTCTCTAAACTTAAAATCTATTTTTGGCACGCAAAAGGAACAAAAAAAATCAATCAAACTAACTAATTGCCATTTTACAGTAAATGACTATAGACAAAGCTGTCAACTTGACTTTCAAAAGTTAGGCAACAATTTCATTATTGATGAGTTTTTAATTGGTGATAACAATCAATTTATCAAGGCCAATGGAAAGCTTTACCCTATGTTTGATTTTTCTTTCCAAGCTAATATCAGTAACCTTGAAAGGTTTCTACCTAATATCACAGCAAAACTAACAGCAAATGGTTATTTATATGGCACTCCTTCTGATCCAGGGGTATCTACTTTAGTCAAGCTCAATGATATTACTTATCAAGATCAGCTAATTGGTAACTTCGAGGGAAAAGTTAGCCTTAGAAATAATTTTTTAGAGTCATCTATTAGCTATACTCTACCGCAACACTTATCTGCTAATTTAAAAGTAATCGGACAAAAAAAGAAGAATACTTGGTCTCTAAATCTATTAGATAGCAAAATAGAATCTAAAAACTTTGGCGCTTGGCATATATTTCAACAGCAAGCTATAACACTAAATACAGAAAAATCACTATTTAATGCTCCTCTTTTATGTCTATTATCAACTAATCAAAGCTTATGCACTTCATTTTCTTCATCACATTATCTAACTAAGGTAAAACTAGAAACGCATATAGACCCATCTCCTTTTCTTAATCTTTATCTAACAAAGATTATAGCAAGCCTAAGCCTATTTAATACTAAGCTGTCCTATTATCGTTATACATGGCTGCCCCCCTGGATTACGCTTCAAGCAAAACTTAGCCCTATGGAAATACATATTAATGATTTGTCAAATACTTTCGACAAATCAAAACGTTATACAAATATTAACAACTTAGCTTTCTCTTATAACCAGTTTGATACTGCTGCTTTTCTAGATGCTCGCATAAAACTAAATAATAAATCTGAGCTGGCTCTCAATTTAGGCCTTTCTAATGTTAAAAGTATAAACAACCTTAATAACGCTCATATTTATGGCAATTTAAACACGACACTAGAGAATTTAGCCATGTTAAACTTTTTAGTTCCCTATCCTATTAATTTCTCTGGCAATCTTACATCTCACTTAACATTTAGTGATCAACTACTAAACCCTAATATCCAAGGCGTTACCAATATTCAAAATGGCACAATTAATCTGTATAACTACAATAGTGAGATTAGCAATATAATATTAAGAGCTGAAGGAAAGGATCGAAACTGGGTCATTACTGGTAGCGGGATAAATAACAACAATACCATTTCATTAAAATCTAATATTAACTGGCAAAAAAAGCTAACTTTAACTAGCAACCTTAAAGGAAGTAAAGTTCAAATTGCTAATATTCCACCACTAAACATCATAATATCTCCGGATATACAACTTAATTATGACGATCAACTTAAGTTACTAGGATCTATTAAGATTGATCATGCAAATATTAAAGGAGATAATCTTCCTAACTTATCAAATAGCAGTCAAATGCAAGCTGATATAATCTACCTTAATGCTCAAGACGAACCAATTACAACTATGGCAGAAATCCCACTTTTAATGAGGCTTAAAATTAATTTTGGTGATGATACAAAATTTTATGGTTTTGGTCTAAAATCATTTTTTACTGGTGAAATGACCATTGAAGCACAGCCTCATCAAAACTCATTTGCAATTGGAAAAATATATTTAAAAGATGCCATTTACTCATTTTATGGCAAACAGTTCCAAATAACAGAAGACTCTACTGCCACATTTACCAATAGCAAGCTAGATAACCCTTACTTAAATGTTACAGCAAACTATCAAATACCCGCCCAACAACAGTTATCACAGAATGCACCAGAATCTATTGGTGTACATATCTTAGGCACCTTAAAAAACCCTAATATCTCTTTTTTCTCAACACCTAGCATGTCCCAAGCTAATATTCTAAGTTACATTATTATTGGCCAATCACTTGATAATAGCGATAATTTTTCAAAAGATCAGCAACAACAACTCTCATCTGCTGCACTTGCTTTAGCTTTAAATGGCGGCAGCTCAGTCGTCCTTCAAGATGTACAAAGCAAGTTTGGCATTACAGATATTTCATTTGGAACAATCCAACAAGGTCAAATATTAACAAGCCAACTGCAAACAGTCACCCAGTCACAAACAGGAAATCAAAACAATACCGCGCTTTTTATCGGCAAATCACTATCTCCTCACTTATATGTCAATTACGGTGTTGGTATATTCACAGGAGAACAATTAGTTCAAGCAATCTATCGCTTCAATAAAAACTGGCAGTTCCAAACTGATTACACCAACTTAGACACAGGTGCTGATATTATTTATCATTTTGCAATTGATTAATCATATGCATATATCAAAATTCAATCACATCAAGTAAAATAGCCTCACATTAGCAACTAAATTTAAGTAAGATAAATGACGACTAAACCTTATGAACTAATTATTTTTGATTGGGATGGTACTCTAGTTGACTCAAAACAAAAAGTATTTAATGCAATTCGACATGGCTGCCAACTAAACGAACTACCAATACCTGAAGATAATATATTAGCTGATCAAATTGGTCTGTCACTACAACATGCTTTTACTAACTTATATCCTGAAGAAAAAGACCTACCTATTGAAAAACTTATTGACGGTTATGAATCATATTTTTTTAATAACCCAGATGACTCAAAATTATTCCAAGGTACCGTTAAAACTCTAAAACAGCTAGAAGAGTCTGGTTACTTACTTGCGATTGCAACCGGTAAAAGAAGAAAGCCTTTAGAGCATGATTTAGATAATTTTGGTATTAAAGAATATTTTACAATTACAAGAACACCTAATGAGTCACCATCAAAACCAAACCCTCAAATGCTTTTTGACATCCTAGATTATACAGGTCTCACAGCAAATCAAGCTGTTATGATTGGTGATAGTATTTTTGATCTACAAATGGCTAAAAATGCTAATATGGATGCGATTGCTGTAAGCTATGGTATTAAGGATATTGATGATTTAAAACAATATCATCATAAGTATATTTTAGATAATATTAGTGATTTGGTAAACCTATTAATTTAGCCCAATGGTTTCAATAAAACGCCTTATCATTGCATTAACTTGATCTGGAACTTCTAAGGTTGCCCAGCACTTTGAACCAATCACCTTTCCTAACTGAATACTAGAAGCATAATGCTTTAATTTATCATACTGACAATGATGCTCATCTGTAAGTATACATAATGTTGGCACATCAATCTGTTTAAGCTTATCAAGTGATGTTTCATCCCATTGTATTAAGCCACTAAATACTTTTTGTAAAGCCTTATGATCAACTGTTAAAAATGCATCCTTTGCAATCTGCTTTGTTTTTATATCTGTCTGTATAAATAAACCATCAGCTAATTGATTAACAAACTCTGCATAATTACTAGATTCAAGTGCTAAAATAAATTGTTTAATTTCTTTGACAAAGGACTTTTCCATTATTATTGGAGGATCAATCAACACTAAACTAGTTACTAAAACATTTCTACGATTGAGCACCTCAATTGCAATATCAGCTCCATTATTTAAACCAATAATGGATACCTTATCTAATTGATAAAAAGTAGTAATATCTTCTATAGACGAAGCCAAACTTTCCATCGTAAAGTCACTTGTATCGTTTTTACTCTGACCATGACCAGGCAAATCTAAACTAATAATATTACCAAAATGTTTTAAGGTCTCTATCTGATAAGTAAAAAATTGACTATTACCACCTGCATTATGGATTAATATAAAATTATTATCCCCATTTCCTTCAATAAGATTAGTATAAATATTCATAAAATAACTCCTACAATCAGTAACCTTCAACACTATAAGCTATTTAGTTGCTAATTCCAGCTACTTTAATATAGTTCATATAATATTAGATCGATTTATTTTCTTCCAGGCATAAAAAAGCCCCCGATTAAGGAGGCTATTTGAATTAAATTTCTGGTGATTCCCTACTTTCACATGGCGAATGCCACACTATCATCGGCGCAAAGTGGTTTCACTTCTGAGTTCGACATGGAATCAGGTGGTTCACACTCGCTATTCTCACCAGAAAACTGGTTGGGTTTGACCCTTAACAATCTAGTCTACTGATATAGTCAATTCACTCGAATCATTAGTA
>JAKJJT010000005.1 GCA_021713395.1 Thiotrichales bacterium 19S9-11 | reverse complement strand
CAATGACTGCGACTGATGCTGACGCTGATGCAGTACTTACCTTCTCTACCACTGAGACTGTCGATGGCTTTAGCTTAAATTCTGATGGCTCTTATAGCTTTGATCCTAGTAATAACGCTTATGACAGTTTAGATGAAGGTGATACTCAAACTATTACCATTCCTGTAACGGTAACTGATGAAAATGGTGCAACTGATACTGAGAATTTAGTCATTACCTTAACAGGTACTAATGATGCGCCTGTTGTTACTGCTGAAACAGTTAGTGTTGATGAGGGTGATAGCTTAGTTACTGGCACAATGACTGCGACTGATGCTGACGCTGATGCAGTACTTACCTTCTCTACCACTGAGACTGTCGATGGCTTTAGCTTAAATTCTGATGGCTCTTATAGCTTTGATCCTAGTAATAACGCTTATGACAGCTTAGCTGAAGGCGATACTCAAACAATTACCATTCCTGTAACTGTTACTGATGAACATGGTGCAACTAATACTGAAAATTTAGTCATTACCTTAACAGGTACCAATGATGTGCCTACTGTTACTGGTGATGTTGTTGGTAGCGTCACTGAAGATACTGTATTAACTGTTTCTGGTGATTTAGATATCACTGACTTAGATACTAATGAGTCTTTATTTAATGCCGGAACAATTACAGGAAACTATGGTAGTTTGCTCATAGCAGCAGATGGTGTATGGACTTACACTTTAGATAACTCTAACTCTGATGTTCAAGCGCTTAATGATGGTGAAAACTTAACTGATACTATTTCTGTGACAACTGCTGATGGCACAACCCAAGATATTACAATCACGATCAATGGCACTAATGACAATCTTCCTATTGTTGCTGTAGATGATATAGCAAGCACATCTGAAAATACAAACCTTACAATTGACGTTTTAGCAAATGATGAAAACCCAAATGCATCGGAGCTGATGATTACAAATGCTACTATTAATGGCAGCAACCATGGTTCTGTAACTATTATAGATGATCAGTTAGTGTTTAGCCCTGGCTTTGATTTTGACTATCTTGCTGCTGGAGAATCTGAAAATATTGTTATTACTTATACTATTAGTGATGGTTATACCACTTCTAGCGCAGATGTTACCGTTACAGTTACAGGCACAAATGATGTGCCCGTTGCCGTTGATGATTTAGCTGAAGTAGAAACTGATGATACAATTACTATTGATGTACTAGCTAACGATACTGACTTAGATATTAATGATAATTTAACAATTGTTTCAGCTGTACTTGGTGACGGTTTCCCTGATGATGGTAATGATGGTGATGATAGCAATGATAATGCTCAAGATAATGATGCCTCTGTGACTATTGTAGATAATCAGCTTGTTTTTGATCCAGGTCATAGTTTTGATAATCTAGCACCAGGTGAAACACAAGTTGTAACTATTACTTATACAATTGAAGATGATACTGGTGCACAATCAACTGCAACAGCAACTGTGACCATTTTTGGTCCAGCTGCACCAATTCAAGGAACCAACTCATCTGAAACTTTAACAGGTACTGAGTTAGATGATACTATCTATGGTGAAAAAGGTGATGATACGATTTATGGCCTCGGTGGTGATGATACTATTTATGGTGGTAATGATGATGATATTATTCTAGGTGGTATTGGCAATGACCTTTTATATGGTGAACATGGCGATGATGAAATCTTTGGTGGCGAAGGCGATGATATCATTATTGGTGGCAAAGGTGGTGATATAATTGATGGTGGGGCAGGAACTGATACATTAAGCTATGAAACCTCTTCAGGTAAAATAATTGTAAACTTAGATACTGGCTCTGGTTCTAAAGGTGATGCTAAAGATGATATTATTTCTAATATTGAAAATGTGATTGGCTCAGATCACGATGATACCATTACGGGTGATAGCGGTGATAATGTCATAAGAGGTGGTAAAGGTGATGATACTGTTTATGGTCTTGGTGGCGAAGATACTTATGTTTATCAAGCTGGCGATGATAATGACTACTTCCATGGTGGAGCAGGCAGCTGGATTGATACCATTGAACTTCAAGGTATTACTGAAGCGCCAAGCAATGATGGTGATTGGAGTCTTGCCGTTACCAATAATGCAGCGTTTGAAATTGATGAAGCAAGTCAAACCATTACATTTACTGAAGCATCTGGATCTGGAAGTATCATGTTGAACTCTGGTGAAATACTTGACTTTGACGAAGTTGAAAAAATCATTTGGACAGCCTAGAATTAAAGACAACTTAAATGAACAATTAATGATTTTTTAATGATTAAAAATAATTTGATCGTTACTTTTTTAAAGCAACTTCATCATCATATAACAAAATGGTATGACAAAAAAACTATAATTGGTGGTTTGATATTACCTTCATTCGTTATTAATATACTAGCTTTAATTTTCCCACTTGTATTACTCCAAGTATATGATCGAATCATTCCGAACGAATCAACTACAACCCTTTTTCTCCTTATCATTTTGGTGTTCATCGCCGTAATAATAGAGTCATTTCTTAAAATCACTAGAACTTTAATTATTTCTTGGGCTGATGCTCGCTTTGACTATAAAACAAATCAAAACTTATTTAATATTATATTAAGGTCAAACCTAACTAAATTTGAAACATATGGTGTTGGCGTTCATATGGAACGTATGCGTTCAGTCTATGATGTAAAAAACTTCTATGGTGGCCAAGTATTAACAAGTACATTAGATATACCATTTATTCTTATATTTCTAGCTCTCATTTTTTATATAGGAAGTTTACTCGTATTAATTCCTATTATTACTTTAAGTATCTTAATCCTACTAATGTTAAGAAATTCAAATGCCCTACAAACTGGTTTAAATGATAAGCAAAGTAGCAATAACCGCCGCATGAGCTTTTTAGTTGAAATTTTTAGAAATATTCACACTGTAAAAACATTATCATTAGAGCCTTTTATGCTACGTCGATATGAGCGACTACAAGATAGAACATCTGAAATCAACTATGAACTTAGTTTGGTTAACTCAGAATTACAAAACAATACTTCATTGTTATCTCAATTTACAGTCATTTTAATTGTTACTTGTGGTGCTCTTTATGTTATGCATGGAGACCTTACGGTTGGTGGGCTTGCTGCTTGTACTTTAATGTCTTCTCGCGTATTACAACCAATTGGAAGATCTATTGGCATTTGGCATCGCATGGGAACTATTAGACAAGCAGAAAAAGCAATACAAGAATTTGATGAACTAAAACCAAAAGCAAAATATAAAAGCATGATTAATAGCGGCAAAATTAAAGGCTACTACCAACTCAGTGACATTTTTATTCAAGCTGGAAAACACACCTTATTTGAAAATCTTTCTTTAACAGTCAAAAGGAATGAAACACTTGCAATAACCGGTAGCAACTTATCTGGAAAAAGTACGCTACTATCGATACTTGCAGGCTTGGTAAAACCTGACTCAGGTGAAGTCTTACTAGACGACGAATTAATTGAAAAATATGATGCAGAGTTCTTAGCTGAGCATATTGCATACCTGCCACAACACTCTGTAATTTTCCATGGAAGCATTATAGATAATATGACAATGTACAGACCTGAGCTTAATGAAAAAGCACTACTAGTTGCTAAACAATTAGGTTTTGATATTGCCGTTAATCGTCTACCTAATGGTTTTGAAACAATACTGGGTGACTCAGTAACTGAGCTACTACCATCAGGTGTTAATCAGTTAATTACTATTTCACGAGCGTTATTAACAAAACCTAGTATTATGCTACTTGATGAAACAAATACTTCACTAGACTTGGCATCTGATAATCGCTTTCAGCAAATCATTAAATCATATAAAGGTAAGCTTACCATTGTTATGGTCACTCATCGCCCATCTTTACTTAAGCTAGCTGATCGCAGGGTAGAAATTAAAAATAAAGCTTTAGTTGAGGTGCCTAATAAATGAATAACAATACAGCACAGACACTTAAACCACCAGTTAACGATAGCTTGTTTTCCTCTGTTTTTATGCATGACAGTTTATATCTACGTACTTTAAGGCCTTTACTAAAGGCACTACAGTGGAAAGGTGCTGATCATCAATTAGCTCAAGCCCTGCCACATTTATACCCGACATTAAACCTATCAGGTCTAGTTCGAATTATGAAACTATTAGGGTATAACTCAAAACATTTTAAAGCCAATACTGAATATTTAGACTCTAGATTTTGCCCTTGTATTTTTGTTAGTCATGATCAACAATCTATTTACCTGCTCAAAGAAAAACAAAATGACACATGGTTAGCCTTCAACCCAAAAACGAACACTGAAGAGACAGTTTCTATAAAATCCAATGGTAAAATATATGTATTTGAAAAAATTGAAGAAGAAAACATGCAAGCTATGGAATTTAGCAAGTCACAAAACTGGCTTGCTAATCTTCTAAAAAAATTTAAAGGGTTATTTTTACAAGTATTTGCCATTGGCTTGATTCTTAATTTACTTATTTTAACAACACCATTTTTTGTTATGTCTGTTTATGACAAAGTCATATCAACCGCCTCATATACTATGTTAATTGCATTTTTAATTGGTGCTGTAATTGCTTTTATTGGTATATTCTTACTACAAGTAATCAGAGCAAAGTTACTAGCATACATTGGTGCCAAGCTTGACTTCTATGTTGGAAATGCAATTATTGATCGTATTCTCTCTTTATCAGCACGATATACTGAATCTGGCAATATAGGCGGCCAACTTGCTAGAATTAAAGACTTTGATATGGTTCGGGAATTTTTTACTGGACAATTAATGCTTTTATTTCTAGATTTACCTTTTATTATTATTTTTATAATTACCATTGCCCTACTAGCTGGGCACATGGTATGGGTTCCTATTATAACCGTTGTTGTCTTTATTCTCATTGTTCTTATAACAAGACCTTTTATTCGAAAAGCATTAGTAGAAACTTCTATTCTAACAGCCAAATATCATCATTTTTTACTTGAGTCACTAACTCATTTACGAACAATTAGATATACCGCTTCTCAAACACTCTGGATGGATAGGTTTAAAATACTGTGTGCAGACAGGGCGCAAGCTCAATATAAAATGTCAAATTTAGAAGCCTTTGTAAATACCATATCTGATGCTATTATGATTTTAGCAGCACTCGGAATCTTAGGACTAGGTGCTATATCTATTTTAGCTAATACAATCACAATTGGAGGCATGATCGCTAGTATGATTTTAGTATGGCGAATTATTTTACCTCTAAAATCATTATTTGTTACATTTGCTAAGTTAGATCAAATAAAATTAAGCTTTACTCAAATCAATAACCTAATGAGAATGCCCCCAGAAAAGACACAGTCTATGCTTTCAGATCTAACAAACTTAAAAGGTCGAGTGACGCTATATAATGTTAGTTTACGCTACCCTAATCAGCCAGAAAATGCATTACTTAGCATTTCAGCAGATATCCCTCCTGGAAAAATGCTTGGTATCACAGGAAAAAGCGGCTCTGGAAAGTCCACCTTATTAAAAGCCATTTTAAAACTATACCCACTGCAGTCTGGGCGAATACTCATTGATGGTCGTAATATTGAGCAAATTGATACCCAAACACTACGACACTCAATTAGCTATAT
The DNA here is from genome assembly GCA_021713395.1 of Thiotrichales bacterium 19S9-11. Classification (GTDB taxonomy): domain Bacteria; phylum Pseudomonadota; class Gammaproteobacteria; order Francisellales; family Francisellaceae; genus M0027. The sequence goes on along the minus strand of JAKJJT010000005.1, from coordinate 145,235 downwards.
TCCACAAAGAACTATGTTATTTTATGGAACAATAGAGCAAAATTTAAAACTCGTTAATCCAACAGCAACAGAAGACGAAATTTGGTTTGTTCTTGATCAAGTTGGGCTTAGCTATGAAGTTCAACAATTACCTGAACGCATTAAAACTCAAATAAAAGACCACTCTCAAATACTTTCAGGCAGTTTTCAACAACGTTTAAATATCGCAAGAGCCCTACTAAAGCACTCTAAAATTTTACTAATTAATGATGCTAGCGATGCCTTAGATACAGTCAATGATAATCTATTTATTAAACTTCTTGAAAACTTAAAAGGCAAAGTTACTGTTATATTAATATCTCAACGCCCTTCACACCTAAGGGTTACTGATCAAATTATGATATTAGATCAAGGGAAAATGATCGCTGGAGGTGCTTCAGCTGATGTTATCAAAGTAATACTTGAAGGTCACTGAAATGAAAAAAAATAAAGAGAAGCTAAAGCAATTTATAAACAAACAAAGAACTGAGCAAAGACAAGTATGGTATTTACCTAAACATATTATATTAGAAGAATTTCAATCTAGAAAATATTTAGTATATACCTCTTTATCTATTTGTTGTGTTATTTTATCTCTTATCATATGGTCAGCACTTGCAACTGTAGACGAAAAATCTGTAACTCAAGGCGAACTTATACCAATTGGCCGAGTTAAAATTGTTCAGCATTTAGAGGGTGGCATCGTTGAAAAAGTATTGGTAGAAAATAACTCCATTGTGGAAGCAGGCACACCAATTGTTCAATTAAGTTCGACTGCTTATGAAGCGGAGCTCAAACAATTAAAAGCACAGCAAACTTCTCTTAGCATTGATGCGCAAAGGCTACAAGCCTTTATCAATAATGAAGACAGTTTAGAAGATAAATCACACATACATAATATTGATGAACTAGCCCTATTGAACCAGGAAAACCAATTGCTTAGCATACAAAATAAAGCAAGAAATGATCAACTTGAAATTCTAGAAGCACAAATCAAATCACAACGTGAAGAAATTATACGCTTATCTGACCAAATCAAATCAACAGAAGAAAACCTTCAGTTGCTTAATCAAGAAGTTAATATGTATGAAGAACTAGCAAAAGATGGTTATGTTTCCAAACGAGAGTACTTACAAGCATTAAGAACAAGAAATACAGGTAATAGTGAACTTGCTTCCTTAAAACAACAACTAAAACAAGCTGACCAAAAGCTAGTTGAAATTATGCAATCTAAGCAAAGTACTGAATCAAACCTTCATCAGGAAGCATCTAGGCAACTTGATGATATTCGTAGTGAGTTAAATGAAGTTATTTATAAAATTGAGCGTCTTCAAGATAAAGTTGAGCGCACAACAATTCGAGCACCTGTTGCTGGCGTTGTAAAAGGGTTAGAAGTTACTGTTGGTCAAGTTGTTGCCCAAGGTGGTGAGGTCTTTACACTCGTCCCTAAAAATGAAATGTTACAAGCAGAGATTAAAATTGAGCCAAAAGATATTGCACATGTTAATGTAGATGATCCTGTTATTGTAAAGGTTATGGCTTATGATTTTGCTCGATATGGAAGTATAAAAGGTAAAATAAGTGCTATTTCTGCGACTAGTTTTAAAGATCAGAAAGGTAACCCATACTATAAAGGTATCGTTGCGCTAAACTCGCAATATGTAAATAATGAGAAAAATAAGTTAAAAGCTGGTATGACATTAGAAGCAGATGTAATCACCAGCCAAAAAACTATATTAGAGTATTTATTAAAGCCTATTCACACAACCCTAACTTCATCATTTTATGAGCGATAGTAAAGCTAAAATTCTGCAATTACTCAATCACATACACTACTAGGTAGGAAAATACCTTGTTTATACCCTGCCACTGAGACATAACGCATTTGATATACCTCTTGAACCATTTGCTCAGAGACAGTTTTTTCAGTTACTCCAAAATCTACTTTTTCCCCATGGTTAATTACTAAAGCTAAGTCAGAATATTCTAAAACAAGATTTAAATCATGTAGCACCATAACAATTGTCAGTTGATATAAACGACTAAACTTACGAATCAAGGACAGAATTTGGTGCTGATGCTTTAAATCTAGGTGGCTTACATGTTCATCTAATAATAATAATTTCTTACGTCCATCATTTATAAAGTTTAACTGTAAAAGTGATCTGGCCAATTGTACTCGTTGTTTTTCTCCTGCTGAAAGTGAGAAATAATCTTGATTAACCAAATGAATAACATCTGTTAACTTCATAACATATCTTGCTAATTCATTTAATTGCTTTTTAGATATTTTTTTTCGGTAAGCGTAGGCCCCTAGTAATACCACATCTTTTGCTAATAAGTTTAAAGAAAGGGTCAAGCTTTGACCTAGATACGCAATAAATTGTGATTTTAATGATATTGGCATTGCCTTAACATTTTCATCATTAAATAATACCTGCCCAGAATAATCATACAGAGATAAAATTGACTTTAACAGTGTAGATTTTCCTGCACCATTAGGACCAATAACTGCCAATATTTGATGAGTACCTACATCCAATGATATATTATTTAATATCTTTTTTGAATCTACGGAAACTGAAAGCTTTGAAATGCTTAGCATCTTGGACCTTTTTATTCATTGGAGGTATTAACTTTGTAACAGCCCAGGTAACAATTTCTTCTAAAGCAATTTTAATTTTTTCATCAAGCATTTGTGCATCTTCTATTTGAAGCACATCATTATCATCTTCTTCTTCTGAGATTAACTGATGAACACCTTTAATAACAATTAAAGGTTTATACCTTAAATCACAGATCTCAGCAATTGCAGCTGTTGAGATATCAATTAAACTAACTTTATTTTCTTCAAAAAAATCCATAGTTTCTTGGGAGATATGGCAGTTATTACCAGATGAAATTACACCCAACTTATAATTAAAGCTAACTTCTGCTGGCACAACACACGAATAGTTTCCTAATGCATAAGCCATTAATTCTTGGTTCTCATCTCCCTCATCACAGTGAAATTGTCGGTCATAATACTGGGCAGTATTACATAAAAATAAATCACCAATCTCTGCATCATTTGCCAACCCAGTCGCATATCCACAACTAATTACAAAATCTGGGTCTAATGTTCGTATCCCTTCCCAAGCTAATAAAGATGCATTTACTGTACCACAGCGAGTAATGCCATAATGCTTTATTTCACCTGAAACTAAAAGATACAACTTTACTTTGGCTTGAATGGCAACATACCACATTGCAGGAAGCCCAGGATCAATATCATCATCCAAAGGAACCATTGTAAATAAATCAATTAAGGGCTGTGCCTCTTCTTCAGAAGTTGCTATAAACAACAGTTTTTTAAAATATTCCATTCCTACAAACTACCCATTTATTCTACTTATATAGTAGTTATTTTAGTTTGATAAATTAATAATCACAAAACTTTTCATTTCCGAATATCTTCAAAAAATGATTTAACACCATCAAACCAACTTTTTGATTTAGGCGAATGTTTATGGTTACTGCTTTTTAATGTCTCACCTAACTGTTTTAATAATGTTTTTTGTTCTTGATTTAGATTAACTGGAACCTCTACATTAATTCTGCAAAGCAAATCTCCAACATTACCTCCTCTTAATGCTTTAACTCCTTTTCCTCGAAGTCTAAACAGTTTACCATTTTGTGATTCTGCTGGTATTTTCAGCGTCACGCGCCCATCAATTGTAGGAACCTCTATTACACCACCAATCGCAGCCATAACCATATCAATAGGAACGTCACAATATAAGTCATTACCTTCACGCTTAAAAAGCATATGTTCTTTTACACTAACCTGAACGTAGAGGTCGCCTGCTGGCGCTCCTTTTTCACCTGCTTCGCCTTCACCTTGTAAGCGTATTCTATCACCAGTATCAATACCTGCAGGAATTTTTACAGATAGTGTTTTTGAGTCTTGAACTCTACCTTGACCATGACACTTATTACATGGGTCTTTTATAACTTGTCCTTGGCCATGACAGGTTGGACAAGTCTGCTGCACAGAGAAAATACCTTGCGACATTCTTACTGCACCAGCACCACCACAAGTAGCACAAGTTTTTGTTTCACTATTAGATTTTGAACCACTACCTTGACAGCTTTTACATGTTGAAATTGTTGGTATACGAATTTTTTTATTTGTTCCATGCACTGCTTCTTCTAAAGTAATATCTAGCGTATAGCGTAAATCATTCCCTGCTTGTGGTTGATGTGGGCCTCCTCTCCTTCTACCTCGACCAAAAATATCACCAAAAATATCACCAAAAACATCATCAAAGTTTCCACTAGAGAAACCACCAAAACCACCACCCTGGCTAGGGTCAACTCCTGCATGTCCAAACTGGTCATATGCTGAGCGCTTTTGAGGATCACTTAAAACTTCATAAGCTTCTTTAGCTTCTTTAAATTTATCTTCAGCTTCTTTTAAGTTTTCTTTATTCCGATCTGGATGATACTTCATCGCCAAACGCCTAAAGGATTTTTTAATTTCAGCTTCACTTGCACCTTTTGATACACCTAAAATTTCATAATAATCTCTTGCCATACTTAGTTCCTACAACCAATCCTAACTTTTCTTTTTTTCATTCATATACAAAAAATGCGGGCAATATCCCGCATCTCTACAATAGCTCTGTTATGTTAGCATTTATGTTATTTATCATCTTTCACTTCTTCAAACTCAGCATCTACAACATCATCATCTTTTGATTTACTTTGATTATCTGCTGAACTTTCAGAAGATGCTCCGTCTTCGTTTGAACCACCTTGCTGGGCTTCAGCTGCTTGCTGTTGCATTAAGGTCATTAAAGATGCAGAAGCTTCTGACAATACTTTTGATTTTTCATCGATTGCTTCTTTACTATTACCTTTGATAGCTTCTTCTAATTCTTTAGATGCTGCTTCAATCTTAGTTTTATCTTCTTGAGGTACTTTATCACCTAACTCTTCTAGTGATTTTTTAGTTGCATGAAGCAATGCATCAGCTTGGTTTCTTGCTTGAGTTAACTCTTGGAATTTACGATCACTCTCAGCATTTGCTTCAGCATCTTTTACCATCTTATCAACTTCTTCTTCTGATAAACCACTTGAAGCTCGAATAACAATTGACTGCTCTTTTCCTGAAGCTTTATCTTTTGCAGAAACATTTAATATTCCATTAGCATCAATATCAAATGTTACTTCAACTTGCGGCATACCACGAGGTGCTGGTGGAATACCCGTTAAATCAAAGCGACCCAATGACTTATTTGCCGACGACATTTCACGTTCTCCTTGTAGAACATGTATTGTTACAGCACTTTGGTTATCTTCTGCTGTGGAAAAAACTTGCGCTTTTCGTGTTGGAATGGTTGTATTACGATCTATAAGTTTAGTCATAACACCACCTAACGTTTCTATTCCTAAAGATAGTGGATTAACATCTAATAATAAAACATCTTTTACATCTCCTGCTAAAACACCACCTTGAATAGCTGCACCCATTGCAACTGCTTCATCAGGGTTCACGTCACGGCGAGGCTCTTTTCCAAACAAATCTTTAACTGCTTCTTGCACTTTTGGCATACGTGTTTGTCCACCAACTAAAATAACATCAGATATATCAGAAACTGATAAACCAGCATCATCAATCGCTTTTTTACACGGCTCTAATGTTCTTTTAATCAAATCTTCAACTAAAGACTCAAACTTAGCACGAGTTACCTTGATATTTAAATGCTTAGGTCCTGATCCATCAGCTGTAATATATGGCAAATTAACATCTGTCTGTGATGCTGAAGATAACTCAATTTTAGCTTTTTCAGCGCCTTCACGTAAGCGCTGAATTGCTAGTGGGTCATTATGAAGGTCTATACCTTGTTCTTTTTTAAATTCATCAATCAAGTAATCCATTAAAGCAACATCAAAATCTTCACCACCTAAAAATGTATCACCATTGGTTGCTAATACTTCAATTTGACTATCTCCGTCTACATTAGCAATCTCAATAATTGAAATATCAAAAGTACCACCACCTAAGTCATAAACAGCAATCGTCTGATCACCTTTTTTCTTATCCATGCCATAAGCAAGAGCTGCTGCAGTTGGCTCATTAATAATACGTTTAACATCAAGCCCTGCTATTTTACCCGCATCTTTAGTTGCTTGGCGCTGCGCATCATTAAAGTAAGCTGGCACTGTAATTACTGCCTCTGTAACAGTCTCTCCTAAAAAGTCCTCAGCTGTTTTTTTCATCTTACGTAAAACTTCAGCTGATATCTGTGGTGGTGCTAGCTTTTTACTCATAATCTCAACCCAAGCATCACCATTATCCGCTTTGACGATACTATAAGGTACTTTCTTCATAATATCTTGTACTGCATCACCATCAAAGGTACGGCCAATTAATCTTTTTACCGCAAATACTGTATTTTTTGAATTAGTCACAGCCTGTCTTTTCGCTGGTTGTCCAACTAGAACTTCATCACTATCCGTATAAGCAACAACAGATGGAGTTGTACGATCGCCCTCTGAATTTTCTAAAACACGAGGGGCCTTACCATCCATTACGGCAACACAGGAGTTTGTTGTTCCTAAGTCAATTCCAATAATTTTACCCATAATTAAAGTCTCCTAATTTACAAGTCTAATATTTATTTAATTTAAATTTTTTCCAATTCGTTATAAACATGGTGTCAAGTGGCATATTTTTCAACCGCAGTTTCATATTTTTTAACAAAAATCATTATTTATCCTGACTTAACTGACACAATTACGCGAGCTGGGCGTACTACTCTATCATTTAATCGATAACCTTTTTGTAATACATGAATAACTGTATTTGCATCAACTTTATCATTTGGCTGAGTGGACATTGCCTCATGAGATAGTGGGTCAAACTTATCTCCCTCTGGATTGATTTGCTCAACACCAAATTTTGCTAATGTATCAATTAACATTTTCATTGTTAATTGTACGCCTTTCTGCATTGCCAGTACTTGCTCATCATCTGAACTAACATCACAGGCATGCTCCATGCTATCTACTACTGGAATTAATTCTTTCAGACATTTTTCAAGTGCAAATTTGTGTGCATTTTCAATATCTCTTTCCGTTCTTTTACGCAAATTTTCCATCTCAGCATGTAAGCGCAAGGCTTTATCTTCTGATTTATGTGCTTTTTTCTGCTCATTTTCTAATTGTGTATATAGCTGATCAACTTTTTCAGCTAATTTTAAAGTTTCAGATTTATTACCAGATTCAGTTGTTGTTTCATTAGAGCTTATCTCTTCAGTTAGCCCATTATCTTCAATATCAATATCATGAGTTTTATCATCATAATTTGAACGTTTAGACATATAACTTATTCCTAAATTTTTTATTAAAATTCTTCACACGTCTAAAGATTAGGGCTGGGTTATCATTTTTCAAGTATTTATATTATCTTAATATTAAAAAACTAATAGCCGCTATATATCATTTTATAGGCACTATCACCTGTTTCATAATATGAAGGCAAAGTTGACTTAATTAAAAAATTAAATTTTTTATATAAATTAATCGCAGTTATATTATTTGTATTTACCTCTAAAAAGATTGAACAAGGCATTTTGGGATGATTAATTAACTGACCCAATAATTGTTTTGCAACACCCTTGCCTTGATAAGCATAATCAACAACTAAAGAATAAATCCGCATATTTTTTTTAAGCATAAAAACTAACATATACCCCATAATTTCTATATTATTTTCTACCACCCACAATAAATTACGCTTTTTGTTAATATGATAGTAAAATTGCCTCTTACTTAATCTATCTGCATAAAACATAGTATTTTCTATTGTTACTAACCTAGCTATGTCAGTTAATTTAGCTTGTCGAATATCAGTTATCATAATTAATTCGTTTGTATTCCATACGATTGATAAACTCTAACATAATTTGATTATAAAGGTCATCACCTAGATATGCATCCTCACAAGGACTATCTAAGGATGGATTATCATTAATTTCAATCAAGTAAGGTTTCTCATCTATTAATTTAATATCAACACCATACAAATCTTTTCCTATTAGTTTACAAGCTTTTGTAGCTAACTGTATGACATCCTTAGGAACTTGATTTACATCAAAAGCCTCAGCGCCCCCATGATCTACTATTTTATTGTGATAATTAACAATTTGCCAATGATTTTCAACCATATAGTATTTACAAGCATATAATGGCTTATTATTTAATATACCTATTCGCCAGTCATAATCAGTATAATGATATTTTTGGGCAATAATAACTGCTGACTTTTTAAGCATATCACATAATAAAATCTCCAATTCTAATTGGGTTGATGCTTTCTTAACTCCTGTTGAAAATGCACCATCAGGCACTTTAAGTACAATAGGTAAGCCCAATTTATCAATTAAATCTTCATAACTGACACTACATTGATCTCTAAAAATAAAAACTGACATCGGTGTTGATAATTGATGCTGACTCATTAAATGATGCAAATATACTTTATTTGTACAACGCATAATTGCTTGAGTACTATCTATAACTACCATATCATTCTCTTCTGCTTTTTTGGCAAAAGCATAACTATAATGGTTAATAGAAGTTGTAGTTCTAATAAACAAACTATCATACTCCGGTAGGCGTAAATAATCATTTTGTGAAATTAATTCGACATTCACTCCAAGGTTATTACCTGATTTAATAAATTTTTGTAATGACTTTTTATTGCTTGGTGGTGTTTTTTCTTCTTGGTCTATCAATATCGCTAATTGATAACGATACCGTTTTCGCAAACGTGGTTTTCGCCAAACTTTTTTACTAAATATGCTTAATTGATTTGCAAAAAATGTTTCTTCTAAATAATTTAACTTTTGAAGTTGGCAAATTTCTAAGGCAACTAGTTTCCATAAATTATGGCTTTTTTCAAAAAATATATTCAAAATTGGCACATCATAAATATCAAAAATTCTGCGTGTTAATTTATTAAAACAACCACATTCACTAATACCAAAATAACTTTTTATTTGTGCTTTATTTGATTTAGCAACCGTATCCAAAAACTCAATACTTGATTTATTTAATATTATATTAAATAAACTAAATGATAGATCATTTAAATGCTGTAAATTATTTAGCGTTTTCACACTAGGAATAGCCCTATCACCATTTGCTTCTGCTAAAAGTGATGCATAATACCCTTTGCCTAAATACCCCATGTCTTGAGATAGATTAATAACATAACTACGATTACCTTTTTTGTGGCTCAAATAGTCTTTAGTTAAAATTAGAGTATCGCTTGGAAAATAAGGAGACCATACATCATATGAATCAACAAGTATTTTAAGTGTTTTCATCTGAGAAGTTTTATCTCAAATATATTTTTATAATCATAAAGATTGATCTTATTTATTCTACTTGTCAAGAGTAAAATTAAACAAACTAACGTTCAAGATTTTCCATATATTTTTTTCCAGTTAGCGCTTCATATTTCCGTATTAACTCATCTTTCGATTCTCTCATATTTGGGTCAATAATAATGCAACCAACTGGACAAACCTCTGTACATTGTGACTCTTTAAAATGTCCTACACACTCTGTACATTTCTCAGGTTTAATTTCATATATTTCTTCTCCTTGAAATATCGCTTCATTCGGACATTCTGGCTCACAGACATCACAGTTAATACATTCTTCTGTTATTAAAAGAGCCATAATATTTCCTAACTATTTTTTATTTCTAATTTTGCTTTTAAAGCATTAACAATCACTTCTGGCACTAATGAAGCAATACGATATGGATCAATTTTAGCAACTTCTCTTACCATTGTCGAAGAAATGGAAGTATACTTCTCTGCTGGCGTTAAAAATATTGTTTCTACATTAGCATTAAGTTTGCGGTTAATAGCTGCCATTTGAAATTCATACTCAAAGTCAGAAACGGCTCTTAAGCCCCTTAAAACTGCATTTGCACTAGCCTCTTCAAAAAAATCAACAAGCAAGCCATCAAATGATCTAACTAATACTTTATCATATTTACTTAGTGCTTCTTTTGTCATTGCAACTCGTTCATCGATACTAAATAGCGGTGCTTTTTCACTACCTGTTGAAATTGCAACAACAACTTCATCAAACAAATGCAACGCCCTTTCAATTAAATCAAGGTGGCCAAAAGTTAATGGATCAAATGTTCCAGGATAAACAACTCGACGCATCTAAAATATTCCCAACTCTAACTTTGCTTCTTCGCTCATCATATCTGAATTCCAAGGAGGGTCAAAGACTAAAACAACATCAGCACCATTGATATTTGGAATTTGTTTTAAACGTATTTCGACGTCAGAAACTAACACAGGCCCCATGCCACAACCTGGTGCAGTTAAAGTCATTTGAACGCCTACATGAAAATTACCATCATCACATGGCGTAAAGTGCAAATCATAAATCAATCCCAAATCGACGATATTAACTGGTATTTCTGGATCATAAACTGTGCTTAATTGCGCCCAAATAAGCTTTTCATCTACTGGGTCTCCTGGTTTAATATCACTCTCATCAACTGGAAGCTTCACTAACTCTTTTCCAATTGCGTCAGCATCTTTGCCTTCAAGACGAACTAAGTTTCCATTAACATTAAGTGTATAACTACCGCCTAACGCCTGAGTTACTAATACTTCCTGGCCTGGCATTAAAGTAACAGACTGCCCGTAAGGTATTAACGTAACTTCAACATCACGCCTTACAATTGCTACATCATTAAACTTCATAAAAAAACCTTTATCTAATTTTTATTCTTCATCTGTTGGCATTACGGTAAAACTTTCACCACAGCCACAACGTGCTGACTCGTTAGGGTTGTGATAAACAAGCTTTGTTAACCCCATTGATTGAGTGATATAATCAATAATTAAGCCACTTAAGTATATAATAGCCTGATTATCCAAATAGACGTTCAAACCGTTAAAAACCAACTCTATATGGTCTTTAGGTATTTCATGTACAACTTCCGTTACATAGCCAAGTCCTGAACAGCCCATTTTTTTTACACCAATGCGTATACCAATGCCCTTATTTGCCGTGATAAATTCTCGAAAATGATTTTGAGCACTTTCTGTTAATTGAACCAGTTGTTTTTTAGGATCAAATATTTCACTTACCATAAGATAACCTCGTTGCACTTAGGAGAGCAGGTTCACTACTTTTTTAAGACTCTTTTCTAAATAATTAATTTCTTCAATGGTATTATAAACACCGAATGAAACCCTCACACTTGAAGAAACACCCAAACTATGATGTAATGGCTGTGTACAATGATGCCCTGTACGCACGGCAATACCATAAGTATCAAGCAAAAGACCAATATCATTTGAATGACACCCATCAATTATAAAAGTAACCATCGCTGCCTTATCTTTTGCATTACCTAAAATACGAAGTTTATCAATTTGCTGTAGCCTTTCTGTTGCATAAGCCAACATTTTACCTTCGTATGTTTTAATTGCATCAACTCCAATTGTCTCTACAAAGTCAATTGCTTCTTTAAAAGCAATTATCCCTACGATATTGGGTGTGCCTGCTTCAAAACTATGAGGATATGGTGCATAAGTTGTTTTTTCAAATGTTACTTCAGAAATCATATTACCACCTCCTTGATATGGCGGCATTTTTTCTATCATTTCATCTGCAATATATAATACACCAACACCTGTTGGACCATAGAGCTTATGTGCTGAAAAAACATAAAAATCACACCCTAATGCTTTAACATCAACTAACTCATGAATAATGCCTTGCGCACCATCAATACAGACGACAGCCCCAGCTTGCTTTGCTAATCGAGTTATTTCTTTAACTGGATTTATTGTCCCTAATACATTTGAAATGTGTGAAATTGATACTAGTTTTGTTTTCTCAGATAATAGAGATTTATACGCTACTAAGTCTAATGATCCATCTTCACATAAAGGCACTATCTTTAACTTTAACTTCATTTCATTAGCAATCATCTGCCATGGAACAATATTTGCATGATGCTCCATAATAGATAAAATAATCTCATCACCTTCATTAAAGTAAAATTGCTTCAATGATTGCGCTACTAAATTAATACCCTCAGTTGTTCCTTTAGTGAATATAATTTGCTCATCTCTTGCATTAATAAAGTTAGCAACCGTCTTTCTTGATGCTTCAAATTCACTTGTTGCTTTATCACTTAGCTGATAAGCGCCACGATGAATATTTGCATAACCTTCCAAATAAACTTCATTAATCTTATTCAGTACTGAAATAGGCTTTTGTGCCGAAGCTGCACTATCTAAAAAACATAATGGTTTATTATGCATTTTCGTTTTTAGTATAGGAAACTGCTGCCTAACCCATTGAACATCTAACATTTTTTCTTTCTTCTATCTTATTTTTTATGTATCTTTTATGATTAAATAATGATTATACGCTAGTTCTAATAGAAATATAAGCTCTTGGTTATATGAAATGATATAGTTCTTTTAACGAAAAGCTATGACTTCTTCTATTGTACTTGATTGACTTAAAGCCATAAGCAGACGATCAAACCCCAAAGCAACACCAGAACACCTTGGCAAGCCATAAGCCAATGCTGCTAGAAAATCCTGGTCAATGGGAACCGCTTCTTTTCTTTCTAAATCCCTAACTTTTAGATCCGCTTCAAACCGTCTTTTTTGTTCATTAAAGTCTCTTAATTCGCAATACCCGTTAGCAAGCTCAAGCCCTTGATAATAACACTCAAATCTAGCTGCTACTTCACCTTGGTCAGTTTCAATCATTCGTGCTAATGCTTTTTGTGCTTCTGTATAATGATAAATAAAGTAAAATATATTTTTTTCTAAAAATGGTTCAATCTGATAAGAAAATAACAATTCTAATGCATGGTATTTTGTAACTGACTCCATGCCATAAATTTTACCTATATGCTGGTCTACCAATTTAAGCAGCTCATCTAAACCAACAATATGTGGGTTAATACCTAAATATTTTTCAAATAGAGCCTGATAAGTGACTTCTTTAATCTTTATTGAGGGTAGAAGCATTTTCATTAAATTTTTAATTTCAGCCATTAATTGAAAATGGTCAAAATCAACTCGATACCACTCAAGCATTGTAAACTCTGGATTATGCTTTGGGCTTATTTCTTCACTTCGAAAAGCCTTACAAATTTGATAAATACTACCACTACCAAATGCTAACAAACGTTTCATTGCATACTCTGGTGAGCTTTGCAAATAACCTCTACCATACAATGTATCAAAGTTAAAAGTCTCTATAAACGGATCTGTTACTGGGCTTGGCATTAATAACGGTGTTTCAACTTCTAAAACTTCCCTCTGCTCAAAAAATGCTCTTACTTTTTTTAGTATTAAGGCTCTAAATTGAAGCATTTCAACTGTTGTTATTGGCTGCCAACTCATATATTCTTCATTAAGCTTCTGCATGATCACAATACTCTACAACTAACCCTAACGATCTATGATTATTAAACTCTTCTTCATTTAAGCGAAACGTTAATTTTAACTTGTCACCCTGCTTAAATGTAGTTGCTTGTTCAAATCTTGATGCAAAAAACCAAATAGCTTTAATACTTTTACCTGTTTCCGTTAAAATATTAAGTTGTAAATGCTGAAACGTTTTTCCTACAAATCGATTAGAGCGCAATATTCCAACTAAACTGAAGATTGGCGCATCAAACTCTCGACCAAAAGGCTCTATTTGATCTAGAACTTTTAATGTATCCAGTGTTAAATCATCATCATCAATAATACCGTCTGTGTAAATTTCTGGACCTAAAGCATCTTGACTTACTTGCTCTACTACAAGTTTTTCAAATAGATACTCAAACTCCATCAAATATTTTCGGTAAATTGTTAAACCTGCCGCAGCTTTATGACCTCCATACTTAATTAGCATATCTGGTGCTACCTGATATATTCGATCCAACAAATTTTTCAAATGTATATCATCAATACTACGAGCAGAAGCAGTAATTACATCATCTTCATAAAGTTTTGGTGAAAAAAATATAACAGGTCTTCCAAAAGCATCTTTAAGACGACTGGCAACTATTCCATGTACGCCTGCATGACCATCATCCAAATAAATACAAATAGACGATTTACCTTTATCAACTTGGTCTTTTGCTAACTCCATCGCTTGATCTAGCATTGTTTGTTGAATACTTTTTCGCTTTTGATTTTGTGTGTTTAATTCATCAACCCAACTAATTGCTTCTGCCTCTGTCTCTGCTAATAGAAAACTAACAGAAGAATGCGCATCTGATAGGCGTCCATCACTGTTTAATAAAGGTCCAATGCTAAACCCTAAATATTCTGCATTAATTTTACGCGGAAATAGTCTTCGTATGGCTAGCCAACAAGGCCTTTTTGACTGAGCAATTAATCTAAGACCTGCTTTTACAACTGCACGATTATTGATGCTTTTTGCCATAGACACACAATCTGCCACTGTCCCAACAGCAACAAAATCAAGCACACTTCTAGGATCACTCTCATTTTCTAGTAATATTTTTTTTTCAATTAGTTTTCTTCTAACAGAGACCATAAATAACCAAGCAACCATACATCCTGCAATATAAGCATCGGGAAATTGACAGTCATCTCGTGTTGGGTTTAAAACAGCAACTGCACTTTTAGGTATACCATCTAGTGCGATTGCATGATGGTCTGTTACAACTGTATCAATACCATTATCTTTTAATATTTTAATTCTTGGCTCATCTGTACTACCATTATCCGCAGTAATAATTAAGCTTGGCCGTTTACTATCATCTAAAATTCGCTTGGTTAAACCTTCTGATAAACCATACCCTTCTTGCATCCTATGGCCGATATAAGAGCGAATTTTATCTCTAGGGTGTCTAAACCACAAAGATAGAGCCTCAAAAATAACGGCATGGGATGTCTGGCCATCACAATCATGATCTGTTTCAATACCAATTACCTCTTGATTCTCTAGCGCCTCAATTAAACGCTTTGATGCTTTTTCTATATCTGCCAATAAAAATGGACTGTCTAATAATGATAACTTAGGCTCAGCAATCTGCTCAGCTTTATCAAAGTTTTCTGGCAATCTCGATGCTATGATTTGAGAAACTAATTTTGGAAAGCCTTTTTGACATAACGACTGATATATCAAAGAATTGATCTTACGTTCTTTTATTGTTGGTTTTAGCATAAATATTCTACTTTAAAATTAATTATTTTATTTTTTTCTCTAGGCTAACTATGTTTTAATCTGCTACGTTTTATTTCTTCAAAGCAAACATTAACCGCTGCTTTTGCTAAGGATGCCAAAGGAATTGCAAAAAATAATCCCCAAAAACCCCAAACACCACCAAAAAACAATACCGCAGCAACGACAGCTATTGGGTGCAAATTAACTGCCTCAGAAAACAATAATGGCACAAGCAAATTTCCATCTATTGCTTGAATTGTAAAATATACCAATAAGACATAAAATAACGTTGGTGATACCCCAAATTGCATAACTGCAACAATCACAACAGGGATCGTAATAATGATCATCCCAACATAAGGTATGATAACAGAAAGTCCAACACCTACAGCAAGTAATAAAGCATAGTTTAACCCAAAAATGATAAAACCAATATACGTTGCAATTGTAACAATAATTAATTCAAGACACTTACCTTTCACATAGTTTGACAGTTGTGGTTTTAGCTGAGCCCAAACTTCAATGACTGTGCCCTTCTCTCTTGGCAACAACCCTGAAAACCATTGAATAAGCTTATGCTTATCCTTCAAAAAGAAAAATACCGACAATGGCACCAGAAAAACATATACCAACAAATAGACAACACTAGGCAAAGATGCCAGTGAGAACGAAACAAGCGTTTTACCTAATGTTGCTAAACGTGTGATTTGTATATCAGCACTTGCATTTAACACTGAATTAATTTGATCATGTGTTAAATACTCTGGATAACGATCTGATAACGCATATAGCTGAGTTTTAAACGATGTAAAGATTTCTGGTAATGATTTTGCTAAATCTACCGCTTGATGAATTATCATTGGAGCTAAGAATAAAGAAATAACACAAACTAATGCTAAAAATAAAATAAAAACAATAATAACTGACAGTGTACGAGAAATTTTTAAATATCGGTGTAAAAACTGAACGGGGGTATCGAGAATAAATGCAATCACAATACCTGCCAATAATGGCGCTAAAATCATACCAAAAAAGTTTAAAAATAAAAAAGTTATAACCAAAACTAAAATAAAGACTGCCGTCTCCATTGAGCCAAACTTTGACTTATACCAACGTGAAATAAAATCAATCATTTTGTACTTTTCCCTATAACAAAAATCTGTAAATATAGTCTATGCTTAAGTGTGCCTGAGGCGAATAATCCGTGCAAGTAAATTTTTACTGTGGTAAAGTCATAAATTCTTGACCAAAAATTAAGGAGCATGGGGATGCAACAAGAAAAAGGTTTGACAAAAAAAATTCTTATTGGCATTTTACTTGGCCTAATCGTTGGTCTTGCGCTACATCCATTTGCTCAACAAAGCTGGATACATAATTATTTAACTACTGGCATTTTCGACACAGTTGGAACAATTTTTATCACTTTAATGAAGATGCTGGTCGTGCCACTAATCTTTATCTCTATTGTTTGTGGCGCTAGTAATTTATCTGACCCTAAGTCTCTAGGCCGCATTGGCATTAAAACTTTACTTCTATATTTATTAACAACCGCTATAGCCATCACATTTGCCATCACATTTGCATCCCTATTTCAAATCGGCAAAGGAGCAAACTTCCAAATTGATATTAGCAGCGTTAATATTAGTGCCCCTAATACTGTCAAAGAAACCATTCTAAGTTTATTCACAGCAAACCCTATTCAATCACTTGCTCAAGGAAACATGCTTCAAATTATTGTTTTCTCTCTAGTGTTTGGTATTGCAATCAGTTTAAGCGGACAAGCTGGCGTGAGAATAAAAAGCTTCTTTGATGATATTAATGATGTCATTATGTCACTGGTCCATATTGTACTTAGGTTTACACCTTATGGTGTTTTTGCACTAATTGCAAAGCTTGCAATTACAACAGAACCTGAAAAAATTCTCCATTTAATTGGTTATTTCCTTACGGTTTTATTTGTATTGTTTTTCCACTTGATTATAACTAACTCTTTTCTACTTGCTATACTCGGGAAACTTAATCCTATTACTTTCTTTAAAAAAATGTTCCCAGTTCAATTATTCGGGTTTTCAACCTCTAGCAGCAATGCGACTTTACCTGTTACTTTAGAAACTGTTGAAAATCATTTAGGAGTGAAAAGTCGAGTATCTGGCTTTACTATTCCATTAGGCGCTACCATTAATATGGATGGCACATCAATTATGCAAGGCGTTGCCACTGTCTTTATTGCCCATGTTTATAATATTGATCTGAGTATCACCGCATATTTAATTATTATTGCTACAGCCACTTTAAGTTCCATTGGAACTGCTGGGATACCAAGCGTTGGACTAATTACACTTACGCTTGTTCTAACTCAAGTTGGCCTACCTGTTGAAGGTATTGCGCTTATTATTGGTATTGACCGTATTTTAGATATGGTTAGAACTGCTGTTAATATCACTGGCGATGCCGCTGTAACAACTTTAGTTGCAAAAAGTGAAAATGAATTTGACGCCAGTGTATATAATACTAAAGAGCGCCTTATTGCATAATTAAGCTAGCTTTAAATTTTTTACTATACTTTAAGCTATACATTAATATAAGAATAGTCTTATATGACAAAGTCAAACACTAAAAAAGAAAAACCCATTATCTATATTGATCAAGCTTCTCGATATGCTCGCAATGCCTTATTAGACAAGCCATTTCAAATCACTGATAATTTACACTCTGCTGATTTGATATGGGTTAGAAAAAATCACCGTCAATACTATGAGTTAATTAATGCAAATCAGTGTTTTAACCATATTCCAGGAGAAAGAGCATTAGCAAATAAAGGAGATCTAGCCAAACATTTAAAACACTATGAATTAACCACCCAGAATACAGTTCCATCCTCATTGAAACTATCTGAATTTTATCAAGAAACTTATCGACTTTCTGATAAAGCTGATTTAAATACTTTTTTAAAAAAAATCCCCAGTAAAGATCACAAAAGCAATCTTTGGATATTTAAACCAACAGGGCAGTCAAAAGGCAGGGGTATACATATCACATGGGAGCTCAATAGAATCAAACAGCTATTAAGCAAGCACAACTATAAACAGAAGATTTATTTTGATAAGCAGCATGCCTATCGCTATATTGTCCAACGATACATTCAAAACCCTTTATTACTGAACAATAAAAAATCTGAAATTAGAATTTATTGGCTAATAGCAAGCTTAGACCCATTAATTATCTATCTATTTAACCAAGGCACTGTACGTTTAAATACGAAAGACTATATACTGGATAACTTTAATGACCCTTTAGTTCATATTACTAACATATATCAACAAAAGAAACACATACCCGAAGATTCCGCATTTGAACTTAAGTGGTCTTTCCATAAGTTTGATGAATATTTATTTAAGAATAACCTAACTTCACAACATAACTTTACTAAAAATATTTTAATGCCAAAACTAAAAAAAATTATTCTTTACATAATGAGCGCCACTAAACATAAGCTTAATTCCAATAAAAAGTCTTGCCATTTCTTTGGCCTTTATGGTGCAGATATTATTCTTGATGATAGCTTAAACCCCTGGCTTTCAGAAATTCAAGAAGGGCCAGGACTTAGCTGGGATGACCCTATTAAAGAGTTAATTATTCCACCAATGCTGTTTGAAGCCTTACAAATTGTGCTTGAAATCAAACATAAAAAATTAACTCAACAAGGCTTAAAGAACTTAACGACACCATGTCAGTTTGAGACTGTTATTAATAAATCATCAGACTAAACATATGCTTTTTCGTGCCTAATTAACCATTCTTTGCGACAGACACCACCCCCGTAACCACCTAACTGACCATTAGCATTAATGACGCGATGACAAGGGATAACTAGTGCTAATTGGTTTGAACCATTAGCATTAGCAACTGCCCGGAATGCCTTTGGATGATCTATTAATTGAGCAAGCTCAAGATATGATATTGTTTGACCTAGCGGAATTTTTTGCAACGCTTGCCAAACTTTTTTCTGAAAATCAGAGCCCAGTAAATAAATAGGCGTTTTAAAGCATAATGATGTACCTTCGAAGTACTGATGTAACTCATCTCGAATTTGATCTAAGATAACTGTCTTACCCGGAATAATCCCAACTGTCAAACGCTGCCTTAGACGTTCAATCTCTCTTTCAAGGCCTCGACGTTCAATAAATTCAAGTAAATAGAGAAAATCATCATCAGCTACTGCAACCATTGGACCTAATGGTGTGTCAATCCAATCGGCATATAAAGCCTTTCTATGCATTTTTTTAGGTAAAGCACCCATTATCTTAGAAAAAGCATCATAAAAACCACTAGCAGACTGATAACCAGATTCTAATTGTGAGTTTATAACTGAACTTCCTTTTTTAATCTCACCCAATGCTATCCCCATACGTCGTGAACGCGCATATTCAACAAACGTCATATTAAAACGTTTCTTAAACTGCCTCCTTGCTGTTGATTCATCAATTCCTAGTAATTTAAAATCACTATCTTTCCAACGTTTTGTTGGCTCTTCTTCTACTAAATTAATTAGCTTTTGAATGATAGGAGCTACTTGCTGTGGAGGAGATAATGGCTGACAACGTTGGCAGGGCCTAAAAGAAGCAAACAATGCTTCCTTTGCTGTCTCAAAAAACTCGCAGTTTTCAAATTTAGGTTTCTTTGCGGGGCATGAGGCATGACAAAAAATACCCGTTGTTTTTACTCCCACATAAAAAAGCCCATCATATTTTTGATTTCTTTCAATGAGCGCTTGATAATACCGTCGCTTATTTTCAGAACTAATCACATTAACACCCTTAGTACTAACTAAATTACAGCATACTATATCAAGCTTTTTTAATCATTACTTCCGAAAATCAGGCATTGAATTTTATAGTTTAATTTATAACTTTCATAAGCTGATAGAAAAAATTAATCGCCTTGTGGCATTGGGTCACCTAAGTCATTAGAATCATCTAATTGTGACCTCTCTGACTCATCCGGCTCATTTTTAGAAGCTTTCTTAGTTTTATTATTATCTTTTTTATCACCAAGACTAACTGTCCAGTCTCCTGGCTCTCTAACAGGCTTTCTCTCCATAAGGTCATCTACTTGTGCGGCATCAAGTGTCTCATATTGCATTAATGCCTCCGCCATAGCATGCAGAATATCTATATTATCATTTAGCAAACGATCAGCACGCGCATAATTTCTATCAATAATTCCTCTCACCTCTATATCAATATCTGCAGCTGTTTGCTCAGAAAAGGCTCTTGCTGAACTTTTACCCATTGAATGACCTAAAAATGGGTGCTCATCTTCCTCTGCATACAGCAAAGGTCCAAGCTTTTCTGATAAACCCCATTTAGTTACCATACTACGAGCAATGTTAGTTGCTACTTGAATATCGTTAGATGCACCAGTTGTAACATTGTTTTCCCCAAAAATTAGTGCCTCTGCAATTCGACCTCCATAAAGTGATGACAAACGGCTTTCTAGCTCTTTCTTGCTTTGACTTACTTGATCTCCCTCTGGCAAATACATTGTAACACCCAATGCACGGCCTCTAGGGATAATACTTACTTTATATACTGGATCATGTGAGGGTACTAACCGACCAACGATTGCATGGCCTGCTTCATGGTAGGCTGTTAAGCGTTTTTCTTCTTCACTCATTGCCATTGAGCGACGCTCTGTTCCCATTAAAATTTTATCTTTAGCCAACTCAAATTCTTCCATTGAAACTTTATCTTTACTAAAGCGCGCAGCAAATAATGCAGCCTCATTGACTAAATTTGCTAACTGTGCACCAGAAAAACCTGGAGTCCCTCTAGCAACCCAATCGGGACGAACATCATTGGAAATTGGAATATTTTTCATATGTACTTTTAAAATTTGTTCTCGGCCCTTAACAGATGGCAAACCTACTGTCACTTCTCTATCAAAGCGGCCGGGACGTAATAATGCTGGATCCAACACATCTGGACGGTTAGTTGCTGCAATTACAATAACACCCTCATTACCAGAAAAGCCATCCATTTCAACCAACATCTGATTTAGTGTCTGTTCACGCTCATCATGTCCACCACCAAGACCTGCACCACGATGACGACCTACTGCATCAATTTCATCAATAAAAATAATACATGGCGCACGTTTTTTAGCCTGATCAAACATATCTCGAACACGTGAAGCTCCAACACCGACAAACATTTCAACAAAGTCAGAACCGGAAATTGAAAAATAAGGTACTTTTGCTTCTCCCGCAATTGCTCTTGCTAAGAGCGTTTTACCTGTACCAGGCGGACCAACCATTAAAACACCACGAGGAATTTTACCACCTAAACGCTGGTATTTGTTTGGGTCCCTTAAAAAGTCAATGATTTCTGCAACTTCTTCCTTTGCTTCGTCAACTCCAGCAACATCATCCAAAGTGACTTTAACTTGATCTTCTCCTAATAACTTAGCTTTACTTTTCCCAAATGAAAAAGCACCACCTTTTCCACCACCGCTCATAGCTCTCATTAAGAAAACCCAAATAATTACTAATAAAATAATCGGAAAGCCATTAATTAATAGCTTTAACAAAAGACTTTCTTGAGGAGGCGGCACAGCTGAAACATCAACTTTATGCTTTAGCATTTGGTCAACAACAAAAGGATCTCCCCAAGGCAGATAAGTTACAAATGACTGCCCTGAACTTGTTTTTCCTGTAACCGTTCGACCATTAATACTGACTGAACCAATTTGGTTGTTATCTATTTGGTTTACAAAGTTAGAATAACTAACTTTTTGTGTGGAAGGCTTCTGGCGATTTAGCCCTGAAAATAACGCAATCAGGATGCTGGCCACTACTACCCAGAATAATACATTCTTCCACATATCATTTTTCATCTAAAGTTAACCTCTTTAATTCAAACACATTCACAATAAATAGTATAACATAATGATCATACAGTATCATTATTTGATAGTTTCTATTAATTTTGCCTCATCATACCATTATAATTTGCAAGTTACCAACTTCGCGTAGCAAATTGCTGACTCATTGGAATAACCCTACCTAAGCCAAAAGATCTACGCTGCAAACGTATAATTGGCGGCGCTTGCTTTCGTTTAAACTCAGAACGATCAATTAAGTTTAATATATGTAGCTTTTCTTTCACTGATAGTTTTTCTGCTCTTTTATTTAAAATATGCTGCTCTTGTTGATCCAGCAAGTCACCTTCAATTGATAACTTTAATAGTGCATCCATAAGCTCATAAGGTGGCAAACTATCGATATCTTTTTGATTTTCAGATAACTCTGCAGAAGGGGCCTTATCAATAATCATTTTAGGAATTAGGTTATCATAGGTTTGATTGATATAATTCGCTAGTTGATAAATATCCGTTTTATATAAATCTCCTATAATATTAATACCACCATTCATATCACCATAAAGCGTTGCATACCCCACTGATAATTCACTTTTATTGCCACAGGCAATTGCTAGCAACCCATGCTCATTTGCATACTCCATCACTACCCTACCACGAATTCTTGCTTGCATATTCTCTTGTGTCAATTTTGATGGCTTTTTGCCAAACGACTCTTCAAATAACCTAACTGTTAATTGGTAGTCATCATAAATAGGTCTTTCATATAACTTAACACCAAGTCTTTGGCATAATTCTTTAGAGTCACTAACACTACCAGCAGAAGAATAAAGAGATGGCATGGTAATGGCCGTTACCTTATCTTTCCCTAACGCCAAAACAGCAATTGTCACAGTTAAAGCACTATCAATACCACCAGATAACGCAATAACAACACCTTGAAAACTACACTTTTGAACATAGCCTTTTAGGCCAAGCTTAATCTGTTCCAAATAATGCGCATTCTGCGATAACAGTGGAGCTTTTATAACATTTTTAGATATATTTGATAAATCAACTATTGCCGATGCTTCTTTAAAACTATCAAGTTTGATGCCTAGTTCACCATTAGCACACAC
Organism: Thiotrichales bacterium 19S9-11; assembly: GCA_021713395.1. GTDB lineage: Bacteria > Pseudomonadota > Gammaproteobacteria > Francisellales > Francisellaceae > M0027. The sequence goes on along the minus strand of JAKJJT010000005.1, from coordinate 121,977 downwards.
CAAAAAGCTTGCGCCATCATATACAAGCTCATCATAACCGCCAACCTGATTAATATAAAAGCAAGGAACATTAAGACGAGCAACCAAATTACCAACTAAAGCTAATCGCTTTGAGTGTTTTTTTTCTTCTGAAGGTGAACTATTTAAACTAATCACAAATGATAGCTCTTCTTTCACTTCTTCTAATTGCTGGACTGGGCTATTTGTATAAACTGTTTTATCCTGATCCCATAAATCTTCACAAATAACAAGCCCAATTAATTGATTTTTAAACTTAAAGTATGGATTTTGAGTACCTGGCTGAAAGTGCCTTGCTTCATTAAAAATATTATAGGTTGGCAACAATTGCTTATGGTAACGATAAATAATTTCACCCGCATAAATAACAACCGCAGAGTTAAAATATGGCTTTCCTGAGTCTTTATTTTCTGATATGACGCCTAAAATAATAGCACAATCAAACTGGTTAGATATCTCTATAATTAATTTCAAATACTCATCTTGTTGCTGAACAAATCCATCACGATCAATTAAATCATAAACATCATACCCACTTAATGCCAACTCTGAGAAAACAAGCACATCACTTTTCAGAGCTAACTGATTAATCGTATTTTTTATTTTTTCAAAATTATATTTAAAATTACCAACAATATAGTCTAGCTGAGCTAATGCAACCTTCACAAAATATGCTCCCTACTATGATTTAATTTTTAAACCTTTTTTCAAACAAAAATAACAAGCCACATATAAAACAATAATAACAACACAAACCATAAATAAAGCAATCCAAGGATTGATGTATTGAGAGCCTAAGCTTGCATAACGAAACAAGTCAACAATGTAGTAAATTGGGTTAAATAATGCTATTTTTTGCCAAACTGAAGGCAGCATTTGTAAGCTAAAGAACACACCACCTAAGTAAGTTAATGGCAATAAAAAGAAAGTAGAGACAACTTGTGTATCATCAAACTTTTGGGAAAAAATACCATTTAATAATCCACCTAGCGCAAAAGCAAAACTACTTAGTAATAAAGCTACTAACATCAAAGGAATAGAGTAAAGGCTTAAAGCACCAAATAACAAAGCGACAATACTAACTAACACACCAATAATCAAGCCTCGAAATACTGCACCAGAAACATAGCCTAAAATCATAATGTGCGGGTTTAATGGTGCTACGTACATTTCCTCAATACAACGAGAAAAACGATCACCAAAAAAAGAACTTACTATATTAGCATAAGTATTATTCGTCACTGCCATAATAATTAAGCCCGGTGTAATGAAGTGTATATAAGATACACCATGAATATAGCCCACTCTAGATCCTATAACTTTACCAAAAATTAGAAAGTATAAAGTCATAGTAATAACTGAAGGCAATAAACTCTGCGGCCAAATTCTAAAAATCCGTGTTGTTTCTTTACGAAAAATAGCAAAAAAAGCGTTCCAATATAGTTGTAATGTCATCTACTTTACCTCTACTTTAAGCCTATATACGATTGTTTTGACGAACTAAGTCAATGAATAACTGCTCTAGACGCGCTTTTTTATTGCGTGCACTAATTACTTGAACTTGATATTTTGTTAACAAATTAAAAATATCATTTAAAGTTGCTTTTTTATCTACTGTTATCTCTAATGTTAGCGGATCAGTTAAAACTGCCTTCAAGGCTTCTTCTGAATCTAGTTCATGAACATCTTTCAATGGTTCCTTTAAGTCAAAAACAAAAGTCTCTTTATCTAAATTTCTTAATAACGACTTCATATCCGTATTAGCAAAAACTTTTCCTTTATTCATTAAAGCAATGCGATTACACATACTCTCAGCTTCTTCCAAGTAATGTGTTGTTAAAATGATAGTTAAGCCTTCTTCTCGATTTAAGTGAGTCAAAACCTCCCAAATTGCCTGTCTAATTTCAACATCAACACCTGCTGTTGGCTCATCTAGAATTAGTAATTTAGGATTATGGACTAATGCTCTCGCAACCATTAATCGCCTTTTCATTCCACCAGATAAAAAACGGACTTGTGTTTGTCGCTTATCCCATAACTGCATCTCTTTTAAACGTTTTTCTGCGTTAGCACGCGCTTCTTTTCTTGATATACCAAAGTAACCTGCTTGATTTAATAAGATATTCATTGGGTTTTCAAAAATAGCCAAATTAACCTCTTGTGGCATAACCCCGAGTAACGACTTCGCTTTTACTGGATTATCATTGATATCAATACCAAAAATTTTAATTTTTCCAGAAGTTTTATTAACCAATGATGAAACCATACCAATGGTTGTTGATTTTCCTGCACCATTTGGTCCCAACAAAGCAAAAAAGTCACCTGAATTCACTGACAGCGACACATCATTAACTGCCATAAAGTCAGATGCCCCTTTATCAACAGCTCGATAAACCTTGGTTACATTCTCTAACTCTAGTGCACATACATCAGAAGACATATAGATACCTTTTATGCATTTATAACTTAAACCAAATCATATCACTGATATGATAAATTTCAGAAGAATTTTTAATAATTTTAAAAATATAATCTGCACAAACCTCTAAATCAATTAATTAAAAAGTTTTATTACAGATATGTTTGGAATAATAATCTAAATAGAATCTAGTGGTGCCCGGGGCCGGACTCGAACCGGCACGGAAGTAACTTCCGAGGGATTTTAAGTCCCTTGCGTCTACCAATTTCGCCACCCGGGCAGCATATATGTTGGAGGCTGAGACCGGAATCGAACCGGTGTCTAAGGCTTTGCAGGCCTCTGCATAACCACTTTGCTACTCAGCCAAGCTGGAGCGGGAAACGAGACTCGAACTCGCGACCCCAACCTTGGCAAGGTTGTGCTCTACCAGCTGAGCTATTCCCGCAAATCGCCATTGCTACCAAGTTAGTTCGCTAAAATTACTCCAAAATTTGGAGCGGGAAACGGGACTCGAACCCGCGACCCCAACCTTGGCAAGGTTGTGCTCTACCAGCTGAGCTATTCCCGCGAAACTGAAAGTCATTATACGGTGCAACTATCTATTGTCAACACTCGAATTGACCTTTTTATCCTTTTTTAATTTTTATTGATTATTGCGCATACAATTCATGTTCTGCAAAGAAAAAAGCAACTTCTTGAGCCGCTGTTTCTTGTGCATCTGAACCATGAACAGCATTTGCATCAATGCTATCAGCAAAATCAGCACGAATCGTTCCAGGCGCAGCTTCTTTTGGGTTTGTTGCGCCCATTAGCTCACGATTTTTTAAAACTGCATTTTCACCTTCTAAAACTTGCACCATGACAGGTCCTGAAATCATAAAACTAACCAAATCCTTAAAAAATGGGCGCTCTTTATGCACTGCATAAAATTGAGAAGCTTCTCTTTCAGATAAATGCATCATTCTGGATGCAACAACTTTTAAGCCTGATTTTTCAAAACGACTATAAATCTCACCAATTACATTTTTCGCAACTGCATCTGGTTTAATAATTGATAGAGTACGTTCAACTGCCATAGTTAGTCTCCTATAAGTTTTAGCAATTTATTTTACTTAATTTTTTTGATGCTCGGCATTATAATAGAGTCAAATGCAGATGCCTAGAGCTTAGAAATATTTTTCTTGAACTTTTCTTTAAAAAGCGCTTGACCTCAATCTGAGAATTGGGTTTAATACGTCACATCGGCCAGATAGCTCAGTCGGTAGAGCAGAGGACTGAAAATCCTCGTGTCGGCAGTTCGATTCTGCCTCTGGCCACCACTAATCACCATCAACGCTAACTTCTCACAATTCATCAAAAAGCTAGCCATAGCTACATTTATCAAAAACTAGCATCTTATGATAATCCTACTATAATGGGATTATGGAGCACTGAAAAAGCTCTATTGGAGTAAGCTCATGGCAAAAGTAATAACAATTAATAAAACGCCTAACCTAGAAAACCCAATAACGCCTAAATTAATCGGCGCTGCAGTTCGTGCAAAACGCACGCAAAGCCAATTACGCTTAGAGGATGCTGCTGCTCTGTGTAATGTTGCTAAACAAACATTAATGAACGTTGAACATGGCCATCCTAACACTAAAATTAGCACATTATTAAAAATATGCACATCTTTAGGCATCAATATCACCATTGATTCATGGCAAGATAGTAACGAGATGAACGATGTCTGGAAATAACCAATTACTGTATGTTTACCTTGGTAACAAAACAGTTGCTACGATTTCATTTATAGATAATGAAATCATCTGGCAATATACACAACAGTGGCAAAAAAATGGTTTTGCAGTTTCACCTTACTTACCTCTATCTGATGAAATTGACAATATTGATACTGAGCAATTTTTACGCAATCTTCTCCCAGAAGGAAAAACACTAGAAGATACTGCCAAAAATATTTCCACCACTACTAATGATACATTTACCTTACTTGCAGCACTTGGCTTAGATCTACCTGGCGCATTAATTATTTCACCATTAACAATAGATGAATTACCAAAAGAGAATATTTATTTTATTCACGAAAGCGTGCTGTCTGATAGACTAGATCTATTAAACAAAGGCTATAGTCTTGCTATCTGGAATAATAAACCTCGTGTCTCACTGGCTGGATACCAAAATAAGCTAAATGTCATAATTAACTCAAAAGGACAAATCGGATTCACTGAAGGAAAACTCGGCTCTACTCATATACTTAAATTTGAAAAAAATACACAAAAAAACCTAGTACTCAATGAGTATATCACCATGCGCTTAGCAAATAGATGCAAACTTAATGTTGCTAGTGTTGCTTTAAGAAAAATTGGCAATCACACAGCCTTATTAGTTGAACGATTTGATCGAAAGCTTATAAACAAAAGCAATGTTAAGCGCCGATACATTATAGATGGTTATCAAGCGTTAAGCCTATCACCTGATTTTCAATATGAAAGCTCCACTGATAACAACAGAGATACACCTTACATCTGTGATGGCATTAGCCTGCCAATGCTTGTTGACTTTACAAATCAGTGCCAAACCCCTATCTTAATAAAGCAACAACTATTAGATTGGCTGTTATTTAATTTATTAGTCTATAACTATGATGCTCACTCCAAAAATATTAGCTTTTTTATTGGAAAGCATGGCATTTCATTAGCACCATTTTATGATCTAGTTAATACACAGATACTGTCAGGTGAGTTAGAGTTAAGTGACAAACTTAATACCAGTCATTCTAATGCTGCCAGGCTAATTACAGAGTTTGCCAATAGCTGCCAATTAACTCGCCGGCACGTCATAAGAAGGATTAAATTTTTAGTAAAAAATATAACTCGTAATTTACCCAATGAAATCAAGTCTATTAATGATCAATATCAAACAAATGCTTATTTTAAAGACTATCAAAAAATGATCAAACACAGATGCCAATACTTTATAACTCGCTGTTAAATTAAGCACACTCTTTTTTATAGTTACTTACGTAATTTTTAATAAAATTCATAAAATGCATTGCATCAGGTTTAAAAATACGCTAAAAACCACTTAACCTTAGAAATAAAAAAAGTATGTAGTTAAATGAGCAAAAACCTTGTGATCGTAGAATCACCAGCAAAATCAAAAACAATTGAAAAGTATCTAGGTAGTGACTTTACCGTGCTTGCCTCTTATGGCCATGTTCGAGATTTACCATCTAAAGAGTCCTCAATTGAACCTGATAACAATTTTTTAATGCATTATCAAACCATTGAAAAAAATGCTCGCCATTTAGATGCAATCAAAAAAGCAGCCAAAAAAGCTAACACGATTTATCTTGCAACGGACCCTGATAGAGAAGGTGAAGCTATTTCATGGCATGTTTGTGAAGAGCTAAAAAACTCAGGCATCTTAAAAGATAAAACCGTCCATCGTATTGTTTTTCATGAAATCACTAAAAAAGCAGTACAAGAGGCAATTGAGCATCCTCGCAATCTATCTGATGAAATGGTTAATGCACAACAAGCAAGAAGAGCACTTGATTTTTTGGTTGGGTTTAATTTATCTCCTTTACTTTGGAAAAAAGTTCAGCGAGGCCTGTCTGCTGGTCGCGTACAGAGCCCTGCATTAAGGCTAATTGTTGAGCGTGAAATTGAAATTGAGGCTTTTATTCAGCAAGAATACTGGACCATTCATGCTAATGTCTCAGCTAAAGAAAAACCTTTTGAAGCTCGCCTAATTGAGTTTAGTAATAAAAAGTTGGACAAGTTCGATATTGAGAATGAAGCTAAAGCAAAAATAACTGTTGATACCATAGAGCAAGCAGCTGCAGGCAAATTAACTGTTTCTAATATTGAGAAAAAACAAAAAAAGAGACAACCTGCACCACCGTTTACAACTTCAACATTACAACAAGAAGCATCACGCAAACTTGGCTTTAATACAAAGCGCACCATGTCCATTGCCCAGCAATTATATGAAGGTATTGACCTAAAAGGCGAAGGCCCTGTTGGCTTAATTACTTATATGCGAACAGATTCTGTTAATCTCTCTAATGACGCCATAACCGAAATCCGAGACTATATTAGTAGTAATTTTGATTCTAAACTCTTGCCTGATTCACCAAGATTATTTAAAACAAAATCTAAAAGCGCACAAGAGGCACATGAAGCAATTCGACCAAGCAGTATTTTAAGACATCCAGATCAACTAAAAAACATCTTAAAACCAGAGCAACTTAAACTATATACGCTTATTTGGAAAAGAACGTTAGCTTGCCAAATGTCAAACGCACTAATTAATACACTTAATATTGATTTAAGCGTAGCTAATGCTCATATCTTTAGAGCTTCCGGATCAACCATAGATTTTTTAGGCTTTATGACCGTCTATCAGGAAACCAAAGAAGCTAAAAAAGACTCTGAAGAGCTAAACCAGCAGCCGCTTCCAGATTTAAGTATTGGAGATATAGTTAACCTTCTTGAGGTAATACCTAAGCAACACTTCACTGAGCCCCCTGCTCGTTATAGCGAAGCAGGGTTAGTTAAAGCACTAGAAGAACATGGTATTGGCCGTCCTTCTACTTACGTTTCAATTATTTCAACACTACAGCAACGCAGTTATGCTCAAATTAAACAAAAAAGATTTTATCCAACAGATATTGGACGAATTGTTAATAAGTTCCTAGTTGAGTATTTCCCTCGTTATATTGATTATGGCTTTACAGCTAGACTTGAAGATGCCCTAGATGCCATTTCTTGTGGTGAAAAAGAGTGGATTCCATTAATGCATGAATTTTGGAAACCATTTAAAGAACAAGTTCAAAGCATTGACCAGTCAGTTAAAAAAAGTGATGTAACACAAGAAGCTCTTGATGAAGACTGTCCTGAATGTGGCGGACAACTTATGATTAGGCTCGGTAAGCGAGGTCGATTTGTTGGATGCTCTAACTACCCTGGCTGTAACTATACGAGAAATTTACCTAGCAGTAATGACGATGAACAACAAGAAAAGAGCGAAGAACCTGAAGTTATTACTGATCGAAAATGCCCAAAATGTGACCATGATTTATTAATTAAACAAGGACGCTATGGCAAGTTTATTGGCTGCTCTAACTACCCAAACTGCAAACACATGGAGCCACTTGAAAAACCAAAAGACACAGGCGTACATTGCCCTCAATGCAAGTCTGGAACCATTGTTGAAAAAAAATCGCGGCGAGGCAAAATATTTTATGCCTGTAATGGTTACCCAAAGTGCAAATACTCGTTATGGTACCCTCCTCATGATGAAAAATGCCCTAAATGCACTTGGCCAATACTTATGATAAAAACAACTAAAAAGCGCGGAGTTGAAAAACTATGCCCCCAAGAAGACTGTGACTTCGTAGAAGTTCTTGAGTCTGCCCTGGATAAAGAAAAAGCCAAATGAAACCATAATAGCTATCAACACCTCAAGTAAGTTTATGTTACAATATCAGTAATTATTATAAATTTATAGTTACTGATATGCCCGACAATAAAATTCTAAACAAACTAAAGTCGATACAACTAATTATCTATGACGTAGATGGCATAATGACTAATGGAAACATCATTCTTGAAAACCAACCAAATGGTGAACTAAAATGCTTTAATGTTAAAGATGGCTTAGGCATGAAGCTACTTAGCCAAATAGGCATTAAGCAAGTTATTTTAACCGGCAAGCAAAGCGATATTGTCAAAAAACGATTTAGTTCGCTTAACGCTGATGCTATTTTTCAAGGAAAATCAAATAAACTTAATATGCTAGATATCATTTCATTGCAATTTAATATTCAACCAGAAGCTATGTTAATGATTGGTGACGACCTACCTGATTTGGCAGTTATGAAGCGCTGCCATGTGAGCGTTGCAACAAGAGATGCCCACCCATGGGTCTTAGAAAATGTTGATTACATAACTAAACATAATGGTGGTACTGGAGCTGTTAGAGAGCTATGTGACTTAATACTAACTGCACATGGGTTAAAACAAGAAATACTAAATAGCTATATTGAGCATGGCGAGGCAAAGCTTAATGTTCTTCAGTAAGCGCTCTATTTTTTCAACAGTTACTTTAGCTGCAATAGTTGGCATCACAAGCTGGCTAACAGTAGAGTCTTCAAACACATATCATAAAAAAGAAGCCTTACCAAAAGACTTTATTGAAAACACTGCAACAAATGTCACTTTATATCAAATGAATGAAACTGGCACGCTGCGTTACCAAGCATACTCAACGCTTGTTGATAAAATGGTAAATTCTGATGCAAAAATGAGCAATATAAATATGACAATGGAAGCACAAAAAGAAGGAGAGCTTCCGTGGAATATTACATCAGATCATGGCTATTTGTCTGATCACAATGAAAAACTAAAACTATGGGGCAATGTGATCATTAAACGCCCTGGCGATGGTAAAGATAAGCCCCCACTTAAAATCACAACTTCTATTCTATATGTATACCCAAATAAAGATTTTGCAGAAACTGATCAACCAGTTAAAATGGAACAGCTCGGCAGTAAAAATATTATTACTGGCACAGGCATGAAAGCACACATGAACCCTGAAAAAATACAGTTATTATCTAATGTAAGGTCGTACTATGAAGATAGTGAAAATAAAAAATAGCCTCATTACTTCAATCACTTTATGCTTTCTCATATCACATAGCCTGCATGCTCAGACAAGTGATACTAGCCTAAATCCTTTTGGTAGCAATATAGCAAAAGAAGGGCCTATCACTATCTGTAGTGACTCATTACAATATAATCAAAATAAAAATACCTTAATTTATGAAGGCAATGTTACTGTTACGCAAATCCAAGGAATAAGCTTGACTTGCGACCCTCTAGAACATGATAAAAATATCGTGTCACTTTGGGTTTCCCCAAAGTCTCTCACCTATAATCAACTACAAAGTAAAGAATTAGAAATTGCGAAAACTATTTGTAAACAACAGGGAGCCTGTCGCTACCTAAGTGGTGAAAAACTAACAGTCTACCTTGATGAGCACGGAAAGACTAAAAGTGTACAACTAACAGCCAAGCAATCTGATAAACCATTGCCTGTTGCAAAGTACTTTTCTACTTCTACAGATAAAGAAGGCAAACAAACAAACTCTTATGCTCACAGTAAACTAATGGAGTTTATACCTAACAAAAATTTATTAATTCTTGAAAAATTTGCTTATGTTAAACAAAAAAGCAATACATTTTCTGGTGAAAAAATCACCTATAATACAAAAACAGAAGTCGTTAATGTCCCGAAGCAAGGTTACCAGCGAGCGTCAATGACAATCTCACAAGAAGAAACAGCCAACATAAAATAAAAGGTCTAATTTAAATGCATAGCCCAGCAGAAAATAAACATACTCTAAAAGCTACGTCACTTGGAAAGCGTTACAAGAAACGCTGGGTTGTTAGAGATGTATCAATTGAAGTGTCTAGTGGCGAAATTGTTGGTTTACTTGGCCCAAACGGTGCTGGAAAAACGACTTCGTTTTATATGATTGTTGGATTAATCAGGGCTAATCGTGGCACCGTTACTTTAGATAATAAAGATATTACACAAGCACCAATACACTGGCGTGCTCGTCAGGGCATAGGTTATTTACCTCAAGAAGCTTCTGTATTTCGCAAGTTAACGGTTGAACAAAACATCATGGCTATACTAGAGACCAGAAAGTCTTTAACCTATGCTGACCGTAAACAGCAGCTTGACAACTTACTTAATGAGTTTAATCTCGATCATATCCGTACAAACTTAGGAATGAGCTTATCGGGAGGTGAGAGACGACGCACTGAAATTGCGCGCGCGCTTGCAACCTCACCACAATTTATTTTACTCGATGAACCATTTGCTGGAGTAGATCCTATATCAGTTATTGATATTAAGAAAAATATTAACTATTTAAAAGAAAAAGGTATTGGCGTTTTAATTACAGATCATAATGTCAGAGAAACACTAGATATTTGTGAAAGGGCCTACATCGTAAATGCAGGTAGCATTATTTCATCAGGATCGCCAAATGAAATTTTAAACAATGAACAAGTCAGACGAGTCTATTTAGGCGAAAAATTTCGCCTATAAGTTGTCACAAAAATACAAATCCACTTGGAATTGATCTATTTGTAGACTATTTTTAAAGGAAAGCAAATAAAAACTGTCAAAAGGAAGCAAGGTAATGTTAAAGAAAAAAAGATATACAGCGTCTATTATTGCTGCAAGTTTAGCGAGCTCAATGGCTTTTGCTGATCAAGAAGTCACTGTACCAACTGAAGCTTCAATGCATTCACAGTCAACAAAAAGCAGCTCATCTCTAGAACAGACAAAGCAAAAATCACCGCCTAGGTATGATAGCATGGCAAAGCCAAAGCGCTACGTTAACCCACCAAATTTTTCATTTACTGTTGGTGGGCAGTTAGGTTATGGCATGGCAACTACTGATGATGTTTCAGGGTATAATACAGATGAAGGCGGCATTATTGGTGGGATCTTTGTTGGCTCTGACTACCGTTGGAATAAGTTAGTCCAAACAGGTCTTGAGCTAGGTTATTATTACGGAGCTAACTTGCTAGAGTATAAAAGCACTACAGGCAGCAGCAATATTAAGGTTAAACGTACAACAATTATACCATTGCTTGCGAAACTTACATTTGACCTACCTGCCCATTTTAATGTATACATCAAAGGTGGTATCGCTTATGTTAATCAACGAGTAGAGGATGCAACTCATATTAACTATAATGGCGTTCTAGGTGCTGGCGTTGGCTATAAATGGGATAATCTTGGAATATTCTCAGAATATATGCACACGTTTGGCAGTGATGGTGCGCTTAGTGATAAAAATCGAACATTCCCAATTGATACTATTATGTTAGGTGTTAGCTACTCGCTTCCATTCTAATTTTATAAATCTTAACAACTGGAATAACAGCAAGGGCTTTTGTATACTTGAAAACAGAATTTATTTGACCGCTTGATTACAAAAGGAGAACTTTATGTTAAAGCAAACTACAACCGTATCTTTAATAGCCCTACTTTCCTCTCCAGTAGCATTTGCAGACCAACAAGATGCTGTTGTATCTAGAAACCAGGTAACAATAAGCTCTTATGAGCTATCAAACCCTAACCTCGATAAAGATCAATACATTTATCAACCTAGACCTACAGTTCAAGTATCAGGGTTCTATATTGGCGCTCAACTTGGTGGAGCTACATTAAGCTCAAGTAGCTCTGCATTTAATAGCACATCTGCAAGCTCTATCAGTAAAGACAATGGTAATTTATACACTGGATTTACCGTCGGATTTAATTATACATTAAATGATAAGTTTGCATTAGGTGTTGAAAGTGGATATAACTATGGCCATAACTTAAATAAGTTAAGCATTCCTGGTAAGTCTGCTGAAATTAATATCAGCACAATTCCATTATTTTTTACGGGTAGCTTAATGTTTCCAACTGGATTCAACCTTTTTGCTAAGCTAGGTGGAGCTTATGTTCATGAGTCAAATTCTGGCTTTGACAATTCAACGCTTACTGTATCAAATGGCAACGGTACAGCAAATGCTTTCCAACCTGCATTTGGTCTAGGAGCTGGGTATTTTATTAATAATCTAAATATTAAATTAGAATACAATCATATCTTTGGTAGCAGCAAACCAACCTCAGACAGTAATACATTTGCTATTAACGCAATTACATTGGGAGTTACTTATACGTTCCCTAGCAACTTCCAATAACTAATCAAGAATAGAATTTTGACCTAAAAGGCCAGCAATGCTCTGGCTTGCTTTCTCTTTTTGCATGACATCAAAGCAATCTATAACTGTTTGAATAAAGGCATTCATTAATAAATTTTTAGCATTTTTCTCTGCAATTCCACGCGTTTGCATATAGTAAAGCGCCTGCTTATCAAGCTCTCCAAATGTTGCACCATGACTACATGATACGTCATCTGAGTAAATCTCAAGCTCTGGCTTACTATAAACTGAAGCTGTACTCTCAATTAGTATATTAGCTGAATTTTGTTTAGCTGAAATACCTGTCACATCCGAAGCGACAATAGCTTTAGGATTGCAAACAAAAGTAGATTTTCCAGTCGCTATTGCTTTATATTGAACATTACTTTGAGTATTTGATGCTTTGTGTTCAATAATTACATGATGATCAATATGTGCCTGCTCTTTTAAAAAAGCACCGCTATAAATATGACAACTAGACTCAGGTTCTCTTAAATGAACATGGATATCTTTACGGTGCAGATTAGGTGTTACTGCAAGCTGGTTAAAATAAAAGCTACTATTTTTAGCCTGACTGACATGTAAACCATGAATCTCCCACATAGGAAAATGATTAACCGATTCATCGACTGCATATACAAGTGTCGCACTTTCCTCAAGTTCAAATACAGTTAACCAATTTAGGCAACTTTTTTGATGATTCTGTTCAGTAATTACAATCTCTTCAATGACTGCATGACTATTACTAGTAATTAAAACTTTAAGTTGAGACTGAACCCAAAAGCTTTCACTTTCTCCTGTTAAATAATGAACTATCGATAACGGTTGATTTAATGACTGGTTAATCTTTACTGTAATAGGATTACTTGTCTCTACTACAGCTGACGCCATCGGATGAATATTAAAATCAATATTTATTGGTAACGTTTGGTTATCTTCAGAGAACGTAATAGCAAGCTCATCATAAGATGATAATTCTTGATTAAATATACCATTAATAAAAACTAAACTGTTATCTTTTTGCAACAAACTTATCTGTGATATATCTTGTGTTGGTTTTATGTTTTCAAACTCCCCTAATTGAAAAGGGATACTACCTAACAACTTAGATAAGTCTGTATACTTCCAACGTTCATGGCGCCTAGTAGGTAAATTCTCTTGGTTAAATAAATTCATTTTTTCCTCTATCACTCTCTAAACTAACTCTTTAAGCCAAGCATAACCTTTTTCTTCTAGCTCATGAGCCAGCGTTTTATCTCCTGATTTGATAATTTTACCATCTGCCAATACATGAACATAATCAGGCTCAATATAATCCAGCAGCCTTTGATAATGAGTAATTACTATAAAGCTTCGATTTGGTGAGCGCATAATATTAGCTCCCTTGGCAACAACTCTTAATGCATCAATATCTAAACCAGAGTCTGTTTCATCTAAAATACAAAGTTTAGGTTCTAACATTAACATCTGTAACATTTCATTACGCTTTTTCTCTCCACCAGAGAAACCCTCATTGACGCCTCGCTGCATAAATTTTTGCTGTACTTCTAGAGTCTGCATTTTTTCTTTTAATAACTTCATAAAGCTCACTGCATCAAGCTCATTTTCTCCACGCTCTTTCCTTAAGCTATTAACTGCCGTTTTTAAAAATTGGGTATTACTCACACCTGGGATTTCAACTGGATATTGAAACGCTAAAAACATACCCAACTTTGCTCTATCTTGAACTGACAAGTCTAGAATATTCTCTCCTTCAAATAGAACTTCTCCTCTTGTTACCTCATAATCGTCTCGACCTGCTAATACATTACCTAACGTACTTTTACCTGCTCCATTTGGCCCCATAATAGCATGTACTTTTCCTGGCTCTAGTTTTAAGTTTAAACCCTTCAAAATTGCTTTATCGTCCACACTTACATGTAAATTTTTAATTTCTAACATGACTTACCTCATCATCATAACTAATCTAATATCTATTTTTCTATCCAACTGCACCTTCCAGACTAACTTCCATTAACTTCTGTGCTTCTACAGCAAACTCAAGAGGTAACTTTTTAAACACCTCTTTACAGAAGCCATTAACAATCATTGCAATTGCATCTTCCTCTGAGATACCTCGTTGCTGACAATAATATAATTGATTTTCAGAAATTTTTGATGTTGTTGCCTCATGCTCAATCTGTGCTGTTGGATGTTTTGCCTCTATATAAGGATAGGTATGAGCACCACAACTGCTTCCAATTAAAAGTGAGTCACACTGTGAGTAGTTACGCGCAGATTCAGCAGTGGGTAAAACTCTAACCAAGCCTCGATATGCATTTTGTGCATTTCCAGCTGATATGCCTTTAGATATAATTGTACTTTTTGTATGTTTTCCCATATGAATCATCTTAGTCCCAGTATCCGCTTGCTGCGCATGACGGGTTAATGCAACTGAGTAAAACTCTCCTACGCTATAATCACCTTTTAAGATAACACTTGGGTATTTCCATGTAATAGCAGATCCGGTTTCAACTTGCGTCCATGATATTTTGGCGTTATTACCTTTACAGACTCCCCGCTTAGTCACAAAATTGTAAATACCCCCTCTACCTTCCTTATCACCCGGATACCAATTTTGAACAGTTGAGTACTTAATCTCAGCATCCTTCATTGCAACCAATTCAACAACTGCCGCATGTAGTTGGTTTTCATCTCGCATAGGAGCTGTGCACCCTTCCAAATAACTAACATAACTACCTTCATCTGCAACAATTAATGTTCGTTCAAATTGCCCCGTATTCTGTGCATTAATTCTAAAATAGGTTGATAATTCTAATGGGCAACGTACACCTTTAGGCACATAGACAAATGATCCATCACTAAATACTGCTGAGTTTAGTGCAGCAAAAAAATTATCACTTTGTGGTACTACTGAGCCTAAATATTTTTTAACCAACTCAGGATACTCCTGAAGTGCTTCAGAAATGGGGCAAAAAATAACCCCTGCTTCTTTTAGTTTTTCTTTGAATGTTGTCACCACTGAAACAGAATCAAAAACAGCATCAACAGCAACACCTGCTAACATTTCTTGCTCATGAAGCGGTATTCCTAACTTTTCATATGTCTCTAATAACTCTGGATCAACTTCATCTAAGCTCTTAGGACGATCAGCATCAGACTTTGGCGCTGCATAATAACTAATTTCTTGATAGTTAACTGGTGTATAATTGACATGAGCCCAATTTGGCTCTGACATTTTCAGCCATTTCCTATATGCTTCTAATCTCCACTGAAGCATAAAGTCAGGTTCTTTTTTCTTTAGTGATAAAGCTCTGATAGTTTCTTCGTTCAACCCTGGTTTAAACAACTCCTGCTCAATATCTGTAACAAATCCATGCTCATAGTCACCATCAACTAAATGTTCATATTTACTCATAAAAAACCTTCTTTATAATAACAGTGATTTAACTGATCTAATTTATAAGTTGCTAATATTTGATTAACTGATTTCTCAACCTCAGACCAATGCCCTGCCTTATTACAATTAAATTGATCACACTGATGAAGTGTTCCTAATTGACCACATTTGCTCTGCTCTAAGCAATCGTTACTTAAAGCGCTCATGACATCCTTAATTGATATATTTTTTAATGACCTTCGTAATCGATACCCACCTTTACTACCAATCACAGACTCAACTAAGTAATTTGCACTTAGCAATTTCAAAACTTTTTTTGTCATTGGTAATGTAATACCAGTCTCCTGACTTAATAGTCTTGCACTTGGAGCATCTGATTGAGATTTTGCTATACCCAATAACACAACAACACCATAGTCAATTAACTTATTTATGCGTATCACAAACAGGTACTTTTTTGGTTCACAATTGTGCGCCAAAGATACGCTTAAATATATGCTTTGTCAAGGCAAGTGGCAATCTTAAAAGATTATGCTAAATTTAAAATAATACTTTATTAAGGAATGCTAAATGATTTATCAACATATCTTATTAGCTGTTGATTTAAGCGATGACTATGACTATCTTATTGAAAAGTCTCAGCACATTGTAAAAGCATTTCAATCTCGATTTAGTATTATCTCCGTTATTCCGGCAGAGATTACATTCAGTCACCTGCTATCAATTGATGGTGAAAAAGAAATTACTGATAGTGTTAATCAAACAATGAAAGATATACTAAATCGCCTATCACTTGTTATTGAAGACTATCAATTAATTAAGGGAAACCCAAGATCTGATATTGTTAACTATGTTCGTGAAAAACAAATTGATTTGGTCATTTTAGGAAATCGTAAAAATCATTACTTAGTTAAGCTATTAACAAGCTCAACATCTGATTCTATTCTATCCAATGGATTATGTGATATAATTTTTGTAACCCCTTAAGTTTAGAAGCAATATCATCTTTGTATTGAGCTCATTAAATCTTTAATTTTTATATCTTTACCTAATTGTAAGTTTTCATAAATAATTGAGTAGGTTAGAACTCGCCTTAAATAAGTTCTCGTTTCAAGAAATGGTACAGTTTCTATCCAATAAGATGCTTTTAGTCTATGCTCAGGCAACCAAGATTTTGCATTCCCGTAACCTGCATTATAGGCAGCAGTTGCAACAACAACACTTTCATTAAACTGCTGGTAAACATGTGATAAATTTGCAATACCTAATTCTAAATTAATTTTTGGCTTATATAGCTCAGATGAATCACTATATGGAATATTATACTTAGAAGCAATATAATCTGCTGTTGAAGGCATTAACTGCATTAGCCCTCTTGCACCAACGCCTGATGTAGCTTTAGGATTAAAGTGACTTTCTTGACGAGTTAATGCCCACACCCAGCCAGGGTTTATCTTATATTTATTTGTATATCTTAAAATATCACTTTTATAAGCCAATGGAAAACGATGAATCAAATCCTCAAAATAACCAGCTTGATTGTAAGCATAAATAGACATACTTGCGATGTTCCAACGATTAGCTACTTCTGCCGCAGCCAGCGCCTTATCACGCTCAAACTTTTTAAGTTCCCAGCGCCAGTAATAATTTGCTAATTGAAGCTCACCCAATTGATATAGTTGATAGATTTGTTGAATTTTTGGGTCTTGATATATTTCTTTAACTAGCTTTTCTGATACTTTATTTGTTTCTGTTTTCAAGTTGTATGGTTGATTAATCTGATCTGCTGATAAAAAGCCATAATAATCTCTCTCTTTTGCTAATTTCTCCCAAATCATAGTTGACTGTTTTTTATTATTTGTATGATAAAGGCCAACTGCTAACCAATATTGCCATTGACTCTTAGACTTAAGTTCATCTGGCATTTGATTAATCCATGAAACAAGCTTTGTAAACTCTAAATTTCGTATCGCTGTTCTAGCTCGCCACTGCCAAGTCAAACTAGTTGCATATTGAGTTGGCACTTTATCAAGCCAAAGCATGGCCTCTGGTCGATGAATTCTTGCCAGTTCCATTGCAATGTTTGCAACTACTTTTCCTCTTATATCAGTAGGTATTTTATCTTGGTTCTGCTCAAATGTCTTAACTGCTGATAAAACATCTCGTTCAGTATAATGGTCAAATGCTTCATCTAATGCGTATTCAAAGTGTTTATAATTTTTATATTTACTCATAAATACTACTATTGAATGTTGCGGACTCAACTCAGCATTAACCCACGCTTGTATAAATGATTGATTTTTTTTATCTAGCTTATAGCTCAAGTATCGTGCTAAATCATATTGTTTTGATTGCATCGCTAACTTAATACGTTTCATCCTCATTAGCTTTGTATCATATTTTGAGCCTTGCCATTTTGACAGTATAAAATTACAGGCATCAGGCAATGAACGCCCATATAGCCAAATAGAGTTAAATGCTTTCAGCCCTAAATCCTTTGATTGTTCTTTGTATAATGCCTCAGCATACCAGCACTTTCTTTCTCTTGTACTGCTGCTTTTACCATACTTTAGATAAACATCCCAAATTTCATTACTTCCTAGGTAGTTTAACCATTGTGGCATTAATAGGGCTCCCCAAAAAGAATCTTGGTTTTCTCTAATATAAGCTTCTACTTTTTCTATGCCTATATCGTCAAAATGGTTAATAATTTCCAAATATCTTAAATAAGGGTATAATGAATAGGCTTTTAGTTTAAGCTTTAGTTGGTAGTATCGTGATAAGTCTGAATCATTAATATGACTTCTAGCTTGTTGAAAAAGAACTCGATATTCTTGATCTGTTAGTTTCCCAAAGGCATTATCTAAGATAAATACAAAAAGAATTAATGTTAATAATACTAGCTTTTTAAAACCAAACAAACCAACAATCCTCACCTAACGAATTAGCTATTAGAAAATGGACTCTTACTTTAATAGTTATACCTTAAGGCTTGAACTAATGCATGATTTTTTAGTAAATTTTACTATTTATCTTTATTCCTTCGAAGAAAACGTCGCTGCTTTATATGCTCAAATAACTTAATTGTAATGCCTCCTAATGGCCCTGAAAGAGCATAAATAGAGAAAGCTGTAAATAATACGTGCTCTGGATCCAAAGCAACAAATAAAATATAAATTAATACAATTGCTACAACCGTTGCAAAAGGGACGCTTGACTTAAAGTCATAGTCTTTAAAGCTCCTATACTTAATACTACTAACCATCATTAAAGAAAGATAAACTGTCATTATCGCAACAATAATTGAATTAGCTACACCTTGAAAACCATATAGTTGCCCTAACCAGACATAACCTGCTATAGCAGCTGCTGCTGCAGGACAGGGCAACCCATAGAAGTATCGCTTATCTGAGGATGATGTTGATGTATTAAATCTCGCAAGCCGTAATGCAACACAAGCAACAAATAGAAACGAAATAAGCCAACCAACCTGCTTTAATGGCTCTAAAGCCCAAAAATAAACAACCAAAGCAGGCGATACACCAAAAGAAACCATATCTGATAACGAATCATACTCTGCTCCAAATGCGCTTTGAGTACCAGTCATCCTAGCCACACGACCATCAAGCGCATCCATGATCATTGCAACAAAAATAGCAATTGCTGCTATGCGAAAGTGATGCTGCGAAGCTGCTACAATTGCATAAAATCCTGAAAATAGCGCAGCTGAAGTAAATAAGTTTGGTAGCAAATAAATGCCTTTATTTTTATTTGTTTCATTATCTTGATGACTCATTTGAAATTATGTCCTTTTTTATATTTGAGTAATATCAGGCCTAAGTATAGCGGCACCCCTTAGATATATATGCTTTACTTCTGTAATATCTTTATCCGTATTCCAGTGCAACAAGACCCTAATACACAACGGCAAGCCTTTATCTGCCTTCATTTCTTGACAGTTTAATAAGGGCACATGATGCCAGCCAAGCTTTCTTGCTGCTGTCGGTGGAAAAGAAGCTGTAATATCAGGGGTTACCGCAAAAATAACACTTGCTAAGTAATCTATATCAATTTGATTTCGTTTTACAAGCTCTTCTAACAATTCAATAGTTGCAATCTCAATTGCTTCTTTTGTATTTGACTCTATTGTTGTCGCTCCACGGACGCCTCGACAGATAAACATAGCACTCCCTAACAAGTCTCTTTTTGTTTCAATTTTTTTAGTACTTTAGGTAATGGAAATGTAATGTTTTCTTTAACTCCTTTTAGCTGCCTTAAAGTCACATCACCTAACATCTGTTTAATTGTATTGACAATTTGTTCAACTAGCACCTCTGGTGCAGATGCACCAGCTGTTACACCAATGCGTTTAACAGAGCGAAACCAGCTCGCCTCAACTTGATCTGGATTATCAAGTAAATATGCATTAATACCACATGACTGGGCAAGTTCTTTTAGGCGATTTGAATTAGAACTATTCTTTGATCCAACAACTAACACAACATCAACTTCATTCGCTAGCTCATAAACTGCATTTTGGCGGTTGGTCGTTGCATAACAGATATCTTCTTTCTTTGGTTGCTTAATTAGAGGATACTTTTGTTGTAACGCTTTTATTATATCATTGGTCTCATTGACTGATAACGTTGTCTGTGTTGAAAATACTAAGTTTTCTGGATTTTTTACATCTAATTGATAAACATCTTCAACAGACTCTACTAAATAGATTTGACCACTAGATTGTAAGTACTGCCCTAACGTCCCCTCCACCTCTGGGTGTCCCTTATGACCAACTAATATACACTCTTGATTTTCTTTTGCTGCTTTTGCAACTTCAATATGAACCTTGGTAACTAAAGGGCATGTTGCATCAAATACTGTCAACTGCTTTTCTTTTGCTTGTCGTCTTACAGCTTGAGAAACACCATGTGCACTATAAATAACAGTCGCACCATCTGGCACTTCATCAAGCTCATCAACAAAAATTGCACCTTTCTTCTTTAAATCTTCAACAACAAAACGGTTATGCACCACCTCATGACGAACATATACAGGCTCATCTACTAGTGATAGTACTTGTTCAACAATCTCAATTGCACGACTAACGCCTGCACAAAAACCTCTCGGATTAGCTAATACAATCTCAATCATTTGCATTCTCAACTTTTAAAATATCAACTTCAAATAAAACCACTTTACCTGCCAATGGATGATTAAAATCTACCGTAACTTCATTTTCTTCTATTTTGGTGATAAGCCCCGGCAACTCACTTCCATCTGGCTGTGAAAACGCTATTAAAACGCCTAAATCCAACTCTATATCATCTGTAAATTTATATTTTGGCACCTGATAAATCAACGCAGGATGGACATCACCAAATGCATCCTCTGGAAGCAGCATGATTTTTTTATGCTCTCCTTCAGATAACCCATAAAGCGCTTGCTCAAACTTATCTGAGAAAATTTGATCAGACATTTGAAATGAAAATGCTTGGTTATATTGCCTCGTATCCTCAGCAATACTGCCATCTTTTAACCTGATTTTGAAATGCATTGTCACAAAACTATCTTGTGTTACTTTCATTTAAAAACTTAAACTAATTTATTTTTATGCTGTGTGAACAGAAGATTTTAAAACATTTTCAATCTATGCACAAATTACTAACACATTTTTGTACTCAATTATCTTGAATAAAATTAAAACCTGCATATTAATATATTATTTTAAACCTAAAAAATATAATATTTCACTAGTGGTCATTAATGATTGAAGTTTTTATTGCAACACAAGGAAGTAGTATAAAATGAAAAACAAAAAAATAAAATATAACGAACAATCACTCTGGAGCATTCTTGAACAAATAAATGGCATCGGCATACAATTAGCACTAAAAATTATTAATCAGTCACCTTCATTAATCGATTTTTTTGAAAATATTGATTATTTCCAAACTAAATTAAAGTTACCCAAACAAACCTTAATAGAACTAAAAAGCGGCATAAGCAAAGAACATGCCAACTATATTAATTTAGTTAATCAATGGCTTGATAAATCAAGTCAACATCACTTAATAACATTGAAAAGCCCACATTACCCCAAGCTATTAAAGCAAATTCACTCACCCCCACCAGTTTTATACATTAAAGGAAATTTAAATGCGCTTACACTACCACAAATTGCTATTGTTGGTACGAGAAATGCTAGCCACTACGGCTTAAAGGAAGCATTTAACTTTGCCAAAGCATTAACATATGAGCAATACTGTATTACCAGTGGACTTGCACTTGGAATAGATACACAGGCACATCTAGGCGCAGTTAATGCTAATGGTAAGACAATTGCTGTTATGGGGACGGGATTAAATCATATTTATCCAAATCAAAATTTACCCTTAGCTGATAAAATTTTAGATAATCATGGTGCAATCATTTCTGAGTTCCCTCTTAACTCACTTCCAGAGCGTTATCGCTTTCCCAGACGAAATCGAATCATTAGCGGTCTTGCTTTGGGCACACTAGTAATTGAAAGCTCACTTAAAAGTGGCTCGCTTATTACAGCAAATTATGCATTAGATCAAAACCGAGAGGTTTTTGCCTTGCCTGGTCAAATAAACTCTTTTGTATCATCTGGGTGTCATAAACTTATTAGAGAAGGGGCGACATTAGTAACTAATATTGATGAAATTTTAGAAGAAGTAGACCCTATGAGAAAATCAAATGTAACTAACAGCCCCCATAAAGCATCACATCCTGCTTGCATAGTAAATAAAAGTGAACTTAATAGCGAACAAGAGAAAATTTTATCACATATTAACTACCAAAACACCCCGATAGATATTATTATAGAGGGAACAAGTATCGACTCCGGAAGCATTCATGAGCATCTATTTACCCTAGAGCTTATGCAAAAAATTGAAACCATTCCAGGAGGCTATAGAAGAATATAATGTTGAATAAGGCATCCAAACATAATGAGCAACAAAAATTTATTAGATACGTTAATGTATTTATTTGAGAAAATTAGTGTAGAGAGTGGCGCATCTCCATCTGAACCAACTTATACAACATCTGATGAAATCGAAATACAATTAGTGGATGCTGGCTTTGATAAAAAAGAAATACAAAGACTTATCCACTGGCTAGAATCATTTAACTTAAAAAATCAAGATGAATCTCAAATCAATAGACTTAGCCAATCAAATGGATTTCGCGTTTACCATGATCAAGAATTAAATAAAATTTCTCCTGAAGCAATTGGCTACTTACTAACATTAGAACAAAACGGAAAACTTTCCCCTTCCGTGAGAGAGTTTATTTTTACTCAAATTGCTGCACTTGACATAGCTGAAGTGTCGCTTGAGCATATAAAGTGGATCATATCAATGACTAAATTAAATCAAGAAGGCCCTGAACAAATGTTAGAATTACTTGTTCATGATCTCCTTGATGAGAAACATCATAAAAAACACACGCCTATTTTACATTAATCACCGGGAGCTACCATGGATGTTATCCTTCCAATAGTTTTTATCATTGTATTAATATCTTGCTCTGCTTTTTTTTCTGGTTCAGAAACAAGCCTAATGGCACTTAACCGCTATCGTTTGCGACACTTGGCAAAGAATAAGCATAAAGCTGCCAAAAGAACCATCGGTTTATTGAAGCGTCCAGATCGTATTTTAGGTGTTATATTAATTGGAAATACCTTTGCTAACATACTTGCCTCTGCTATTGCGACTATCCTTGCTGAACGCTGGCTGGGACAATTCGGTCTTTTTGCTTCAACAATTATATTAACACTAATTATCCTTATTTTTGCTGAAGTGATGCCAAAAACACTAGCTGCGATATATCCAGAAAAATTTGCCTTTCCTGCCTCTTATGCGCTTAAGATACTGCTTTGGTTATTATACCCTGTCGCATGGTTGGCAAATACAATTGTAAATTTGGTTTTAAAGCTCTTTGGCATCTTAATTCCAAAGTCAGTGACAAATGACCCTCTAACAAAAGATGAGCTCCACTCTGTTGTTACTGAATCCGGTGCAACGTTAACTAGAAATTATCGCAATATGCTACTAGGCATACTAGAACTTGAAAATATTACCGTCTCCGATGTCATGTTACCTAGAAGGAAAGTTGATGCCGTTGACCTTGATCTACCTGTTGAAGATATTTTAAAGTCTGTTAGCAAGTGCCAACACAGAAAAGTTATAGCATACCGCAATGACATTGATCAGATCATTGGCGTTTTAAATGTCCATCGCGTGCTTGGGTACTGTAGCCACAAACAAACTGTATCTAAATCTGATATTTTAAAATTGGTACAAGAAGCCTACTACATTCCCCAGAGCGTGTCATTACAGACTCAACTACTCAAGTTTCAGCAACGCGGCGAACGTTTTGCCATTGTTGTTGATGAATATGGTTCATTTGAAGGAATTATTACAACAGAGGACATCATAGAAGAGATTGTCGGTGAGTTTGCTGATACCTTTGAATATTCCGAATTAATCACAAAGCTTTCAGATCAGTCATATATTGTTGCTGGCAGCATTACAATACGAGAGTTGAATCGTCACTTAAATCTAAAATTACCAACAAAAGGGCCAAACACATTATCTGGCCTTATTACTGAACATTTAGAAACAATTCCGTCTGCGCCATGCTGCTTAAAGATTAACTCTCGAATTATTGAGATAACTAAAGTTAGTCACAATATGATTGAAAAAGCTAGAATTTATCCAAAAAGCTAAAAACTCAACGTATCATCAACTTCTAGCATCCAAGCTCTAAACTGATTTTGAAGCATATGAAGATCTCCTTCTGTATCTGCTTCAAAGCGAAGTGACAAACAAGGTGTTGTATTAGAAGCTCTAACTAGCCCCCAACCATGCTCAAACTCTACTCGAACACCGTCAATGGTTATAATATCAGTTGCATCTGAGAAAAACTTTTTTGCATTTTTTTGTAGTTTTTCTACTATCGGAAACTTTTTTATTTCGTCAACTTGGATCATAATTTCTGGTGTATTAACCGTATCAGGAATACTTTCAAACAACTGATCAATTGAGCCTTCTTCATTTGAGAGTGTTTCTAACAACCGTGCTGCAACATATAAAGCATCATCAAAGCCAAACCAACGGTCATTAAAAAAGATATGACCACTCATTTCACCTGCCAATAATGCATTTAGTGCTTTCATTTGACGTTTAATTAAAGCATGTCCTGTTTTATACATAACAGGCTCACCACCATGTTCTTTAATAAATGGAGCCAGATTTTTAGTACATTTCACATCAAATAAAATTTTTGCTTCAGGATTATCACGTAAAACTGACAGTGAATAAAGCATTAACTGTCGATCTGGATCAATCACATTACCACTTGGCGTTACAACACCCAAACGATCTCCATCTCCATCAAAAGCTAGTCCAACGTCAGCTTTTTCTTGCTTTACTACAGAAATTAAATCTTGTAAATTCTCAATACGTGCTGGATCTGGATGATGATTAGGAAAGTTACCATCCACATCACAATATAATTTAACAACTTCAACACCCAGTGTTTCTAATAGTTGTGGCACGATACTTCCTGCAACACCATTACCTGCATCAACAACTACTTTTAAAGGTTTTATTATTTTAATATCATTTGCAACACAGTTAATATAATCCCAAGCAACTGATTTTTCATATAAATTGCCACAACCCGACAGTAAATGGTTTGATTTAATTCTCTCTAGTAAATTTTGGATATCTTCTTGTGCTAATGTTCTACCCGCAATTACCATTTTAATACCATTATATTCTTTAGGGTTATGACTGCCTGTTAACATTACGCCAGATCCTGTGCCTGTGGCTTGAGCTGCATAATATAATACTGGTGTTGGCACAATGCCTATATCCACAACATCACAGCCACTTGATAAAACTCCTTCCTTAAGTGATTGCATTAAATCAAAGCCAGATAATCTGCCATCTCGCGCAACGACAATGGTTCTTTCTTCTAAGTCAAGGGCTAAACTACCTAATGCTTTACCAATTAGGGTTACAGCTTGAGTTGTTAGTTCTGTATAGGCTATGCCTCTTATATCATAAGCTCGGAATATATGCTCAGATATTGACTCAATTGATAATTGTTCTGTCTGTTCCTGTTCAGTCATCGCTTAATACCTTTTTAAAGCTTAATTTTTTAACGGGTTGATGCTCTTTTCGCCAATAGCTTACCACAACTGGAATACCAAATAAAAATAGCGCAAGGCAAATAATAATAACTGGCCAAAATAAAGGCTTGTTCCATTCTGTCTGCAAATTGCTTCTTAGCTTTGGGTCAATTTTTGCATATTTTAACAAATTATTTGCCATCGTATTCGGTTTTATTGGATAGTACCACTGGTGACTTAAGATAAAACTTTTAGGATAAAGCCCCCAAATCCAAGGTGAGTCTTGACGAAGTATTGTAATCATTTCTCTTATTTTTTTTTCCCTGCCTACGCCGTCCTCTAAACGCACCATCTGCTCGTAAAGCTCATCAAATTGTTTATTTTGATAATTTACAGCATTTTCACCCTGATATTTTGCTCGACTATTTGGGCCATATAACAGCATTAAAAAATTTTCAGGATCTGGATAATCTGCATGCCAACCCCAAGCAAAAATCTGAACCTGACCATTTCTAACTTTTTCCTGAAAACGATTATATTGTGTTACTCTAATATTTAGCTGAATTCCTAATTTTTCAAACTGCTGTCTCATCCATTGAAATTTAGCCTTTTCATCAGGCGCTCCGCTACCAACAGCATCTAAATTTAAAGTTAATGGGATATTATTTTTAGGATCTATGCCATTAGGATAACCTGCTTTTTTTAGCAACTTTTTTGCCTCATCTAATGACCTTCTTTCTTTTGTACTTATGTCATATACATAAGAGTTAAGAGTGCTAGTGTAGCCAAAGATACCTGGAGGTAATGGCCCATGTGCAGCAAGTGCTCGTCCATTCATAAAAATAGAAATAAATTCTTCAATGTCAAAAGCAATAGAAATAGCTTGTCGTAATTGCCTTTGTTTTTCAGAGTATCCACCCACAACAGGGTCAAGCATATTAAACCCCCAAAAAAAGACACTTGGGTCCACTGTTGTTGATAAACTGATTTCTTTTGATTTCATATCTTCTGTTAAGTTTATTTCACCAAACTGGTCAAAATAAACTGCTTGATCAAAAACATCAGAACTAATACCTGATCTGTCATAGTACCCTTGAAGAAACTTATTCCACATTGGAATAGATTCTTTCTCCAATGAAAAGACTACTTTGTCTATTTGTGGAATTAGCTCCCCTTGCCTATCTAGTAGTCCTTTAAACTTATCTACTTTTTCTCCTTCAGAAGGATAATAATCTGTATGGTAGTTTGGATTTTTTCTAAGTACCATTTGTCGATTAGGATTATTTTCTTCTAAAAGATAAGGCCCAGAGCCAATGGGATACCAATCTAATGTAATATTTTTATCCTTCAAGCCCTCCTGTCGATAAAATAGTTCTGCTTCTGGGGGCATAGAAGCAAAAAATGGCATCGCTAACCAGTAAATAAATTGAGCATCCTTCCCATAAACTGTTATTTTATACTGATTCTTATTTATCACTTCCACACCTTCTATATCAAAATCTGAAGCAATAAGAGGATTATTTGGGTGCGCCTTTCTCCATATAGATAGTGCTTTTTCAAGTTCTTTAAAACCAACTATTCGTTTTGACATGATTGTAGCAATAGGGGAGTGGTTGATTGGGTCTGCTAAGCGCATAATTTGAAATTGATAGTCACTCACCTCAACTAAACGAGAGTCACTTTTTTCAAAGTGATTTAATGTAAAAATATGCTTTAAGTCATCTGATGTTAATTTGTGATATAAATATTCTCCTTGTTCATTTTTTGCAAATGCTGGATGCGCTTGATATCTAACATCATCTCTTAATGTAATTAAGTAGGTTGTTGTTGCAACATCTTCATAATTGGCATTCACTGGAAGCTTACGACCATCATACCCTCTATAAATGATTTCAGGCATTTTCCTTGCTGCTAAAGGCACAAGCTCATAAGGTCGTTTTAAATAATGATACTGTAACGGTGGTTCATAGATATTTGCTGTAAAAACCGACTCATTTGCAGTATAAGATCTTGCTGGATCCAAGTGCTTTGGTCGAGATGAAAACGTCGTATATAGCACAGAAACTTTATCATCTCTTAGTTGATATGGATTATTAAGCTCTGCTTTTCCAACATAAGGCAGAAAAAGTAAAAGAATAACAGCCACAAAGCGACATATAATTTCCAATTAACACCTACTTCCTATATTTAAAGCTTAAAGCTTAAATCCCTAAACTCAAAACCTGGCAATGATGTTTTTAATTGTTGGCTTAGCGCCATTACTTTAAATACTTCTCCCATCTGACCAGGCATCATTAGCGTTTTTGTATGAGTTGCTAACTCTAACTGTAGTTTAGCTGGCAATTTATCATATTGCCTCTGATAAATCTTATCCAAGCCGCAGCTTATAAGAAATGAACTTTGCGTTGTATACCCTTCAAAAGTTAGCCCTGCTTCAATCGCACCATTGGCAACTTCAGTAAAATCAACATGAGCGGTTATATCTTGAGTGCCTGGATACCAAAGTACATTATCATGAGCCTTGTGCTTAAAATAACACAGCATTGTCCCCATAAGTCGATCATCTCTGTAGTATTCTTTACGATCATAACCATAGTCTACAATATAAACTGCCCCTTGATTTAGTGTATTTGCTACTGACTTAATCCAGTCTTTAATCCATAAGTTGATCTCTGATGTATAACCATCAGATAAATCACCTACTTCATCTTCTATCTTTAAAATAGCATCTTTAACAACACTTCTTGCTTCAACTTCAATTAGCTCCAACTGATCATTTTTTATTGCAACCGCCAACTCATAATACTTATTATCTCGCTTAACAAAACGTACAACTGACATTGCATCAAGCACTTCGTTTGCAAAAATAATACCTTTAAAGCTGTTTTTTTCAGGCAATCTATCTAACCAGTCAATATGATCTAGTAAATGTGGTATCTGCTCTTTAAATGTCTTTCTTTGTCTTTCTTTTAAATACGGACTAACTTCTAAAATAAAGTAGCGTTGAGGTAGCTTCTTTTTTTCTTCCAGCATGAGTAGTAGTTGACTTGCAAATGAACCATTCCCAGCTCCAAATTCTAAAATAGATGACTCTGGCACTTCATCAAAAATTTCAATAAAACCATTGGCAAAGCATTGAGCAAAAATAGGTGTAAGCTCTGGTGCTGTCATAAAGTCACCTAAATGTCCAATTAGGTTTGTTGCAGATGCATAATATCCAAAGTTAGGTGTGTACAGTACCATCTGCATATACTCATTAAAAAATAAACGTTGGCTTTTTTTAATCTCTTCCTTGATTTTCTCAACCATTTTTTTGCTTTGCAATATTAAAAAATCTTCAAAAACTTCATTTTTAGACAATACCACTAGAAAATCTCAACTATTATATAAACTAAAAGAAATAGCTTTAAATTATATCAAAATTTAAAAGGCCCAGAAATAGCTAATTTTCAGGTATTTAAGTTAAGGATTATAAAAGGAGATTCGTATTTTCAGGTATAAAATTTAAACACTAGATTTTTATTATCTTTTATTGTAATTTGAATATAGCCATCAACGGATTTGATGGTATGTGAATGGATTTCAAAAAAACAGGAGTTATCAATTATGAATTCAATTACTGTTGAAAGCCGCATTGAACGTGAATATGGCTGTTCAATTGTTGAATTTTTCAAGCAATGCATTGACAATGGCATGGATACAGCAGATATTGCTAATATGATTAACTGTAGTGTTAGCAATCTACGTCGAATTGCTCGAAAACACCAGTTTACGTTCTTTCAACCAGCTCAAGTGAAAATGTTTTCAGAGAATAAAAGTTTTTTAGCAAGCAAAATGAATGTAGATAATTTCCTATCCCGTAGCTGGCTTACAAAAAATGAAGAAGTTATTCACTAATGTTATTATTATGATCTTAATATTCTAAACAATATCTCTAAGCAATAACTTTAATATTGCTTGCCTAACATACAAACCATTATGAGCTTGATGTATATATTTTGCTTGTTTAAGTTGATCAACTGATGCACATAATTCCTCTTGCCTTGGTAATGGATGAAGAACTATAAGCGTATCTTTTGCATATTCTTCAACTAAAGCTTTAGTCAATACATGCTGAAGTTCTGAGTCTACCTTATCTGCTAAGCGCTCTTTCTGAATACGTGTCATATAAAGAACGTCAACTTTTGGAAGCATTTCTTTTAAGCTATTACAAGGAATAAGATTTACCCCATGTTTAGTTGCCTCTTGGTGTAACTCTTCTGGTAAATCAAAACTATCTTCTGCAACTAAATATAAAGTAACACTTTCAAATAATGACAAAGCTTTAATCAAAGAATGGATCGTTCTGCCATATTTTAAATCACCAACCAAACCAATATGCAAGTGATCTATTTGTCCATGATGTTCTTTTATTGTATATAAATCTAATAGCGTCTGTGTTGGGTGTTCATTTGACCCATCTCCTGCATTAATCACTGGAATGCTTGCAAATTCTGAGGCAAGCTTTGCTGAGCCTACAACAGGATGGCGCATAACAATTAAATCGGCATAACCATTTATCATAAGGATGGTGTCCTCTAATGACTCACCTTTTTTATCTAGTGACGTATTTTTACTATCAGCAAAGCCTATAATTTTTCCACCTAAGCGATAAATTGCACTCTCAAAAGATAATCTTGTTCTAGTTGATGCTTCAAAAAATAAGCTTGCAATAATTTTGCCTGATAAATAATTAGGATCTGGAAAACGTTTTAACTCCTCCGCCAAATCAATAATTTGTTCTATTTGTTTGCGATTTAAATCAGATATAGAAATTAAGTTTGGCATAACAGACATTTAAGTTTCCTTGAAGTTCTCTCAAATCGCCATTTATCATAACCAATTACAGAAAAAAATAAAGCGCTAACTTGCGCCTTGAATCTAAATCGATTAGTTTGTCTAAATTGTTTATCATACTAAGAACCTAGTAAGTTATGCTTAATGATATCTTATGTGTTGGTCTAACTGGCGGCATTGCAAGTGGCAAGTCAACCGTTATTCAATATTTTCAGTCACTTAATATTCATACCGTTTGTGCAGATAAAATTGCAAAAGCTATTGTCAATACAGATACGGCTATCTTAAATAAAATTCAATCTCACTTTGGTAGCCAAGTTATTAATGATCAAGGCAAGCTTAACCGTAAAGTGCTACGTGACGTTATTTTTTCTAAGCCACATGAAAAAAAATGGCTTGAGAACTTACTTCACCCTATTATTCGAAATGAAATTAAACAACAAATAAAACAAACCACATCTAATTACTGCGTTATTGATATACCACTTTTAACTGAAAATCATGTTTATGATTATCTTGATTTTGTTGTAACCGTTGACTCTCCCGTTAAACTTCAGATCAACCGTTTAATAAGTCGCGACCAAACCTCAGAAGAACAAGCATTGCAGATAATCAATAACCAACGACAGCGAGCAGAACGCTATTTAGTCTCTGACTATATACTACAAAATACTCAAGGTATCGACACATTAGAAACTCAAGTTAGCATCTTACACAAATATCTATTAACATCATTCTTTGAAAAAGAATCAAAAAAGCGTTGACAGCAATAATAAAGACCAATAGAATTGACCACGTTTTCACGACGCGCCCGTAGCTCAGCTGGATAGAGTACCTGGCTACGAACCAGGCGGTCGGAGGTTCGAATCCTTCCGGGCGCGCCAAAATTCTCGTATTATTTTTTCTTATTTAAGCTATATATTTAAAGAAATTTTGAATAAAAAAACAGCTGATTGAAAAGGTAGAAATTGAATAAGACGGCAGATCGCAATAACACATTGGGTTTCTCACTATAATGTGAGCTTACACTCCGGTGTAATAATATAGATCCCCTTTTATTAATGATGTTCCCTAATCACATCAGCTGCTTAAATATTATTATATCATAATTTTATTAATTTTTAAAATGATATATAAAATCAATGACTATATCTGATTAATACTTGCTTCTTTTTCATAAGCAATTTAGAGTATAGTTTTTACATTAAAAATATATGAGAATATGATGAAAAAGTTAGCCTATATATTATTTGCCTTTATAGGCAGCTTAAGTAGTCTTTATGCCAACATTAATGTTGTTGCTGCTGAAAATTTTTATGGTCAAGTAGCGAAATCTATTGGTAGTGATAATATA
This sequence comes from Thiotrichales bacterium 19S9-11, assembly GCA_021713395.1. GTDB lineage: Bacteria > Pseudomonadota > Gammaproteobacteria > Francisellales > Francisellaceae > M0027. Next base: position 90,006 of record JAKJJT010000005.1, on the reverse strand, counting down.
ACAGTATCTGATATTTTATCTAATCCCGAAAGTGACCCTCATTTATTCTCAACTTCACCTAAAATTATGGTTCAGATCTCTAAAGCAGATGTTATTATCTACAATGGAGCTGATTATGATCCTTGGATGAAGCAAATTATTCAGTCAATCAATAATAAGGACTTAGTTGTTATTGACGTAGCAAAATTAATGTCAATCAAGCCTAATGCAAACCCACATATTTGGTATATACCTGAGACTTTTCCAACACTTGCACGTAAGCTTAACCAATCATTTAGTAGACTAACACCTAACAATAAAAAAGCATTTGAACAAAACCTAAATGCATTTTTAAAAGATTATCAGCAAGTATTTATAATGATTAAAAAACTAAAACCAAAAACAACTAACTTACCTGTGACTGCAACAGAGCCAGTCATCGGATATCTAGCAGCTGCTCTTGATATGAACATGAAAGGTATAGATGTTCAGTGGCGCATTATGAATGACAGTGAGCCATCACCTAAAATGATGGCAAACTATCATAATTTATTCATTAAAAAACAAGTTAAAATTCTCTTTTATAATGAACAAGTTGAAGAACCTGCGATACAAACAGTTAAAAAGCTGGCAGAAAAAAATGATATTGCTATTATTGGAGTCAGTGAGACATTACCTAAAAATATGGATGTTACCAACTGGATACTAAACATCTTAACTGACATAGATCACGCTGTAACTTATGAATAAACCAATCATTAACTGTCAAAATGTTATCCTTGGCTACCCTCAAGCCTACCCGTTAACAAAAAAGTTTTCATTATCTATTAATGCGGAAAGCTGGGTAGGCATTGTCGGTGAAAATGGCAGTGGGAAATCAACTCTACTTAAAACAATTTTAGGCAGAACACCGCCTATTGAAGGAACGGTTAATGTCTTTGAGCATTTAGCTGGTGATAAAAAAATTAATCGCCAAATCGGCTATATTCCACAATCAAGGTATATTGATGCACCAGAAAAACTCAGTGCTTGTGAGTTATTAAAAGCAACTGTTCATGCCTATCAGTTTGGCATTATTCGAAAGAATAAAAACACCAAAGAAAAAATTGATTACTTTTTAGAGCTTGTTGGTGCTACTCGTTATGCTAACTGTGCATTTCAACAGTTATCAGGTGGCCAAAAAAAACGGATATTCTTAGCTCAAGCGCTTATTAATCATCCTAAGCTACTATTGTTAGATGAACCATTAGCTGACCTTGACTTACAAGCAAAACATCACTTCATTCGCTGTTTAGAAAAAGTACACCAACAAATCCCTATCACTGTTTTAATGATTTCACATGAGATGAATGAAATGCATCAGTACTTATCTAACTTCATACACTTTCATAACCAAGATGTTATTCTAACGCCTAATTACCCATTTACGAAAGCATTTGAGGATCACTGCCATCATGTTTAGTTATACATTCATGCAGTATGCGCTTATTGCTGGCACTCTAACAGCACTAACTTGCGGCATTATTAGTGTTTTTGTTGTAACTAGAAAAGCTGCATTTGCTGCTCATGCATTAAGCCATATTAGTATTACAGGTGCTGCTTTAGCACTACTTACAGGATTCTCAGCTCTCACAGGACAATTAATCATTAATCTATTTGCCGCAATATTAATGGGTTTAGTTGGTGAAAAAACCGTTAAAAATGATCAAAGTATTGGCATGGTACTAACTTTTTTCTTAGGTATCGGTGCCTTGAGTCTGTTTTTATATCAATCAGGCTATGCTGGATCAGTTATGGGAATTATGTTTGGTAACTTATTAGCCGTTTCACTTAATCAAATTTATCTATTAATTATTTTAAGTACACTCGTACTTTTTACTTTAGCAATTGTCTTTAGGCCTTTATGGTTTATGACATTAGAGCCTGATTTAGCTAAAACAATGAAGCTACCTAACCGTAGCTTAACAATTATTTTCTTTTCTTTAGTAGCAATTACCGTGACTATGGCTTGCCAGGTAGTGGGGGCTTTATTAGTTTTTGCGCTTTTAATCGGTCCTGGCATGATTGCAGCACAGTGGGCTAGTAGCGTATCAGGCCATTTACTAATTAGCTTAATTACAGCAATATTAATTACGTGGGTAGCGCTTATTTTCGCGTTTTATCTTAACTGGCCAATTAGCTTCTGCGTTACCTTGCTCGTTACAGCTGTTTATCTTATTGGCCTTATAAAATCTTTTCTGTATAAAAATTAATTCTGCTACTCACAGCTAGAAGGGCTTAATCTACACTTTAGGCTATTTGCTGCTTTATTAAGTGACTCTCCAATGCTATCTTTTACACCTTTATTTGCTACTGATTTAACAACTTCAGTAACTACGACCTTAAGGACTTGATTAATTATTTGTCTAGTTGTTTCACCACTAGTTGCCTGGCCAAGATTCTTCATTTTTATTTCACTAATATTTACTTGAATTGTTTTATCTCCTAAAGCTGCAACTTTTGCGTCAACTTCAGTATCTCTAATAATTAATTCTTTAATAACTACTTTTGTTGCTTCTTTTTCTTCTTTCGTTTTTGTCACATCAGAAGATGTATCAGCCACCTTTTCATCTTCTTTTTTTGATGTTTCTGTTGAATTTGTGTTTTTTTCAACATTATCCTGTAAAACATTTAAATTTGATTTATTTTTAGCATTAATTTCATAATATAAATGTGGCTTGTCAATAATAATATAATCAACAACAACTGTGTCACTTTTTATTGTACTTGTGTCTATTTTTGCTGATATGTTATTTAATGTAACAATATTAGGAAATTGATAACCTTCAACATTTGCAACTTTTAATTCTGAAATAGAAGCCTCCCCTTTAAGCGCACTAATATTAACACCACTAACGGTTACTTCTGTTCCTAATGTACTTGAGCCAACCTCTTCTATCAAATAGGCTGTAACATAATTAATTGATAGCCAAAGAACAATAAATGCAATGATAATAATACCTAAAATAATACCTAAAAACTTTAACCCTTTTTTACTTTTCATTTAAAAATCCTATTTATGTTTTTAATATGTCTCTAGTCTAGAATATTATTACTATTTATGAAATAGAGACAAAGAGAAAGCTTGTACAGTTTAACTATAATTACCAATGTATGGCTTCTTTTATTTTTTCGGCCCATTGGCTTTGCTTTTGAAAAAGTGAACTTTCATCAATTGTTAATAATACTCTATTTTCCATCAAGCACTCACCACTTACCCAAAGATCACTGACTTGATTTCGTGATACTGCATAAACGACTTGTGACATTGGATTATAAACAGGCATTGTCTCTGGATAGTTTAAATCAATTGCAATCATATCCGCCTGTTTATTGACTTCTAAAGAACCTATTTGATGGTCAAGCTCCAATACTTTTGCATTGTTAATTGTTGCCATTTCTATCACTGTCTCAGCTGATAAGCTCTCAGGGTTTAAGGAAGTCACTTTAGCTAAAAATGCAGCTGATCGCATTTCAGATATCATATCAATATCATTATTACTTGCTGAGCTATCAGTACCTAAACCAACAACAACACCTTGATCTAGTAGTTGTTGCACTGGTGAAATACCACTTGATAGCTTCATATTTGATTCTGGACAGTGAACAACTTTAACATTGTATTCTTTTACTAGCTGAATATCTTTTTCATCTAATACAGTCATATGCACTGCAATTATTTTATCATTTAGCCAACCTTTAGACGCGTAATATTGAATTGGTGACATACCAAATTGACTAATAAAGTCATCTACTTCTTTTTGTGTTTCATGTAAATGGATATGTACTGGTAGGTTATACTGGTTAGAAAGTGCCATTACTTTTTCCATAATTTCATCATTAACACCATAAGGTGAATGCGGACCAATGGCACAGGATAATAATGATTCATCACTCAATAGATCAATTAATTGTTGCTGATGTTCCAAACAAATATCACCTGATGATGCCCATGGTGTACCAAAATGATAAATACAATTTGCTAGTCGCCCTCTAATTTTTGCTTCTTTAGATGCTTTTGTGACTTGTTCTGTATAAAAATAATGATCATTAACACAAGTAACACCACCACGAATACACTCTGCTAGTGCATGCAACGTACCATCATAAACATACTCAGCTGAGACTGTCTTTCTTTCTGCTGGCCACATATATTGATTTAACCATTGATCAAGCGAAACATCATCTTTTAAGCCTCGATAGTAACTCATCGCTAGATGCGTATGCGCATTAATTAAGCCGGGCATAAGCACATGGTGTGGGCGATTAATTAATTCTTTTGCTTGATATTGCGTATCAACTTGATTAGAAGGTAGTAAATCAAAAATTACACCATCCTTAATAACAATCGCATAATCTTCTAGAACTATGTTCTTAGGGCGAATGGGTAATATCCACTTTGCTTTTATAATAAGATCAACTAATTTCATAACTGATATATCCAATTAAATTAACTCTTTGGATGTATCTTTACGTTAAAACATAATCACGTCAAGCATAATTCTTTTATGGTAAATGGAAATTGACTATCTCACCTTTTGCTCGATAAGCATGGTAACTGTTAAAGTTTTTTTGCCCGTTTTTTCCATAAGCTAAAATAACTGAAATATTGCTGCCTGATTTAAAGGCTTTACCATACTTTTTATCACTTGATATCAATGGCATAGTAAATCTAATTGTTGTCCAGCCATCTTTATAGCTTCCTGAGATAAGTTTAATCTCACTCTTAGCATCTAGACTGCTTATTGATTTATGTGACCATTGACTCACACCATACTCATTAGAGATAACAGCCTGATTATTTTTATCAATATATCCCATAATAATATTGGCATCTTTCATATCATTAGTTGCACCAAAACCAACAGAAACCCAGCCATCTGTTTTTGCTGACATTGTGATAAGCATTTGATTATCTGATGTGCTTTTTTGATATGTAAAATAAATATCACCACTAACTACTTTGCATTTATCCCTCATGCAGCTAGTCGTTGCTGTTGAAGCGACCAAATAACTACAACCAACTAGAAAAGTAGTTGCCATTAAAAAAATAATTTTCAGTTGTTTCATGATGCTATAAATCCTATTTTGTTGGTTTTGATTACTCATCACCCTCATTATTTCCGCTTGCCTTTATTTTTTCAATATCTTTAGTATTTTCTGTTTCTTTGGCAGGCTTCTCTTCCTCTACAGGTTTCTCTTCCTCTACAGGTTTCTCTTCCTCTACAGGCTTCTCTTCCTCTACAGGCTTCTCTTCCTCTACAGGTTTCTCTTCCTCTACAGGTTTCTCTTCCTCTACAGGTTTCTCTTCCTCTACAGGTTTCTCTTCCTCTACAGGTTTCTCTTCCTCTACAGGTTTCTCTTCCTCTACAGGTTTCTCTTCCTCTACAGGCTTCTCTTCCTCTACAGGCTTCTCTTCCTCTACAGGCTTCTCTTCCTCTACAGGCTTCTCTTCCTCTACAGGCTTCTCTTCCTCTACAGGCTTCTCTTCCTCTACAGGCTTCTCTTCCTCTACAGGCTTCTCTTCCTCTACAGGCTTCTCTTCCTCTACAGGCTTCTCTTCCTCTACAGGCTTCTCTTCCTCTACAGGTTTCTCTTCCTCTACAGGTGCCGCTGATTCTACTTGTTCTGCTTCTTCAACTGGTTCTATTTGTTCAGTAACGTCTTGTTCTGCTTCTGACTCAGGTACCTTATATGTGTTTTTTGCTTTTAATGTACTTTTTCCAACTGGGTCATCCCACCAACCTTCTATTTTCCATTTATTTATAATAATCTGCTGAATTAAATCTTTTCGCCTACCGTCACGCAGCATATCCCACTCATTTGCCAAACTAGCACTTCTTAAAACATCATCTATTGAATGCATATGATTTGTTTTTGCTACATCTAGTATGGCCTCTTTAATCCAGACCATTGCTCTATGCTTTAACCGTTCTGGCGTTGCTTTTTCATCTAATTCAAACTCTTTTTGTTCCCTTGCTTCTGCTTCTGCCTCTGCTTTTGCTTTTGCTTCTGCCTCTGCTTGCGCCCTTGCTTCTTCCTCTGCTTTTGCTTTTGCTTCTGCTTCTTCTCGTGCTTTTTCTTTTGCGGCTATTTTTGCTTTTGCTGCTTCTGAAAGCTCTTTTGGCTTAGCTGCTTTTTTTGCTTTTGCTTTTGCTAATTTTTTTGCCTTTTTAGCCTCTTTTTTCTCATCTTTTGATAGCTTTTTTCCTTTTTCCTCTTCTTTGGAATCACCATCAGAATGATCACCATCAGAATGATCACCATCAGAATGATCACCATCAGAATGATCGCCATCAGAATGATCGCCATCAGAATGATCGCCATCAGAATGATTACTATCAGAGTGATTATCGCTAGCGTTTTCGTTATCTTTAACTTGCCCTTCGTCTAAAACTTCTTCTTCATTCTGATCTTTATTCTTTTTACTCATCTACAATCTCCTAGCATGAATCTTTATCATGACCCATATATAAATGAATATAGTTTGACTTAGCCTACATTACCAATTTACTAATCGATTTGCCCTTAGAATTTCGTTATAATATACTGGCTTAAAAACATTCATTACATAGTAAGACTAACACATATGCAAATAACACTTGAAAACCCAAGCTCAACGATTTATGTTCGTGCTTATCAGCCTGAAAACCACATCATTTTAAACCATCAGAAGTATACAAATTCTCTTATTATTTCTCCTAATAAAGTATTAATGGAAAGTGAATTACCAAATAATTATTTAGACTTAACAGAAAAACATTTAGCACAACTTTTCTCATTTAATGCTGACATTTATTTGTTAGGCACTGGTAAGCAACATAAAGTACCTAACCATAAGCTATTAAGCTATGCTAATCAAAACGAAAAATCTCTAGACTTTATGGATACTAATGCTGCCTGTCGAACTTTTAATGTCCTTGCAAATGAATATCGATGTGTGGTTGCACTTTTATGCCTTGAATAAGACACTAAGCTTTCATTTCCCTAATTCAACTATACTTTATACTAAACAAATACATAATTAGTAAAAGTATGAAAACAACTAAGATAAAACATCATTCTCTAATCAAATTTATATTATGGTTATTTTTTATTTTGTTAACTCAAACTGCTATTGGTAATAATCAATCTGAAAACGGCCTTAAAGCTAAAATTACAAAAGATATGATTTCTCTACCATTAATTAGAACCTCAAAAGTTAGACTAAAAACATCAATTCAAATAGGCAATAACACAAAACCTTCACTTGTTATCGTTGATACAGGCTCGCCGTGGTTGCTAATTCAAGAGCAACACCTTTCAGACTACGAGGATACTGGAAAGAAAGTTAATGTTGGTTATGGTTATGGTCAGAGTGTTCAACGTTTTGATGGAAAAGTTGTGTATGCTGATATTACGCTTAATACAACACCGAAGGTAATCATAAAAAAAGTTCCAATCATTATGGTACCTGATGGTGCTTTTCATGGTTCTGCCGGCATTTTAGGTTTGAGGTTGCACACTCAAAGCTCATTGTTTAATTATCTACCTCCTCCTTATAATGAAGCAATGATTGTTAACGCTCCACAAGGAGAGCTTGTTTTTACTAAGTCTTCAAATAAACTAATTAAAGATTTTCATACTATTCAGCTGCGCAAATCACCTTGTTATAATCTTGTCAAGCCTCGAAAACCAATCGATCAAACCAGTTGTTGGCAATCAGGCCGTATCCCTGTCACTTATCATTTTGTTGATCATCTTGGTAAAACAATTCTAAAAAATACTTATGGAACTTTGTTTGATTCAGGCGGCGTTATTACCCAATTTGCACTTAAAAAAATTCCAACAAAACTAAAAAAAAATACCATTAGAAACTTCTTTGAGGGCCGAATTGAGTCCGCAGTTTTTGGTGATACAAAATATAAGTTACCGATGAGTGATACAGTAAAGGTAACTCAAAGCAGTTCAAATCATATTAATTCTGGACCTGTTTTATTTTTTGAGCGAGCTATTTTATATGATTCTTTCAAGGGAGTTGTTGGTGTTAAAGAAATACCTGAATCAGATTGGCGAGGTTGGGGCATATAGTAAACAGTTATATTATTTCAAAACAAACATTATTTAAATCAACAAATTTTGCTTTAAAAACAGATTTGTAATTATAACAAAAATCAAAAATTATTCTTTTCAATTGCGACAGTTACAATTGAAAATTTCTTGTTACCATTATTCTTCCTAAACTTAAACATTACCAATAAAAATTATAAGGGAGAACACTGTGAGCAGCGATATTGAAATGGAAATTATTATCAATGAAGAAGAAAATCAACATTATAACACTAAAGATTTATTTATTTTAACTAAAGAAAAACCAGAAGAATTAATAGATTACTTAGATAATTTACAAAACATCAATGATCGTTATCAAACACTAATGTTAATGCCTGTAACAGAACAAGGCATAGAAACCATAACATCTGTTTCTGGAAAGGGTCATAGACTGATATATGCATTAGCATTATATAATGCTGGTTATATAAATAAGGCTTTAACAGGCATATCATCTGACCAAAAATTAGAACTCTTTCAAACTAGCTTTAGAGAAGGTAGAAGCATTCCTCAGCTTGTTGCTTATAACTCTCCTAATCACTTAGTTAGTATTTTGGAAGGACTACCAGAGGAAAGTTATTTAAGAATCCTTCAAAATCGAGATAGTTTTAATAATAGCAAAGCTAATTACTGGAATACACCACTTCACTATGTTGCACAAAGCGATAAGTCCGAAAATTTAAAAGAAATTTTAAAAAACGTGCCAGAAGAAAAACACGCTAATCTATTAAATATAAGAAATAAACAAAAAGAAACCGTCATTGATCGAATCTCAGATCCTGAGTTAAAAGATGAATATACCAAGAAATATGGCAATAAATCAAAAAAGAATCACGCAAACACTCCAAATCTATTCTCCGACAGATTGGGAAAAGACAGAACTACTTATTTAGAAATTAAGTAAAATAATTGACTTTGTTCTCTGGTGGGTGCTGAGGGGTTCGAACCCCCGACCCTCGCCTTGTAAGGGCGATGCTCTCCCAGCTGAGCTAAGCACCCGAGAACGAGAGTGATTATATCTGAGTGAGAGTAACTGTCAATTGCTTTTTGAAAGATTATTTGATTTTTTCTTTATAAAACTCGTAAGCTTAGCTAATTTCTATTTTTAGAGCATTGTGATTTTATAAATTAGGTTTTAAACTTAAACTCTCTTAACTTAATTTTCATGGGTAGATCACTATGCCTATTGCACTTATTATCGGAGAAGATAAAGCAGATCGAAAAAACCGCCAACAGCAAATTGATTTATGGTATCAGGCGCTAAAGCAATCAATTGATGATGAGATTTATATGTATCCTCATATAGCAGATAAAAAAGCTATTGATTTTGCAATTTGCTGGGCAAGCCCGAAAGGTGTTTTTCGTGAGTTTCCAAACTTAAAACTTATCTCTTCAGGTGGAGCTGGCGTTAATCATATTATAAAAGACCCCTCTTTACCTAAAGGTATTCCCATTGTTCGAGTTGTTGATCAAAAGCTTTCTCGTGATATGGCGCACTATATTATTCATGCAGTACTTGATTATGTAAGATTAAAAAAACGCTTTGATCAAAGCCAAAAGGATAAGTTTTGGGATCCACTCCCACCTTATAATATAACTGATAAAACAATTGTTGGTATTATGGGAATTGGCCAAATTGGTGGTTATATTCTAAAAGCATTAAATGAAATTGAAATTCCAACTATTGGCTTTAGCAATAGTAAAAAAGACTTTGATGGTATTGAGACTTTTGAACAGCATGAATTTCATCAATTTTTAAGTAAAAGTAATATCCTTATTTGTACCTTACCCTTAACTGAACACACTCACCATATTATTAATAAAGATCTAATAAAACACCTACCTAAAAGTGCTTATATTATCAATATTGGCCGTGGCCAACATTTAAATGATAACGATTTATTAAATGCAATTAATAGTGGTCACTTAAGTGGTGCAAAGCTAGATGTCTTTAATGAAGAACCTTTACCACCAGAACACCCTTTTTGGTCCCATCCACAAATAGAAATCACACCGCACAATGCTGCGGTGAGTGATCCGTTAAATGCTGTTCATGCTGTCGTTGATAATTACAAACGCTTTAAAAATAACCAGCCATTGAATTATCAGGTGAATATTGATAAGGGGTATTAAGAGTCTACACCAGCCAACGATCCAGTTTTCTTAAAAGCGCAAAAAAAGATTCAACCATTGGCTTGTTTTTATAATTTGAGAATGCTTTTTTAACATAAATTGGCTGTGTTTTTGCAATCAGTGAAGCCAAGCAACCTGTTAGCAAACGATCATCAATTAATACTATTTCACTAGGATCTTTATGTGATAGCACTATCACGCGCAACATCCCATCTGGATAGGGTTTCTTACGCACACCTGAGATAAAAGTAAACTTTGGAAAGTATGCTTTGAAATAATTCAATCTAACCTCAGTTGGCTTATTTGATAAGATATAAATATTTTCTTCACCAAATACACTAACCAACTCATCAAGCCAGACTTTGATACTCTCTAATGGCTTCTCTTCTCCATGTGCTGCAAGCACACCATCAAAGTCAAGCACAATAGTTGTAATGCCATTTTCTTTAAGCTGAATTAAATCAATTTGAAAAACTTGATTAACGCTATAAAGCGGATCATTAATTAAAGTTCTCAGGTCTTTTTTATAATGCTTAATTTGCTTTAGTGTATAGATGATTCGCTCTAGCATACTTATTCCTCTACTTTCGTTAATTCTAAAGCTCGTTGATATAAGGCATTTTTTTTCAGACTCAATAATTCAGAAGCAACTTTAGCTGCTTGCTTTACTGGTATGTGCTTTAATAATATAGTCAATGTCTCATCAATTGTCTTTTCTTCTGCTGTTTTATCATTTTTACTTTCAGATGTATCAATTAATAAAACAAACTCACCTTTTAATCTTAATTTATCAGCATCAAGCCAGTTTAAGACTTCATCTACATTACCTGAGATAAAATGCTCATATTGTTTTGTTAGCTCTTTTGCTAAAACAAGCGAACACTGATCACCTAAAACTTGTTTAATTGCCTCTAATGTATCAATTAAACGGTGCGGTGCCTCATAAATAACATTAACCCCTGGGTAGTTTTGAAGCTCTTTTAACTCTTTCTCTTTACTTGTACGTTTTGCTGGTAAAAAGCCTATAAATTGAAACTGGTCTGTTTTTAAACCTGAAGCTGATAATGCTGTAATCATTGCAGATGGGCCTGGAATCGGAATAACATTAAAGTCATGTTCACGTAAATAGTTCACAATCACATAGCCTGGATCTGAAATTAGAGGTGTACCGGCATCACTAATTAGTGCAATATTACTCCCTTCAGATAAAGCTTTTTCAATTTGTTCAACTCGGCTTTTTTCATTGTGATGATGATAAGAAATTAATTTTTTCTCAATACCAAAGTGACTTAATAGCTTTGCACTTGTTCGAGTATCTTCAGCTAAGATAAAATCAACTGATTTGAGAGTATTTAATGCTCTTAGTGTAATATCATCTAAATTACCAATTGGTGTGGCAACAACATATAATGTGCCTAAATTATGATTTTGCATATTTTTAACTTTGTTTTATTTATCTACTCTATCAGATTGCTTATCAATCGCCAAATGCTCTTTATGTTTGACCTCTCCTTTTCCAGGCACAGCATCTAATAAACCTTTTGTATAAGGGTGTTTAGGATTATTAAATACTTCTTTTGTTTTGCCATATTCAACGACTTTTCCATCTGATATAACCATGACATCATCTGAAATTGAAGAGACAAGCAATAAGTCATGGCTAATAAAAAGGTAACTTAGTTTTTGTTTTTTTTGCAGCTTATCGAGTAATTTTAAAATCATTGATTGAATAGAGACATCAAGCGCACTGGTTGGTTCATCTAAAATTAATACTTCTGGTTTAACCGATAAAGCTCTGGCAATTGCAATTCTTTGGCGCTGTCCACCTGAAAACTCATGTGGATGGCGAAATAATACATCTTCCTCTAAGTCAACTTCCTTTAGTAGAGAAACTAAGTATTCATATCGCTTTTGCTTATTTTTAATAAGACCGTGAGCATCTAGGCCTTCTGATAAAATATCTTTAATTAATAATTTTGGATTCATCGAAGCATAAGGATCTTGAAAGACAAACTGTATTTTTAGCTTTAATTTTTTACGTTCTTTCTTTGATAAAGAAAGATCATTTTTGCCATGAAAATAAATTTTTCCACCTTTATCAAACTGAATTAAATTTAACAATGCCAATGCAAGTGTTGTCTTACCGCTACCTGATTCACCAACAACAGCTAACGTTTGCCCCTGGTTTATTGATAAACTGATATCATCAACTGCTCTATGATAATCAACTGTTCGTCTAAAAATACCTTGTTTAATTGGAAACTTAACGGAAATATGATCTGCTTGTAGTATATTATTTTCTGCTGAAGCAACGCGTTCTTTAAAACTTCCATCGGGAGAAGCATTTAATAACTGATGGCTATATGGATGCTGTGGTTGATTAAAAAATGCTTCTGTTATGGTATTTTCAACTAGCTTTCCATCTTTCATTACAGCTAGGTGATCAGCTATTTCTTTAATTACCATGAGATTATGACTAATAAAAAGGAGGCTTAAGCCTTCATCTTGTTGTAATTGCTTTAAGAGCATTAAGATTTCTTTTTGAATAGTTACATCAAGTGCAGTTGTCGGTTCATCTGCAATCATAATCTCTGGCTTTGCAGCTAATGCAATTGCAATCATCACCCGTTGTTTCATACCACCAGATAGTTCAAATGGATAACTGGTTAGTACTTTTTTTGCATTTCTTATTTGTACCTTTTCTAATAGACTTAATGCCTCTTGTTCTCGCTTAAACCACGAGATCGTTTTTGGCATTGCTTCTGTTAGCTGCCTTTTTACTGTTAAAACAGGATTAAGCGCTAACCCTGGCTCTTGGAAAATCATCGCAATTTGTTTACCACGAACTTTACGCATTTTTACTTCTGATAAGGCAAGTAGGTCTTTATTATTTAAATAAACTTCACTATTTTCCATAAAGTATGCTTGATAAGGTAAAAGACGCATAATGGCATTTGCAGTCATCGTCTTACCACAACCTGACTCACCAACTAAACCAAAAGAGCTTCCTTTCTCAATTGAAAAACTTACACCATCAACTGCTTTAATAAAGCGCTCATTATCTTTAATCCAAATACGTAAATCCTTTACTTCCAATAAAGCCATAATAAAAATATCTTAAACCTAGTATCCCTCTAAGTTTAAGTATAAATAATTACGCGGTGGTTGTCTTAGGTGTTAGTTATCCTCTGCTGTTTATTCATAACCCTCAAAAGGGTTTTTCGACGACGGTGTAGTAGTTGGTGGTATTCCGTTTGCAAGTGGTGTCGGCACTCGCGTCGTAGAAGGACTACTTGAAGGGCCTGAAAGCGAGGGATTACTAGAAGGTGAAACGAATGTCGATACCGTTAAGCTTCTTTTTGAAAGTTGGCTTGTTGAAGCAAAAGGCTTTATACTTTCCGTTGAGGTATGCCTTAGCCTGGTCAAGCTATTTCTGCTACTAAACGCTTGGCCTTGGCTTTGTTGCGTAGCAACCTGGCTAAATCTTCTCTTAACTTCTTCCTTTTCCTTTCCCTTCTCAGGTTGGGTAACATAATAATCAATGTTTTCCTCTAAAATAGGTTTAACGAGATTTTTCACTGTTTCAACAGTCCCTTTAAGCTCTGTCAAAGAACTCTCTGTGATAAAGTAACCGACAATGGCTTGCATGCTCTTTTTAAATTGTTCTAAACCTTCATTATTCACTGGAGGACTTGGAACATGTATCTTTATTGTAATTTCATTTGCTAAATGATGAATTTTATTACTAGCTTCAGAATAATCTACACCTAAAATCTCCGAGTACTCTTTTACAAAACTTTTTATCGTTTCAAGATATTCTTTTATTTTTTCCTTATGTAAGGAAATATTTTCACTGTAATAATTTATAAGCTTTTGTGGCTCTTTATACTCTTGAGCTTGTGATAACTCATTTATTAGTTTTTCAAGTTTATTTAAATGATCTTCTATCAATGTTAGATGATTTTTAATCTTTCCTTGGTATTCTTTTAGTTCCCTTTGGTTACGATTATAACGCTGTTCTGACTGCTCTTCTCTAGCCATTTGTGACACTACTTTTATTTCAAACTCTGTCTCAATCTTAAAAGTATCTACATCCGTAATTTCCCCTGTAACTTTAATCACTTCCCAACTACCATCATAGTAATCAAGCATAAATGGCTTTTCTGTGTTTGTCATTTTATTTGCAGCAATCTGTAAACAACGTTCTGCATGAGTTGGATCAATTAATTTATCATCAATTAATAGACTACTTAGAGTATCACTAAATTTAGTAATAGTACTTTTTCCTCTACTCTGTTCTTCTATCGCAAGCCTTCTATCTTTCAATCCTTGAATATATTTATTTAAATCTTCTAATGTTAGTGGTTGGTTTGATGTTGCAAACTTAACCTTACCCTTTTGGTCAACTCTAACAATTCCCTGATATGCTATATTAGCATTTTCACTTCCATATGTTTTTGCATAAATTAAAACTGCCCTTTCAAGCACTCCTCGTACAAATTGATCGATTTTTTTACTATATGCATTTTCATACATAAGCTTTACAAAACTCTGTTTTAAATCTTTAAACTGGGGGTCACTAACTACTAATAACTGTCCTTCTTTACTTTGTTGAGGAAATCGATCTAAATAAACTTTTTCAAAAATTGGTTTAACTCTTTCATATCTCTTACTGTCTTCAGAGCCATTCCTAAAACTAAGCTCCATAAATGAATAGACTTTTGATAATAATTGTGCCTCATCTATATTAGATGTTTTAAGAAATAGATTATCTATTAACTTATCTATAGCACCAAGTTTTGAAGGGTCTTGATTAAATGTTCTAGCTGCAGCTTCATTTATAATTTTATCTGACTTAAATACTTCAGATAACCGCAATAAAAACCAACCAATATCTTTACGATGCGGCCTTAATACATCGTAGTCTCTATTCCATATTTGAGTTACTACTTCTTTAATAAAACCTTTTATGTCATTTAGGTTATACTGAACCTTTTCTGGTTCAGTAATACCTATTTTGTTTAAAATTGATTTGTTGGGCTCCCAAAAGCTAGTTTTAAATGCATCACCAACACCATACCTTAATGCTTGACAAAGTAACTTAAATTGATGTTGATCAAGTTGATTAATAATATGATTAATTTTATCTGGATTAGTCGTAAGTAGCCCATACACAAAACCTGCCAGAGTTTTATAAGATTTTAGTTGATAGTTTGTCTCTGTTAAGTCATTAGCCTGGCTTAAAAGTTCTGAAGTAGTTATATCTTCTCCACCTCCAGCAGTAAGCTTATAATAATCATCCCTACTAGTTTCGTAAGCTTGTAACAAATTAGGAGGAAGGTTTAGCTTTCCTTGAATAAGCTGTCTTTGCTCATTCAAAAACCGAACCTTAAGGTTTAACGCTCCTAAAGCCTCTTTTTTTAGCCTGTGCTTTTCTCGTAATTCCTTTACATCAGAACCATCTCCACTGAGATTTCCAATCTCAACGGTAAGTTTTTGTATCTCATCTTCAATTTGTTGTTTTTGAAGATTATACTGCCGTTCTAAACTATGAAGTTTTTGAAGATGTTGACTAACTTCTATTTCATACATACTAAATACTGTATAAAAAAATTCATACTCATTTGGTGTTCTTGTGCTCTGATAAGTTTGATGATTATAGGCCTCTACAACTCTAATTTGATCTATTACAGCCTGTAAAACCTTTTTACCTGTTTCACTTTTGTTAGTTTTTCTTGTTACAAGACTATAATCGTTAAATAAAAGCCATGTTGGGTCTTTGATTAACGGTCTATCCCTCTCACCCCATTGCTCCATTGCTACTTTTAACTCATATAAGTCTGATTTCCTAACTTTACTAATATTATTTTGAACAAACTTAAGTGCCTCAGCTCTCATGTGATGGTCACTATCACTATTTTGGCGAGTGTTCTGTAAAAACCTTGTTAACCGATTTAAAAAGAATTTTGCACTTATTTTCTTAATGTTTGTTTTTCTGGTATTTGCTAGCAAACCTAATTCTGATAAAGAAGCGCCATCATCATCTAAACTCTTTACAGTAATATCATTTCCATTCTCTGGTAATCTAGCACCCTGCTCAAAAAGAACGACATCAAAATCCACTTTATTTAAGGCACAACTACTTAAATCTGCTGATTGATCAAAACGAGTTATGCCTGTAAATTTGCAACTATTAAAACGTGTATTATCTATATTTCTTCCAAAAGTACAGTTGTTAAATATACAATTGTTAAATTCTGCTTGCTCGATCTGACAGTCAGTAAAATCAATATTTTCAAATACAACCCCATCCAGTTGCGTTGTTCTATCTATAATATAACCTTTTAAACTCATATCTTTGAGCTCTGCCCATGATAAACTTACGTTTCTTAAGTCTATAGGAGGGCTATCTCCAATACTTCCTTCAAAGCAAAACTGCTTTAAGTTAAAAGTATTTGTAGGATCTGATAACTCTATCCGTAATTGCATAAGCTTTTTTGCCGTTAGTGGTAACTGTGTCTTTTCATCAACCATAACACCATCAAAATCAGCATCAAGACAAAAACAACTTCTAAGATCAACACCTCTTAGGTCCATTGGCATCTTTGCACCACTTAATGTTGATGTTGGCATTACGCCTTGAAAACGACTATCTCTTAAATCACAACCTGTCAGGTTCAAAGAAAAACTTACACCTTTACGTCCCATTGCCCCAAATTGAGCTCCTTCAAACTTTGATGACGAAAAATCAAATGGTCTTTTTGTGTTATCTGGATCAGTAATTTTTTTTGTAAACAGCTTAGATAAATCTACGTCTGTTAAGTCTAACCCAGAGAAGTCTAGCTCATTAATAAACCCTGGCAAAATAACTTCTTTACCACTTCTTAAGTCCTCTACAATAACACTTGTTAAGTGTCGGTGCATTTGTAGCTGCACTTGTAATTCAGTGACTCTATCACAAATACTTATAATTGCTGCAAAATAACCATAGGTACCCTCAGGTATTATCGTTTTTTCAGCTTCTGATAGCCTTACTTGATCTAATAAAGCAGACCCTTGCTCACTTAGAGCTATAAACTCTTGCTCCACCTCTTTCACAATATTAAGATATATCTCAGGGTTTCCTGAAGAAATATCTTGTAATACTTTTTTATACCCTATTAAAGCTTTATACCCTATTAAAGCCTTATTAAAATCCCCAGTTACTTTGCTATAGTACTCTTCCAGTTGCTCAAACTTAGTAAGCAGCTGAGTTTCAGCGAATTGAGTACTACTATCAATCGCTCTCATTAATTTTTGATTTTCATTTTTAAAAGCTTTCGAGCCTTTTAGATCACTTTGGTCTGGCTGTGTTTGACCTAATTCTTCTAATTGAGAGCGCCTTAAATTTAATGAGGACATAGCAGCCTCAGTTTTATTTAGCATCGTAGAAAGTTCAAGATAGGCATCAAGGCTTGGATGATTCATTAGTTTATAGATTTCAACCAGGTCTTTTTGACTTACTTTTGACTCATCTAGAAGATAGTTACTTACAACCTCAATATCATCTAGGCTTTGATATTGCGTTATTAATTTTTTTAAATTCTCTTCTAGACTATGAGGTGTTTTAAAATCTTCTTTTGAGAAAAATCCATCTTTACATAATATTTCAATCAAAATAGTTAGACTTCTAGAAGGTTTAAGATTTTGAAAAGTTTCAGCTCCTTTCAAAGTCTGTAATAATCTATATATTGTTTCTGCAAAGTTAATAGAACTATATTCTTCTTGCTTAATTAGTGAAAACTTTTCATCTGCTTTTTTTCGAGCATTTTCTACAGTGTATTTGTGCTTTTCCATCAGCATTTTTATATACTCTGCTCGCGCCTGTCCAACTGCAATATGTATTTTTTGAGCTAGCAATGCTTTAGGCGCATTTTTTATAATACGGTCAATTATATCAATCTGTTTTTTAAAATACTGGGGAGCTGCTAGTTTTAGTGCCTGCTGAAAATTAGTTAGTTTCGAAATTTCAAGAAGCATAGAACTTGAGGTTTCACTGTGTTTTTGTTCTGGAGTTAAGGTCTTATTCAACAGTTTTAATAACTCATTCAATATTGGTACTAAGTTTTTGCGCACTCTTTCTATTTCATCTTGACTATTTTTTATATACTCGCCAGGGTTATGAATTAAAAGGGTTTGTCTATCTCTTAAGCTAAGAAGAAACCTATCAAAAGCAAAAAATTGTTCAAGCACCCCCTCTCCATAAGTAATATGCTTTAATCCTAAATTACTATTTAAATCTCCTGATATCTCTTCAGGAATAAGTTGGCTAACTAACACATAATCTAAATAGGCTTTTTGCTTCTCTCTTCTTACTTGGATATCTTTATCATCTACTTCTACATCATTAATAACAGATATATTGCCTCTCTGATGAATAATTTCTCCGATACTATCACGAAGAAGCTGCCCTAGAGCTTCATAAAGTGACTGACTAATAATACATTGGAGTTTATTTTGATTAAAGGAACTACCTCTGAGCTGAAGATATGTAGCTACTAGACTAGCTCTCTCTGCTTTATGATCTAAGACTGAGTAAGGGCCAGATAAAGCGTTAATAAACTCACTAGTAATATTATCTACTGAATTTTTTCCAAATTCTTTTGGTTTCAGAAAGCTTGAAATTTGATTAATTACATAAATAATATAATCACCATGATTATAATCATGGCAATTAACTTTTGGTGTTGATAGTACTTCAGTAAACCCAAGCGCTTCTAACTCTTTTTTCCTACGTTCAGGTATACCCTCACCTAAAGGATCTATAAAAACTGCTTTTTTGGGGCTTGACTGTGGAAATAGCATTAATGCTTGATTAGAGTCTACACCTGTATTAATTGGTATAATAACTTGCTCTTCGCTTTTCCAACTTTTACCATTTTTAAGATTTAATGGACCAAAACGTCTATCATATGCACTCAATACATCTGCAATATTCACAACGTCAGTTAAAGTATCTCTACAAACTGCTCGTTTAAACCAACTGTCAGATGCGAGTAATGTTATAATAAATCTAGAAGTTAAACTTGTTGTAAGACCATAGTATTCTTCTTCCATCATTCACCCCCAATAAAAAAACAAAAAATCTACACTATTAACTGAATTCATAAATTAATATGACATAACTTATAAATATCATCTTAATAAAGACCAAGTCAAATATTTGGGAAGTTTATTGATACATAAAATGTAAAAAGATAGATTAAAAATAATATCATATTAGAAAAATAGATTAAAATTCAGGTATCTCTGATTTGAAAATATAAAAAACTTGATTAATTTCTTGCAATAAAATATTGGTGATAGATATCATCAATTTCATTCCAGCGATCATCATCATGACTCATGAGATGAGCTGCTAAATAATCACGCTCACTTTCAAATGAAACTTCATCACCACTAGCTGCATAAACTTCCATAAGCTTCATGCGTATCTCTATGCTATCTGGTTTTAGTTTTAAAGTTTGCTGTAATGTATGACGTGCATCTTCAAAACGACCATCATTAACTAAAAGCATCGCTTCAACGAGCACTTCAGAGATATTAGAAGCATCAATATCTGCTGAATGATAAGCTTCTGTTAGATTACCTGGTCTAGGTGCTTGTCTATGATACTCTGATGGCACAAGGCCTCTCGGTATGCCTTGCTTACGATTGCGCAGTCTTCTTGCTATCATAAAGATAATCAATAAAATCACGATCCCCCAAATTAGATAACTTGTCGTATGACTCTCGCCCGATGATTCTTGTGATTGACTGCTAGACTGATGTACGGATAGTTGGTAACCCTCATCTGTTGTTGTTATAGAAGTCGGTTGATCAACTGAAGAGATAATCGCATGTTGATTGTTAGTTGTACGCGTCTTTTGTGTATTTGTTGTATTTTTTGCAACTACCTTTGTTTCAGATGTAGAAGACGTTTTTGTTGTTTGCGTTGTATGTGAGCCATTGCTTTGAACTTGCTGATAGCTATTCTGTGCTTTATCTAAAGCTTTAATTGCTTCTGTTACTTCTTCTTTAGATGTAGGTAGTGCAAGTCGTTCATTAATTCTTACAACATTATCAACAACCGCTGAAGAAGTAGAGATATTAAGCCCTTTAATCGCTTGAATCATCTCTGACGTGCTAACACCTGCTGGCTTATTTTTCATAGCAATACCCCAAAGTGTATCACCACTTGAGACTTTATATTCTGTCGTTGCAAGCAATGCCGCTGGTGTTAGTAAAATAGAAATACTAATTGCTACTAATGTAATTAAATGCCTAAGACTCACTAGATTGACTCCTTACTTCAAGTCTTTCCATTGATAATAAATACCGTTTAACATAAAGATGATTTTAAGTGTACTAAATCTTTGGTGTATTTCCCATCGAGGAAACATTAATTTGAAGAAATATATTTCTCTCTTCTTACGTTTTTTACACCAAAATCTTTTTCTTTTAAGATTTCATAAGCCTGATCAATCATATCTGGATTACCACAAAGATAGATAACATCTTCCTCTGGGTTTAAGTTAAGCTGATCAAATGTACTTTGCACATAACCTTTATGTTCATGCGCTAATAAGTCAGAAGCTTCTCGACTTAAGCAGTTGATAAAGGTAATCTTTTCGTTGTCATTGGCATATGCCAAAAAATCTTTAGCATATAAGGCATCATTACGATGTTGACAACCTAAGATAATTTGAACATCAAGTCCTTCTTTTTGAGCTTTTTCTGCTAATTCTGGAAGCATTGCACGATAAGGAGCTATCCCCGTACCTGTACCAACTAAAATCAAACGCTTAATAGATTCCTCTTTTAAAACTAAACGCCCTGCAGGGCCTACTACATTAAACTTATCACCCGTCTCCATATTAAATAAGTTATCGGTTGCAACACCACCTTCAACATAAGCAATTGCAATTTCAATAAACTTGCGATCACCTCCTGGAATGGTTGCAATAGAATAACTTCTTCTTTTTGGTTTTGCTTCACCAATATCAAATAAAAATGTAATAAATTGCCCTGGAATAAAATCAAATGCAGCACCATCTGCACGTTTAAAGACCAAATGCTTAACATGTGGTGTAATCATATAAGCATCGACTAATTCTAAATCAAAAGTTTGTATTGCCATTATAAAACCTTAAAGTCAACTAAAACTGCTCTATATGATACCGAAACCTTGCTGTTTCGCAATGGATAAACAATAAATTGATGCGCTACTTCTTGCGCCTGGCTTCTTTCTTTAGGATGATTTCTAATTCATTAATCATCGATGTTTGTGGGTCAACATACTTTCTTTTCTTGTTTCTCTCAAGCCATTTAAGTTTTAATTCTCCAATTAACCTTAAATCATAAGCTTTAAATAAGCCTTTTCTTAATTTGGCCTGATCTCTTTTTTCACCTAAAAATAAAAGTGATTGGAAACCTGCCTCAATCGCTGCTTCAAAAGTCTCTCTAACAATATAATCAGCACCTGCTTCTTCTAATTCGTATAAGTGATGACGATCAATGGCTCTAGCAATCACTCGCTTATAGGGATAATGTGATTTAACTAATTTAACAAGTTCAACTTGAACCTCTCGATTATTAATTGCTGCAACAAACAATCTTGCTTGCTTAATGCCTGCTTTTTCTAATAGATCTAGGCTTAATGCACTACCATAAAACCCTTTACCACCATATTGGTTAAACTGCTCAATTAATGCTTGATTATGATCAACTGCCGTTGTCAGATAATCATTCCCATTAAGTAGCCTAACAATAACTTGTCCAAAGCGCCCAATACCTGCAACGACTGCTGATTCTTTTGAATGGTCACTTGGTGAAAGGTTCATATCTTTTGCAAGTTTCGGCTGAATTACTCGCTCAAAGAGAATAAATAACAATGGTGTTAATATCATTGAAATTGTAATCACCAACACAAATATCTGTGCTGTTTCAACAGCAATAACATCAGATATATCAGCAAATGCAAATAAGACAAAACCAAATTCACCTGCTTGCGCTAGAGATAAACTAAATAGCCAAAAATCCCCTCCTTTTAACTTAAAAATACGCGCAAGTAATGCTAAAACTAAAAACTTAACAATAACCAAGATAAAGGCCCAAATAAGAATCATTGAAATATCATCAAGTAAGAGCATAAAGTTAATGCTTACACCAATTGAGATAAAGAATAGCCCCATTAACATTCCTTTAAATGGCATAATCTGACTTTCTATCTCATGTCGATATTCACTATCTGATAAGACAACACCTGCTAAGAATGTGCCTAATGCAGGTGATAGACCTAAATTATTCATCAAAAGTGCAATTCCAACCACTAACAATAGTGTAAAAGCGGTGAAAATCTCTAACATACCCAGTTGAACAATATAACGAAATACTGGTCGAATTAAAAAACGGCCAATTAAAATAATACCTAAAATAACGCCAAGAATTGAAAGCGCTTGTAAGCCGCCAGGCAAGTCAATAATTTCATTATGATCATTTGCTATATCAATAATGTCATTAGTTGCTAAAAGCGGTAATAATGCAAAAATCGGCACAATGGCAATATCTTGTGATAGTAAGACAGATAAAGATGATCGGCCTGCTTTTGTTTTTAACCAACCCTTTTCTTGTAATACTTGTAAAACTATCGCTGTGGATGATAATGATAAGATCAAACCAATTGTTAATGCTTGATTCCACTGATATCCCCAAGCACAGGCAATTGATGCTAGTATGATCGCTGAGAGCAAAATTTGTAATCCGCCAAGCCCTATAATTTGTTTTTTCATCTGCCATAAAGAGCTTGGCTTTAATTCTAAGCCAATAATAAATAGCATTAAGATAACACCAAATTCCGCAAAATGCTTAACACCTTCTAAATCATCAGTGACCAAGCCAATTAATGGTCCAATAATAATACCTGCAATTAGATAGCCTAGTAATGACCCAAGTCCTAGGCGCTTTGCTAGTGGAACAGCGATAACTGCCGCTAAAAGGTAAATAAAAACCTGTTCAAAGATATACACACAACCGACCTATTTTTAAGCTTTACTATTAATTTTAGTTGACTTTTATCTAAGCAATTGTGATTTTTTGTATAAATTCTCGCTTGCTATACTTTTTATAGGCAAACTGTTAAAATAAGCTCATTAAAATAAAACACCGAAATATAAATACACAATGATACAGGGCTTAATCAATGGCTAAACTTGAAGTTTTGAAATATCCAAATCCATTTTTAAAGAAAAAAGTTAATCCCATTGATATTAATCAGATTAAAACATTTGAAACAGTTATCTCTGACATGATTGAGACAATGTATCATGCAAAAGGCATTGGACTTGCTGCAACACAGGTAGGCATTGATGCTCGTATATTTGTGATGGATTTATCTGATAATAGTTCTGATCCTGTGGTATTTATTAACCCGGAAATTATAAAAACTGAAGGAGAAGTGACTTATGAAGAAGGTTGCCTTTCTTTTCCAGGCATTTTTACAAAAGTAAAGCGTGCTGAAAAAGTTACTGTCTCTGCTTATGATAGAAATGGTGAACGCTTTGAAATTGATGCCCACGGACTTCAGGCAATTTGCATTCAACATGAAACTGACCACTTAAATGGAATTACCTTTTTTGATCATCTATCTCCACTAAAACGTCAGCTTGCTGAAAAGAAGTTTAACAAACTTCAAAAAGTAGATGTCTAATAAATAATCGCATGTAAATTTTGATAGCGCATAAATTTGATTATGCTAAAATTTTAGCTATTGTAACATTGACAGGTTAATAATAAATCAAATGAATGATTATAGCGCGCAAGTCAATATGATTAGTCAGCAGATCAGAACATGGGGTGTGAATGATCAGCGAATATTAGATGCTTTTTTCGATACGCCAAGAGAAAGCTTTGTGCCTGATGAGTATAAATCATCTGCTTATGGTGACTTTAATATTCCACTTGATGGTGGAGAATATATGATGAGTCCAATGATTGAAGCGAGAATACTAGATGAACTAAAACTTCAGCCTAATGAGTCTGTATTTGAAATTGGCACAGGTAGTGGTTTTTTAACGGCACTGATAGCTAAGCTTGCTGGCTCTGTATTTAGTATGGATATTCATGGTTCTCTAATCACAAGAGCGCGATACAGACTAAAAGCCCAGGGCATTTTTAATGTGAAATTAAAAACTGGCAATGCTCTTAAATTTTTAGATGATGATCAAACTTTCTATGATGTTATTATTCTGACAGGCTCTATACCAAAAATACCAGATTATATTGAACAACGTCTAACAATTAACGGCCGACTATTTGCAGTTATTGGTAAAAATGATGCAACTATTATGGAAGCAACTATGATTAAACGTAATGGAGAGAGTGATTTTCAAACAACGAAACTATTTGAAACTTCAGTTCCTCAATTACATGAAGTGACACAACCTAGAACTTTTACTTTTTAAACGTTAAGGAACACTTAGATGAAAAAACATAAGCCACTAGCAATCCTTAGCTCCCTTATTTGCTTATCTGTTGGGACAAGTTATGCCGCAGATACACCTGCTACTGATTATTATAACTTAGTTCAAGTTTATGATATTGCCAGTGAGCATAATGGAACTTATCAAGCAGCCTATGAAACCTTACAAGCAAATCTTGAAGGTGTTGACATTGCAAAAGGTGCACTACTGCCTAGTGTTGATTTGACGGGTTCATTAAATTATAACTACGCTGAAGATCCAAGTGCAGGCCAAAAACAATGGTATTTCTCAAACGTCAGTCAAGCTGATCTAAGTCAAGTTTTATTTGATTTTTCAACGTGGTCTACTTATACCCAAGCGCAATATCAAGCAAAAGCAGATGCGATTACGTATGATCAAGCTCGACAAACACTTATTTTAAATGTGTCAACAGCCTACTTTAATATTCTACAAGCAATTGATAATTTAGAGTTTGCACAAGCAAGTCAAGACTGGAATGCTGAACTACTAAAACAAACACAGCAAAAGTATGATGTTGGACTTGCTGCAATTACTGATGTCCAGTCAACTAAAGCACAATATGAGCAGTCTGTTGCTGATACCATTCAAGCTAAAAATGACCTTGAATCATCATATGAAGTGTTAGCACAAATTACAGGCATGATGATTGAGTATGTTACACCGTTAAAATCAGATTTTCCATTTTCAAGACCGAAGCCTGATGATGTTGCTCATTGGGTTGATATTGCTATGAAGAATAACCTAACAATTATCCAAAATAGCTTTTTAATGGATGTTGCAGATAAAGGTGTCAATATTGCTTGGGGTACATTTTTGCCTTCAATTAATCTAACCGCTACAGCTTCTCGAACTGATAGCTATCAAACGGTGCCTGATGAAGTGACCAATCAAAGAACACTCAGCGCAACTGGTACATGGAGCTTAATTAATGGTGGTAGTGACTACGCAACAGTTAAACAGTCAAATCATACGCTAGATGCTTCAGAGTATACGCTTTTACAAAGCAAGCGCGATACTAAAAGCTCACTTCGACAAGCTTACTTAGACGTTATTGCAGATATTAGCCAAGTATCTGCTTATGAACAGTCAGTTATTGCAAATGAAAGCTCTTTAAAAGCAATGAGAGCACAATATAATGTCGGCACAAGTACAATTGTTGACTTATTAAATCAACAACAACTATTACTTCAAGCACAAAAGCTATATGCTCAAGCAAAATATAAATATATAACAGATATGCTAACTTTAAAGCAACAGGCAGGCACATTGGCGCCCCAAGACCTAATTAGTATCAACCAATGGTTAGGTTTACCAAAGCCTTCTGATAAAAAGAAAAAAGATGAAGCTAAACTTACTATTGATAAAAGTAGATTAATGTCAAAGCCTAATACTAATTCAAAAGACAAAACACCAGCAAAAACAGAACAACCAACTACATCACCAAATGATAAATCTTAATTAAAACTTATTTTTTCAATAATTCTTTTAGTTTTGTTTGAATTAGATCAATTGCAATTCTATTTTTACCACCATTTGGCACAATGATATCTGCATATTGTTTAGATGGCTCAATGAACTGTAAAAACATTGGACGTACTGTTTCTTGATATTGTATGACAACACTTTCTAAGCTTCGGCCACGTTCTTGAACATCACGCATTAATCGTCTGATAAAGCAAACATCTAGTGGTGTATCCATAAAAATTCGAATATCCATCATCTTTCTAAGTGCTACATCAATAAATAATAAAATACCTTCTAGCACAATGATGTCTTTTTCATGATCAACTTTCATCACTTCACCTGTCCTTAGGTGCGTTGCATAATCATAAATTGGCACATTAATTGATTGGCCATTTAAAAGCATACTTAACTGCTCTTTCATTAACTGATGATCAAATGCACTTGGATGGTCATAATTAATCTTTGCTCTTTCTTCTAACGTTAGGTCATCGCGATGTTTGTAATAATGATCTTCTGAAATTACAACAACTCGATCTGAGCCAAGCTCATTAACAATTGTATTCGCTAGTAAGCTTTTACCCGAACCTGATGCCCCTGCAACACCGATGATCATCAAACGTTTATCTGACATAAGCTTTTTACTCCTAAGCTTATCAAATCAAAAAATTTGAACTATTTTAATGCAATTTTGTTTTTTTTTCTCGATAAAATTGCTATTTTTTATTTTAAAACAAACAATATAAAATGAACTCAATGGCAAATTTAAATGATTGGCGTATAAATTATCCAAATAGAGCGTTTTTTCAAACAAAGCTTGGCACTTGTCCCTTTGATGCTTTTGCTCAATGGCTTAATCAAGCAAAAAAAACGAAAATCACAGAACCCAATGCATTTAGCTTATCCACTGTTGATGAAAATAATAGGCCTGATAGTCGTATGTTGTTGTTAAAAAATTTCAATCATACTGGATTTATTTTTTATACTAACTATAACAGTCAAAAATCACTTCAGTTGGACCAAAACCCATCAGCTTCTATGTTATTTTGGTGGCCAGACCTACATCAGCAAATCCGTATTCGAGGACCTATTATAAAAGTATCTTCTGATATTTCTGATACCTACTTTGCTACTCGTGATAAAGAAAGCCAGATTAGTGCCTGGGCTTCAAAGCAAAGTCAAGTAATTAAAAATTATAATGAATTAATGGAATCCTTTCAAAAGGCTCAAGCTCAGTTTAAAAGTGCAAAAAATATACCTCGGCCAGCACATTGGGGTGGTTACTCTTTACAACCACTACTAATTGAATTTTGGCAAGGTAGGCACAGTCGTCTACATGAACGAATCTGTTTTCAACGGGATAATGTAGATTCTACCGACTGGCAAATTAATCACTTAGCACCTTAATCAAGTACGGCTGTACCTTCAATTTCAATTTTTACATCTTTAGGTAGCCTTGAAACTTCTAATGCAACGCGCGCGGGGTAAGGCTCGTTAAAGTACTGACTCATCACTTCATTAACCATATTAAAATTACTTAAATCCGTTAAAAATATGGTTAATTTTACGACATGACTTAAATCACCCCCTGATGCTTCAAGAACAGCTCGAAAATTTTTAAATACTTGATATGCTTGTGCTTCAAAATCATTAGAAACAATCGTCATTGTTTTTGGATCAAGTGGAATTTGCCCTGATGCATACAGTGTTTTATCAACTAGAACTGCTTGAGAGTAAGTACCAATTGCTTGTGGCGCATTATCCGTTTGAATAATCTTTTTCATCTAATTATTTTCCTTATTTTTATTAGATAAGAGATCTTATTATAAATATTCTCTATGGTTGGGAAAAGATTTGGTTTTATTTATTCATTTATTAGAGTAGCACTAGATGAGTAATGCAACTTTTCATCAGTCTCTCCATTATCATTAACAAACATAGGTAAGCTAGGCGTACTACTACTTTTACTCTTTAATTTTTTCACCTGATTTGTATCTCGAAAACTATAATCCCAGTCTCGCCATGGATGTTCATGCCTTTTAAAAATTTCCTCTGATTTTTTTATAAGGTCAAGTGGCATCGAATTTTCATCATAATGCTTTAAAATAAGATTTTTTATATGCTCCACACCAAGATATAAGTGATAGGTTCTACCAAAATACCTTGAAGGCAAGTAACCCCTTTCAAAAGCTAAGCCTCGATATCTATTCTTAGCGCTATCATCAATCGTTGTAACTTCGTTATATAGCTGAATTAACTTTCTTGGTTCATTTTTTATCTCATCAGCTTCTGATTTCAACTTATCTAATAAACGTTCTTTTTCTTGAGATTCTGCCAAAACTTCTGGCAATGTGTTTTCATCTCGCCAATGAGCTAAGTATTCAGTAGAATGGCTTTCAATTAATGCTTGATTCGCATTTAACAAAGCATCAATAAAAATCCAAAAATTCTTAATATTTTCATTCATTGGCCTCCCTTTGACTAAAACTGCTGCTGCATGTAAAGCTTGCAAAAATTCATTTTTAGTCATTGGTGAACCTGTTTCGATAGACTCCATTAAATTATAAATTAACGATGCTACACGTGAACGATCAATCCCGTCTTTACAAATAAATAATAAAATATCTGGACCAAGCTCTTCTATCAAAAACTTCACAACTAAATATTTAGAAAAATATTGATACAAGGCAATTTGATTATTTTTGTTTAGCTCTACATGATCATCAAATTTTAGTTTACTTGCTGATTGATCTAAAAGGTCATTTATTTTTTGTTCAAATTGGCCTTCTTTCTGAAATAACATACTTCTAACTTGTGAGCTGAATTTTACGCCTAATAAATTATTCGTAAAAGCATCAGCTAATTTTTTTTTGTAATCTTCTAATGAAATTGTCGAATAGGTTGTAAATTTTAGTGGCATGGTAATGACAGCAACACCATACTGATCACTTTCTTCAAGCTTATGAAGTTTATCTGTTATGCCTCCTTCTAGCAAAGACTCAGAAGTTTTTCCTTTAGTTTGTAAAAAATTAAAATAAATTGTTGAAAACTTAGATTTTAAATCCTTCTTCTCTTCTGCTCTCCTAGCTACTGCTTGCAAATAGTACTTCGCAAATGGCTCGATCTCTTCAACAGCCTCCTTATAAACACCAATCGTCCCCATACGATCCTCTTTAGGATATGCCTTGAGCTCTTTATACTTATATTGAACAACCTGTGGGATATTCCACTCAAATGGTTGATAAGATAACCCAAGATAGTATCCTCCAATCGTTGTCCAAGCACCAAAAGCTTTCGTTAGTCCAACTAATGAACCTTTATTACTTGGATTATCAGTATTAATCAAAGACCCTTTAGGTTGCAATTTAGTTGTGATTTTATCTTTAGCTTCATTAGAAGTCTGATGGAGTCTATTTAAATCATCTGATATTACTTCATAAATAAACTCTAATGCTTTATTTTCATTCTCAATACAAGAAATAACTAAACAATCAAAAAATTTTTGTTGTTCTTTTGATAAGCTAAGCCCTTTTTCTTCAATTTTATTAATAAATGACCGTAATTTTGATATCAAAGCCTTACGCAAATTACCATATGGGTAACTTGCATCATAATTCATATCTGTATTGCAATATTTTTTTACTTCTTGGAGTGGAGCTTTTATATCGTTAAAAACTTCACTTTCTAATAAATCATCATTAATATGATTTATAATGTTTTTTAAAAAATCAAAACTCGCAACATTAAAAATAATATCAGTCGACATATTTTCCAATTTTGGGTCAGGCAAACCTAATGCCTTCCAATCATCACCAGGCATAATCATACTCCCTGATTATTAATATATTTTATCATCCTTAATATATAAAATTATGGCATAGAATATAAAAGCTTAACAGGGAAGATTTGTTACAGGAAATTTAATTATTACTGGACTTTCGTTTCTTCAGTTTTTTTAACTGATAGTTCTGGTTTTAGTTTTACTTTAACATTACTTGTTTGTGGTTTTTCATTACTAAAGTAATCAAAACTAAACTCATCAACCTCTGAAGCAGAAAGACGTGCTGTTTCAGAAGCTTGAATCTGATCAATTTCTTTCTGAGTTAAAGTGCCTGTTGTATTGGCTTGAAGCAACATTTTATCAATTGGGCCTTTTTTAATTTTACCTGCTTTTACCGCATCCATTAACTTTTGGTAAACTGGTTGCGCAGCTAAAAGCTTCATAAAGGCATCATTAACTTTATCTAATGGGGAGTTATCACCACCAATTAAAGCTAACTGTTTTGCAACGCGCTGTCGATATCCATCATTTTTCATCGCACTTTGTGTCAGTTTATGTGAGAGCTTATCTGATGGCATGCGATAAGATCTACCATAAGGGAAACAAACTTTTCTAATAAACCAACCAATCGTCTTTGACGGGAAGTTATGACCAAGCTCAATTAAAGCTTCTTGCGCTTGATATAATGAATAATCTAATGCCCAACGCGCATAAACGACATCATCTGCGCTCTCATTATTATCCTTAAAGTACTTTAAAACAGCTGACGCCATATATAAATGTGATAAGACATCTCCTAAACGTGCGCTTAAACGTTCTTTACGTTTTAATGCCCCACCTAAATACATTAAAGATAAATCTGCTACCCATGCAAAAGCATAACTTAAACGAGTAACTTTTTTATAATATGACTTGAAATAGTAGTTTGGTGCTTGAATAAATAAACCTGCACTTAAACTACTTAGTAATGCTCTTGTCTTATTTTGTGCATAGTACCCAACATGCGTCCATACTAACTCATCAAACTTAGACAAATTATCTTCTGATATCGCATAAAATTCATCTCTAACATAAGGATGGCACGCCATAGAGCCTTGACCAAATATCAGTAAATTACGTGTCATAATGTTCGCGCCTTCAACTGTAATAGAGACAGGAATACCTAAATATGCACCAATAAAGTAGTTGCTTGGCCCTGCAATAATTGCACGTCCACCGTGAAGATCCATTCCATCAGAAACACATTTTCTACCATTTTCTGTATTATGATATTTAGCAATTGCTGATGCAACTGATGGCTTAATGCCAGAATCAACTGCTGCAACTGTCATTTGACGCGTTGCTTGTGTTAAATAACTTAAACCACCGATGCTACCTAATGTTTCTTCAATCCCTTCAAATTTACCAATCTCAAGACCAAACTGTTTACGAATATGTGCATAAGCACTGGATGTAAAATAACTAACTGCTGCTGATGCTGTACCTAATGCTGGTAGAGAAATAGAACGCCCTATCGATAAGCATTCAACAAGCATACGCCAACCTTCTCCTGCCATTTTTTGACCACCAATAATATAATTGATTGGCACAAAAACATCTTTGCCTCTAACTGTACCATTCATAAATGGCAAATATGCCGGCAAGTGACGATTACCAATTTCTAGACCTTGTTGTGATCTTGGCATTAAAACACACGTAATGCCTTCTGCTCCTTTATCACCCAATAGACCGTTTGGATCTTTTAAGTCAACTGCTAGTCCAATTAATGTTGCAACTGGCGCTAATGTAATATAACGCTTATTAAAATTTAATTTTAAACCTAACGTTTCTTTTCCATTAATAACTCCTTTACAAACAATCGCTGTTGATTGAAGGGATGTTGCATCACTACCTGCTTGAGGCTCAGTCAGTGCAAAACATGGAATATCCTCACCTTTTGCTAGCCTTGGCAGGTAGTAATTTTTTTGTTTCTCTGTCCCATAGTGATATAGTAGCTCTCCTGGGCCCAGTGAGTTTGGTACCATAACAGTTACAGCACCAACACCTGAGCGTGAAGCAACTTTAAAAACAATATCTGAGTGTGCTTTAGCTGAAAATCCTTTACCACCATACTGCTTATCAATAACAAGGCCAAAAAACCCCTTATCCTTCATAAACTGCCAAACATTTTCAGGTAAATCATGACTATTCATAACTTGCCAATCATCAATTAGACGACATAACTCTTCTGTTTCATTGTCTAAGAATTTTTGCTCTTCTTCAGTTAATTCATGTTTGGGAATTTCATGTAAATTGGACCAATTAGGCTTTCCTCTAAATAGACTTTCTTCCACCCAAGTATCGCCTGCATTTAAAGCTATCTCTTCTGTTTTTGATAGTTTTGGTGTTGATTTTTTCAGGAAATTAAAAATGCGTTGTGTAATCAAATTCTTTCTAATACTTGCTATATTAAAAGTGACCATTAATATCATAAATACAGCCCAATAAATGATTCTTGGTGCGCCATCTAACATACCAGATAGACTGGCCACTAAAAGAATAGCTGCCGTAATTACACCCCAAGTAAGTAATTTAACGCCATAATACAAACCCGCTAGCGTTACAACTAAAATAATAATTAAGCTCCAACCTGCCATATGAACATGCCTCCAAGCATTTTAATGTTAACCCCTACAGTATAATTTTTTTATTTATAAATTCAAATCATGTTAATACAACGACTTGATAAACTGAAATTTGACAAAAGTTAAGCTGTTAACAAAACTTAGAGTAAGTTATTAAATTAGGCTCTCCACGCTTTATGAATAAAAATTTAACATTATTAGGCATTCTCTGTGGGGTAGTTATTTTCCTGATTTTGAATGCAATAGAACTACCTGGTTTTTCTTATCAGGCTAAAATGGCATTTATTATCTTCGTTATTGCTGCCTTTTTGTGGATGAGTAATGCTTTTCCACTTGCTATTACTGGCATCATCGTCTTGTTTTTATTGCCACTAACTGGTGCAGCTCCCGCTGCAACTGTTTATGGTTATTTTGGCAATAGTGCTGTTTTCTTTGTTCTTGGTGCTTTTATTTTAGCAAGTCCTGTTATGCGTTCTGGCTTAAGTACGCGTGTTGCAATCTCTATGATGAGCCGTTTTGGTAAAGGGCCTAGACGGCTTCTATTATCTATTTTTATACTTTCAAGTCTTTTAGCATTTGTCATCAGCGAGCATGCGGTTGCTGCTATTTTATTTCCTATTGTTGCAGAAATTGTTAACTCAATAGAGGAAAAAAAGAGTCGTAATTTTGCATTTGCTGCTTTTATGTGTATGGCTTGGGGAGCAATGACTGGCGGTACAGCAACCTTACTAGGTGGTGCTAGAGCACCATTAGCAATTGGTATATTACAAGAAACAACTGGCTTAAAAATCAGCTTCCTTCAGTGGACACTTTGGACAATTCCAATTGTTCTTTTAATGCTAACCATCTGCTTTATGATTACTTTATTTTTACTCAGAAATACAACCATTAACATTGAGCGAGCAAGAAAGACGCTCATTAGTCATAAGCAGCAGTTGGGAAAAGTAACACTTAGAGAAATCAATACGTTATTTGTCCTAACAGTTACCATTATCTTATGGGTATTCTTTGGTACTGGTTGGGGGCTAGATACGATTGCTCTATTTGGTGTTGCTTTAGCTTTTGCTATGAACATCACAAACTGGAAAGAAGTTGAAGAAGATGTTAAATGGGGCATTTTTATCATGTATGGTAGTGCGATTGCATTAGGTACAACATTGCGTGATACAGGCGCTGCAAATGCCATGGTTGATGTTATAGTTAATTCTGGCATCCAATCACCACTTATGATTTTTCTATTAATCTCTTTAATTGCGTTAATATTAACCGAGATGGTGTCAAATGCCGCAGCTGTTGCTGTATTACTACCCATTGGCATTGCCCTAGCAAATCAATACGGCATTGATCCAAGAGCAATTACCGTTGCTATTGCAACCTGTGCAGGACTAACCTACATGTTACCTGTTAGCACACCTGCAATGGCAATTGTAACAGGCTGCCATCATGTTAACCCTTATCGAGCAATGAGTTGGGGTGTTTTGCTTAAACTATCAAGTTACATTGTTTTTGTGGGTGTTGCACTAACTTATTGGCCAATGATAGGTATCAATGGTTATTTGACTAGCTCATAAGTGACTAATTTTTATGATTTTTTACTGCTGTAACGCAGCATTTTAAATTTTTCCACGGTATACTAAAATGATAATGGAAATTCTTATAAATAATTTGATGGATTATGAAAACAACTAATACGTATTTTGTTTATGGCGCGCTAATGCGCAATAAAATTGTTAGACGAAAAGGCAAAGTCGCCTATTTACCTAATTACATGGTTCAATTTAGCGTAAAAGGTATTCCATTAATTGAACCTGGGTTTGCAACTTTAGTGCCTTCTAATGGTGATCAGGCCTGGGGCGTTATTGTTGAGCTTCATTCTCATGACTGGGATAAAATGTCATCACATGAAGTAAGTTATCAACTTACAAAAACAACTGCATATGACCTTGATTATAATCCACATGAAGTAAAAACTTTACTACCAATTACACATCATGTTCATAATTGGAAGCCTTCCTCTCGCTATGCACGACTACTTTATCATGCAGCTTGCCATTTCCACTTTCCACATGATATACAAACGCGTTATAAAGAAGCCTACCTTAAGGGTAATAAAGTCACGCGCTATATCCCTTGGTTTGCTCCTATAATTAAAAAAAGTATTGCTCGCTTTGGTAAACGCTATGGCAGTATTTTAGGTATTAGTCTTACCATTACACCTTTTATTTTTCTAGTTTTAAGTGTGATCTATTTATCGATAAAAAAGAGTATATAATTTAATGGTTTTTTATATCTTAAACTTTGATATTAGATGTTCCATAAAACTTCTAGTTTTTAGTGGCATATATTGACGTGATGGATAAACCAAATATAAAGGAGTACTTGGTATTTCCCATTTAGGCAGTAATTCAATTATTTTTTTTTGCTCTATTTCTTCTTTTACCATAAAGTACGGCATCGTGGTAATACCTGTACCGTTAAGCATGCAGGTTTTAAGTAATGAAGATAAATTACAAGTAAGCTTGGAGTTAACTGCTACTGAAACCTTCTGTTTACCTTGTGAAAATTGCCACATCACCTTATCCGCTGCCCCATAAGTAATACAGGGTAAGTTTTCTAAGTCTTCAGGTATTTGAGGCAATGTATACTTTTCAAATAGCAAAGGACTACTCACCAAAGTTACCTTTACATCTAACAACTTTCGAGCAATAAAACCAGCATCATCTAATAAACCATTACGAATAATTAAATCATATCCACCTGAAATCACATCAACATACTCAGTTTCTAGGTTTAAATCTATTTTTACTTCTGGATATTTCTCTACAAATTCAGAGATAATAGGCGCTAAGACTTTTTCAGTTAATGCCGGTGGCGCTGATATTTTTAGTTTTCCTTTTGGTACCCCACTTAATACCTGTAGCTTTTCTAATCCTTTACTTAACTCTTCTTGCATTAAAACTGTTGTAATAAATAACTGCTCACCTCTATCTGTTAAAACAAATTGTCGTGTTGATCTTTGAATCAATTTACTCTGTAACTGATCTTCTAGACGAGCAATGACTTTACTAATATAGCCTTTACTAACATTTAAATTCTCTGCTGCTTTAGTAAAACTTTCTAATAAAGCAACTTTATGAAAAATAAATAAATCACGTTGGTCTGGCAGCATAATTGTTTCTATATATAAACTCTATGTTTATTAATTTATTCTATATGAATACTATAAAAAATGATAGTCTACTTTTGATTTTAATAAATATAAATTATATGGTGATAACTTATGAAAAATAAAAAATTAAATAATATAAGTGAAATTATTCCACTTTATGTCGTTATCTTTTTAGGTTTTTTTGGCTTTGCATTAACCGTTGCACTATATATTCCTATGCTTATGGATACAAATTTTGCAATATTGCCAGAAGCAAGTCCAACTTCTCTACGTGTTAGTATCTCCGGGTTTTTATTAGCAATGTATCCTTTAGGACAATTTTTAGGATCTCCTGTAATCGGTAAACTCTCAGATCATTACGGCCGAAAGAAAGTACTGATGATTAGTCTTGTTGCCTGTGTTATTGGTTTTATTAGTATAGCTTTAAGCATCCAATTTCACCTATTGACACTATTATTTGCTTCAAGCTTTTTAACCGGTTTATGCGAATCAAATATGGCAATATCACAATCCATTATTGCTGAACGTTCTAATAATATTATTCAAAAAACAAAACTAATTGGTTATGCTTTTTCTGCCTGTAGCTTAGGCTATATTATGGGTCCTTTAGTTGGCGGCTTTGGTGCAACACTTTACTCTTATAGCTTTCCATTTTGGGTAACTGCAGCAGGCATATTACTTTTACTTGTATGGGTTAAACTTAGTTTTAAAGATCATTCTCACCCACACCATGAAATAAAAATCAAATGGGTTGAAGCTATCACTGCAATGAAAACAATATTTAATCAGCCTGCATTACGAAAATTTTATTTAGTTAACTTTCTTATCTTTTTTGCAGTTCAAGGACTTTATCGTGTTGCACCTATTTATGTGATTGATAAATGGCAACCAGATTTAAATATTTACACTTTACTCATTGCTTTTGTATCAGCTCTATGTTTTTTCGCTAACCTTTTTCTTATGGGAAAACTATCCAAGAAGTTCAGTACTGAGCCTCTTCTAATTGGACTGTTAATTTTCTCAGGTATTTTTATCATAAGTATTATCATTCCAAATAACTTTAACTGGATCTGGTTAACTTATGGTTTGGCTGTTATACCAACAGTTATGGCCTTAACTGCTTGCACTACCTGGCTATCCAATCAAATAGATATAAAAAGCCAAGGACAAGTTTTGGGAAACAATCAAGCATTATTAGTTTTAGGTGAAGCAACTTCTGCTATTTTTGGTGGTATAATTGCAGCAATTAATATATCACTACCGCTTGTTGTTATGGGTACGATATTATTGATTAGCAGCTTTCTTGTATGGCAAGTAATGCACAAATCTAAAAAAGATACTGATCTTGCTATTTCATAGAAGCAATCCTTAATCGCAAAGAAGCTGCACGCCCCCCCTGACCTAATTTTTCAGCAATATTCATCTCTAAAGTTAAGCTTGGCATTGTCTGCGTATAATTATTTTGATAATAACGCATTAACTGATCAGACTTTTGGTAATTACCTTCTAAATAATTAATTTGCGCTAACTGGTAATAGCTTAAAGGTAAGTCTGGATTTTGCTTTAATGCCATATCAAATAATTTTTTTGCTTCTGCTAATTTTAATTGGCTTTTAGCACAAAGTGCATAAGCCTGATAGCTTTCACCTAGAATCGTATTATCCTTAAGAGATATCACTTGATCAAAATAGTTAGCTGCTTGTTGATACTGTCCCTTCGCACATAAAAAAGAGGCATAATATAAAATAGCAGTTGGGTTATTTGATGCAATTGATAATGCTTTTTCATAGCTTTTTTGTGCCTGCTGCATATTACCTGATTCTTGAAAATAAAATCCCATGGCATAGTGAACAACCGCCAATGAATCATCTTGAGATTGCGCTTTCAGAATTTTACGTTTAGCAAAATCTAGCATCCCTTCTTTGATATAGTGAATACCAAGCTCAGCATTAAGCATAGCTGCACGCTTATAATCTGGCTTGACCTCTACTTGAGCATTATTGGTGACTTGATTTGGTATTTTTTCCTTTGATGCTTGACTTGAACAAGAGATAAGCAATGATAAAAAGCTTATAATAATAAATAACTTAAACTTCTGTAAAAGATGAATTAAGTGCTGCCTTATATTTTTCCTGGCGGGATGTTTTATCCTTAACTTGACCAACCAACTGCCCACATGCCGCATCAATATCATCCCCTCTGGTTCGGCGTATTGTTGTTGTATAATTATAGCGCATTAAAACTTGTTGAAAACGATGTATACGGTTATTACTCGATCTTTTATAAGGCGTTCCTGGATATGGATTAAAAGGAATAAGATTAATTTTACTTGGTACATCTTTCTCTTTTAATAATTTTGCTAAAGCTTCAGCATGTTCTATTTCGTCATTAACCCCCTCCATGAGTGTATATTCAAAGGTAATATCTTTATGTGGGCCTTTTTTAGCATAGGCTCGACAAGCATCCAACAAAGCATCAATGTTATATTTACGGTTAATTGGAACAAGTTCATTTCTTAACTCATCCGTTGGTGCATGCAATGACACTGCTAATGAGACATCAATTGCCTCCATAAGCTCATAAATTTTTGGCACAACACCTGATGTACTTAACGTCACACGCCTCTTAGATAAGCCATAGGCAAAGTCATCCATCATAATTGACATGGCGCTAACAACTGGACCAAAGTTCATTAATGGTTCGCCCATCCCCATCATCACAACATTTGTTACTTTTTGTCCTTGATTTACTTTTATTAAGCCTTGATTTGCAATCCAAACTTGACCAATGATTTCATCACTCGTTAAATTCCGATTAAAGCCTTGTTTTGCTGTTGAACAAAAACTACACGTTAGCATACAGCCAACTTGAGAGGATACACACAACGTTCCGCGCTTTCCTTCTGGAATAAAAACCATCTCCACCCAGTTTTTTCCATTCATTTCCAAAATCCATTTACGCGTACCATCTGTTGATGTTTTATCTAAAATAACTTTAGGTGCGATAATCTCCGCTCTTTCTTTTAGCATTTGACGTAGACTATGGCTTAGATCTGTCATTAGATCAAAATCGGTAATACCTCGTGTATGAATCCATTTTAATAACTGGTTTGCTCGAAAACGCTTTTCTCCAAACATATCAAAGAAATCACCTAACTGTGAACGGTTAAAACCAAGTAAATTTACTTTATCTGCCATCTGTTATCACTTTATTATTTATTCTTATTATGATTATATCTTCTAAAGTTATGACACTTTAAACGAAAGAAACAAAAAAGTCTATTTTTTAAACAAGCTTAAATAATGGTTCGCTTAACTCTTGCACTTAAACTTGAAACCAAACTATAAGGTG
The DNA here is from genome assembly GCA_021713395.1 of Thiotrichales bacterium 19S9-11. GTDB lineage: Bacteria > Pseudomonadota > Gammaproteobacteria > Francisellales > Francisellaceae > M0027. The sequence goes on along the minus strand of JAKJJT010000005.1, from coordinate 50,859 downwards.
AAACACCAATAAAAGAAGCAACTTCTTCAACTGGTAATTGATCACCCCATAAAAGCACTTCATTTTCTACTGAAACATCATCTAAATCTGTTACATCAACAGACATCATATCCATTGAAAGTCTACCAATAACTGGTACTTTTTTGCCATGAATTAATACTGGTGTACCTTGTGGTGTATTATAAGGATAGCCATCGGCATAACCAACTGGTATTGTTGCAATTCTTGAGTCTCTTTGTGCTTTCCAAATACCGTTATAGCCAACAGTTTGACCTTCTTTAACTGAGTGCAGTGCTATTATTTTAGACTTTAAAGTCATAACATAGTCAAAGTACTGGCGAGTTTTTTCTGCTAATGCTTCAAAAGATGAAATGCCATAAAGTGCTGCCCCTGGCCTAATAATATCACAAGGTAATGAATCATCCATGAGTAAACCAGGGGAGTTTTCCATAGAAATAGCATCAGCAGGGTGTGCTTGAACTAACTCATCAAATGTCTGTTTTTGATTAATCGTCATATCAGAGCCTGGAAATTCAGCTTCTGCTAAATGTGTAAGCCAAATACACCGATTGAACCGTGTTTTATTTGTTTTAACAAGATGGTATGCATTTTTTGCATCATCAATTGAAAAACCTAAACGATTCATACCACTATTGACCTTAAGCCATGCATTTATTAACCATGGTTCTTTATAGTTTAAAATCCAGCGCAACTGGTAGTCACTATGAATAACAGGCGTTATATTAAATTTTTTTAAATCTGGAAGTTGATCCTGATCAACAAAACCAGACATTAAAATAATGGGTTGGTCAACCCCACTTTCTCTTAGCTTTTCAGCTTCAAATAGACTTGCAACACCAAAACCATTAACATAAGGATTAATAATTGATGCAACTTCTACTGCACCGTGGCCATACGCATTGGCTTTTAGCATTGCTAATACTTCATTTGGGTTAACTTTATTTAATAAGGCTTGAATATTTTTGACTAGCCTATCTTTATTAATTAATGCTTCAATACGATAGTGAGTCATCAAAAACCTCCTGTTACTTGCTCCTCCGGCGCATAGTCACTAAAACGCAAAAATTGCCCTGTAAATGTCAGCTTAACAATACCAATGGGTCCATTTCTTTGTTTTCCTATAATAATTTCACCAATTCCTTTTAACTCTGGTTTATCTTTTTGGTAAACCTCTTCACGAAACACAAACATAATCACATCAGCATCCTGCTCAATTGCACCAGACTCCCTTAAGTCTGACATCATTGGTCGCTTATCTGATCGATCATCAACAGAACGATTGAGCTGAGAAATAGCAATCACTGGCACGCTCAGTTCCTTTGCCAAAGCCTTTAATGACCGTGAAATTTCTGAAACTTCTTGTGTACGATTACCTTCCATGCCAGGCACTCTCATTAGCTGAAGATAGTCAACAATAATTAAACTTAGCCCACCATGCTCGCGAGCAACTCGCCTTGCTCTTGAGCGAACCTCTGCTGGTGATAAGGCAGGAGAGTCATCAATTAGCATTTTCATATCTTCACTAATTACTTTCATTGCTGAAGCAATTCTTGCCCAATGTTCATCACTTAGCTTACCACTTCTTAATAAACTTTGGTCAACTCGTCCTAGTGAAGATATCATTCTGGTAACTAAATCTTCTGCAGGCATTTCCATACTAAAAACTAGCACTGGTTTATCTTGAGTTCTTGCAACGTTTTCAGCAATATTCATTGATAATAGCGTTTTACCCATTGATGGTCGACCTGCGACAATCACTAAGTTAGCTGCGTGCAAGCCTGAGGTCATTTGATCTAAATCTTTAAGCCCCATTGCAGTACCAGTAATACCATCTTTAGCATCCATTAAACTATCTAATCGATCGACAACATCTGGCAAAACATTCTGAACAGACTCAGGGCCTGCTTCAGAAGCAACATGAGATTCTGCTAAAGAGAAAATTTTTCTTTCTGCTTCATCAATAATTTCATCACTTTTACGCCCTGATTGGTCATAGACCAAATCTGCAATATCCGTTGCTGTGTTTAATAATGCTCTAAGCTTTGCGCGCTCTTTTACAATCTTTGCATATGCTGTTATATTTTGTGCTGTTGGCGTATTTTTTGCGAGTTCTGCTAAATAATTTAAACCTCCCGCTTGATCTAAAAGTTGGCTCTCAAATAAAGCTTCACTTAATGTAATAACATCAAAAGGCTCTTCTTTTGAAGCAAGCTTTGTAATCTCTTTAAATATAACTCGATGTTCTTTACGATAAAAATCTCTTTCAATCAATAAATCTGCAATTTTATCCCAAGCATCATTATCTAATAATAAACCACCAATAACTGAGCGCTCTGCATCAACTGAAGAAGGTGGTTGTTTTAATTTTTCAAGTTCTTTATAACCTGATTGATTATAAAAATTATCTACACTTTCCATTAACTACATCACTTAAAACAAAAAAGGCCGTGTTAAGACACAGCCTTTTATTTTAGTCCTTTTTAAAAAAGATACAATGATCGATTACTGTGCTGAGACAACAATTGTTACTGTTATATCAACACCTGTATGTAAATGAAGCGCTACTTCATACTCACCAATTTGACGAATTGCACCTTCTGGCATACGCACATGGCGACGCTCGATTTCAATTGCAGACACTTCTTTGACAACATCAGCAACTTCTTTTGTGCCAATTGAACCAAATAGCTTACCACCATCACCAGCCTGAGCTTTGATTTCAAATTGCTTGCTGCTGATAACTTCTGCATTTGCTTGTGCTTTCGCTATACGTTCATTCTCTAAACGCTCAAGATCCGCTTTTTGTGCTTCAAATTCTTTTAGGTTAATTGCTGTTGCTTGCACAGCTTTACCATATGGAATTAGATAATTACGAGCATAGCCTGCACGAACACTAACAACTTCACCTAGCGTTCCTAGGTTCTCTACTTTCTCTTTTAAGATAATTTCCATTTTGAAAAGCCTCTTAAATCTAAACGATTGTACATCAATGACCAAAGATTAATAATGATGGTCACAATAAGGTAATAATGCTAAAAAACGTGCACGCTTAATAGCAGTTGCGATTTGACGCTGGTATTTTGCGCTAGTGCCTGTAATACGGCTTGGCACAATTTTACCTGTTTCTGTAATATAGCTTTTCAAAGTGTTTAAATCTTTATAATCAATCTCTTTGACGCCTTCTATCTTAAAACGGCACATTTTTCTGCGACGGTTACGCATAAGTCTATACTCCTAATTAAGCAGTTTCTACTTTCTTCTTAGCTTCTGCCATCATTGTTGATGGTTCAGTAATTGCTTCTTTTTTCGTTAAAACCAAACGACGTAAAATAGCATCATTATAACGGAATAACTCTTCCAGTTCATTTAATGAACTTTGAGAACACTCAATGTTCATTAAAACATAATGTGCTTTATGCAACTTCTCAATTGGGTAAGCTAACTGACGACGTCCCCAGTCTTCTAAACGATGAATCTTTCCACCATCTTTTTCGATAATTTCGCGATAGCGCTCAAGCATCGCTGGCATCTGATCACTTTGATCTGGATGCGCAATAAATATAACTTCATAATGACGCATTTTGATGTTACTCCTTTCGGTTTACCTATGTCTATATGATAAGCGTTTTCTCTACATTTAAAGTAGAAAAAACACAAAGAGCGGGATGAATTCTATATAAAAAAACGTCAAATTGCAAACTTTTTGAGTAAAGATAAATAAGATCAACACAAAATAGTTATGCTTTTAAAGCAACTATAACCTATAATAAAAGAATAAACGGCTTCTATTTCAAAGACTTTCTTAACTAAGGAAAGAGGAAAATAAGCTTTTAAAGCTTCAACAAGGAGAATCATATGGCTTTTAATAATACAAGAATGCAACCCCATATGCGCGCATTAAGAGAGGGACCTTATATTAATGCAAAAGAAACATGGAATATTTTTAAAATTATTGCTGAACTCGTTGAGGGACATGAACGACTAGAGCACATTAGGCCTGGCATTAGTATTTTTGGTTCAGCCAGGTTAAAAGAAAATAATCCATACTATCAACAAGCTAAAGACATTGCTGAGGCTCTGTCAAATGAAGGATTTAGCATTATTACTGGTGGTGGTCCTGGCATTATGGAAGCAGCCAATATTGGCGCTTCATTAGGTTCGTCTTTAAGTGTTGGCCTAAACATTGATTTACCGTTTGAGCAAGTTTCAAATGGTCATCAAGATATTACCCTACGCTATCGTTATTTTTTCACTCGTAAAGCAACTTTTATTAAGCACTCATTGGCTTATGTCGTAATGCCTGGTGGTTTTGGAACACTTGATGAATTATTTGATATTATCACACTCATTCAGACCCAAAAGAAAAATTACATGCCCGTAATACTTGTTGGCAAATCTTTCTGGCAAGGGTTATTTGACTGGTTAAAAACCACTGTCGTTGATGCTGGCACCATTAGCAAAGAAGATCTTGATTTACTAATTATTACTGATGACACGAGTGAAGTAATTGATATTATTTCTAAACATACAAAAGCCACAAGACAAGAAACAACAGAAGCCTGCATTGAAGAAGCAAGAAATGATTTTGAGTTTTAATACGTTACTTAAATGACTTTGCTTTGCTTTTTTGATATAACGCTTTGGGGAAGGTAAATCGATTCATGCCAACAGATTGGCGCAATTCGTTTACTTGAACGGGCGTAAACTCAATTGCCTTTCCAGCTGATAAACCTCTTGGTAGAACAGTTACACCATAGCGAATACGAGTAAGTCTGCTTACTTTTATATTATCAAAAGACTCCCACATCCGCCGAACCTCTCTATTTCGCCCTTCTCGTAATATCACATGATACCAAGTATTTAGGCCCTCTCCACCTTGAAATTTAACAGCATCAAATTTAGCTAACCCATCTTCAAGCATAACACCTTCTTTTAACTTACTTAGCATTTCATCAGTTACTTCTCCGAATAGCCTAACAGCATACTCTCTCTCCAGCTCATAAGATGGATGCATCAACCGATTTGCCAGCTCTCCATCTGTTGTAAACAGCAATAAGCCTGAAGTATTATAATCTAGACGGCCAACCATGACCCAACGGCCACGCGATAATTTCGGAAGTGCATCAAAAACTGTTTTTCTACCTTCAGGGTCATTTTTCGTACATATTTCACCCATTGGCTTATGATATAAAACAACTCTAGGACGTGTTAAAAAAGTTGCCATTTTAGACAGTGGCTTATTGTCTACTTCTATTTTATCTTGTGTACTAACACGCATTCCAATTTCAGCAACTTGGCCATTAACTCGCACCCTACCTGCTTGAATCCACTCTTCCATTTGGCGACGAGATCCAATGCCTGCTTGCGCCAAACGCTTTTGGAGCTTCTCTTCTGTTTGTGATTCTTTTGATGTAGCTGCTGATTTATTTTGTTTTCGATTCACAACAACCCTTAATGTAGTCTATTTATATTTACTATTGAGGGAATCTTATCCCATCTTGGCTCATTCTCCAAGCAAAGTGTTTTTGAACACCTAACTTTCCTTGCTGAATAAGCGCCTTGACTTGTGCTTCTGTAATGCCAAAATCCATTGCTTGTATATCTAAAGTATCGACAAAAACAGTACGATTCCAATCATGCTTTGGCAAATGTCCTTTTACACTTACTTCTGCAATAAATTCCATCAAAACTCTAGCATAGTCAACAATATTTCTAATTTTTTTATACTGTTTATCTCGTTGTTCATAGTTTGGCAGCTGGAATAAAGGCTCAAGCCTAAAACCTAATGTTTCATGATTAAAACAATACTCTTCTCCTGCATCTTTAAATAAACCACTATCGCCGTTAATTGGGTTGTCTATATACTTTTTGTAATCAAATATATGAACTGGATAATTCCAGCTCATACCACCATCAATCATAACACACTCACCTTCAGGTGAACCTTGTTTAACTGCACGATAGTAAAGCGGGATACTCATTGACATCCTAATTGCATCCCTTACTTTTATATCTGGTGTTAGCTCTACTGAAAACACATCAGCACAATGTTTGGACATATTTGTTGCAATAATATGTAAATCCAAACCACCTAGTTGCTGTAATTCTAAAAATGTAATATCTGCATTACCACTAGCCTTATAAGCTATTTGCTCTCCCATCCATTGATAAAAATTATCCCCTCGATACCATCCATAATCAGATAAAAATCCTGTTGTGTTTTTTAGAAAACTACTGCCACCATCGACAAACTTTCTAAAATCAAGTGATGTAACCACATCATATAGCTCATGCTTATCATAATTTAAGGCTACCAAAGTTGCATAAATAGCTCCTGCTGAAACACCAACAACCCGCTGTATTTTTGTCATAATACCCAAATCATCCAAGGCACTAACAACACCACTATAAGCAATACCTCGAATCCCAGCCCCCTCAAAAACTAAATTGCGAAATGCCGAAGTATTCAAGTGTTCAATAAGCTGGTCAGAATAATAGTTAACCTGGCTATAATACTTCATTAATATATATTTATCTGAAGCCAGAAACTTAACTCTAATTTTTTTAAACCGTTTATTATAGTACTTAGCAACCAATTTACTTGTAATCAAACGATGATGTTTACTTAATAGTAATAGAACATTTTGTTTAATGTCGTGATAAGCTATTTTTGGTGTATAACTAATCATTCGCAAAGCATATTTTAAAACTAAAGCTGCTTTTTTATCTTTTTTTGGCAAACGACGATACCACATACCATTCCAAAAGCCTAAGCGAAAAAGCAAACGAATAAATACTGCTGGCATATGATGCCACCATTTTGACTTCAATAGTTGATCATATTCCAATGTAACTGGATTCAACATTGCTAATTTTGTTATTTTTCCAGGGTATAAGGATGCCAAGTGCAAGCCAATTAGCGCGCCATAGCCATGACAAAAAACTGTTATGTGATGGTAATTATTTGAGTCAATTAGTGCTTGAAAATCTAAAATAAAGGAAAATAAACTATAGTCGTATTTATTTTTTGAAAAGCCACTATTTCCATGGCCATATAAATCAAGACTTATTAAGTTATAATCATTCTCATAATGTCGCCATTGGTAATGCCAATCTCTTGCTTGCCCACCTAAGCCATGTATAAATAGCAAGGTCTTTTTTCTAGAGTCAAATGGCGTATGATATAAGCATAGCCTACGGTTTGCTCTTAATATTTTTTTTGAAACACCTACACTCATTTCAATCCATTATCATATGCTATTATTTAAATACGTATCTATATATCTATTTTAATTGATATCACCAAAAATATCTAAAATGATAAATCACTAAAATAATCAAACTCTAAAGTAATTTCACCATTTCAACTCCAGGGTCTATAATTTCAAGCGTTACTTGTTTGCTATGACAAATCATATCTAACTGATTAGCAAAATAACCAAAGTGTGTACAACCCAAGATAATTACTTCAGCACCTTTCTGTTTAAAAATTTCTACCTGTTGCAATAAGCTATGCTTTTTAATTAATTCTTCTGGCGCTATTTGCATTTCAATAGCATCGACAAGATCAAGGCAACCTAATCCATTAATATATTCAATTGTTGAGCTTAACTCATACAATTTAGCTTCAATTCGCCCAGCACTCTGTGAATTAGCACAAAGTAGACCTATGTGACGATATTTTTCACCTATAGCTTGATAGACGTCCAATGGTGACAAAATCGTTGCTGGCGCCAATATTTTTTCTAATTGTTGCATATCAATTGCAACACTGAGTGAATTACAATAAAGAAACACCGTACTCAAGGCAAGCTGATGTTTTTTTGTCACTTGGTTGATTTTATCGATAACTATTTTAAGCAATACCTCTGGGGCACATTGAAGCTGAGTTTGCTCATAAGGGGTTTCAGAGATAGGACAGCCAACACTTTGATAATGATACTTTGATAATAGTGATATGCCCATTTGCGTATCATGAGCAGTTCCAGCTACAACTAAAATACTCGACATCACAACTCCATTTAGAATTCAAATTTTTTCCAAATCAATCATTTTTGCTAATAGAACTTTAATGCCATAGCCACCTTTAAAATCAATAACATAGCGCTTTTGCTCACCTGAGCCTTCAGACTTAACAAACACGCCTATACCAAATTTATGATGACTGACAAGATCTCCTTGCTTAAACGCATCATCTTCTGCATTAATAGATTTAACCATACCAAAACCAAATTGTTGATGTGGTTTATGTGTTTTTAAGCGTATTGTTTCAACTAATTCTTGTGGTAGCTCATTAACAAATCTTGATTTTTTCTGATAGTTAATATCACCATATTGATGCCTAATCCTCGCATAAGATAAAGTTAACTGACGCATAGCTCTAGTAATACCAACATAGCACAAACGCCTTTCCTCTGCTAAACGATCTTCATCAGCAGATCTTGCACTTGGAAATAAACCTTCTTCAAGCCCTACAATAAAAACATAAGGAAACTCTAGACCCTTTGCTGAGTGCAAAGTCATTAATTGAACGCTATCACTAAATTCATCTGCTCTGCCTTCGCCAGACTCTAAAACTGCAAAACTTAAAAATTCATCCAACAAATCATCTTCATCTAAACCAACTGAAACCATTGGTATAAATTCACTTGCAGCATTAACTAATTCTTCTAAATTTTCTAATTTCTGGCGCGCACTTTCTTTTTTATCTTCTTTATAGAGCGTAATTAAACCTGAAGCCTCTAGAATAAAACGTACTTTTTCTTTAAGTGATGGTTGCGCTGTTAACTGCTCATCCATATAATTAATTAGCTTAACAAATAATGTCAAGCTATTTCTTGTCCTTGCTGCTGTTGATTCATCTTCACTTAACAAAACAGCTGCTTGCCATAAATTTATTTGCTTAACTTTTGCAATATCTCTAATTTTATCAAGCGTTCTTAAACCAATACCTCGTGTTGGTGTATTAATAATACGCTCAAATGCAACATTATCTCCTCGAAAAGTAATCAACCGAAGATAAGCTAATGCATCTTTTATTTCTGCTCGTTCAAAGAAACGTAGGCCACCATAAATTCGATAAGGTATTTGCTTTTGTAACAATGTTTCTTCTATTACTCGAGATTGTGCATTTGAACGATATAAAACTGCAATTCCTGATGGTGATGCATTACTTTTTTGTATCAAATCTTCAACTTTGTTAGCAATAAAGCGAGCTTCATCTCGCTCATCTGATGCTTCATAGAGCTTTACTTTTTCTCCTTTATCACCTGCTGACCATAAACTTTTCCCCATCCTTTGGTCATTATGCGCAATAATGCCGTTAGCAACATCTAAAATCGTTTGTGTTGATCGGTAATTTTGCTCTAATCGAATTACTTTAACTGGTGAAAATTCCCTTTTAAATTTTAAAATATTTTCAACCTTTGCCCCACGCCAACCGTAGATTGACTGATCATCATCTCCAACAACCATCATATGGTTTAGTGGGTGAGTAAGTGCTTTTAACCAACGATACTGTATTTCATTTGTATCTTGAAATTCATCAACCAAAATTGCTTGAAAACGGTTTTGATAATGCTCTAAAACATTTGGTATTTTCCATAACTCATAAGCATAAAGCAAAAGGTCTGCAAAATCTAAAGCACTATCTGCCTTTAATTGCAATTCATAAGCATAATAGATTCTAACTAATTCATGATCATAGCGTCCATTTTTTTCATTTTGTAGTGCTGATGCTCTTAAGCCCTCATCTTTTCTTGTATTAATAAATTGTTGTATCGTTTTTGGCGGATAAAAACTATCGTCTATATTCATGTTTTTAATCAAACGTTTAATGACCTGTAATTGCTCATCTTGATCTAGAATTCTAAATTTAGCATCAAGTCCAATTTGATCACCATGACGTCTAAGTAAACGATGAGCAATTCCATGAAATGTACCAATCCACATACCAAAAGAATTTATATTTAACAGTTGTTCAATACGTCCACGCATTTCATTTGCTGCTTTATTGGTAAATGTAACGGCTAATATTTGTAACGGTAGAACACCCTCATTTTGACATAAATAGGCAATACGCTGAGTTAATACACGTGTTTTACCACTACCAGCTCCCGCTAAAACTAAAATATTTTCATTTTCTGATGTAACTGCCTCTTTTTGAGGCTCATTGAGTCCTTCTAACAGCAATTCCATTGAAATTAACTCTTATGTTCTAAATATATAAAAAGACTAACAGATATCCCTAAAACAACCCAACAATAAATTCAATTTAACTTCGCTTTTTAAATGTCTCTTTAATAAAAAAGCTTAAAATAATACAAGCGATGAACATAAAAGGTATTACAATTAGTGACTGCTGATATGCAAAAGCACTATAAACAGGCACTCCATCTATTTCTTTACCCAACCAAAAAGACTCTAAACCCCAACCAACTAAGTGAACCAGTAACATACCTATAAATACAGAAGCCATGTTGGTTATCCCTAAAGCGGTTGCAGATAGAGATCCTGGCACTAATTCTGCAGATACTGTATATGATGGCACAAGCCCACTATTACAAATGCCATAGCCAAAGTAACAAACAACCAGAAGCCAAAATGGAATTGCCGGCACATAAATAATTACTAACATCATAATTAAGCAACAAATAGCAGAATAGCGCATCACTTTAACTCGACTTTTCAGTCTATCAGCTAAAGCTCCTGCTAGTGGACACCCAATGGCAAGCCCAACAAAAATCAAACCAACCAAAAATGCTGCTTTTTCTGTATTAAAGTTATGAAATGCCTGTGTATAGCTAACTCCCCAGTTTTCAGCAAACATTGCTGTTGGTCCATATAACAAGCCAATAAATAAACAATTAAGCCAAAGTTGTGGATAACTAAATGTTCGCTTTAAATGCTCAAAAATACTTGCTTGACGAGCTGCTAGTACCTCTGCTTGTTGAAAATCACTTCTTGGGTGATTTCTCAAGCTAAAAAACATAACAACTGATAACACTAATAGTATACCGGCAAACACCAACATTGATACCCGCCAACTTAGCACATCAAATAATAAGCGCATTGGCGCATCCCCAACTGCTGCTCCCACCATACCTGAAGCCTGCGTTAAACCTGCTAGAAGTGCAAATGTCTTAATATCAAACCAATTAATACAAAGTTTTAATGTCCCAACAAATGCAAAAGCTGCTGAAAATCCCATTAGAAAACGAGCAGCAATTGCTACCCATACATTTGGCGCAAATGCAAATAAAATGCAAGAAATAGCACATAGTGCTGAATTAAAAATAAGCATTCGCCTTGGGCCAAAACGATCGGTTACGACACCAACTGGCAACTGCATCAAAATGTAGGCATAGTAAAAACTTGCAGATAGACCACCCAAAAGAAATGCATCAATATTGAACTCTGCCATTAGCTGTTGATGTATCACACTTGGGGCAACTCTTAGAAAATACTCAATGAAAAAAAATGTTGCACCCAGTGACCAGATAAACCAAGGGTATAATGATCGATTATCTTTTATTTGATATTGATAACTCATACTTTTTATCATAATTAATTCTTTAGAGATTCTGATTAGGCTAATCATTATCTAAAGCGATGTCAACTAACTAAAACTGATTGAAAGCATATACTTAAAAATAAAAGACTTCGTCTTAAGATAAAAATATGTTAATTTATCCGATGCTTTAGACTATGACTTTTAAGCGCCCGTGGCTCAGGGGATAGAGCGTTGGTCTCCGGAACCAAAGGTCGGTGGTTCGAATCCACCCGGGCGCGCCAGGTTATTTTGTTTTCTATTGCCTAAGCACACTCAATATGCGGCATTTTACCAATAATGGCAAAAATTTGCGCAATAGACGTAATGGTTAAGTTGGCTTCACCTTTTATAATCTTAGATACTTGTGAAGGACTTTTACCAAGCTTACGTACCAAGTCATTAAAGCCAACATCATTTTTTGACATATACTGAATCACAGCTTTAGAAATATCATCTCTAAGTGACTGAATAGCCTTAAGCTCCATTTCTGCTGCAAACTCAATCTCAGCAATATCTTGCTTATTAAGCCTTGATTCTAAATGTTCTTTAAAACTCTTAATCTTCATACCATCCACCTCTATAATTTTTCAACGCCTCTCTCGCTCTTTCAATATCTTTCTTCTGACTAGATTTATCTCCCGCATGTAAAAGAATAATTACTTTATCATTATCAAAAGTATAATAAATTCTATAACCAAATTTTCTCTCTCTTAGTTCAAATAAACCATTTCCAAGAGATCTACTATGTGGCAGCCTCAATTTATGACCAGAAAGTTCTAGTAATCTAATTTCTTTTGCAACTGACTTTAGCTGATGAACAGTTAAACTATTTAACCATGGCTCAACTGTACTAACATAACTTATATTCCAAGTCATAAATTTGCCAAAACTACTACTTTATATAGCAGTATACTATATAATACTTATTTTTGCGACAGTCAACTAAAGCACTATGTATTTCAACAAATAACTTGCTAATCACCTATAATTTCGCTAAAATCCTTCGCAGAATTTAGAAAACCGCATGGTGCTTTAAGATTAAATCGTTAAAGTGGCGATGCAATTAAAATTGAGGAAAACAGAATGAATCTAGATATTCAACCTAAGTATGAAGAAATAACTATTACTTGTAGCTGTGGCAACTCATTTAAAACACGTTCAACTCGTTGTGAAGACTTCCACGTTGATGTTTGTGATAAATGTCACCCGTTTTATACTGGTAAGCAAAAAATTGTTGATACGGCTGGTCGTGTCGATAGCTTTAAGAAACGTTTTGGCAGTTTTGGCCGTAAAAACACAGCGGCTGCTAAACCTGAAGAAGCAACAAAAGAAGAATCTGATAAATAATTAATTATTTTTATTAGAAATTAAACAATCAAAGGGCGTGCTTATTTATGATAAGGATGCCCTTTTAGTATACTTAGCGCCCGATATAACTGTTCCACAATAACAATACGTACCAGTGGATGCGGGAATGTCATTTTTGATAGTGAAATACTTTCACTTGCTTTGTTTTTAATTGATTGATCAATCCCATCAGGCCCGCCAATAATAATTGAAATATCTTGACCTAGGCTCTGCCAATCAGCAAGGCGATCCGACAGAGATTCAGTTGAATGCAACTTCCCCTGGCTATCTAGCGCAATTACATAGTCATTATTGCCTAATTGTTGATCGATACTTTGTGCTTCTTGAGATAACCAAATAGACTTATTGGTTGTTTTTGTACGCTTTGCAATTGGTAATTCTTTAATCTTAAGTGCAATATTACCTTTCAAGCGCTTTAGGTACTCATCAGTCCCTGCTTCTACCCATTGTGGCATTTTAGTACCTAATGCAATTAAATTGATCTTAAGCATCAGTAATCACCGAGTAAAAATCAAATGGCTTGGCTTTGATAGCACATCATTATATTGATATCCTTCAATATCAAAGTTCATTAATTTATCTGGGTGATCAATTTTATTATCTACAATATAACGAACCATTAAACCACGTGCACGCTTTGCAAAAATACCAATCGTTTTATATTGATCATTTTTATACTCTTTAAAGTCAACATCAATCCACTTGCCTTTCACTGACTTTTTATCAAAGGCTTTTGAGTATTCTTTTGAGGCTAAATTAATCACTGCTGGTATTTCATGCGTTTCTAATAATTCATTTAAGTAACTAGTTAACTTAAAACACCAAAATTGATATAAGCTTTGCCCTTCAATATCTAGTTTTGAGCCCATTTCTAAACGATAGGGTTGAATGAAATCTAATGGCTTTAATAAGCCATAAAGTCCTGAAATCATCAATACATGCTCATTAGCAAAGTTAACTTGACCTTCATCTAATGTTTTTGCATCTAAGCCTCGGTAAACATCACCACTAAAAGTAAAGATTGCTTGTTTTGCATTCTCTTTAGTAAAACTTTGATGAAAGTTTTGATAATATCCATAGACATCCGATGCTAGCTTATCACTAATTGACATTAAAGATGCAATTTCATCTGGTGCTAGTTCTTTTAATAAATCAACTAATTGATAGATCTCCGAGACAAAGCGAGGTAATTGATAAGCACTAATAGGTGCTTTATCACTAAAATTTTGTGATTTTGCAGGTGAAATTAGACTTAACACAGTAATTCCTATTTAAGCAAATATTTAAATATTGTTATTAGTTTATAGAAAATGGAAAAAAAGAGCGAAAGTTTTGATAATTTATTAAGAAAAATATTTAAAAATTAAATCCATTATCACTTGAAGATTCTCTATTTATAAAACCGAAATAAGTTGGCACTTCAGCAGGTCTTTCGCATTTTCTTTGGTTAGCATACAACCAGCTAGGATACTGCTCTATGCTAACTTCACGCCCATCATGATCGCCAACCACTTTCTCTAATTGTTCTGGAGTAATTGTTGCCATCTTTTATCTCCGACTAAGTACTTTAAGTTTATTATTAAAATTCACATAATCAAAACGAGGGTGATTAATAGCTTCGTAGTACTTTTTAATTTCAGATTCTAAATCGTTTTTAATAATAGTACTAATTGAAGAAAAAATTGCATAATCTCGTACATTATCACCAATTAGCTCAACTTGTAAATTTGCTAAAATTTGGTGTTTATCAAGTTCTACCAACTCAAGAAACAAACTACCATCAACTTCAAGCCAACGCTGATAATCTTCAAGGTTATCAATCTTGCTTAGCTTACCTGCTTCATGTAATTGTCTAATACTTAACGCCAGTTGTACTGGTGAGGCTGAGTTTTCAAGCATTGATTGTAGTTGATTCGTTATTTCAACGTTTGCATTTTTCAGAATCAACATACCTTCTTGCTCTAGTGATTCAAATTGCAATTCCGTTTCTTGTTCCATTATAACACCTAAGTTTTATATAATTTTCATCTAGTCTAGCTAAGCTTTCTTTTTTTGCCCAACTTTACACTCTAAAGAATAGCGTAAATTCATCAAATCATACAGTACAGATTTATTTCAAGGCATTTTCTTAAAATAGCCTTGTTAAACAAAGAATTAACCACTGCCAAATAACTTCAATGTAACAATTATGACAAAATTAATTCAACTGGTTGTTTTTAAAGAAAAATGTTCAACCCAGTCAAACAATTGTTTGGAAAATTATACAAAGATCTTTTTACTATGTAAATATATCACAATGAATTTTATAGCTTTATCAGGATACTTCTTATAATCTGATAATGATCATCAAAGAACTGACTTTGTAATTTATATAAATGATTAACTGCAACCCATTTTGCTTCCTTTGCATCATCTGAAGCCATAATTCCTGGCAATCTATCTGTCTCTAATAAAATAACGCCAACATGAGAAATTACACGCCCTAATAAAGAACGCTCTGGATGATCAAAAGCTTGAACTGATTGAACTTGAGTTATATCAATATTCAATGCTGTTTCTTCTTTTAATTCCCGCGCAATCCCAGTAACAATTTTTTCATTTTCTTCTAAGAAGCCACCTGGTAATGCAAACAAATCTCTCCCTGGCATACCTCCCCGTTTAATTAATAACAAATGATTTTTACAAATCACTAAAGCATCAATCGTTGTAAAAATTGGTGGATAAGGGCTATTTTGCCAACTTGCTTTATACTCTCTGACATAGTGATATTCTTCCTGCAGGTGTCTATACCATTCTGTATTTTCAAAGTGTAGTAAAAAGCTATAACTCCCATCAATCGCATAACCTGCTTCTCCTTTAACTAGGTAGCCTTTTGTTAAACGGCCATGAATAAAATAGTCATAACGAAATTCTGTAGCATTAAACTGCGAAAAGTTATCGACTTCTTGATATGACCAGCTTGGGAATAGTGATAAATAATAGCTAGAACTATCTTTATTATGCCCTATTAATAAAACGCTGTCTTTATTCTTAACATGATTATTAACCGCTTGTTTTACTTCATTAATCCAAGCTTCTTCATCGTAGTAGTAATCATTAATTGGCTCAATATGAATACGCTTAAGGTCAATACCACAGCTTAATAAATCTGCTCTAATCATTGCTTTACGCTCATCAAAACCAAATGGATTTTTAATATTTCTGGCTCTATTGGCAGAACCTACCAATAAAATCAATGATTCGCAGTTTATCAATGCTTTTTTAACCACATGATAATGACCACTATGAAAAGGCTGAAACCTACCAATAAAAACACCATACTGATATTTCATATCAAATTCTCTAATATTAAACGCATTACTTTTAGTACTATTAAAATAAAATTATGCCGCCTATTGATACTGCTGTGAACTAAAAATTAATGATAAATATACCTTTATGCCATATTCTCTAAAAACTGCTTTCTCGAATAAAAAAGGCTATAACTCGTTTATATAAATAAGATAAGATTGATTCTCGATCAACATCAACAAATACTTGCCCTCGCTGTACTGTATCTAATATAAGCTTTTTATTTTCTTTGCTATTATCTAACGTTAGAAGAACATTGTAATGGCTAGATTCTGGTATATATTCGCCTTTTGGTGAAATTCTTGTTGCAATATTACCGCCTAGTGTTGAGATATGAAAAGCTGGCAAGTAAATACTCTGGTTAATTTGATTATCTTCAGATGTCTCCGTTTTATCTGTGAAACGAAACTTTTTAACTTGCTGATAAGAAATGCGATCTACTTTTACAGGAACAGCTGGCAAATCAATATTATCTGGCACAAATACCCCGGCTTGGCCACGCCCTAACTTATGTTTATAATCTTCTGTGATATAAGCATCAACAATATAACGCTCTGAGTTTACTATCTCAACTAGTAACTGCTTGTCTTTTACCCAACGGTCAACTGCTATATCATCCAATATCCCAACCACCTCTCCATTTAAAGGCGCTCGAATAACTAAACGCTCTTTTCGTTTAGAAAATGCTTCAAGTTCAGTTTTTTCATGTGCAAGACGACTTAATAAAATACCCTGAGAATTCAAGTCTTCCTGACTCCCTGCAATAACTTTTAACTGTCCTTCTATCTGCTGAACTTGATTCTTAGATTTTGCAATATTAAAGTCTAACTGCGGAGACTTTAATATAATCATTGGCTGGCCTTTTTCTACATTATCTCCTTGTTTGATTAATATTTCCTTAACATAACCAGAGTAAGGGGCATAAACTCTCTGCTCGGCATAACTTAATGTTGCTGGCATTGCTATTTCACTACGCCACGGTATTGCTAAAAGACCAATAAGTACAAGCACTATTAGTAAACTAACCATTACATGTCGATTCAACTTCATGTTCTCCCTTAATTTCCACCAAACCTTTATCTCTTTAAATATAGGCAAGAAAATAAAGTATATAATTTCCAATATGAATAAAATAATACCTAGCGACTTAAAGAAAAGATAATAAACAAGAAAAGCAATCCCCCAAAATAAGAAAAAACGATAAATCCAAGTTAGCCATGAATAGAATATCAGAATAAAAAATTTAAATTTGGAAAAATACTCCGGTGGAGCAATACCAAAACCAAAAATTTTCTCTCTTAGCCACCATTTAGATAAAGCAAAGGCTCTTGTTTGCAAGTTTCTCATGCTTAATATATCTGATAAGATGTGATAACCATCAAAACGTAAAAATGGCCCCATATTTAAGAGAATTGTTGCAATTACACTATAAGTACACAAGAAAAAAGCAACACTTCTTAGGGCGCCTGGAGGATGAAATATCCACACCCAAAGTGCAAAAATTGCAATGTATACTTCTACTTGAACTCCAGCAATAGAGATACGAATACGCTCTTTTGCATCTTTAACTCGCCAGCTTTCACTGGTATCTGTATATAACATTGGGAATAAAACTAAAAAAGCAACACCCATTGTGGGCACATTTAGCCCATAACGTTTACAACTATAAGCATGGCCTAACTCATGAAAAACCTTTGCCGTTATTACTGCTATTCCAAAAATAACAAGATAATCTAATGAAAACATATCAAAAAATGTTGCAACAAAAATTGACCATTGATGTGAAACTGTAGCAATCCCCAATAATGCTAGTATCAGCATAAAAATAAAAAATGGTTTTTTGAAAATAAAGGAAACATAAGGATACGTTATCGTTAAAAAGCGATTTGGTTTTGTTAATGGTAGTCTAAAAAAAAGATAGTTTTTTGCAAGCCAAATAAATTTATTTACATTGAGCGCTTTCTGCTGGCGTTGAAAAATAGCTTCTATACTTTGATATCCTTGCTCTATCAAGCATTGTTCAGATAAAAAAGATAGCATTTTAACAATCATGTCTTCATCAACTGAAATCAATGAGTTTCTATTTATTTTATCCATTAATATTTGAGGCGGAACTGCATCCCAGTATTTCAATATTTCATGACTTTCCCAATCTAGATGAAAAAAGCGATTGTTCAATTGATCATAAATGATATAGGTAATTCCTCCACTATAATCAACACCACCATATTCTATCGAAATATCATCCCTAAGCTTAGGTAATATTTCCGGCAACAATGACTCTGTGCCAGGCATAAATGGTAAAGAAGGAGCTCCTGTCATGATAAATTACCAACCAATACTTTGACGCAATACGGTTATTGGGCGCCTAAATATATAATAAAAAAGCGTTACTTTCTGACCAATCAACTTAGCACTACCTTGGCTGCCAATTTCTGGTAACTCTTCATCTGCGTTAAAGTCAGCAATTACACGGTAAGCTAAGACTTGTGACGGCGTCATCTTTGCATTAAAACTAAGATAGCGAACTTCTGCATTAATCGCATGTAATGGTCTTGCATTTAAAAAGAGAACTACGCGATCTTTAGGTTTAAAGCCAATTGCATCAGCAACAGGTAGCCAAATCTCTAGTTCAACATTACCTCTTTGTGCTATTTCCATTACTCTTTCACCTGTTACAACAGGCTTTCCTATCCATTTATTAATATCATCTATAATAACAACCCCTGCTTGAGACGTTCTTATAATTGACTCTTCTAACAAATTATCTGTATAGTCAACTTCTAATTGTTTCTCCGCCATTTGTGCTTTTAAAATACTAATTTCAGCCCTATTTTTTACATCTTTAAAACCTGTTTGCACAGCCCTTAAATACTTAGCTTTTGTTGTCAAAAGTTCTTTTTTTGCCAATTCATTTGCATTTTTCAAATCTCTATCATCTATTCTAAACAGTATTTGATTCTTTTTTACACGTTCATTTGGCTTTATTTCAAATGATTCAATCACCCCATCCATTGGAGATGTGATAACTAAAGGATCTCTTGCAACAACTGTAGCAGATGCAATGGTACTTTGAGATACAGGGAAGAACATGACTAGGGCAATTACAAAAATAATACCCCAAGTATAACGTTTTCTCCATTTAAACCAGTGACCACTGAACTTACTTCTCTCGCATAAAGATTGCCAATAATAATTAACTGCTTGAATAAGCCATTCAATTCGTTTATTTTCTTCCTCCTCTGGCAATTTTTGCATTGAAAATACACAACCACCATTAATTTCACCATAATCATTTTTGAACGGGCAAATTAATAAATAATCAGAAACATGTGCTGGCCAAGAGTCTTTTAATGAATCTGGCATATCACTTACTGATACATACCATAGCAATGCATCGCTATTTTTATTTCGTTTTATCGCTGATTTAATGACAGATGAAACCCATTGGCTAAAAGGGCTATTTTTATCAACCTGGCTAATACGAGATATTGCCTTTGGTGTAACTCTAAATGTCCCTCTGCTCTGCCAAACAATTGCCTTATCATAGGCAAACATTTCTCTCGCATTATGTACAATAAAAAAAGCTAACTCATTAAGTGTCTTTGCCTGACGGGCATTATGCTCTAGTGATATTAATGTTGCTAATGCTTCTGACATCTCACCTAACTCCCTCTAACTGTCATCTTCAAATGTTGCCACACCACTCATGCCCGCTACTATATTATCTGGCAATCGATCTAATTTTCCATATACAACAACTGATTGACTCGCCGGATCAACACGTCTAGTTACTTTTACAATTGTTGCTGCTAATGGTTCTGCGACCTCTTCAAGCTTTAATGAAAAACTCGCACCAGTCTTTAACCAGTTCAACCAGATAGATGGGACAAACATCTGTATTTCGAAATCTTTTGAACTAACAATACTTAATAACGGGTCGTCAACTTTAACATTTTCATTTTCATTTGCTAGTTTTGCAACAACTTCACCATCATAAGGAGCAACAATAGTACACTTTGATAACCTATATTCTAATGATTCAAGCTCTGCTTGTGCTATCACATATTGAGTATTTGATTCTTCTAACTCTGTTTTACTAATTGCTTCAAGCTGATCAAGCTCTTGACTGCTTTTATATGCTGTTTCTGTTGCCCTTAGCTTTGCTTCAGCTTTTTTCATATCAATCTCAACACTACGGCAATCAAAAACTAAAAGCGTATCTCCTTTTTTAAAGCTATCTCCTGATCTAAAATAAATTTTCTTAATCATCGCATTGACACCACTAGAAATATCAGCTTCATTAACTGGTATTATAATCGCAAAAATTTCACCCTCTTTTAATTTATTCTTGCTTTTTTTAGCTACTGATTGCTCAGAGGGCATACTGTGGTTCATTTGATCATCTGGATGCATCCCATCTTGGGAAAAAGCACTATCCATACCAACTAATAGAAGTATTAAAACTTGAGAAATATATGCTATCGTCTTTCTAAACCTATTAGTCATGCTGCCTTCTTATTAAAAAATAAAACTTATTCATCATTATCTGGTTCACCCTTAAAAACAGGTGCATCACTGCTATTCATTATGCTTTCATCCAAAAAGTCTAGTTCATGACTAACATCTTCAGGGCTTTCATCTAATACAACTATTTCCTTAGATGAAACTTCTTCTGGCATTAACTCAGCATATCGTGACGCAACAACTTCATTAAATTTACCACTACTTTGATCATCTAACATTTTCTGGACCTTTTTAATTAATTCATCCAGTGGCAATTGGTCTGAGTTTGATGGCAATAAGTCGACACCAACTGACTCATAAACTCTAGCTAAAGCTTCTTGTGCTTTAGCAAATGCAACTTCTTGATCAAACTGTGCAACCATTGCTTCAACACCGCGCCTAATCGTTGTTTGTTCATTACCTTGATTTGCCTTTTCAAGCTTAATCGCATACTCGTATAATTTATTTGTAACTTTACGCTCCTGAGAAGCATAATCATAGTCTTCTTTCTGTAGCACATAACCTTTTAAAGCAATACGGTTTTGTGATAAAACGCCCATAGTCAATGCTGCTTGCTTCATTTTTTCAAACTCAATATTGCCATAAGCCATATTCACCGCATAAGGCCCACTTGATACAGCTTGTATTAGATCCCAGGTTGCTGATATACTACCCCCAGACCATGTGTTATATCTTATAAACTGGTCATTGGTGTAGTTATACCCAAATGTATAATCAATTCCTGGTAGCATGGCTAATACTGCCTCACGCACACCTTTTTCGGCAATCTTAATTTGGTATGATGCTTCCCTTAACTCAGGTCTATCAACTAAAGATACAATATCCATTTTTTCTAAAGGAACTGTAATCTCTGGTAGGTTATCAATTGACTTATCAGGCTCTGCTAATACAAATTGATTACCAGGTTTAACATTCATAAGTCCTGCTAAGCGCTCTTTCGATGCTGATAGCTGCAATTGCAAACCAGTAATACGCCTTAACGACTTAAGTAATACTAAACGATATCCCAACTCAATAAGAGATGGACTTGCTCTCTTTTTTGTTGCTTGTTTTGATCGTTCTAGCGCTTTAGTAACTTTCTCTTTAAATGCTGCGACATCTTCAGACATTTGTTGTGCTGCCCATGCTTGCCAGTAAGCAATCGTTGTTTCTTGAATGAGCCTTTGTGTAAATTTACGACGCTGCTCTTCTGCTATTAATACACGATTTGCTTGTTGCTGAGCCCGCGTATAACTTAAACCAAAATCTAAAATATTCCATTGAAGCCCAATAGAACCTTCAACTACTTCCCTTGGATTAAAGCTTTGCTGTCCATCAATTGGATTACCATTATCATCCACTACTTGTTGAATTTGGTTATTATTTCTATAGGTATAGCCTAAACTTGAGTTAGCTGACGGTAGCATTTGCATTAGTGCAAGCTTATAGTTGCCCATTTCTAATAATGTCTGTGAGCGCTGCAAACGACGATCTAAGTTATATTTCAAAGTACGCGAAATTGCCTCGGCAAGCGTTACCGTACGATTAATTTCAATCTGACTTTTAAGAGTATCATCTAAATTATAGTAACTATTTGATAGCTGCTCTTCATCCTTAATAACCTCAGGCGTTACTGCACATCCTGAAATAATCGCTAATGAAATGCTTAAAGACAATATTCTGATTTTATTATTCTTATACATACAAGCAACCCTTGTTACTACAACTCTACATAATAAGCATAGTACATTTTATGAGTTTGAACAGGCATTTGTATAAAAAATATTCAATTAATTTCTTTTTAATATGAAATAAGCACTTAAAAAATATAACATATTATGTTAATTCATTATTTTTATTGTTTAATAACTATTTATAGCTTTTCACTATCCTCAATATGGACCTTCGGTAAAGTAACGCCTCTTTGCCCCTGATACTTACCTTTTCTATCTTTATAAGATACATCACAAACCTCATCTGATTGAAGAAATAGCATTTGCGCAACACCTTCATTAGCATAAATTTTTGCAGGAAGGGGCGTGGTGTTTGAGAATTCTAATGTAACATGGCCTTCCCATTCTGGCTCTAATGGCGTCACATTAACAATAATACCACATCGAGCATAAGTTGACTTTCCTAAACATATCGTCAACACATCCCTTGGAATACAAAAATATTCTACCGTTCTTGCTAAAGCAAAAGAATTTGGCGGAATGATACAAACATCACCAACAAAATCAACAAAACCTTCATCATTAAAATTTTTAGGATCAACAGTTGCTGAATTAATATTTGTGAAAATTTTAAATTCATTCGAGCAACGAACATCATAACCGTAGCTTGATGTTCCATGCGATATGATATGTTTTTCCCCATCATGACGAACTTGATTAGGCTCAAAAGGATCTATCATATTATACTCTATTGCCATTTTACGGATCCAATGATCTGATTTGATTGCCATTACATACTACTCCTTTGAATATTCAACTTTAACTTTTGGGATATTAAAACTCTGAGATTTTGGCCTAACAGACAAATAGGCTGAAGCTGCTATTATAATTTTTTCATATGCTTGGCTTATTATACTATTTGGTTCTGAAACTACCGTTGGTTTTGCGCTATCAATATCTTGTCTAATTTTCATTGAAAGTGGAATACCTCCTAAAAGAGGCACTTGAATATTACCTGCTAGCTGTTCACCACCAGAGTAGCCGAAAATGGGCTCTTCATGTTTACAGTTTGGGCAAATAAATGTGCTCATATTCTCAACAATACCCAATATTGGAATATTAACTTTTCTAAACATCTCAATCGCCCGCCTAGCATCTAATAAGGATAAATCTTGTGGTGTTGTTACTACAATGCTTCCTGACACCGGCACCTCTTTTGCTATTGTTAGCTGAATATCTCCTGTACCTGGTGGCAAATCTACTAGCAAATAATCTAGCTCTGGCCATTGAGTATCATTAAGCAATTGGCGTAATGCCTGACTAACCATCGGTCCTCGCCAAATCATAGCAGAATCAAGATCAACCAAATTGCCAATAGAAATCATTGGCATGCCATAACAGTTTAGTGGTTTGAATTTTTTTCCTTCTAACACTTCTGGCGTGTCAAAATTTCCCATAATTTGAGGCTGGCTTGGTCCGTAAATATCCGCATCTAAAATACCAACCTGAGCGCCTTGCGCCTTTAGTGCCAATGCTAAATTTGCGGTGAGTGTTGACTTACCTACCCCTCCTTTGCCTGATCCAACTAGAATAATATTCTTTATTTTTGATTGAATCGTCTGCCTTACTTGAGTTTTATAAGCATTAATTTCTGATTTAATCTCGATAATTATTTTTTCTTTCAAACTTAGTACTGTTTTTAACTCTAGTAATAAAAATTCTTTTATTTTAATTTGGTTAGCTTCAGATAAAGGAAAACCTATTACAATATCAATTTGTATTTTATCCTGCTTATTTGTAACAAATATTTGTTTTGCCAAGTTTGCTAATGTTAGTTCACAAAATGGTATTTTGAATTTTTCAACTATTGCTTTTATCTGCTCTGTATCCATTATCAAACCATATTAACTATAATCTACATTCTGAGCAGTATACTGTAATTACTTCCTAAAAAAAACTTGATTTCTATTTATGACAAGCTTCTAATAAACTTATGCTTTAAGCTACCCAATAAAATATCACAATCATGACAAAACAGGGATAAGGTCAAATGGAAAATGTTGTTATTGTTGCTGCTTTAAGAACTCCAATAGGAAGTTTTAATGGATCGTTATCAAGCCTGCCTGCGCATGAACTAGGTGCTATTGTTATAAAAAACTTGATTAAACTGACCAAAATAGACGCTACATTAGTTGATCATGTCATCATGGGGCAAGTTCTAACCGCTGCCTGCGGCCAAAACCCAGCAAGACAAGCAGCCATGATAGCTGGCTTACCAAAAGAAACTTATGCCCTTACAATTAATCATGTCTGTGGATCTGGTCTTAGCGCTATTAAAATAGCAACCCAAAGTATACGCCTTGGTGATGCAGATGTGGTCATTGCTGGCGGACAAGAAAATATGTCCCAAGCACCTCATGCCATCACTCATAGCAGAAAGGGGCAAAAAATGGGTAATTGGCCAATGATTGACACAATGCTTCATGATGGGCTTTGGGAAATATTTAATCAATATCATATGGGAAATACCGCAGAAAATATTGCTAAACACTATAAAATTAACCGTCAAGCTCAAGATAAGTTTGCTTTAAAATCTCAAAAAAAGGCAAAAAATGCAATTGAAGCTGGTAGGTTTAGCGATGAAATTGTTGAGGTTGAAATTCCACAGCCTAAAAAAAGCTCAATCATTTTTAAGCAAGATGAATATCCTAGGTTCAATACCTCAATTGAGGCATTAAATCAACTACAGCCTTCATTTGATAAAAAAGAAGGATCAGTTACAGCTGGCAATGCATCTGGTATTAATGATGGCGCTGCTGCTGTGCTTTTGATGAGTGAGTCAAAGGCAAAATCACTAGGTCTAAAACCAATGGCAACAATTGTCGCTTATGCTGATGCTGGCGTTTGTCCAACTTTAATGGGCACAGGACCAATTCCTGCCAGTAAAAAGTGTTTAGGCAAAGTAAATTGGCATATCAATGACTTGGATCTAATTGAAGCAAATGAAGCATTTGCTGCTCAAGCAATCGCTGTTAATGAATCAATGGGGTGGGATATAAATAAAGTAAATGTTAATGGTGGCGCCATTGCACTTGGTCACCCCATTGGAGCATCTGGCGCTCGAATACTGGTTACTTTAGTCCATGAAATGCAAAAACAAGATGCAAAAAGAGGCCTTGCTACCTTATGTATTGGTGGTGGTATGGGCACAGCACTTGCTATAGAAAGACAGTCAAGTTGAAAAAATGCCAAAAACTGTCTTAGATAACAATATAAGGATACTAATCATTCTATAAACATGTAGTTACACTCGGGGGATTATGAAAAAAATTGCTTTTGGCTCTCTCTTTAAAACACCACACTATGCACTTTTAAATGCAGTTAAGGCTGCTATTGCAAGTCTTATTGGCTATTTTATTGGACGCTATTTAGGCCATAGCTTAGGTATGATTCAAATGTATAACTGGATTGTTGTGACAGTTCTAGTTGTTATGTCCAGCCAACCAAACCTTGGTGGTGCTGTTGATAAAGCTTTAATGCGCTTTCTTGGTACAACAGTTAGTGCATCAGTTGCAATTTTAATTATTTATACTTTAAATGGCTTTCCATTAATTGAATTAGCCTTATCATTATCTCTTATTATGATTGGTGTTTTTATTGCCAACGCTATTCCAAGATATACATATGCAGGTGTACTTGGTGCTATTACCATCGCTATTACCATGTTTGGAGAAAACATTAGCGTTGCTTTTGCTTTTTATCGCACGCTTGAAGTTCTAATTGGTATTATCATTGCGCTTTGCGTGAATCGTTTTATTTTTCCCATACGCGCTGAAAAACAAATCGCTCATTCATTTTCTGAAGCCTTACTGGAAATTAGGACATTACAAATTCGCCTTATTTCGAATGAACCATACGAGGATTTATTAGCTAAAATATTCAATCACTTTAGTAAACAGATCGACCTTATCAAAGAGATCAAATTTGAAAAAGCAAAAGTTAACTTAAATGAATACCAAACAATCAATCGCTTAATTAGAAGACTTTATCGCTATTTGTGTGTAATCTATGAATATATTGATGCTTACCCAGAAAAAAGAGAAAAATTTAGCCAAAGTAAACAATTCTTAGAACTTTCTCAAACAATTGATCAACTACTTATTTCACTTGCTCATAGCTTCAATCAAAAAATAACGATTGATCCATTACTTCTACAAATAAGTCACGAGCAATTAGATAACTTCATTAAAAGCCTAAGTGTTGATCAAACCTATCGTCATAATAATACTCTCGCCTTTTCTTTAAAGTCATTACTAACGATCATTGAAAACATTATTACTTTGCAGAAAAAAATTGGCTAGTCTTTTGACAAATAGTCTTTTAAAGCTTGATCAAAAGCTACTTTTAGTTTTGAAATATTTTCATATTGCTCTGAAGAATAGTGTGATTTTTTTGAAAATACCGTATAGTAATTTTTACTAAACAAAGATTCTTTACAAATTTTAATATCATCTGTATCTAAACTATCTTTAACATGTTGAGCAATTTGATCAATACTTGGTACAAGCTGTACTTTGTTCATTAATAGCATACGATAAATAGCAGATAACGTTGGCGCTTTTACTAGCTGACCTTCTGCCTCAAGTTCGCTAAAACATTTAGCTAACTCTCTTGAGTAACTATTACCTGCAACAACCCCTAATTTAAGATCGCTTCCCACTAGTTGATCACACTGAGTTTGTTGACAAACACGAGCTTGATCCACTGTACTATTAGTAACCCAAACATAATCTAAGTAGTTTGTTGGAATCGCACTATAAAAAGCATCACGTTCTCGATATGATCTTTTAGAAACCATAAAAGCTACATCAACCTTACCTGATTGAATAAACTGCCAACACTGCTTCCAAGGCATAATAATGATCTTAGCTGGCACATTCAAACTCTGAAAAATAGCCTTATTTAACTCAACATCTTTTCCTTTTACTTGACCATTTTTTTGATAATCAAATGGTGGCCATGGCTCAGCGCATGCAATGATACTTTTTGATTCCATAGCACCAATATTAGCAATAGCGACCGAGTTAATTGAGAAGATAAATAAAAGTAAAACTATGATTCTAGCAAGCATTGTTTGATAACTCTCTCTTAAAAAATTATATAGCCACTTTCCCATTCTAAAAAAAATACATTTAGTTGGGAAGTTAAGCAGTATATAAAATTCCTTTATCTGATAATTCTATCACTAACTTCTGACAAGAATTAACATAATCCAAATAATTTATATGATTACACTCAAGTTGAATTGATTTAAGAACTGCCTCTGCACTTTGAGGCATCTGCTTTAAAAGCAATAAAAATTTAGCACTCATCTGATTAAGTTCAATAAATTTAACCTCATCTTGAAGATTACGATAAATACAGAGGTAAGTCTCATTTTTCATTATCTCATCTAAGTTACTATCTATACCAATTTGATGCACTGGGTAATGGTAGGCAACAACTTCAGCTAAAGGCGAAACAGAAAGTACAGTATGCTCAAAGTTAATCTCTAAGTGATTTATTGTTAGCGCTTTCTCTTCTGCTATTTCAAGTGCTAACTCCATCCACTCATAATGTGCAAGCTCAAATAAACAAGGTATAGTCCTATCATAATAGGATTTTTGATGATGTAAAAAAGATAAAAATTCAGCTGGAATTTCATAAAAAAGCGAGCTTTTTGCGGGGTGTTCTTGATAAAATGACTTTACCAGTGTCAGCCACTTCTGTGAGCCCAGCAATGCTGAAAGAATCGGAAAACAATTGCTTAATATTTCATTAATGCCATTTAGAAAACAAGACTGATAAATTAAAAGCCTATCTTTATCAATAACTGCTGGGCAATGTTCATCTGTTTGGTTACGAATACATAAAGCAAAATCTTGTTGCATTTTTTGAAATTCAAGCATCATAAGCTAACTCCTTTAATGATACTTGAGCTTCTTTTAATCGCTCTGTTTCTTTTAATAAGTCTTTCAATGGCGGCACATCATTATCACGTTCTAATAACGTTGGAATAATACCATGGGTTTGATAAACATAATCTAATAAATGCCAAACTGGCTCAACGACTACATCACCGTGCGTATCAATTAATAAATCTTCTGATTTCTGCCAATGACCTGCAATATGAAGGTATGCAATTTTTGCTTTAAGCATCTGATTTAAAAATTGGTAAGGGTTATACCTATGATTAATGCTATTAACATAGACATTATTCACATCAAGTAATAACAAACAATTAGACTCAGTTAATATTGCTTGTATAAATTCAGCTTCTGTTAAATCACCTTTGAATGCTGCATAATAAGAAATATTTTCCAACGCAATCTGGCGCTCTAAAATATCTTGCACTTGAATAATACGTTTTGCAACATAATGAACTGCTTCTTCTGTAAAAGGCATCGGCATTAAATCATACAGCTGCCCTTTATAATCACTACAATAGCTTAAGTGCTCACTATAAATTGCAATATTATGTTGACTGAAAAAAGATTTTAATTGATTCACAAAGCTTCTATCAATTGGTGATGGCCCACCAATCGATAAAGATAGGCCATGACAAGCAATTGGGTATTGTTCACTATATGCTTGAAACAACTTACCTCGTTTACCGCCGACATGAAGCCAATTTTCAGGTGCCACTTCTAAAAAACTTACTGGTTTAGGCTTAAGTTTAATTAAGTCTTCTAAAAATTCATACCTTAAACCTAAGCCACAATTTCCAAGTTTTCTTTTAAGTACATCAGCACTATATTGGTCATTCACTAGCACCGCACTTACCTGCGCCACATTTACCAGCTCCACACTTGCCCTCACCACACTTACCTGCACCACATTTGCCTGAAGCACCTTTAGACTTCATTGCACCACACTTTCCAGCTGCTTTTTTATCTTTCATAGAGCCACCGCATTTTCCTGCACCACAACTGCCATCTTTAGATTTAGCTGAGTTGCTATATCCAGAGTTCATTTCATGTGCTTGCATACTTTTTGATGAATCAGCTAATGCCATAGAGCTTGTTAAGCTAATTGCTAAACCGGTTCCCATTGCGATTAATGTTTTTTTATTCATAACTTATCTCCTTTATTTTAAGTATCTTAGTCAGTTTAGATTTGATATCTTTCAATTACCATTAGATCATTACTAATTATCTGCTAATTTAGTTGGCATAACTGCTTTTACTGTTAATATCTGTTTTGCTATTGCTGAAAAGACTGGGGCTGCAGCAGTTCCACCCCCATAGCTTTCGCCTTTTGGATCATCAATAACAACAACAATTGAGTATTTAGGTGCATCAGCTGGAATAACACCAACAAACATACCCATATAGGCATCTGTTGCATACCCTCCAGCAATTGGTTTTCTTACCGTCCCTGTTTTACCGGCAATTGAATAACCATCAATTCGTGCTTTACTTCCTGTGCCGCCAGGTGATTCAACAACTGAGGTTAACATATCTAAAGTTTTTGCTGCTGCATCTGGCTTGATTACTTGGATTGCTTCAACTTTACTTGGATCATCCACCCTTAAGTAGGTTGGCTGCACAAGCTTTCCACCATTTGCAACGGCTGCATAGGCCCTAGCTAATTGCAATGCTGTTGAGTTCATACCATAACCAAATGATAAAGTTGCCAGCGAAATATCACTTAATTTTTCACCATCCGGTGGCACATAACCACTTCGCTCACCAACTGCCTCCACGTTACTTTTCTGACCAAAACCTAGCCTTTTTAATAAAGTTGGTAACGTATCTCTAGGCAATGTAAAAAGCATTCTTGAAATACCAACATTACTTGATTTCATCATAACATGACGCAAATCCAGCTCACCATAATTTCTAAAGTCTCGGACTGCATACTTATTTAAGTAATAATACCCAGGCGAGACATCAATTATATCATCTGGTGTATAATCACCATATTCAACTCCTGCTAAAACACTAAAAGTCTTAATGGTTGAACCAGGCTCAAAGACATCAGTAATTGCACGATTTCTTCTTGCTGCAACTTCAGATTTTGCTAAATTATTGGGGTTATATGATGGTTGGTTTACCATTGCAAGTACTTCTCCTGTATGCACATCAAGAATAACTACGCTACCACCTTTTGCTTGGTTCTCAATAATGGATTTTTTTAATGCTCGATAAGCAATATATTGCATTTGTCTATCAATGCTTAATGCAATATCACCACCTTGATGTTTATCTTTAATTACTTTAGTTGTTTTAACTAAATTTCGTTTAAGATCTCGCCAAATTTCATACTGCCCGCTGTGTCCATCTAGCCATTGATTATAAACAAGCTCAATACCTTCAACACCCTGGTTATCAATATCAGTAAAACCAACAACATGAGCAGTTACTTCACCATCTGGGTAATAGCGTTGATACTCTCTAAGCAAATAAATACCAGGTACTTCCATCTCTGCAATTTTTTCTGCAAGGTAAGGCGGTACTTTCCGCTTTAAATAAATAAAACCATAACGCCCTAAGCGCGATTTTATTTTTTCAAGCTTTTCTTTTTTTTCAGCTTGCGATAAATTCAAAATATTTAAAACTTGATAAGTTTTTGAGTTATTTAGGTTAATAAACTTTGGATCAGCCCAAATTGAGTCCACTGGTGTACTAATTGCTAAAGGATAGCCATTACGATCGACAATCTTGCCACGATAAGCATGCTCAGTTACAGTACGTACCATGCGAGAATCACCCTGCTTATCTAAGAACTGTTTATCTGCTGTTTGAAAATAAACTAAACGATAAATGATACAAAAAGCTGCAACCAATAATACAAAAATGATAAAAGCTAATCTTCCTAAGCGCATTGATTTATAATTCCTTCACTAATTTAATCTCGTTAGCTACCGGCAAACGCATATTTAACTTATCTTTTGCTAGACGTTCAACCCTTATTGGTGATGCTAATGTACTGTGCTCTAGTAATAATTGAGTCCACTCTACATATAAAGTTGTTTGCTGTTTTTGAAGCTTTTGATAACGAATAGTTTCTTCTCTATAATTAAGTTTCTCATTTAAAACTGCAAATGATGAGGCTAAGACCAATATAGATAGAAGACCAATCACCAAGAACTGAAAATTAATAAAACTCGCAAAAATTGCTTTTTTTAGTTCTTTTCTAACTTCATTCCTTGAAACTTGCATCCACTGCTCCAGTTTTTACTACTAATTATATATCACAAACACGCTCGGCTACTCGTAAAATTGCACTACGTGAACGGATATTTTCATCTAATTCTTCTAAAGATGGCTTTACTTTTTTACTTATCCATTTAAAACCCGGCTTAAATGTTTCAACCGGTAGACCTCTTGGCACATTAGTTTGATTTGGCGTTATTTTTGACTGTAAAAACTGCTTCACAATACGGTCTTCAAGTGAATGAAAGCTAATAATACTTAACCGGCCTTTATCGGATAATATCGACTCCATGTCTTTCAATAAATTTTCCAAGTCCTTTAACTCATTATTAACAAAAATACGCAATGCTTGAAATACACGAGTTGCTGGGTGCTTTTGTTTTTCTTGTTTTTTCTGTTTAGGCACAACATGACTAATTAAGTCTGATAACTGACAAGTCCGAGTAAATGAGATGTCATCTAGTATTGCTTGCTTTATTTTTCTTGCAATTAGCCTTGCATAACGTTCCTCTCCATATAAATAAAAAATATCAGCTAACTCTTTCTCATCTTTTTCTAACAAAACATCCCTTGCAGATAAACCATCACCTGGATTCATGCGCATATCAAGCGGACCATCTTTTAAAAAACTGAATCCTCTTTCAGCTTGATCTAACTGAGGAGATGAAACACCAAGATCAAGCAATACACCATTAATGCTACCTAATAGATTTTCCTTTTCAAGCACCTTTTTCATATCACAAAAAGATCCGTGGTGAATAATAACTCGATGATCGCTACCATACTTCTCCGTGGCGATCTTGATTGCATCTGGATCTTTATCAAAGACTAGAAGCTTACCTTTATCATCTAACCTTTTTAAAATTTGATCGCTATGTCCGCCTCGACCAAATGTACCATCGATATAAATACCAGCTGAGTTAATATTTAAACCATTAATACTTTCTTTTAATAAAACTGAGAAGTGCTCAGCCATTGGCTTTTACCTTATTTAAAAAATCACTAATTTCATTTGAAAATTTTATTGGATTATCTAAATTTTTTTCAATAATAGAAGTAAAATAACTACCAACAATTGCCGCATCAGCACCTGCATGACAAATCTCACTTACATGCTCTGGATGACTAATGCCAAACCCAACAACCATTGGCTTATCCGTTAATTGACGCAATGCTTTAACGCGCGCTATTGTTTCTTTTGATAAACGATCCTTAGCCCCAGTTGGACCAAAACCACTTAATACATACGTAAAAGCACTTGACTGGTCAAACAATAACTTGGCTCGTTCTAATGGTGTATTTGGCGCTACCATTTGAATTGAACCAATACCATGATCTTTTAATTTTCTCAAATGATCAGATGCTTCTTCATAAGGCAAATCAGCTGAAACAACCCCATCAACTTGACAATCTTTAAGCTCCTGATAAATACGCTCACCACGCTTAAACAAAAGATTATAATAAACCAATAATCCAATCGGTATATCCTGATTATAAGCACGTATTTCTCTTAAAAGTGAAAGACAGCGATCAATTGTCATTTTGGCATTTAAACCTCTTAACATTGACCTTTGATTGGTTGGGCCATCTGCGACAGGATCTGAAAATGGAAAGCCTAACTCTAAAGCATCTGCTCCACTGTCTATCACTTTTTTAATTAGCGCCAAACTAGCATCATAATCAGGGTCACCTAAGGTGAAAAATGGAATCAACTTAACTTTTTTTTTGGATTTAAATAATTTTTCAAAGCGGTTCATGATAATTTCCAAAATTAATTTATCTACTGTTTAGCTATCCAATAACTTTCCAAATCTTTATCACCTCGGCCTGATAAATTAACAACCAAACGACTATTAGGTGGGTATTGATTTGTTATTTCTAATGCTAAAGCAATTGCATGTGCAGACTCAAACGCTGGAATAATACCTTCTTCTTTAGATAATAATTCAAATGCATTTAAAGCCTGTTGATCAGTTATGCCTAGATATTGCACTCGATTAGTTTCCTTTAAGTACGCATGCTCTGGCCCAATACCTGGATAATCAAGGCCAGCAGATATAGAATAAGGCTCTTTAATCTGACCATCTTTATCTTGTAAAAATAAAGATTGCATACCATGAAACACACCAACATCCCCTTTAAGCAACGTTGCCGCATGCTCTCCTGATTCAATGCCATGCCCTGCAGCCTCTGCACCATAAATATCAACTGATGCATCATCAAGAAAAGCAGAAAATAGTCCAATTGCATTACTTCCACCACCAACACATGCTACAATTGCATCTGGCAAATGACCTGTCATTTGCTGAATTTGCTCTCTTGCTTCAAGACCAATAACTTCCTGAAAATATCGAACCATCACGGGAAATGGATGAGGTCCTGCAGCCGTTCCAAAACAATAATATGTATTATCAGCATAAGTAATCCAATCTCTTAATGCTTCATTAATTGCATCTTTTAATGTTGCACTGCCATTTTCAACCGAATGCACTTTAGCACCAAACAACTTCATACGCTCTACATTTTGTTTTTGGCGCTTAATATCTAATGCGCCCATATAAACTTCAACATCTAAGCCAAGTTTTGCACCAATCATAGCCGTTGCAACTCCATGTTGGCCTGCACCTGTTTCTGCAATAATTCTTCTTTTTCCTAAATATTTGGCCAATAACAATTGACCAATACAATTATTTGTTTTATGCGCCCCACCATGCAATAAGTCTTCACGTTTCAAATAAATATGGCAACCCAGTTGATTTGATAAGTTTTCAGCATACGTTAATGGTGTTTTCCTGCCTGCATAATTTGTTAATAGTTGTTGATATTGGTTCAAGAAGGTTTTATCTTCCTTTGCTTTAATAAAACCTGCTTCAACTTCCTCTAAAACTGATACTAAACTTTCTGGAACATAACAGCCGCCATAGCGACCAAAACGACTATTTAATTGCATCATATTATCTTAAAAATGCTTATTTTCTGCCTTTGTGAGTCAAGATTAGCATAAATCACTTATTTACTAAATCTTTTATGACAGTTTCCATCTCCGTTGCTCTGGAACCCTTTACTAAAACCCAAGTTGGTTCTTCTATTTTTAACTCTTGCTTAAGTTCTTTAAGCAACTGCTCTTTACTTTGGTAATATTTTGCCTGAGGACATGCCATTATTGTATGAGAGAGTAGCTGATAATCACCATATAAATAAACACCATCAATTGATTTATTATTTAGCCATAAGCCCATCTGGTGATGATAATAATCACTATCTTGACCTAACTCTCCCATATGCCCCATTACAAAAATACATCTACCTTTAAATTTACTTAATGACTCTATTGCTGCTTTAACTGATGGCACACTTGCATTATAAGTATCATCAATAAGCATAACAGACTCAGATAATTTCATAGGCACAAAACGTCCTTTAACGTGATTTAAGTTTTTTAAGCCTTCTAATATTTGATCTATTGGAATATTTAAAGCAAATGCCACAGCAATCGCAACTAATGCATTATTTGCTTGATAAGCGCCTAATAGTGACAAACAAACTGTAACTGGTTTTCCTTGAATCGATACATCAAAAGATAAATAACCATTCTCAATACTAGGTTCTGATAAAAGATAAACATCTGCTATGTCTTCATACTTTGAAAAAGTAATTTTTTTTGCTTTTATTTTCTCAGCATACGTTTTAATTCTTACATCATCTAAGTTAATAATAGCAATGCCATCTTCATCTAAACAATCAAATAAAGCTCCTTTTTCTTTCATAACACCATCTAATGAACCAAAACCTTCTAAGTGTGCAGCATCTACATTAGTTATTGCTGATATATTAGGCTGAATAATCTCAGCTAAATAAGCTATTTCACCTAAATGATTAGCACCTGCCTCAATTACAGCAAAATCATAACTTTCATCCAAACGTCCTAATGTTAATGGGACACCGTAATCATTATTTAAATTACCTGATGTAACAAGTGCTTTATGTGTTTGATTTAAAATACTACCAATCATTTCTTTTGCACTTGTTTTACCACAACTTCCTGTTATGGCAATAAATGGAATTTGAAAGTGATTTCGCCATATTTTTGCTAATTGCCCAAGTGCAACTCTTGTGTCTGTTACAATCATTTGTGGAATCTCAATCTCCATTGGATGATCAACCATAACAGCACTTGCTTTATTTCTAATTGCCTTATCAATAAAATCATGCCCATTAACTCTCTCGCCTTTTATGGCAACAAAAAGTTCTTCAGACTTTATGCTTCTTGTATCGATTGAAATACCTTTAAATGGTTGGTCTTTACCAATATAATCAGCACCAATCTGTTCTGCTAATTGCTTAAGTGACTTCATCAATGATTTATCATCCTTTTTGAATTAAAAATATAAGTATTTGATCTATGTTTTTGATATCTAAAATATGATGGCCTGACTGTCTTGCAAATGCTTTAAAGTCCTCTAAAGCTGTTGGGTCAGTTGCTAACACTTTAAGCACCTCACCTTTTATCATTTTTTTTAATTGTTTTTTCGCCTTTAGAATTGGTAGCGGACAACTAAGCCCTTTAAGATCAAGTAACACATCGTAGCTTTCAGCCATTTATTATCCTTAGCCTTTGCTTTAAGCAACTAGTTTAACCTATTGATAAAATGATTCAATGATCTCTTTTTCACTAAAAACAATGAATTGACCATTAACTTCTTGGTAGCATTCATGCCCTTTACCTGCCAATAAAATCCAGTCATCCTGCGTGGCATTAGATAAACTATATTCAATTGCCTCTTTTCGGTTTTCAAAAAATAAAATAGGCTTAATATTTTGGAAACCTTCACTCATATCTTGAAAAATTGATTGTTGATCTTCTGTTCTTGGGTTATCAGATGTTGCAATAATCATATCAGATAATTTTTCTGCAATTGCTGCCATCACGGCTCTTTTACTAACATCTCGATCCCCTCCACAACCAAAAACACACCATAACTTTTGTGATTGGTTCATTTGTAAACGAATCGCCGTTAATGCTTTTTCTAATGCATCTGGCGTATGAGCATAGTCTAACACAATAAAAGGCTTATCATCTGGCTTAATCATCTCCATTCTACCAGAAACACTTTCAAGCTGACTTAAACGAGAAGCGATTAGCTTAAAAGAAATACCTTTAGCTAAAAAAGCACAAACTGCTGCTGCAATGTTTTCTAAATTAAACTGACCAACCAAGTTAATCTCAGATAAAGCTTGTTGTCCCTTAAAATGAAGGCAAACACGATAGCCTACTCGTTTTTTCATTAAAACTTCAACATATAAGTCAGCATTTTTTGACTTAGTACTATAACTATATGTCTTTTCATTATTAAGTGCTTCAATAATTTGCCTGCCTCTTTCATTATCATAATTAATAACCGCATATTTATAGTCATAATCAATAAACAGTTTCAATTTTGCTCTAAAGTAATTTTCTAAGTTCTTATGATAATCTAAGTGGTCATGGCTTAAGTTACTCCAAATAACCGTTGATAGCTTCAAATTATGCATCCTGTTTTGATCAAGCGCATGAGAAGATGCTTCCATTGCAACTTGTCTTGTTTTTTTAGCTAAACTACTTAAGTTTCTCCATAAATCTAATGGATTCTCCGTAGTCCTTGCCGAAGGTGTTAGCTTTGGCCATAGACCATTACCTAAAGTCCCTAGCACACCACAAGACTCCCCAAGTAAGTTTGCTAGCTGCGCATAAATTGATGTGATCGATGTTTTACCATTTGTACCAGTTACTGCAATAATATCTAATTGATCTGACAAAGGGTAAAACCATCTAGCCAAACTATGAAGCTTATCTTTAATTGTTGGAATAACCAAAACAGGCACATCAGCATCTATTAAATTTTCACAAATAATTGCAACTGCTCCCTGACTGATAGCATCAATAATATAACGATGGCCATCGAAAGCTGCACCTTGATAGGCAATAAATACATCTCCTGGCTTTATATTTCGACTATCAAGCACCAGGTGACGAATCAACCTTTCGGGCTCATCAAATTTAATACCATCAAGATGAAAAAAATGTGCTAACTCTCTTAGTGTTTTACCTTCCATATACAATCTTAAAAACAAACTTGTTTTAGTATTATTCCCATAGATATTGTATATGCTTATTTTGCTTTTTGCTTATTATATTTTTTAAGTTAAATATTTTTCTTTTGATTGTTGCACTTGAAGGTACGCTTTATAGGCTTTTTGTTGATAAGCTATCGCGGCCTCTTTTGGGTTTTCTGCTTTATAAATGCCACGTCCAACAATAACAATATCAGTTTTATGGTCTAAAATGGCAGTTTCTGGCGTATTGTATTGCTGACCTAGTGCATCAACCCCTGCATTAAGTTGAACTCCTGGCGTCATCACAACAAATGAGTCATCATCAGTTAACTTTTCTTGAGCAATAAAACCAATCACAAAATCTTGATGCTGATAAGCCAAATTAACAGCAGCTTCTGTATAGTCTTTAGTAAAAAAATTATTCTGACTACTCATTTGTGCTAAGAGTAATAAGCCAACCTCTCGACCCTCACAGCCTTCTTTAAGACCATTAATAATGCCATTGCCAGGCAGGATATGTGCATTGATAATATCAGCCCATGAAGCAACTTGATAAACACCATCTCTAACCTGATGACAAACGGTATTACCGATATCTGCAAATTTACGATCTTCAAATAGTAAAAAGTTATATTTATCAGCAAGTGCTCGCAACTTTTTTGTAACTTCAGGTGTAAAGTCACTGATAATGTCAATATGTGTTTTTAAAACACAAATATGATCTTTAACGCATTCAGCTAAGTTAATTAACTCTTCTGATGTTGTCACGTCAGCCGATACAGCCAAGTTAGATTGTTTTTGATGAATAATACGATGAAGTTTAGCTAAAACTGGATGCTTAGACACCTCCAGTTTTGAATCGCTTAACATAGGTAGAAGTCCTTTTATATTAGATAAAATTTACGCATATAATGCAATTGCTTGACGCCACTTGCGCTTTTCTAGGTGCATTGACTTTTTAAGCTGGCGTACTTTCTTCTCCAACTCTGCAATATGCGTTTTTGATAATTGATCTTGTTTAGCTTTAACCCAGTCACGCTTCGCGGCGGCCCATTGCTTAATTGCTTCAGCAACTTGCTGGTACTGGCGCTCAATCGCTTGATAACTTTCACTGATGCTTAACGTTGTTTTACTAATTATAGATGGTGAGTCTTTAATCTCTTGATATTGCATCTTAATTTTTGCATGCTCAATAACTTCTTTAGGCGTACGTTTCAAG
Source organism: Thiotrichales bacterium 19S9-11 (assembly GCA_021713395.1). Lineage (GTDB taxonomy): Bacteria > Pseudomonadota > Gammaproteobacteria > Francisellales > Francisellaceae > M0027. The sequence continues at coordinate 11,880 of JAKJJT010000005.1, read as the reverse complement.
TCTTTTGACCAACCAATATATTGGCAAGTAGATATAATCCACTTAGAAGGATCAAAATCATACCAATGAATACCATTACGGTAATCACCTGCAAACTTATGATGGAAATTATGATAACCTTCACCATAGGTTACTAGAGACAATAGTGGATTATCTCTCGCCGTATTCTGATCATTATATGGTCGATTACCCCAATAGTGTGCAGCTGAATTAATAAAAAATGTAAAATGGTGGTTTAATACCATGCGTAATACGCCGGCTAATAGGAAGCATCCCCACATACTACCATAAAAACTACCAATGATCATTGGCAAGAAAAAGCCAAAAAATGCAGCCAACCAACCATAATAGCGGTCTTGGAAAACTAATAACTTATCTTCTTGTAAATCTTTAACATCAGATAAATCATCAACACCACTTTTATGCTCTTTTAACATCCAAAATAAATGCGCATGCCAAAAACCTCTTGTAATACCATAAGGATCTTTTTCTTCATCATCACAATGACGGTGATGTTTGCGATGATCAGAAGACCATTGAATAACGCTATTTTGTAGCGCTGCTGTACCAAAAATCAGAAAAAATAATTTTAACGGTAATGATGCCTTATAAGCACGGTGAGACCATAATCTATGATAACCCGCTGTAATTGAAAGTCCTGTTGCAATCATAAAAAAAGCAAACCAAAACCAATCCCACGAACTATAACCAACAGCAAAGCCATACCAAGGAACGATTGTAACTGCGATGACTAAAGTTGGTATTAAAACTAAAATAGCCTTCCATACTAACTTTTCTTTATATTCACTCATTGAGTCAACCTCATATCTTTGTTTTTAAAGTCTCATCTTTACATAAACTTTAATTGTTCTAATTATTAGTTTAACTTGACGAGGAGTGGATTGTATATTGTTTTTTGCCAATTTTCCAGTTATTTTTGGTTATTTTTTGATCAATTATTTGATTTAAGTCAATTCTCCTTAAGACTAATCAGCAAACTTTTCAATTTAACTGCTTATTTTTTATACCACTCTATCTCTTTTAATTTTATAATAATTTTTATGTATTATTTAATAAATTTAAAAAGGATTTTAAATGATTAAAAACTTTAGAGATCATGCCGCAAATGAACGCACGTTTTTAGCATGGATTAGAACGGCAATTACAATTATGGCATTTGGTTTTTTAATTGAGAGGTTTGATATTTTTTTAAGCTATCTTCACCAGTCGATACGAGACCCAAACTTAAAATTTCAGTCCTCATTAAGTGCTGAAATGACTGGACTTTTACTTATGGTAGTCTCTGTTATTATGATTGTTACTTGTACAATCAGATACTTAATGATGAAGAAATCCATAGACTCTAATGAAAATCAAAGTTATAGATCAATGCTAACTAATATATTGCTTGCTGTACTTTTGGCACTTGTTTTCATGTTTTTAGCAACCTATATTGGAAAGCAAGTATAAATAATTATTTAAAATTAGTTAATTTGATCAAATCATTTTATTTCACCTGTTTTAGACTAAACTTAAAATAATAATAAAAATTAAAATATAAAACATTGGGGTCGCATGAATCAGGCTATAAAACTCAATATTGCCGTACTCTTTGGTGGTATCAGCATCGAACGAGATGTTTCATTTGCTAGCGCTAAAAATGTAATAAAACTATTACGATCAAAGGGACATGAAGTGTCTGCATTTAGCACTGAAAATGGGCTCTTAGATAAGAAATCAGAGCTAGAACTTTTAGATTACCATGTTGGCTTAAGTCCACCTGATAAGTTCATAAAATCAGATAAAAAAGAAAATAAAACTCAGATTTTTAACCACATAGATTCATTAAAATCATATGATTTAGTTTTTATTGCTTTACATGGCAAATTTGGCGAAGATGGTCATATACAAGCAATATTAGAATTAGCAAATATTCCCTACACCGGCAGCAATCTAACTTCAAGTGCTTTGGCAATGAATAAACACTTTAGCAAACGTATTGTTCAATCTGCAGGTGTCATTACTCCAGATTGGCGGCTAGTTACTCAACTAAACTACAATGATATTGAAATTCATCAATTTCCTATCGTTGTTAAGCCAAATACACAAGGCTCAAGCGTTGGTGTTAGTATTGTCTATGATGAAGATCAATTAAACACTGTACTGAAAGATGCATTTTACTATGATTATGAGATTTTAATTGAAGAGTATATCAAAGGAAAAGAATTAACAATTGGCATATTAAATGATAAAGCACTATCTCCAGGTGAAATAAAAAATGATGAAGACACCTTTAGTTACTACCATAAGTATCAACCGGGCGCTACCATTGAAAAGTTTCCAGCAAGCATTGATGAGGCCACAACAACTTATGTTAAAACTGCTGCACTAACTGCCCATCACGCACTATGTCTTTATGATTACAGTCGAATAGATTTAATTTTAGATAAAAATGATCAATTATGGTTTTTAGAAGCAAATTCATTACCTGGTTTAACAGAAACTTCTCTTTATCCTCAATCGGCCAACGCTTCTGGTATTTCAGTTGCTGATGCATTAGAGGAAATTTGCTTCCAAGCGCTCGGACGTTATCGAAAAATGCAGCAAAACTAACGCTTTCTCACAGCCATTGTTAGGCGACTAACTGAAACTAACTTATCTGCTTCATTATAGATATTAATTGACCAAACTTGCGTTGTTCGCCCAATATGAAATGGTTTGGCAATTGCCTCTACTTTACCCTTATGAACAGCTCGAATATGATTGGTATTAATATCTAAACCAACGCAATACTCTTTTGTTATATCAACTGCATAATTAGCTGCACAACTACCTACAGACTCCGCAATTACACAAGATGCACCGCCATTCATAATACCTATCGGTTGTTTTACTTTATCAGTAATAGGCATTTCTGCTTTGACATAATCATCACCCACTTCAGTATAGATAATGCCCAGCAAGTCTGATAACGTACCTTCTCCCCTCTGGTTCATATCTTCTTTAGATACTGGCGTTTTCCAAATTTTCATTTCTATAAAATCCAAGTATTAATTCTTATCTCTAAACTATAACGGTTTAAAAATTGTTTGTGGTTTATCTGATTTAAAACGTCCATAAAGTTCTATTGCATAACGATCTGTCATACCTGCAATAAAATCACATATAATACGTTTACGTTTTGCTTTTTCAGAAGGCTCATAAGCATAATATACTTCACCAACATCTTCAGGCAAAAAAGAAAGCTCTCTCTGTGTTGTACTTAATAGGTCAAATAATGTTGAAACAATATCACCACCACGATAACGAACAATATTTAGCTTAGTTGCTTTAATAACAGATTGAAAAATAAACTGTTTTAATACTTCAACTTGTACTTTAACCTCTCTTGATAATGATACTTTTGATAGCGCAGGACAGTTTTGATTAAGTTCAAACTCAATACCATTTAAGCAGAAAAAAACCAACTCAGATGTAAGCTTAGTGCGAAGATAACCGCTCTGAGCTAAAAGTTTTGCTTTTTGATAAAAAGATTCCAGACCTTCATTAACTGAAAAAACACTTGAAAAGATTCCTTTAACAACCTCTCTAATTTCATCAGGAGACAACTTAAGATCATTCTCAACTAAGACTGCTTTTTGCACGCGTTCTAATAACTTCTGATCACTCCCAATCATAGAAACTGGTGATAAAAAGCCACCTTTTAATGCATCTTCTAAGTCATATGTTGAATATGCAATATCATCTGCCAAATCCATAATTTGGCATTCAATTGTTTTAAACTCAACCTGGTCTGCATCAATATTATAACCAGATAACACATGAGATTTTATTGAATTAACTAATGCTAACTCACTAGTATAGTACCCTTTAGGAGGTTCAATCCCCATCTGTGAAACATAAGGGGGAATACTTGAATCATACTTTAAAACCGAAGCAAGCGTACGATAAGTTAGATTTAATCCATAACGCTTATCTTCACCATCAAAAATAGGCACTTCACCATCAAGTATTTTCTTCTCTACTCGCGTTAAAACTCTAAGTGTCTGTGCATTCCCTTCAAAACCACCATATTCCCTCATTTTTTCATGCAATGCTCGCTCACCATTATGCCCAAATGGCGGGTGACCAATATCATGGCATAATGCTGCTGTTTCAACCAAATCATAATCAATATTTACTTGGTAGGTTTCATTTAACCTTGCTGTGATTGCTTTGGCAACCTGCGCAACTTCCAAAGAATGAGTTAATCTATTTCTAAAAAAATCACTCTCAAGTCCTGGAAAAATCTGTGTTTTTCCTTGCAGCCTTCGAAATGCAGCACAGTGAACAACACGAGCATAATCTCGTCTAAAGGGTGTAAAAGATGGTTTATCATACTCATCTTCTGAAAAAGGACGAAAAAAATCTTTTGATTGATAAAAAGACACAATAACAGCCTTAATTTTTATCTGCAAACAGCATAACGAATAAACACATGATAAAAACAACCCAAGGAATAGCAATAACTAATGCAAAAAGCCAGTGCAACTGCTCAAAAAAATCGCTATAAGCTGAGTGAATTAAATACATACCTATCGCACTTAAAATAATGCCTATGATCAATGAGATCAGTGCCCATTTATTAACTCTTTTTTGGTTCAAAGAACTCTCCTAATAACACACTTACTAATCCATTTTCTAATGCTTCACTAATAATCGCAACTATTTCTTATATTGCTAATGCACCATTAATAAGTTACTTAATATCTGCTTGTGGCAAAAGCGCAATTAATCGCACAGGTGCTTCTGTTAAATTAGCTCCCTTTATAGGTAATGCCATTGTATAAGCACCTGTTACTGGCAATTTATTTGCATTTGCAATGTTTTCAATAATATATTTGTCTTTACCTAGTAATTTTTTATGCACCGGATAACCACTACCTGGCAAATCTGGCGATAACGTATCAATACCAAGACCGGAAATATTACGATCTAATAAAAAATCTGCTACTTCTGCAGAAATATTTGGAAAACTAAAGTTACTATGGTACTTCTCTTTGTCATACCAATGTTGAGACCAACCAGTATAGAAGACAATAAACGCATGTTGTGGTACTTGACCATACTCAGATTCATAAGAAATTAAATCAGCAACAGTTACCTGATAGTTCCTTGTAATTCGCTTTGATACGTCAATCTTAATGCATGGTACAATTAACTGATCTAAAGACAGCTCAGCGACTGAACGAGCTCCTGCAACACAATGACTTGGCGCATCAATGTGTGTTCCAATACCGGCCTGAACAGATAAGTTCTGAATACGAAATCTTTCCTCTTTTGTACCATCTGGATAGTCTTGTTCAATTTGATATTTATAACCACAGCTTTTATTCCATGTTGGTATTTCAGCTGTTAATGTATGCGTTAAATCAATAAACTTAAATCCTAGCTTCATCGACTTTCCTTATGCTGCTATGTATGCAGCGCTTTTTTAATCCGTTGTATTGCCCATAATGGTCCTGCAATAAAATATGGGTTAATTAAACTTTCTTTGTTATATGAAAGACTTATTTTTGTTTCTAAATCCATCGTTTCACCATAAGACTCATCAAGTATACATTGACCTGCTGCTGTATCCCATTCATAAGTAGGATATAACCTTAAGTATAAATCAGCATCTCCTTTAGCAACTTGGCAAAACTTAATTGCTGAAGCACAATAAATCAACCGATAAGGCATCACTTTTTCTAACTTGTGTTCTAATTTCTTTGAGATGGGTTTTGCTCGACCAACAATAATAATAAGTTCTTCTTTTTTGTTACTACAATTGATTTTAATATCATCATTATTTTTACTTGCATTTATTCTTTGATAAGCACCACCACCATTAAAAGCATAATAACAATTATCAGAGACTGGCTCATAAATAATGCCCAGTTTAGCCGCACCTTTACTAATCAAGGCAATGCTAACAACAAACTCATTGCCACCTTTAAGAAAACTTTTTGTTCCATCAAGCGGATCAATTAACCAATACTGTTGCCAAAACTTCCTTTCTTGAAAGGCTGGGTGATCACTTTCCTCTGACAGTATTGGTAAATCTGGAGTAATTTTTTTTAATTCTGAAATTAAAAATTTGTTTGTCATTTGATCTGCCACTGTCAGAGGAGAATCATCTACCTTTTTAGTAAAGTCATACTCCTTCAAACAATAGTAATGCCTAATGATTTCTCCTGCTTTTATTGCAATGCTTATTATTGATTCGGCTAATTGCTTCATTTTATCTTTTGGTGAAACGCATCTTAGTTTATGTTACATTAGTATTAAGTTTAGATCACTTTAAAAAGAACTTAAATATCGATATGGCAATCAATTTTGTTCATTTAAAAGTCCACAGTGAGTATTCACTAACTGACAGTACAATTCGTCATGCAAATTTACTAGATATTGCAATAAAACGACAAATACCTGCAGTTGCGATCACTGATATTTGCAATTTATTTGGCACCATTAAATTTTATAAAAAGGCGTTATCCAAAGGCATTAAACCCATTATTGGTGTTGATCTTATAATAGAGAGCGAAGATAAAACACCTGCATCACTAACGCTGCTAGCAGAAAATGAAACAGGCTATCAAAATATTGTTGAGATTGTATCTGATGCATACTTAGCTGAAAAAGAGCGCCTTAATGGCATACCAGTTATCCTGAAGAAAAATCTTACAAAAGATAAACTTAAAGGAATAATTGGACTATCCGGTGCACAAGATGGTGAAATTGGGTTGTTAATTAATAAAGGACATCCAAATCAGGCAGCAAAAACACTCCAACACTATACTAACTTGTTTGATCATGACTGCTTTTTTATTGAATTACAGCGTTTAAGAAAAGAAGGTGAAGACTTTTATCTATCAAAAGCATTAGAACTTGCAGAAAGCTATGATGTTCCAGTTGTTGCAACCAATAACGTTCGTTTTTTAGATAAAAAAGACTATGATGCTCATGAGGTTAGAGTTGGCATCTCAGAAGGTTATACACTTTTAGATGAAAAAAGAGTTAGCCGCTATAGTAATGAACAGTATTTTAAATCAGCAAAAGAAATGCAAAAGCTTTTTCATGACATACCACAAGCACTTGAAAATAGTGTAACAATTGCAAAGCGCTGTAATGTAACTTTTAGTTTAGGCAATGCTGTTTTACCTGAATTCCCTATTCCTGATAATTTAAGTATTAATGAATATTTCACAAAAGTCTCATATGATGGCTTAGATAAGCGATTTAATAGCATCATAGAAGGATATGACAAAACGGAAGCTGAACAAGTTAAAGCTCGCTATCAAAAAAGACTTCAAATAGAAATTGATGTTATTACACAAATGGGGTTTCCAGGCTATTTCTTAATTGTCGCTGACTTTATTCAATGGGCAAAAGACCATGATATTCCAGTTGGCCCTGGTCGTGGCTCTGGCGCAGGCTCACTTGTTGCTTATGCTTTAAAAATTACTGACTTAGATCCTCTACCTTATAAGCTACTATTTGAACGCTTTCTAAATCCTGAAAGGGTTTCAATGCCTGACTTTGATATTGACTTCTGTATGGAAGGCCGTGACCGAGTAATTGACTACGTAGCTAAACGTTATGGTAGAAATAGTGTCTCACAAATTATTACCTTTGGCTCAATGGCTGCAAAAGCTGTGGTTCGAGATGTTGGCCGAGTACTTGGACAGCCTTATGGCTTTGTTGATAAAATTGCCAAATTAATACCAAATGAACTTGGCATTCGACTATCTGATGCCTATCAAAAAGGTTCTGATTTATATTTATTTTGCAAAGAAAATGAAGAAGCTGAGCAAATTCTTAAGTATGCTTTTAAACTTGAAGGCATCACTCGAAATGTAGGCAAACATGCTGGCGGGGTTGTTATTTCACCATCAGCTTTAACTGATTACTCTCCAGCATATTGTGAAGCAGGCACACATCAACTTGTTAGCCAATTCGATAAAAAAGATGTTGAAGAAGTAGGACTTGTTAAATTTGATTTCCTTGGTTTAAGAAATTTAACCGTCATTAAAATGGCACTTGACCTAATTAATCAACGTTTGAACCTAGAAAAGAAGTCATCCATTAATATTAATACCATTCCACTAGATGATACACAGACATTTTCATTATTGAAGCGTAGTGAAACAACCGCTATTTTCCAATTAGAATCCAGAGGCATGAAAGAATTAATTAATCGACTCCAGCCTGATTGTTTTGAAGACATCATTGCTTTAGTTGCATTATTTAGGCCCGGTCCTTTAGGTTCTGGCATGGTTGATGACTTTATTAACAGAAAGCACGGCCGCCAAAGAGTGAGCTATCCCCACCCAAGCCTTGAAGCTGTTTTAAAAGAAACTTATGGTACCATTTTATATCAAGAGCAAGTTATGCAAATTGCTCAAATATTGGCTAACTATACGCTAGGTGGTGCAGACATACTTAGACGAGCCATGGGTAAAAAAGATCCACACGAAATGGCAAAACAGCGTGATATTTTTGTGCAAGGTGCAAAACAGAACAATATTGATGAAAAGTTAGCATCATCTATTTTTGACTTAATGGAAGAGTTTGCAAAGTATGGGTTTAATAAATCTCACTCTGCCGCTTATGCACTCGTCTCTTATCAAACAGCCTACTTAAAAACTCACTACCCATCAGAGTTTATGGCTGCTGTATTATCATCAGATATGGATAATACAGATAAAATTGTAAATTTAATTAATGAATGTAAACAAATTAACCTAACCGTTGTAACACCTCACATTAACCACAGTCAACGACAATTTTCAGTTAATGAAACACACCAAATAGTCTATGGCCTAGGCGCTATTAAAGGTATTGGCATTCAAGCAATTGACATGATCATTAATGAAAGAGAACAAAATGGTACATTTAAAAATTTACTTGATTTCCTTAAGCGAGTTGATTTACAAAAAATAAATAAACGCGTCATTGAGGCATTGGCTTCTGCTGGTGCACTTGATGACCTAGGCACACATAGAGCATCAATTCTTGCATCACTTGATAACTTATTAAAACGAGTAGAACAAGATAAAGAAGCACAAAATTCAGGCCAAAGTGATCTCTTTGGTTTCTCAGAAAATGAAAGTGACAGTGATGATGTAGAATATATACAAGCACCTGTTTGGAGCTTAAAAGAAAGATTAAAAAAAGAAAAATCAAGTTTAGGCCTCTATCTATCTGGCCACCTAATTGATGAAAGTAAAGTAATTCTTGAAGCACTTAAAATTAACCCGCTAAGCCAATTAAGCACATCACCCCATAAAACAAACCAGCGCTTTGCAGGTGTTGTTACGAGCTTTACACAACGAAAAACTAAAACCAATCGCTCCTTTGGTATCTTAACAATTGATGACGCAACCAATCGAGTTGATATTACCATATTTTCTGAATTATTTGAAAAATCAAAAGACTTAATTGTTGTTGATGAGACGATCATTGTCGAAGGTAGTATTGAAGAAGATCATTTTACCGGTGGATTGCGCATTAATGCCAAAACAATTTCAACCATTGATCAAATGATTGACCAACTCGCAAAAGGACTTCAAATTGATCTTAGTGATCAGCCTATAACAGATGACTTTACTCAGATAAAATCACTATTAAATGAAACAAAACTTGAAGATGAGGCTTTAAAAAATAGTCAATTATACTTTCGCTGGCATCATCAGCCGCTTCAGATTAACTGGCCAATTGAACTGCCGTTAAAGCTTACTCATAAAACCCTACAGTCAATTGAAGCACTACCTTCAGTAAAGCGACTAAAGCTTATTTTTTGATCAATTAAAAACTGTAAAGTTCCATATTATTTTGCCTACTATACAAGTCTATCTAGCCTATACTCTATCCATACTTTAAAAATAGCTTAATTTATGTCTGTCCAAAATTGATATATGAATTAATTGACTTAAGTATGCTGATATCTAAGAGTTTAGGTTGACTATGATTATCTACGTAGCACTTACCTTGTTAAAAGCCGCCTCATTGACAAAAGTAATGTTTAATGATATTATGCTCAAGTTCAAAATAGCTAAATCCTAGCTTGCGAAATTTAATACAAAAAAACTTTTCCAGATAAAATCATATATGAAATAACAACTAATTTTGAATGATACAGTTGTTATTTTGTGAATATACTTATCTCATTATAGTCAAATAAAAAACTAGGCATTTAAAGGTTGCTTACTGCTGCCTTAAACATATTGCCATAATTAAAATAAGGGTACAAAAGTGGAATCATTAAAGAATAAAATTGTTTTAATTACAGGCGCTTCAAGTGGTATCGGTGAGGCATGCGCGCATCACTTTGCTAAAGAAGGAGCAAACTTAATCTTAACAGCGAGAAGAATAGATCGATTAAAAGAGCTCAAGGCAAACCTTGAAAATCAGCATGGCATACAAGTATTGCCTTTACAGCTGGATGTACAAAATAAAACTGCAGTAAGAGAAATAATTCAGGCCATCCCTAGTAATTGGCAGGATATAGATATTGTTGTAAATAATGCTGGGCTAGCGCTCACCACAGATAAAATACAAGATGGCAATCCAGATGACTGGGATGTCATGATCAATACCAACGTTAAAGGTTTACTATATGTCACTAGAGCAACTCTTGATAATATGGTCCGACGTAAATCAGGACACGTTATTAATATTAGCTCTATTGCAGGGCTAGGCGCATATAGTGGTGGTAATGTTTACTGTGCAACTAAACATGCTGTGCAGGCAATTTCAGATGTATTACGCATAGATTTACTTGGAACCAATATTCGTGTTACAACGGTTAATCCAGGCATGGTACATACCGAGTTTAGTGAAGTTAGATGGGAAGATAAGGATAAGTCTGATGCTTTTTATGCAAATACTAAGCCTTTATCTCCTAACGATATTGCAAGCTCTGTTGTGTTCTGTGCTCAACAGCCTTTACATGTTACTGTTTCTGATATCACAGTAGTTCCATCAATACAAGCAGATACTAATCATATTTATGCTGAAGGGAAAACTGGTGGGTCATTTAATTAAACAATCTTAAGTTAAAAAATACTTTCATTTGTTCTATACTTCATTCTTTATAAGAAATTAACATGGAAGTAACTGATGAGCTGGATTGAAGATGTACGCACAGCTATAAACAATAATCGAGTAGCAGACGTTGAAAATTTAATAAAAAAACAGAAAAATAGAGGCGAGAGCCTTGATATAAGAGATAGTTTGGGTAATGCAGCTATTCACTATATAGCTGGATCAGTATGTTTATCGGCAGAATCATCTATTCAATTAGTTGAGCTATTATTAACACTGGAAGCTTCTATTGATTTAGAAGCTTTAGGTTGTCATTCAACAGCATTAAGACTCTCGGCATCTAAAGAAGACTCCGAACTATTTTGTTACTTATTAGGAAAAGGAGCTAATGTACCTAAGACAGAATTTTTTCAAGATATACTAAATTCAAAACTACATTATCTTGCAGAAAGAACTTCAAATGATAGGCATTATAACAATATTCATTTATTACTTAAAAATGGAGCTAAACCTAATTACAAGCCTAAATCTTCAATATCTAGTCCACTACACATGGCTGCGACCTGTGGGAATATTAAAACAGTTGAAGCATTACTCAAATATGGCGCAGATCCTACAGAGACATCCTTAGGAAGCAGTCTTATAGAAACAGTTCGATCTTACTGATGCTCCCTTGATTTAGTGGACACCTTATTTATGAGTTATACTACCCAAAAATAAGGAATGATAATGCCAAGAAAACTATATACACAAGATTTCAAACGACATGCAGTTTCATTGTTAGAAGACAGTGGTAAAAGCGTGCCTAAATTA
>JAKJJT010000004.1 GCA_021713395.1 Thiotrichales bacterium 19S9-11 | reverse complement strand
ACGTGACAACATCCGTTAAATCAACATCCGTTGCAACCAACGTGCCTGACGTTGAAAGCGTCGTATCAGTCTCTGTTAAGCTTTCTGCTGCTGAACCTCCACCGATTGTGATATCTGGCGCATCATTAACCGCTGTAATATTAATCGTTGCTGTAATTATATTAGAATTATCATCACCATCATTAACTACATAGGTTACTGTACGTGCTGTTGTATCTGGATCATCAGACGTATTTTGATAGGTAACGCCTTCAAAGAACGTTTCATAATCTGATAATGACGCACTACCACTTAGTAACAACATGCCAGCAGTTGTTGCATCAACTGTAATACCAGTAACTGCACTATAGCCAATAACATCTTCACCGGACATAAAGCTAGTTATCGTAACTGTTGCACTTTCTACATTAGTATCATCTACATCAGTAATGATAAATTCTTCAGAAACTACAGTTGCTGGATCGTTTTCTGTATAAGTAATTGTTTTCTCAGTAACATATGTTGTAACATCATATGTTCTTACAAAACCCGAACCTACATTAGGATAAGGTGCTCCAACTGCAACATAATGACCATCTCCGCTTAAACTAATGCTTACACCAATCCATTCGCCTTCTGATCCATAAATATCTAATCCTCTCTGTACCCATAGAGAACTCGTTGCATCCCAGTCATAAATTTGTGCATAACCACTTGACTGATAACTCTCTCCTCCTACTGCTATCGTTAATCCATCGCCACTGATAGAAACACTTTGACCTAAAAAGTCAAATGTAGTTCTACCATTAATATCTTGCCCTGCTTGCACCCAATTAGTTCCATTGAAATCATAAACTTGAGCTTCTCCACTAGCTGAACCAAATTCATCATTGCTTCCAGCACCAATAATAACCCGTGATCCATCTGAACTTAAATCAACAGACCAACCAAAAGCATCTCCTGCCACAGCCCCATCAATATCACTACCAACTTGTTGCCAAGCTGTTCCATTCCAATCATAAATTCTTACCTGACCGCTATTACTACCATTACCATCATTATAAATTGCACCAATCGCAACCCTTGTACCATCAGAACTTAAAGAAACAGAAGTACCTGATTGATCTCCGGCTACTTCACCATCAATATCAACACCAACTTGTTGCCATAATGTTCCACCAACTAAATCATAAACTCTAACATGACCACTATTACTACCATTGCCATCATTTTGAGTTGCGCCAATTGCAACCCTTGTACCATCAGAATTTAGAGAGACAGAATAACCAGATCTGTCATTATTTGCTTCTCCATTAATCGCATTACCAACTAAGTCCCAGCTATCACCTATTGCATTGTATTGATAAACTGTAACCTGACCTCTATTACTACCAGCAGTATCGTTCGTATAGGCACCAATTGCTATTGTCATTCCATCAGCACTTAAAGAAACAGCACCACCTAAACCAGAGAAATTATCACCAGAGGCTGCGCCATTAATATCACCGCCAAGCTGCTCCCATGAATCACCATTTCGCACATAAACTTGGACATAACCAGTATTATTATAAAATCTAGAACCTACTGCTAAGATTGAACCATCTTCATTTAGAACTGCTGTTTGACCAAATTGATCATCAACATTTTCACCAAGCACATCATTACCAAATTGTTCAAAATCAGCAAATCTTAAATCTGGTGCATCATTAACCGCTGTAACATCAACTGTCATGGTATAAGATGCTAAAGAATCCGCTGTGCCATCATTAACACTAAAATTAAAGCTATCGTAACTTGCACCATTGGCATTTAAAACTGGACTAAAGACTAAAGAGCCACCGGTAATTTCTGCTACTGTTATGACTTGACTTAAAGTAACTGCTGATCCACTTAACGCTAAATCACCCACTGTTTCTAATGAGGTAATCTCTACACTTACTAATGAATCGCCGTCAACGTCACTAAAGTTAAAGTCAGATGCGCTAAAGGTATAAGGCGTATCTTCATTTGTGGTTATTGTATTATCTGACGCGCTCGGCTCATCATTAACGGCTGTGACATCAACTGTCATTGTATAAGATGCTAAGGAATCAGCTGTACCATCATTAACAATAAAGTTAAAGCTATCATAACCTGCACCATTTGCATTTGATACTGAATTAAAGACTAATAAGCCATTAGTAATATCAGCTACTGCTATAACCTGATTTAAAGTAACATCTGTTCCATTAAGTTTTAAATCACCCACTGTTTCTAATGAGGTAATTTCAACACTTACTAATGAATCGCCGTCAACATCAGTAAAGTTAAAGTCAGATGCGCTAAAGGTATAAGGCGTATCTTCATTTGTGGTTATTGTATTATCTGTCGCTGATGGCTCATCATTAACAGCTGTGACATCAACTGTCATTGTGTAAGATGCTAATGAATCAGCTACGCCATCATTAACACTAAAGTTAAAGCTATCGTAACTTGTACCATTTGCATTTAAAGCTGAACTAAAGACTAATAAACCACTAGTAATATCCGCTACTGCTATGACTTGATTTAGTGTAACATCTGTTCCATTAAGTTTTAAATCACCCACTGTTTCTAATGAAGTAATCTCTACACTGGCTAATGAATCGCCATCAACGTCACTAAAGTTAAAGTCAGATGCGCTAAAGGTATAAGGCGTATCTTCATTTGTGGTTATTGTATTATCTGACGCTGATGGCTCATCATTAACAGCTGTGACATCAACTGTCATTGTGTAAGATGCTAATGAATCAGCTACGCCATCATTAACACTAAAATTAAAACTATCGTAACTGGCACCATTGGCATTTAAGGCTGAACTAAAGACTAATAAGCCATTGGTAATATCTGCTACTGCTATAACTTGATTTGTTGTTACATCTGTTCCATTAAGTTCTAAATCACCGGCTGTTTCTAATGAAGTAATCTCTACACTTGCTAATGAGTCACCGTCAACGTCACTAAAGTTAAAGTCAGATGCGCTAAAGGTATAAGGCGTATCTTCATTTGTGGTTATTGTATTATCTGACGCTGATGGCTCATCATTAATCGCCGTGACATCAAAAGTAATAGTGTTCGCACTTTGATCCGTATCTTCGCCACCATTAGATGTACCGCCATCATCCTTAACTTGGAATGTAAATGAACTATAACTTGTGCCATTAGCATCTGCTACTGGGCTATAAATAAGATTTGCTAAATCACTAACTAAGATTTCTTGACCTGCTGTCACTGCTACTGAACTTAATTCTAAACTACCTGCACTTGGTATAGTTGTAATAATCACTGAATTAAAGCTATCTGCCGGTGAATCATTTGGATCACTAAAACCAAAATCTCCAGCAACAAAAGTATGAGATGCATCTTCTAAAATTGTTAACGTATTATCAGTGCCTTCTGGTGCATCATTTACGGCTGTTACATTAAAAGTGATGGTATTGGCACTTTGATCCGTATCTATGCCACCATTGGCTGTACCGCCATCATCCTTAACTTGGAAAGTAAATGAACTGTAACTTGTACCATTAGCATCCGCTACTGGGCTATAAATAAGATTTGCTAAATCACTAACTAAAACTTCTTGACCTGCTGTCACTGCAACTGAGCTTAACTCTAAATCACCAACCAAAGGCAAACTTGTAATAATAACTGAATTAAAGCTATCCGATTCACTTGGATCACTAAAGCCAAAATCACCTGAGACAAAAGTATGAGAAGCATCTTCTAGTATTGTTAGAGTATTATCTGACCCTTCTGGTGCATCATTTACAGCTGTAATATTAATCGTCGCTGTAATTGTATTAGAAGCACCATCACCATCATTTACTACATAGGTTACTGTGCGTGCTGTCGTGTTAGGATCATCTGAAGTATTTTGATAAGTAACGCCTGCAAAGAACGTTTCATAATCTGATAATGACCTACTACCCGTTAACTTCAACATGCCAGCTGTGGTCGTATCAACGGTAATACCAGTTACGGCGCTATAGCCAATAACATCTTCAGCAGCCATAAAGTTCGTCATCTGAACTGTAGCATTTTCTATATTGATGTCATCAACGTCCATAATTGAGAACTCACTATAGATAACCGTTGCTGGATTATTTTCGGTATAAGCTAAAGTTTCTGCTGTTGAAGTTAATTGATAAACTCGAACATGACCACTATCTGCACCATTTACGCCATCATTAAGTCTTGCACCTACGACAAGAATATTACCATTACTATTCAGTGCCACTCTATCAAGACGATCATCCGCTGCTTCGCCTAATATACTGGAACCAACAAGCTCCCAGTCACTCGTTGTATCATTCCAATCATAAATACTAACCGAACCTGCATCTGCACCTCCTGCATCATTAAGTGGTGCACCTATCGCTAAACGCTGGCCATCTGCGCTTAATGATACTTTAGTACCAAACTGATCACCTGATGCGCCAATTAGGTCAGAACCAGCTTGAACCCAAGCTGTTCCATTCCAGTCATAAATTTCAACTCGACCGCTGTCAGTGCCATTATCATCTGCATGCGGAGCACCTATTGCAATTCGATCGCCATCTGAGCTAGCTGAAACTGAAAAGCCAAACCGCTCAGCACCTGCCCCCCCCGTTATATCTGTACTTCGTTGACTCCATGCGGTACCATTCCAGTCATAAATTTCAACTCTATCAGCACCTGAACTGCCTCGAGCTCCAATCACTAAGGTTTGGCCATCTGCGCTTAATTTAACATCTCGCCCTAATTCATCGCTAGCTGTATCACCTTCTATGTTAAGACCTCTTTGACTCCACGCGGTACCGTTCCAATCATAGACTTTTACATAACCATAATCTGATCCTGTACTAAAAGGCGCACCTGCTGCAACTGTTAAGCCGTTAGAGCTTAAACTAACCGATGAACCAAAGTCTCCTCCATTATTTTCACCATCAATATCATTACCTCGTTGTATCCAATCAGTACCGTTATAGTCATAAACTCTAACATGGCCACTGCTCGCACCACCATCAGCATTCTTAATAGCACCAATTGCAACAGTCAACCCATCTTCACTTAACTCAACTGAGTAACCACTCTTATCCCCTGTTGCCTCTCCATCAATATCAGTTCCTAATTGGTTCCAGCTTGTCCCATCCCACTGATATAGTCTAGTATGGCCTGCATCTGCGCCTGTTCCATCGTTCTTATATGCCCCTACCGCAACAATCGTACCATCTGCACTAACTGCTGTACTAAAACCAAACTCATCTCCAGCAGCTTCACCATCGATATCACCACCTAACTGTTGGAAGTTAATAAAGCCTAACTCGGAAACATCATTGACAGCAGTTACATCAAAAGTAATCGTATTCGCACTTTGATCCGTATCTACGCCACCATTAGATGTACCGCCATCATCCTTAACTTGGAATGTAAATGAACTATAACTTGTACCATTCGCATTGGCTACCGGGCTATAAATAAGATTAGCTAGATCACTAACTAAGACTTCTTGACCTGCTGTGACTGCAACGGAACTTAATTCTAAATTACCGATACTTGGTACTGTTGTAATAATCACCGAATTAAAGCTATCAGCTGGTGAATCATTTGGATCACTAAAACCAAAATCACTTGATATAAACGTATGAGATGCATCTTCTAGAATTGTAAGTGTATTATCACTACCTGCTGGTGCATCATTTACTGCTGTGACATCAACTGTCATCGTATAAGAAGAAGCTGAGTCAACTGTGCCATCATTAACACTAAAATTAAAGCTATCGTAATCTGTACCATTGGCATGTTGTACTGAACTAAAGACTAAAGCGCCACCTGTAATATCTGCTACTGCTATGACTTGATTTAAAGTAACTGCTGCGCCACTTAATTCCAAATCACCAACAGTTTCTAATGACGTAACTTTAATACTTGCCAAACTATCAGCACTATCAACATCACTAAAGTTAAAATCAGATGCGCTAAAGGTATAAGGCGTATCTTCATTGGTGGTTATTGTATTATCTGATGCGCTCGGTGCATCATTTGTTGCGGTAATATTAATCGTTGCCGTAATCGTGTTCGAGTTACCATCACCATCATTAACAACATAGGTTACTGTGCGTGCTGTTGTACTTGGATCATCTGACGTATTCTGATAAGTCACACCTGCAAAGAAAGCTTCATAATCAGCTAAGGCAGTACTACCACTTAGCAATAACATGCCGGCAGTAGTTGCATCAACTGTAATACCGGTTACCGCACTATAGCCAATAACATCCTCAGCTGACACATAGTTTGTCATGGTAACTGTTGCACTATCTATATTGGTATCATCGACATCATAAATTGAGAATTCATCATAGATAACCGTTGCCGAGTCATTTTCTGTATAACTTAAAGTCACTGTATCTGTCACTAAGTTATAGACCTTAACATAATTTCCAGAATACGCACCAATGATTACTTTGGAGCCATCATCACTCATTGAAACAGCATATCCAAATCTATCGTCATTGGCATCACCATTGATATCAACACCTATTTGTGTCCAACTAGTTCCATCATAATCATAAATTTGCGCATAACCTTCTTCACTATTTGTTGCTTCAGTTGCCCCAATAATAAGTCTTGTTCCATCTCTATTAAATCCAAGGCCAACACCAAAAACATCATTATTAGCCTTACCTAAAATAGTTGCTGTTTCACTCCAACTATCACTCCCTGAGTTATAATCATAGATATAAACCTTCCCTCGGTCTGTTCCACTATACCTTGCACCTACAGCAACTCTTGTCCCATCATCATTAACTGCAAGACCACGACCAAAACGATCATAATCTGCTTCCCCTGGAATACTACTTGCTCCTGAGCCCTTTAAAGACCAGTCAGTTCCATCCCACCCATAAATTCTCATTCTACCTCTTTCTGTACCAAATGCAGCTGCACCAACAACAATCGTATCTCCATCACCACTTAAGGCAATGCGGCCAAACCAATCATCTGAAAATGATGCTGTTTCTATTTGTGTACCTCGCAAATCCCAACTTGTTGTGCCTGTATTCCAGTCAAAAATACGTACACGCCCATCTTGCTCACTCGCAGGCAGCCCATCTGACCACTTTACTTCACCAACTGCTATTGTTAATCCATCATTACTAAGTGAAATAACATTAGCATTTGCATTTGTTCCATTTGTTGTTGACGCTATATTATCTGTACGTCTATTCCAAGTTGTGCCATCCCAGTCATAGGTTTTAACGACACCATTGCTAGAAGCACTTCCATAGCTTGAAAAAATAGCAACGGTTGTTCCATCTTCACTAATTGCAACTGACCCACCTGCTTGATCTCCTGCTGAACCATCAATATCAGCCCCCACTTGACTCCAACTTGTACCATCAAAACTAAAAATTCTCGCATGCCCTGAACTCGTCCCACCACCATCATTACCAATACCCCCAACAATAACTGTTGAGCCATCACCACTGAAAGCAACGTCATAACCAAAACCATCACCTGATGCCTCACCATTTAACGTTTGCTCTAAACTAAAATCGATAAAGTATAAATCTGGCGGTGCTAATAAATATTCATACGAATCAAAAGAGATAATTTCTTCAACATCAACATCCAAGTTATACTCTAGCTCACTATCTCCTCCTAAAAGCGGACTACCCGTGTCATCTGTTGATGCTGCAACATCTGCACCAGTAAACGTTCTAATTTTATTAATAAACTCAAGACCTTTTTCACCTTCAGCAACGTTACATCCATAGAATAAAATATCACCACTTGCTGAGAGTGCTTCTCCCCATTTTTCTAAAGAGCCTTGATAATTATCAATATTATCTTGATTTAAAATCATATTACCTAGTCTAAGCTCTGCCTGCTGACCATGTGTTATGATATGAAGTGCCGATAAGTTATCGTATTTTTCTAAAAGTGAAGTAATCTCAGTAACGCCATTTTCATCAATGCCTAAATACTCAACCGATGCCTTTCTAGAAATTTCTGTAATTAGCTGATAAGAATCTCTTAGGCGGGCATCAATGATAACTACTTCCTCATAGACCGAATAATCCTTATCTAAATTGATATTACTTTGACCAAATAGTTCATAGACACTATCAGCTGCGTCTGCTTTTTCATTTTCACTTAGAGCTTTTAAAATATCACTATGCTCGTCTTCTGAAACATCATTTGCAATATCAACTGTTTCAACGGCTGCACCATCAAACATGAAACGATATTCTAACATTTGTCTTAGTTTAGAGATTTTGATTGAATGATCTTGGTCACTTTCGGCTATTTCTTTTATTTTATCGCTTAGATTGGAAGAAGCTGATCCTTTAGCGTTAGTATCCTGGTTATTATTGTCAATATAACTGATGCCACCCTCTTCATAGTTGTAGAGGTATTCAATCGTTTTTTCATTGAAAGGTGTTTTTTTAGACTTAACGCCTAGTGACTGTTTTCTCAGCGATTTAAAAACAGCAACAAAGAGTTTTTTGATTTTTATTATTTTTCTATTAAGCAAACCATCCATCGTGCTTTTTTTATCTTGAGACACGATAACACCACCTTTAGCACCAACTTTATACTTTATAAATTAATAAATACAATAACCTATATATAAATATATCAATTTACTTTATTTTTGCTTAATATTTGTACTATTTATACAATATTTGTTATCATTAAAGATTGCTTTTAATTCAGATATTCAATAACTTCACTTGCAATTAGAAATCTAAAATATGGTTTATAGTATTGTTTTACATGAGATTTATTTATATTTTTACTTAAAGCAAGTACAGTTTCTTAATTTTAAAATTAAGAAGAAAACTAGGATTAATTAAGCAAGATATTATGCCTTTTGATGAAAAACTTAACCTGTTGTATTTGATGTATTTAAATTAATTTTTAGCTGACTTAATAACGATTGTAATATTTATTATTTTTTGATTTATCTTTTTGTTTTATCAGTAATTTCAAACAGCTAACTGCGTTTCATCTTTTTTAGATACTGATAAAATAGACCGTTTCATAATTGTTTGATTACGTTCTGGACCTGTTGAAATCATATCTATCGGCGTTTTTGATTGATTTTCAATATAATTTAAATAGGCTTGCGCTTGTTTCGGAAGCTTTTCCCATGATGTAACACCAAAGGTAGAAGATTGCCAGCCTTCTAATCTTTCATAAACTGGCTTACAACGGAGATAATCATCTGAATCATATGGTGGATATTGGCGGACTTTACCATCTAATTCATAAGCAACACAAACCTTTATCTCTTCTAGATCATCCAAAACATCCAATTTTGTAATACAAAGTCCTGAAATGCTGTTAATTTCGATTGCTCGACGTAAAGCCACTAAGTCTAACCAACCAGTTCTTCTTTTGCGTCCTGTCACCGTACCAAATTCTTGGCCTACTTTAGCAATATGATCACCAATATTATCAGATAGCTCAGTAGGATATGCACCACTGCCAACACGAGTTGTATAAGCTTTTGTAATGCCTAAAACATAATCAATATAACACGGCCCAAAGCCTGCACCAGCAGCAACTGCACCTGCCGTTGTATTTGAAGAGGTAACGTAAGGATAAGTCCCATGATCAATATCAAGCAAAGTTCCTTGCGCACCTTCAAAGATAATTCGTTTATTTTCATGTCTTAATTGATGCAATTCAGATGATACATCACCAACCATTGATTGAATTTCTTTAAACTGCTGCAACTGAGATTGATAGCACTCATCAAAGTCAACTGCTGATTTATTGTATCTATTTGTTAAAATTTGATTATGATAATCAATAAGATATCTAAGTTTTTCCTTGAAACGCTCTGGTTTCAATAAATCACCAATTCTAACTGCACGACGCGCGATTTTATCCTCATATGCAGGACCTATACCACGCTTTGTTGTACCTATTTTCTTGCTTCCAAGTGCTTCTTCTCGCGCATGATCTAATAAAACATGAACTGGCAGAATTAAAGGACAAGCTTCTGAAATCATCAAACGCTCTTTAACTGGTACACCACGAGCAATTAACTCATTCATCTCTTCAATAAATGCTTCTAATGAGAAAACAACACCATTACCAATGAAGTTTTTAACATTATCGTGCAAAATACCTGATGGAATCAAACGTAGCTTTGTCGTCTCTCCATTAATAACCAAAGTATGGCCTGCATTATGCCCACCTTGAAAACGAGCGACGGCATCAACTTTATCTGTAAGCAAATCAACAACTTTACCTTTGCCTTCATCACCCCATTGACTACCTAAAATGACTATATTTCGATTCACATCAAGCCCTCATTTATTTATAACGGAAACCATGTTATCACTTTCTAGCCTAAAGACAACCTGCAATAATTGTAATAAACAAAGAATTATGACAACCAACCAAATTATTACAAAAATTACAAAATCAAGATTTAACGATACTATTGTTTGCTTACTTGCTTATATAACAATAAGTTACACAGTCGCTCTAACCCCATTCTTTTTAACATCTTTCGCCCATAATGCCAAAAAAATTTTTTCTGTCCTACAAGAGTTCCAATCATAAATAATAACACCTGATAAATTGGAAAAATGATCGCAATACGAATTGGCCAAAATATCCAAGGATTTGTTGTCTCTTGATTTAAACCAAAAAAGTGAACTACTGGATGCGCCAAAGCAACAGCCAATGATCCTGTAATAGAAAATACAATAAAAATTAGTAATACCTGCCAATTTGACTCAACACCCCACCTTGATCTAAAAGTCTCTTTTTTATGGTTATTTTTCATCATCTTTCCAAAAGTATCATTTATTTTGTTATCTTTAACATACAAATTTATCTATAGGCTATACTGCCACAATAGCCTATAAAATCAATAGGCTTTTTTTGTGGTAATCATCTTCTTTATTTTGTATGATGTCGCTGTAAAGCTCTTGGTAGGTTTATATGGAATCATAAAAATTCTTCAAGAGCATGGAACAAAAAGGAGCTAATAGAACCCATGATTAAACAGCTAATAATGCGTGCTTCATGTCAGGAAACTCATAAGCAACGTTTTACTCCGAAAATACTAGCCAACAGCCTAAAGCTAATTACTTTAACTTTAAGTTTCATACTCTTAAGTGGTTGCTCTAGTATTATTAGCATGCATCCTAAAGGATTAGTGGCAGCAGAAGAAAAAGAACTTTTCATCATTGCAACACTACTTATGCTAATTGTTGTTATTCCAGTAATTGTCTTAACGCTTTTAATTGCTTGGCGCTACAGAGCCTCAAATACGAAAGCAACTTACAAGCCAAACTGGGCCCACAGTACGATTCTAGAAGTTGTATGGTGGACAATACCAATTATTATTATTGCAATTCTTGCAGTAATCACTTGGATTACCACACACAAACTAGATCCATATCGTACACTTGACACAAAAGACAAAAACAAACCTTTGGTTGTACAAGTTGTAGCGCTTGATTGGAAGTGGCTATTTATCTACCCTGAGCAAAACATTGCAACTGTAAACTACTTACAAATTCCAACGCATCGCCAAGTTGAGTTTAAAATTACAGCTGATGCACCTATGAGCTCTTTTATTATTCCACAAATTGGTGGTCAGATTTATGCAATGGCAGGCATGCAAACAAGGCTACACTTAATTGCAGAGCACCCTGGCATTTACAGTGGGTTCAATGCGAACTATACAGGCAAAGGCTTTGCAGGCATGAAGTTCAATGCAAAAGCAACTAGCCAAGCTCAATTTGATCAATGGGTTAGCAAAGTTAAACGTGCTAACAATCGTTTAACACATCAAGCTTACATGCAGCTTGCAAAACCAACAATTGACGCACCTGTCACTTACTATTCTTCTGTTATGCCAAAACTTTATCATGACATTATGATGAAATTTATGATGCCATCAAGCCGCATGATAGAGAAAGCCCCTAAAAAAGAAGAGATTAGACTTATTGAAAACGGAAAACACAGTGTAGGAAACCATCATGCTTGAGAACGTATCTATTTTTGGAAACCTCAATATGGGTGCCCTAGAAGCTTTTCATGAACCACCGGTTTTTATGGCGTTTATACTTACTGCCATTCTCGGTCTTGTTGTTCTAGGATCACTCACTTACTTTAAAAAATGGAAAACCTTATGGACTGATTGGGTCTGCACGGTTGACCACAAAAAAATTGGCATTATGTATATTGTTGCAGCCATGATCATGCTTTTTAGAGGCTTTGTTGATGCAGCAATGATGAGGTCACAACAAGCCATCTCTGTCGGTGACAGCTTTGGTTACCTACCGGCATCTCACTATGATCAGATTTTTACGGCTCACGGCGTTATTATGATCTTTTTTATGGCAATGCCTTTAATGTTTGGTCTTATCAACTTAGTAGTACCACTTCAAATTGGTGCGCGTGACGTTGCTTTTCCATTCTTAAATTCTTTAAGCTTCTGGTTATTTGCAATCGGCGCGATATTGGTTAATATTTCACTATTTATTGGCGAATTTGCACATACTGGTTGGTTAGCTTATCCCCCATACTCTGAGTTAGCTTATAGCCCTGGCGTTGGTGTAGATTATTATCTCTGGGCCTTACAAATATCGGGAGTTGGAACGCTTTTATCAGGTATTAACTTCTTTGTAACAATCATTAAAATGCGCTGCCCAGGCATGAGTCTGATGAAAATGCCTATTTTCACATGGACTGCATTATGTAGCATGATTTTAGTTATCGCTGCATTCCCAATTCTAACAGCAACTTTAGGTATGCTTTACTTAGATCGCCTGCTAGGCATGCACTTCTTCACCAATGGTTTTGGTGGCAATATGATGATGTATGTTAACCTAATCTGGGCATGGGGACACCCTGAGGTATATATCCTTGTTTTACCTGCGTTTGGTGTCTTTTCAGAAGTTGTTGCTACTTTTGCGCAAAAACGCCTTTTTGGTTATGCAACTATGGTTTGGGCAACATTTGCTATTACAATTTTATCATTTGCCGTTTGGTTACATCACTTCTTTACAATGGGTTCCGGCGCCAATGTCAATGCCTTCTTTGGTATTGCAACGATGATTATTGCTGTACCAACAGGTGTTAAGATCTTTAACTGGATGTTTACCATGTATCGTGGCCGCATCCTGTTTACTTCTCCAATGCTATGGAGTATCGGATTTTTAATCACCTTTACCATTGGTGGTATGACAGGTGTTATGCTAGCAGTGCCAGGCATTGATTTTGTTCTTCACAACAGCTTATTCTTAATTGCTCACTTCCATAATACAATTATTGGTGGTGTTGTATTTGGATTCTTTGCTGGCTTAACTTTCTGGTTTCCAAAAGCTTTTGGCTTTAGATTGCATGAAGGTTTAGGAAAAGCTGCTTTCTGGTGCTGGTTTATTGGCTTCTTTACTGCCTTTATGCCGCTTTATGTTCTAGGTGGTATGGGTATGACTCGTCGTTTATATCACTATGACAATCCAGCATGGCAACCATTATTAATTGTTGCAGCTTGTGGTGCCGCAATTATTGCGCTTGGTGTTTTATTCCAAGTATTACAACTACTTGTCAGCATTAAAAATCGCAAAGAGCTTGCAGATGAAACTGGTGACCCATGGAACGGTAGAACACTTGAGTGGTCAATACCATCACCTGCTCCATTTTACAACTTTGCACACCTTCCAAAAGTTGACAGCCGTGATATGTTCTGGGAAATGAAAGAACGCGGCATGCCATATCCGCAAAATAAATCATTTAACGATATACACATGCCAAAAGATACACCAATTGGATTTATTATCTCAGCATTTGCAGGCATTGTTGGTTTTGCAATGATTTGGCATATCTATTGGTTAGCTGGCGCTTCTTTTGTTGCTATGTTTATTAGCATCATGGTTAGATCTTTTAACTATAACAAAGATTACTATGTTAAAGCAGATGAAGTTGAGCGTATTGAAAATGAAATCGCTCAAAAAAGAGCACATGCAAAGTATAAATATAGTGGCTTAAACGTTGAAACCAACTCACCTCATGCTAACAACATGCCACTTGATGGAGCGACATTATGAGTACAATAACAGCAGAAATAAAAAGAAACGATCACTCTGATCATCATGAAGAGCATCATGATACAGGTGGCAATACAGTTTACGGTTTCTGGATTTACATCATGAGTGACTGTGTACTGTTTGCTTCGCTTTTTGCGACATTTATCGTCCTAAGACACAATACATATGGTGGGCCAGGCGTATCTGATCTTGTCAGTATTCCATTTGTGTTTATAGAAACCATGCTACTTTTAGCTAGTAGCTTTACTTATGGTATCGCAATGCTTAGCCGCCTAAGAGGTAACAAGTCTGTTGTTATTAAGTGGTTAATGCTAACCTTCATTCTAGGTGCTTCATTCATTGCAATGGAACTTTATGAGTTCTATCACCTAGTAGCAGAAGGTAATAGCTGGCAGCGTAGTGGCTTTTTATCAGCATTCTTCACTTTAGTTGGAACGCACGGGCTACACGTAACGCTTGGTCTTATTTGGATGATTGTCCTGATGATTCAAGTATCTAAGCATGGTATTACTAATCAAACGACAACGAAACTAAGCTGCCTAGGTCTATTCTGGCACTTCTTAGACATCGTTTGGATTTTTGTCTTTACAATTGTTTACCTTATGGGAGCGATTTGATATGTCACATCATCAACATTCAATTGATCATACTACTGGTAGCGATCATGGCACTTACAAATCATATATTGTTGGTTTAGCCTTATCACTTATATTCACTATCTTGTCATTTGGCGGCGTATACTATGACGTCTTAAGTAAAACTGGCTTATATGTCGCAATTACAATCTTTGCTTTAGCGCAATTATATGTGCAATTATTCTTCTTCCTTCACTTAAACACAAAGTCTGAGTCTCGTTGGAATTTAGTTGCATTTTTATTTAGCTTAGTGATTGTTTTAATTCTAGTTTTTGGTTCAATTTGGATCATGGTTAATCTAGATTACAACATGATGCATTAATCAAATAATAACTTTTAATACTAATAAAATGAAAAAATTTCTAACACTTGCCAAACCTGGCATCATCATGGGCAACGTAATCACCGTAACTGGTGGTTACTTTTTAGGCGCTCAAGGTGATTTTTACTTATTTATCTTATTATCCACACTAATTGGTATGGCGCTTGTCATGGGTTCAGGATGCGTTTTAAATAACCATATCGACCGAGATATCGATCGTTTAATGGAGCGCACAAAAAACCGCCCTACGGCCAAAAATCTTATATCTAGGCCATTTGCAATTACTTACGGCATTATTTTAGGTATTTTAGGCCTTGTGCTACTTTATTTTCAGGCTAACCCCCTAACCATGCTAATTGCATTGATTGGCCTTGTATTCTATGTTGGCTTTTATACCCTTTGGTTAAAGCGCGCATCGATTTATGGCACGATCATTGGTGGTATCGCCGGAGCAATTCCTCCTGTTGTTGGTTTTACAGCAGCAACCAATGAGCTTAACTTGGGTGCTTTATCTGTCTTTTTAATTCTATTTCTTTGGCAGATTCCCCACTCATTTGCCATTGCCATCTATCGATTAGATGACTACAAAAATGCTAAAATCCCTGTTTTACCAGTAATTAGAGGCATTTCTTACACCAAAACCAACATGCTTGTTTATATCCTAGCATTTACATTTGCAGCGATTATGCCAAGTATTTTAGGCTATACAGGTATTATCTACTTCCTTGGTGCGCTTATCTTAAGCGGCTGGTGGTTTATTCTTGGGCTTAAAGGCATCAAATCATCTGATAATGACCGTCTTTGGGCACGTAAGATGTTCCTTTTTTCAATTATCGTCATCACACTACTTAGCGTTATGATGGTTTTTTCTGGATTTTAGTATATTTATTATCTCATTAACAAATCACCTTACGATGACAACGCCTTCCTAACCCCTTCCGGATCATTCGCGATAGCGGTTAGATAGGCCCTAGCGGTTGCATCCATTTTATTTTTTTCTTGTTCCCACTTTTCAACGGTTCTAACTCTTAGACCATAAACTTCAGAGAACTTTGCTCTAGACATTTGTAGTTTTTTTCTGAGTTTAACCACATCTATTCCAGAAAATACAAGAACTTTATGTGTTTTGCCTACTAGCTTACCTTTAGCTATTTGAACAGCTTCATCAGCTGATTGTTGTAGCATTTTGTTGATATCATAATCTTTTTTTCTCTCTCTCATTTTTTAATACTCCTATGAAGTTTTAATAACTCCGTAACCATC
Organism: Thiotrichales bacterium 19S9-11; assembly: GCA_021713395.1. Classification (GTDB taxonomy): domain Bacteria; phylum Pseudomonadota; class Gammaproteobacteria; order Francisellales; family Francisellaceae; genus M0027. The sequence goes on along the minus strand of JAKJJT010000004.1, from coordinate 143,456 downwards.
TGTTTTAATTTATTTTTTGTTTCCTTACTAATATTTGCTTTTACACTTTTTGGATACGCTAATAACAAATAGACTGGCATTGTATCGTTATAATAATAGTAAATTGTTCTTATTCCACCGCTTTTACCTGTATTTTCCGTTATTTTCCATCTTATCTTTCTACAACCTCCAGCTCCTGTAAGTAAATCACCTGCTGTTGGATTCTTAGCGATATACTCAATTAAATCCTCTTTTATCTCTTTAGTTATTATTTCCTCTATTATTTTTATAAATATTGGAGTTTCTACAACTGTTAACCATTTTTCCATGTTTCTCCAAAATAATTTTAATCCCTTTTAACTATAAATATACCTCAACAGGGTTATTTTTCAACCCTAATAAGGTACACAATAAAAGTGTATATTAAAATAAGCACGCCATTGACTTACATTCACTCATAAAGTAAGTTTATTTCTGTGAAGTGGCAGTGATGGAAGATAAACTTTTTAGACGACTCATTGAAAGTATGGAGCAAATGAATGATATTATAGATGGTAAGCGCAACCCATCTCGTCAGTTTGTGATTACTCCCTTAAAAGTCAAAGAAATTCGTAATAAAACGGGTCTTTCTCAAGAAAAGTTTTGTCAACTAATTGATGTTAAACTACCAACATTGAGAAATTGGGAGCAAGGTCGAAGAGAGCCTACTGGACCAGCAAAAGCCTTACTAAAAGCAATTGCAAATGACCCTAAACATGTCCTATTAGCGCTATCAAAGTAAAAACGATACCTCACCCCCATCATCTAAAACAATTTTTATAAAATTTGTGCTTTTTGTTTATGTATATCAATGATTAATATAGAAATATTTCATTCATTCACTTTGCCTAATATACAGGTTACAATCGATAGATAGTAAGGATTGTATTTAGATTCAAGGAACCCAATATGACTACTTTTGTGAAATTAAACAGAGATGGTGTACTTCAAATCAATATTTTGTTTAATTTAATAAATATTTATGATTTTTTTAGCTCTGATAAGGCTCATGAAAGTGTAAATGATCAAATAAGGCAACAGTTTTTACAAGAGAATACCAAAGAAGTTGAACTAACAAAGTCAATAATGGAGTACTTTACCCCTTATAAAACATCACTTAACATCAGTATCAATACTATTACTCTAGAAACAGGACAGTTTAACCTGCTAAAAAGCCTTATAGACAAAATTTCTAATAAGCCTAGTTTATTTAATCAAAAAGCACATCCTCTTTATACATATAGTTTAACTCTTAATAATGACTTAAAACCTGAAAATAATTCTTCTTTCAACAGTTGGTTAGCTCAAAATCAAAGAAAAGAAGAAGAAACAAAGCATAATTTTACTATTTTTAATGATTACAATCCTGATCAGTCTGAGCAAATAGTTTCACAGTCTTCAAGTCCTCCAAAAGCACCATTACCAGTACGGCGAAATCCACCATATTTATCTTTCCTAACAGACCCCATGAATTCTGTTATACGTTACTTTGTACCTAGTTAATATAAACAAATTAAGGAATCAAAATGCCTCAAATTAAATTAAGTGAAAATCAATCAAGTATACTTTACACTATATTTACTTTTTTAACGTTTTATACCTTATTTGGTGAGAAACCAAACCCAGATATATTTTCTTCTGAAAATCTTAAATCATTTTTAAACGAAAATGAACAAGCTGCCACATTAACAAAAAAACATATAGAACAACTGGACATTCCTCACCCTATAGACCTTGAAAGTGCTGTTACGACACAAATAGAAAATATAGAAATAGAAGAACAAGATTTTAATACTTTGAAAAACTTTTTCACCAAAATTAAAGATGCTGGTATTTATACTGAATTCTTTAAAAAAAGTGAAACTGGTATGTTTTATATGTATATGCTTGATAGTTTTGTTAAAGAGCTAAATCAAAGTTCTACTAATAACTCACAAGAAGCTCCTCATTATTTTTCTATTCCAGCAATTAGTGATCAGTCACCATCCCCTGAAATAAGATAGAAAATATACAGTTTATTACTGCGTATTAGTTGTATAAACCACAAGGAGGTGTATATCAATGGTTCTTTTAGATAAAGATCAATCAACTATATTATTAAAGCTTTTAAGTAGGATGGAAATTTCTAACTACATAAACCAATGATCATAGCCTGAGTAATATTTTAACGTATCTTTCATCTTACAATAGTACTCCCAATAAGGTGCTGCCACCTTTGGTGGTTGGATATCTTTATAGTCATTATTTTTTGGTATAAATGCCACTTTATCAATACCTTTTTTTTCTTCTGTATCTTCATGAAAATCATAACAATAGTCTTGGTAATAGATTTTCGTTGATGCGTTACTATCTACCCCTGGATAATCAAAACCCATAATATATTTATAATATGCTTTCATAAAATCATCTTCCACATTGCAAGCCCTACTTGAATTAGCATAAATATTAACTAAATTAACTGCTTTTAATGCATCAAACAGATCTGTTATTTTTTCATTGTCTAAGAACTTTTCCATATGATTGCCATATAAGTTCAACCCTATACTAACTGGTAATTCGTTAATCGCTGCAATTAAATCATCAATATCAAACTGATCTAACCCATTATATGATAAATCAACGAAGCTTAAGTTAATTTCTAAACTAAAACACAGCTGCCTTAATTCCTCAGCTGTTAGCTTAGATCCCAATTTTTGATGACTAATATCAGCTGCATAACAGGTAATCTTCTCATTATGCAAGGACTCATGAGATCTTATTGCTCCAAGCATACATAATTGAAATTCTTGAAAATTTTTATACTTAACTTGAATGCCTTTATCAAGAAATATAGGATCTAGTGCCTGATGCCTACCTATTAATATGGCCATAATAATATCAAAGTTTTTCTTTGCTGCAATTTCAATCGCAAGCTTTTCATCTTCATTTTCTAAGTAAATATTTACCCCACAATGAACTAAAAGCCAAACAAGCTCAATATCTCCTGTCTCTACTGCAATATGTAACACAGACTTCCCTGATTTTGCTCCAATTGCATTTAAAACTGCTTTATTAGCACTATGAGCTTGTAATATTTGCTTAACTTCTAAACGAGATGGCCTTCTAACAGCACTAAAGAGCTCTGCTGTTAGCTCACTTTCATTTTTGCGCATAGACAATTCCTTTTATGACGTAGTTGCTTGTTTAAACATATTATCAAACTTTAACATTTGACAACTAAGCACTCTTTTATCGATAATTCTTAGAATAAAATGAGAATTATCGAAAATCTATTATGAGCAAATCTAAAAGTAGTAAACGTTGGTTAGATGAACACTTTTCTGATCAGTATGTTCAACAATCTAAAAAAGATGGTGCAAGGTCTCGCGCTTACTATAAGTTAATTGAACTAAATGATAAATATAAGCTGTTTAAACCTGGCATGACAATTGTTGATCTAGGTGCTGCCCCTGGTGGTTGGTCTCAAGCTGCTTTAAGTCTAATTGAACCAAATGGTAAAATTTTTGCGCTTGACATCTTACCGATGGATCCAATTGCAGGTGTTAACTTTATTCAGGGTGATTTTACTGAAGATGAGCCCTATCAAAAGCTTTTAAACGCAACAAATAATTCAACGATTGATTGGGTTATCTCTGATATGGCACCCAATATGAGTGGTAATAAAACAACAGACCAAGCTCGATCCTGCTATTTAGTTGAATTAGCAATTGATTTTGCTAATGAAACTCTAAAGCCCCATGGCTCATTTTTAGCCAAAGCCTTCCAAGGATCAGGCTTTACAGAGTTAGTTGATATACTAAAAAAACAGTATCAATCTGTCGCAATCAAGAAACCTGAGGCTTCTCGCGCACGTTCAAGCGAAGTATATCTAATTGCACGTGATAAAAATCAATAATTACATTCACTTTTATGTTACATTTATTTTCTAGATTTGTTATCATATGAAACATTACTAATGGTTAATAATCATGTATTAGACGAAATAGGAATATAGAAATGTCTCAAAAACAAAAATCTAAAGTACAAGACTTAATGTTTTTAATAACGGATTCATCAAACATTGTTCGACGCGTATATAATCGTCATGCAAAAGAGCTTGGTATTCACTCAATCGACCGTCGCGCTTTAGTTTACATTAAATACTGCGAAGGTCTAACTCAAGTAGAATTAGCAAAGTTTTTAGACATTGAAGCACAAAACCTTATTCTTATTTTAGATCGCCTTTCTAAACAAGACTTGATTAAAAAAGAACAACATCCAGAAGATCGCAGAGCAAAATGCTTATTCCTAACGGATAAAGGTAAAAACTTATTAGAAAAATTAAATAAAACGTTACAAACGAAAGTTCATCCAAAAATTATCGATGGTTTGGAAGAAGAAGAAGTTGATACGCTTTATAATGCAATTACAAAAATCAAATCAAACCTTCAAAACGTAGATACAACTAGCATTTAATCTATTATTTTCATACATCAAATACTGACCTATGGTAGAGACGTCGATTTATCGCGTCTCGGAATATATTATAACAGTTATGTAAATATTCTGTTTATTGTATCTTAATATACATTATAATTTTTTATATGGACGTACTGGTTCATCGCGTCTCGGGTTTATTTATAATCCAAAAGACTTAACGTTAATATTTTTAAGACGAAACTCTTTTCTTACCTGGCAGCATCATATCTAACACCTCATCTTTATCTAAAAATCGATGTTTTAGAGCTGCTGCTATATGAAAAATAATTAAAACACCTAAAGCAGTAATACTCCAAAAGTGAAGTTGGTGAACAATGCCAATTGATGCAAAGTTATAATGATTATGGAATATCAATTGATCAGAAATATGATTCTCATTTCGAATCAAGAACCCTGTTAATACGCTTAGAAAAATAAATAGATAAATCAAACCTTGAATCATATGAGATAATAAAACCTGCCAGTTGGCTATATGCTCAGGCAATTTAGGTTTTTGTGAAACCAAAAGCAGCGCAATTCTAATAAAAAGCAAAGGCATTAATAAAATACCTAAGGTCTCGACCGTTCCGTCAATTGCCTGATGAAACTTAGTAAACCCAAATATTGCAATTGAAACACCATATACGTACTGCAGCATAACAATTGCAACCATTAACCAATGAATAAACCTTGATGCACTGCCATAGTTTCTTTCATCATTCATTAGCATAATCATACCTCTTCAAAGCAAATATCATATATCAAAATACGTTTAAAATAATTTATTAGTATTTATAATATATAAAGGCGCTATGAAAAAGATATTTTTATTCTTTTTAAATAAAATCGTTTCTATTTACCATTCATTGCAGCTGCAACAAAGCTTATAAATAATGGATGCCCATCTCTTGGGTTAGAAGTAAACTCTGGGTGGAATTGGCATGCAACAAACCATGGGTGTTCTTTAATTTCTACCATCTCAACAAGCTTTTTATCAGAGGAGCGCCCACTAATCACTAAGCCTGACTGAGCCAAATTATCAATATAATCATTATTAACTTCATAACGATGACGATGGCGTTCTGTTATAAACTCATTTTGATAAATTTTTTGTGCTAATGTGCCATTCTCTAAATGACATAACTGCCCACCAAGCCTCATTGTGCCGCCAAGATCAGAGTTTTCCGTTCTTGTCTCTTTTTTACCCTTTTCAGATTCCCACTCTGTCACAAGTGCAATAACTGAGTGCTCAGCTTCTTTATCAAACTCTGTACTATTAGCATTATCAAGCCCTGCAATATGACGTGCATACTCAATAACTGCAACCTGCATACCTAAACAAATACCTAAATATGGAATATTATTTTCTCTTGCATACTGACATGCTTTAATCATGCCTTCTGTACCACGTTTACCAAAACCACCTGGTATGAGTATTGCATCTAAATGCTTAAGTATTCCAACGCCTTTCGTTTCAATATCTTCACTATCAATAAATTCAATATTTACCTTAGTGTTTTTATGAATCCCACCATGAAATAAAGCTTCATTAATTGATTTATAAGCATCTGACAAACCAACATACTTACCAACCATGCCAACGGTTACTTCATGCTTCGGACTACTTAGTGCTTTCGTAACCTTATCCCACTCTTTTAAGTTTGCTGACTTAACAGGCAATTCGAGCTGCCCAATAACAGAAACGTCCAGCCCTTGATCATGGAAATTTCTTGGGATTTCATAAATGCTTGCAACATCCATTGCTGCAAATACATTGTTTTCAGGTACATTGGTAAATAAAGCAAGTTTTTTGCGCTCTGACTCTGAAAATGGCACTTCACAACGACAAACTAAAACATCAGGCTGAATACCAATTGAACGTAACTCTTTAACTGAGTGCTGTGTTGGCTTCGTTTTCATTTCACCCGCAGCTTTAATGTAAGGTAATAGGGTTAAATGTAAAAATAAAGCACGAGAACGGCCTAATTCAACACCAAGTTGGCGAATTGCCTCAAGGAATGGCAATGACTCAATATCACCAACTGTCCCACCAATTTCAACAATGGCAACATCCTTATCACCAGCACCTTCAATAATTTTTTCTTTGATTCTATCAGTAATATGGGGAATAACTTGTACTGTGCCCCCCAAATACTCACCTTTACGCTCTTTTCGGATAACTTCTTGATAAACTTGACCTGTGGTAAAATTATTCTTTTTGGTCATCTTAGTACGTAAAAATCGCTCATAATGCCCTAAATCAAGATCAGTTTCTGCGCCATCTTCTGTTACATAGACTTCCCCATGCTGAAATGGGCTCATTGTGCCTGGATCAACATTAATATAAGGGTCAAGCTTCATAATAGTGACTTTTAAGCCACGAGATTCTAAAAGTGTTGCTAATGCTGCAGCTGTAATGCCTTTTCCTAATGATGAAACAACACCGCCTGTCACAAAAATAAATCGAGTATTTGCGTTTAATTGCATCGATACTTCCTCCAACTATCAATGCTAAAACAGACTATCAGAATCTATAAATAAGCTCCAGTTTAAAATTAATTAAAATTTAATTATAATAGATCTAAAGAAAAAACTAATGCATCTTCCCTACCATAGTGCGCTGATAACGGGTAGTATCCCTTTCTAATGCTGACTTGATTAAAGCCTCTCAAACCATATAAATCAATTGCCCGATCATTTGATTGGCGCACCTCTAGAAATAGCTTCTCTGCTTTATTTTTTTGTGCTTGACGAATTAAAAAGTCTAATAACTGACGCCCATAACCTTTTTTCTGCATTTTAGGAGAAATGCAGATACTTAATAATTCAGCCTCATCCAGAATAATAGATAAAATACCAAACCCAATCAACTTACCTTGAGAAAAAGCACCCCACGCACGCGTATGCGCTGCTAAAATACTATCTCGCATCATAGTCATTGACCATGGTGGATCATAAGTATCCCTCTCTATCACCATCATGTCATTCAGATAGTCTATACCTATTGTTGAAAATTCGATTTCTGAAGACATCTAACATTACCCGTTTTTTTAGTTCTGCTCGTTCAAGTATAGCTTCAAATACTGCACCATCTATCTTAATCAGACTTGCTATATTCTGGCAAGCATTTTGTGAAAAATTAATGATCAATTCCGCTGGATATTTCTCATATTTTTCAATGTTTTCAGATAGATCAGCAAGATAAACTAACTGAACTTTCTCTTTGTTAAACATATACTTTGTAAAATTAATTACTAGTTTTATAATTTTTTGGTTATTTCTCCAGCTTTCTGGACATAAACACAAAATGTCTATTTGTTCCAAATGATTGAACACTCGTTCAGGCGCACAATGTAAACTGGTATCTTTTTTTAACTTCCAATAAGTTAAATCCATTGCATCTAAATGTGATTTAGTGACCAAAATCAACTCCACATTATTATGTTATTCTACACGATATAAAATAACATAATCGCAACCTTTTTCATAACACCCCCGATTAATTTAATTTTTAATTAACCTAAGCTTATATTCCATTTTATTAGTTATTTTCTTTTTAATATACTAAATTTTTATTACGGCTTCTTTAATGACAATTTATTGTTTTAAATCTATTTTTCTAGAATAAATATCGATATCTATTTCAAATAAAGACATATCAACCATATCTTTTTATTTCTATTGATAATTAAAGCTATTTAGATTATATCTTTTAAGTATAAAACAAAACCTTATAATAGGCATCTCATGGCCAAAATACTCAAAACAAGAAGATTTTTACCGCTATTTGTTGTTCAGTTTTTAGAAGCATTAAATGATAATTTGATCAAATATGCATTTATTATTCTAATCACTTACACACTAAACTACTTACCATCAACAATTAATTCACTGAGTGCTGTAGCTGGTGGTATTTTCATTTTACCTTATTTTTTATTATCTGCCTTTTCAGGGCAGTTAGCTGATAAGTATGACAAAACAACGATTATTCGTTGGGTTAAGGTATTTGAAATTCTCGCTATGTGTGTTGGAGCAATTGGCTTTTACTTTCAAAGTGTACATATCTTATTATTTACCATTTTACTATTAGGTATCCACTCAACCTTATTTGGGCCTATTAAATACTCAATCTTACCACAGCACTTAAATAAGGGAGAGTTACTCACGGGAAATGCTTATGTCCAAGGTGGTACTTTTATTGCAATTCTTTTAGGAACAATGCTTGGTAATAAGCTTTTTCCTCTACCTTATGGTCCTGAAATTGTCACAAGTTTAGGTCTAGCATTAGCAATTATCGGTTTAATTACCTCATTTGCTATTCCTAAAGCACCTGGTAATCCTAAGATTAAAATCAACTTCAATATATTTTTATCTACCTGGCAAAACATCCAAAACACAAAGACAAAACCACAAATCTTTAATGCCATTTTAGGTATTTCTTGGTTTTGGCTCGTTGCTGCTTGTTATATGACTGTCTTTCCTGCTTTTGTAAAATATATTCTAGGTGGTACACCTGAAGTCTTTAACTTTTTTATTATTCTTTTTTCTGTTGGCATTGCCTTTGGTGCTTTTGTGATTAAAAAAATTCAAAAAGATGAAATCACGATTCGTTATGTACCCATTGCTTCATTTTGTATGACCTTGTTCATGTTACTTTTTTATTTTGCTACCCATCTCTATGAAAATCTAAATCCTAATATCATGACTGACAGCATCAACCTCGCTACCTTTTTATCTTCACCATTGGGGCTTATTATTGCGCTGATTACGTTTTTAATCTCAATCTCTGGTAGTGCCTATACTGTACCCTTATATGCCATGGTGCAGCATTTAAGCGATCCTAGTGAGCGCGCACAGATGATTGCCACAAATAATATTATGAATTCTTTATTTATCGTTCTAATGTCTGTGATGCTTGCAGTTTGGATGCAAGTTTTTCAACTACCAACCAAATACGTGTTTTTAGCACTCGCTGTGCTTAATTTGTTGTTAAGTTTTTATGTTAGGAAAATAAGATAGATTTATTTCAAAAAAAAATACTCTAATATCATACAAATATATATTATTTATAAAAATAACATTACAAACTCAATCAGAATATTTTACTTACTTCTTGATTTCATATTTATATGATGTTTAATTTATTGGCTTTTAAAAGGGGAAGCTAATAATGAACAAATCTGAAATACTAAAAATTATACGTGATATGTTTCAATACTTAGAAACGTTAGGTATAAAGCCATTTAACCAAGAATCTACTTTTAGAGAATACAGCAACAACATACAAAAATTTTTCGAAAGTTCACGTTCTCAGCTAAGATATTTATCCCCCAGAACTCGCCACCACAACATTATCAAACTAGGTGGAGGACGCTGTGGCGAATTTTCTGAATTAGTTGCCTATGAGCTAAGAAGACGATTTAATAATGACGCACTAACAAGTTCAATTGAGTATGAAGTTAAAAAAATGGGTGCTCTAATGGATCATAATTTTGTTCGCTTCAAAATAAAATTGGCTAACGATCAAGTTTTCTACGGTGAGGTAGATTTCTGGACCGGTGAATATCGTGAAATAACTAAAGAAGAATATAATTCCCTAGAAAGTAAAATTTGGGGAAGACTTGAAGTAGAAAAAATATGGAATAATGATACACCATTAACAACAAATGATTTAAGTGAGGAAGTTAGAACCATCATTAACCCCTTGAAGCCTAACAGAAATAAATATAAAGGAAGACTTCCCCAGGGCATTTATCCTAACGAAAATAGATTAAATATTAATTTAAGTATACGATGTTTAGATGCGGATATTGAACAATTAGAGAAATGTGAATCTGACCCTTTGGAAAGACCAATAACTCCTTTTTGTCAAATAAACTTTAATAATCCAAATTCACCATATTGCAGTACAGCCCCAAGATGGCGCTAACTAATACACAATCCTAAACCGCTTGCTCCATTATCTTATCAGCAGCCATCACCATAGGTGAAATAATATGTTGTGCACCTAAGCTTTTAGCTTTACTAATATTGGCTTTTTGATTGACTCTAATAATAATTTTAATATCTGATAGATTATGATCTTTAAAGACTTCTGATACCGTTAATAAGGCCAATATATTCTCAGCATCTTTCTCATATGCTAAAATAATTGAGCGTGCTTTTAAAATATTCGCTCGATCTAAAATCGCTTCATCTGATGCATTACCTCGCATTAAGTGACCATCTAACTCTTGTAACAAAGGATCATCATTCGCTTTATCTTCAATAATTAAATAAGGGGTTTCATCTTTTTGATAGCGCTTGATAATAATTTGAGTTAGATTGTTATAGCCACAAATAATTACATGATTTTTCATATATTTTTTCCCTTTATTTAAACTATTAAATAAGTCTTGAACACGACTGACAAATGCGCCAACAACATAAGTTAGAATTGTCGCAAAAGCGCCTAAGCCAATAAATATCATTGAAATAACAAATAACTTTGCATTATATGTTATAGGTGTAATATCACCATAACCAACGGTGCTGAATGTAACAATCGTAAAATAAGTTGCATCCGTCAGCGTTTTAAGGTTATTAAATTCATCTCTTAATATATAACTACCAACAATGCCGTATAACAATGCAAAGACAAAAGAGATTAAGATAATAAACTGTGAATAAGTAATCTGAATTGCTCGAGAGCGCTCATCAAATACTCGATAACAAAGTAACAAAGTAATCACTTCTATAAAATAAAACCACGTTAATGGACTATCAAATGCACCGATTACTGCATTATTAGCAAATAAGATAGACAGCATTACAATCGCTAAATACCAAAAAAAACGCTGTCGTCTAAAAATTCCTCGCCCAGTTAACAACAATAAATAACCAAAAATAATTAATACTATGGTGTTTACTTTTAAGGATGTACTAACCAGTAAAAACTTTGAGATAAACTCAGAATGTTCAGCATTTAAAGCATCTTTAAAATAAGGATAAACGCCAACAAAAATAGATAATAAGCCATTTAAAACCAAAAGGCAGGCAAAAAATAATGGAATATAATGCGTTTTAACGTGATGCTCTCGAAACCAATTGACTATAGACATAATAACAACTATCTGTTTTTACATTTATTTTTTATTATATCGTTTAATTGAAAATTTGTTAGTTTATTAGGCCGATCTCATTAGCTATGTGTACGTCTGATTGCTGATAGTATAATGGATCTGGATAACTATAGTTTTGAAGGTCATTTACATTCAATACAAGTTTAGGGTCAAAATTTTTCAGCTTGTGATAAACAAGACGGGGAATAGCAAGATGCGGATGATCATTATGATAAATAGCTGCCCCGTCAGTTGAAATTTGTACATCAGGGTCTAAAGTCTTTAGATTTTTTTCAAATGCTAAGCACCATTCATCATCATCTTGAATATATTCAAGAGTATTTGATATATAAGCAACTATTTTAAGATCATTTTCACTACACTTAAGCTTTATAGAATTAATAACTTCCTCATCGCACCACGATTCATAATATAATGACAGTCTATTTTCAATAAGATCTTTTATCCAATGAAATTTTCCTTCATTATTATTAAAAAGTTTATTAAACAATGTAAAGATATCATCTGAACTAAAAGCCCTTGCATCTATTTCTTCTGGAACGATCTGTTCGCCAATATAAGTATATTTTTTTAGACTTCCAATCTTATTATCAAATTCAGATATTGAATTTGATGCTTTAAATACTTTTTGTATTTTTTTCCAAAACTTAATAACCAATTCATCTATATCGACAATAAATATAGCTGGTTTGATGGTTAAATTATTTGCTAGTTCTGATGCGATTTGTAAGTTTCTTAATGTCCCTACACCAACAACAGCAAAATTTGTTTCAAATTTTTCGATTTTATTTAAACACAGATCAGGATCATTTCCATTTTTATTAATTGTTCTTCTAGGTCTTTTATTATTAGTAGATAGACACAACCCCACCTTCACAACCTCATTAATTATATATACTTTAAAACATAATATTCATTTACTATGATCATATAAATATATATTTTTACTACAATGATACAAATACAATATTGAAATGTTAATAAATAGTTTATTTACATATATAAATATCTTTAAATTTTGAAATAATTCAATTAACCTAATATTGTCGAATGAGATTTTAATCAAGACTCATTCAAAGTCATTAAAGAAGCATTACCGCCTGATGCTGTAGTATCTGTACTTACCACACGCTCAACTGCTAGTCGATGTAGATAGAGCGGTCCACCTGCTTTAGGTCCTGTGCCTGATAGACCTTGACCACCAAATGGTTGCACACCAACAACAGCGCCTACAATATTACGGTTAACATAGACATTACCAACTCTAATTCTATCTTTAAAATACTTAATTGTCTCATCAATACGACTATGAATACCAAAGGTAAGGCCATACCCTGTACCATTAATCTGGTTGATTACATCATCTAACTGATTAGCTTTGAATCGAATAATATGTAAAACAGGGCCAAACACTTCTCTTTCTAAAGCATTGATATTATCAACTTCAAAAACACTTGGCGCAATAAAGGTACCTTTTAGTGATTTATCAACCTCAACTTGGTGGATAAGTGCACCTTTTTCCTTCATTTGATCAATATGTGCTTGAAGATTACTCTGCGCTTCTTTATCAATCACAGGACCTATATCTGTTTTAAGCTCACTTGGATTACCAACAACTAGCTCTTGCATAGCTCCTTTTAGCATTTCAATGATATGATCAGCCACATCTGATTGTAAGAATAATACGCGTAAAGCGGAACAACGTTGACCGGCACTATCAAATGCTGAGTTTACAACAGCTTCTACTACCTGTTCTGCTAAAGCAGATGAGTCAACAACCATCGCATTTTGTCCACCTGTTTCAGCAATTAAAGGAACTATTGCTCCTTCTTTTTGAGCGAGTGTTTTTTGAATAATACGTGCAACTTCAGTTGATCCGGTAAATACAACACCTTGAATACTAGGGTAATTAATTAACTTAGCACCAACTGTTTCACCTTGACCAGGTAAAAGCTGTAATACGTCTTTAGGAATACCCGCTTTATAAAGTAGTTTTACTGCTTCATAAGCAATAATTGGTGTTTGTTCAGCTGGTTTTGCTAGCACAACGTTACCCGCAGCTAAAGATGCTGCCACTTGACCTAAGAAAATTGCTAATGGAAAATTCCAAGGACTGATACAAACAACAACACCTCGGCCATGAAGGCTAATTTCATTTAATTCACCTGTTGGCCCTGGTAATTGCTTTGGTTCTAAAAAGTGTGCTCTTGCTTCATTGGCATAATAGCGACAAAAATCAACAGCTTCTCTAACTTCTGCTTGTGCATTAGCTAGTGTTTTTCCTGCTTCGTTAATTGCAATTGACATCATTTCTGGCATATTTTTTTCTAATAAGTCCGCCATTTTTTCTAAACATGCTGCACGCTCATCAGCTTTAGTTAAAGACCATTGATCAAATGCTTTTAGTGCATTTTTATAAGCAATATCAACTTGATCTTCTGTTGCATCAAGTGATTTACCAACAACTGTTTTACCATCGTTTGGTGATATGACCTTCGTTGCATTTTTTTCATTACCTGCGACATCAATACCATGAATTAAAGGTGTCGCAAAATATGTTTTTGACGCAAATTTTTCTGTTTCTTTCGCAAGTTGCTCTAACACTTTAATATCATTTATATTATAACCTTTTGAGTTCATACGATCATCTCCATAAATCCAACTTGGCAAAGCAATTTGCGCATGTGGTTTAAATTTAAATTGTTTAGCTTTTTTAACCGGGTCTTCTATTAACTGATCAATCGGCACTTTTTCATCAACAATTCGATTCACAAAAGAACTATTAGCACCATTTTCTAATAATCTACGCACTAAATAAGGTAGTAAATGCTCATGCGTTCCACAAGGTGCATAAACCCTAACTGGAATATCAAAATTAGCCTCACCAATGACATGATCATAAAGCGCTGTTCCCATACCATGAAGACATTGAAATTCAAAGTCTCGGTAATCTCCTGCTAACTCAATGACAGTTGCAACGGTTAATGCATTATGTGTTGCAAACTGCGGATAAATATATTTTGTATTAGCAAAGATCTTTTTAATACATGCCTGATAAGAAACGTCGGTATAGCACTTACGTGTAAAAACTGGATAACCACTTAAGCCCTCTTCTTGAGCGTGTTTAATTTCGGCATCCCAATAAGCACCTTTAACCAAGCGAATCATAAAACGTTGATTGGTTCTTTTTGCCAAATCAGCCAAGTAATCCAATACAAAAGTTGCACGCTTTTGGTAAGCTTGGACAACAATACCCAAACCTTGCCAGCCTGCTAGTGACTTTTCATGTGCAAGACGTTCTATTAGCTCTAGTGACAGCTCCAAACGTTCTGTTTCTTCTGCATCAATATTAAGCCCAATATTATATGATTTTGCTAACTCCATCAGTGTTAAGAGACTTGGGTACAGCTCTTTGTGCACCCGATCTGCCTGTGCCACTTCATATCTTGGGTGTAGTGCAGATAACTTAACTGAAATACCTGCATTATTTCTAACATTACCTAACTTAGCTGATGATGAATTGCCAATGGCATTAATCGCATCATAATACTCTTTATAGTAAAACTCTGCATCTTTCATCGTTCTTGCAGCTTCACCTAGCATATCATAGGAATAACGATAGCCATTTTTCTCCATTGGCTTGGCTCTTTTTAGGGCTTTATCAATTGTTTCACCCATAACATACTGCTTACCTAAGACTTTCATTGCATGCTTAACAGCTCGACGAATTACTGGGCGAGAGCGCTTATTTAGAAAAGTTTTTAATGTATTTGCAAAATGCTTCGTATCCGTTTCTTTTTTATTAATTATCTTACCTGTTAACATCAAACTCCAAGTGGCTGCATTGACAAATAACGATTCACTTTTACCTAAATGCTCATGCCAATTGGCTGCCGTTAATTTATCCTTAATCAATTTATCAGCAGTTTCCACATCTGGAATTCTAAGTAATGACTCAGCCATACACATTAGAACAATCCCTTCAGAAGAAGATAAGTCATACTGCACCATAAAGGCATCTAAACCACTTGTATTTAGACGCTCTCTTCGAACTTGGGCAACGAGCTCACCTGCAACATGCTGAATATGGTTTGCTTGAGCCGAAGTTAATTCTGCTTGCTCAGCTAAAGACTTAACGATTTCTTCTTCATCAAATAACCAATAATCACTAATTTGTTTCATGAGTTTTTTTCGATAAGCTTGATGTACCTTTGATAAGTTCATGCATTTACACCTTTATTTTGTTTTATTTTTCAATTTGATTAAGCCAAGGTATGCAGTTAGGCCCATCACACTAGAAATTGTAAAAATAATTGCCAATAATTCAACTGCTGGCAGTGGAACTTGTGTAATAATTGATGATAATAGTCCTGCTGTTAGCATTTGAAGCGCTCCCATTAAAGCACCAACAGCGCCTAAACGCCTTGTAAATGGTAGTATCGCATAAGCACCACAGGACGGAAAAACTATGCCTGCTGCAAAGTTAAAGAACATAACAGAACATAATATGGTAATTGCATTAACCCAACCAAATAAAATCAATAGCCCCATAGTTAATGCTGCTAATAAGCCAAAGAAAATACCAACACCGATATTTACATCAAGGTTATAGTGCTTTAGTATTCTCGGATTTGCAAGCATACCTAAAATAATAAAGGCATCTCCAATTGCAAATGTCCAACTAAACTGCGTAATCGATAAGCCTAAAGTCTTTTGAAATAAAAATGAGCTTAGCGCTAAATAACTTAAAACTGATGCCATAAATAATGCAGATATAAAAACATTTAAACTAAAAAATGGTTTTTTTAATATATTAATATACGTGTGATAAGTTAACTTAGCTGAAATCCTCTTTTTACGCGTTAACAGCGTTTCTGTTAAGACAAAATGTGCTAATAACAGACCTAAAATATTTAAAACAATTAAAAATCCAAAATTAGAGCGCCAACCAAAATGTATTGCTAAATAGGCACCAAATAAAGGGGCAATCACTGGTGCAATTAGGATCATTGAACCCATATAAGAGTTAACGGTAACATAAAGTGTATTATTTTTAATGATATCACGTAGAATCGCCCGGCTAATTGATAATGGTGCAGCCATACCTATTGCCTCAATGGCACGCCCAATAAATAACTGCTGCACAGAAAAACTAAAAATGGTAATTAAACTACCCACAAGTGCAATATATAAACCACATAACACAATAAAACGTCGACCAAACTTTTCAGATAAGGGACCAAAAAATAGTTGGCCTAAAGCAAACAGTAGAAAATAAAACGGTACGCTAAATTCTAATGATGGTTTAGAGGTTTTTAAATCTGCAACAATACTCGGCATCGAGGGTATAAAAATATCTGATATAAAAATACCGGTCATCGAAATAAAGATAATAATCAAGACAATATTTAATTGTTGCCTAGATAGCTTCATTTCTTGCATTGACCAAACCCCTTAACTTAGATCATCTGATGCCATGTTTATTTTAATAAGGCTAAAACTTTTACTGAGCCATTTTATTATTTTAATAGATAAAAAGCGATTAACGCTTTTGGCATTTTATATAAAAATTATAGTTTATGAAATACTAAATTTCGCTATTGATGTAAAAAATAATACTTATATCATTAACTTTAAATATTTCATACTTAAATTAATACTTGAAAAGTACCAAAAATGGAACTATTTTGTTCTTTAAAAGATATGTTGAGAGGAGCATAATCGTGAGTAAATATAAGTTCAAGTCATTAGACCAACTAGAAAAAGAACTATTAACTGCTGATGAATCTGCACAATTAAATGCAGAAGTAGAAGCTGAAAGCAAAGCTATCTTAGCACGGCAAGAGCTAGCTAATGATGTTATGAGGTACAAAGAGAAGAATCACCTAACTTTAGATGCTTTAGCTGAAAAGCTTGGAACAAGTAAATCACAGGCTAATAGAATTTTAAAAGCCAAAGCATCCTACAGCTTAGAAACTATTTATCGTATCTGTCGCATTATTGGTAAAAGAAAACTGACATTAAAAATTTACTAGTCTAAAAGTGCAATAAATCGATATCTTTACAATAATTTGTAATTAACTGATAAGCAATTGAGATTTCAGTTGGCAACTCCGGCAGCTGATTTATTTTAAACCATTGAGCATCTTCAATTTCTTGCGGGTCAATCTTAATCTCACCTGAATCATAATCAGCACTAAAACCAATCATTAGCGATGAGCTAAATGGCCAAGGCTGAGAGGCTTTATATTGAATATTTCTTACTTTAATACCCACCTCTTCAAAGACTTCACGTTCAACTGCTTGCTCTAAAGTCTCACCTGGCTCTACATAACCTGCAACTAAACTATATCGACCCGTTGTAAAGTAGTGTGATCGGGCGAGTAATAACTCATCATCTTTTTTAATTAATACAATAATCGACGGTGAAATCTGTGTATAAACAACATGGCCACATTGACTGCAAGCCCTTGCCTGCTCATCATCTTTATCTGTCATCTCCTTACCGCAAGCACTGCAATGACGGTTCACTTCATGCCAATAAGCCAAATGTGACGCATAACTTGCCGCTTGAAAAACTGACTCATCTAACTTATCAAATACAAAACGTAAATCCATATATGGGTAAGTATCATAAGGTTCATTTGGGTAACAGATAAAGCAAGCTTGCTCATTAATTTGGCCAAATGCATAAAAGTTTGCATGCGTTAAGCTATTTTTGACTTTATGAAATACAACAGGACTAAAATCATCCAATGCCATACGTCTTTTATGATCATAAATAAACAGGTAGTCATTATCTTTTGGTTTAATATTTCCATTTAATGGAGATCGAATAAATGCCGTTTTCTGAGTAAATGCTTCCATTACAGTAATGCCAGTTTTTTTAAATTACCCCATACCTTATCAGGATCCACTGTCTGATAACATGGTGGATAAACGTTATGTTCTTTTTGATCAAATTGACATTGGCGCTTTAAGCAAGGTGCACAAGCATAGTCTGCACCTAAATGCACTTGATTAACACCTTTGGTTGAGGTTAAGTTTGGATTGGTTGAACCATAAACAGATACCGTTGGCACTTCAATTGCCGCTGATAAGTGCGCTAAACCTGTATCAACTGAAACAACGCCAGCTAGGGTTGAGAAGTATTCAGCCAACTCTGTAATTGTCATTTTAGGTAAAACTTCTACATGATCAAGACCATTAGCAATGCGATCTGCACGCTCTTTTTCTTTTTCATTACCCCAAGGTAAAACCACTTGATAACCTGCCTTACCACTTAGTTCAGCTAAAGTGCGCCAGTAGATTTCTGGCCAATGCTTACTCTGCCAAGTCGTTGCATGTAAAAAGCAAATACGAGAAGAGGCTTTTTCTTTATCCCAACGATAAGATAGGCCATATTCAATCGCATTATCATCTGAAACATAATCTAGGCACTTAGCAAATAACTGCTTAACTCGGATAATGGCATGCTGACCTTTTTTAACATGATATGACTTATTATAAAAAATACGTGAAACCCAGCCTTCTCTTGCACTATGACGGTCAAGCCCAACAACTTTTCCTTTAGCAAAACGACTAATCAGTGCACTTTTAAATAAACCTTGCGCATCAATGACTAAATCATACTTTTCTAAACGTAATGATTTAATAAAAGACTGAACTTCTTTATTTTTAAAGTGTTTAAACCAACTCTTACGCCAACGACGAATTGCAACTGGAATCACACGATCAACACTTGGGTGTAGCTTGGGTATTTCTTGAAATGGCTCTTCTACTACCCAGTCAAATTGTATATCAGGATGGTGTTTTTTAGCTTCCGTAATCGCTGGAAGCGTATGAATCACATCACCTAAAGAAGACGTTTTGATAATTAGTATTCGTTTTGACATAAGACTAACACTATTTACTTGTTATTTCATGGTCGGGACGGCGGGATTTGAACCCACGACCCCTAGCGCCCCATGCTAGTACGCTACCAGGCTGCGCTACGCCCCGATTTTTTCGCAAATCATCATAACAGAATTATAGTTGAAAAGAAAATTTTTAAGACAATATAGGTTCTTGCTTTAAACCACAATATAATCACGCTGATGATTACCACAAGGGATAAATTGTGATGCCACATCAAATGCCTGATAAATCGTTTCTTGATTGACTACTTCCTTAGTTAAGCCTGATGCAATGATTTTGCCTTCTTTCAGCACAATAACATAATCACTATATTGATAAACTTGATTGATATCATGTAGAACCATCACGATTGTTTTATTTAAATTTCGATTAAGCTTTTGTAAAAGTTCTAACAATTGTTTTTGATGCGCAATGTCGAGATATGTTGTTGGTTCATCTAATAGTAAAGTATCCGTATCTTGTGCTAAAATCATTGAAAGCCAAGCGCGCTGTTTCTGCCCGCCAGATAAAGCAGAAAACTGAGTGTTTAATAATGGTAATAGACCAACTTCTGTTAAAGCACTATGAATCTTTTCTAAATCCTGCTTTATATTTTGTTTAAACATACTGTGGTGAGGATAACGACCCAGTGCAACAATATCTTTAACAGTTGCACCCTCTGGCGCTTGTGCCTGCTGAGGTAAAAAACCAACTCGTTGTGCTAATACTTTGCGTCTTAATGACTGAATATTTTGGCCATTGATCGTAATTTGACCTTTTTTAGGCTTCTCAATACCGCCTAACTGTTTTAGTAGCGTTGACTTACCACTACCATTTGTGCCAATAATTGCCGTAATTTTTTCAGGTACGATGGTCAATGAAATATCATTTAGTATCACTTTATCCTGATAACCTGCTTGTAAATTTTTTGTTTCAATCATTTTCTTAATAACCAAATAAAGTAAGGTGTGCCAATAATTGTTGTAATTAGTCCTACTGGAATTTCAATTGGGTCAAATAAAACAATATTTAGCATATCAGCAAATATAACTAATAATGCACCTAATATAGCTGAATATGGCATAATCCACTCTCGATCATTTTTAGCAATTAATAGAGCCATATTGGGTGCAATAAGCCCAACAAAACCAAGATTCCCTACGCCTGTCACAGCAATTGCTATTGCCGTTACAGCAATTAGTAATGCAAACATGCGCACAAACTCAATTGGAAAACCAATACTTTTTGCAACTAATTCATCCAACCAGAGAAAAGAAAGTTTTTTCCTAAAAAATAAAGTGATTAATACAATGATTAATGCCCAAGGAATCAAGTGATTAACTAACGCCCATGTTGCGCCATAGGTTGAACCAGACATAAAGCTTAATAATGCTGTCATTTCTGGTGGCATATTCACTGCAAACAGTTGTAATAATGCCTTAGAAAAAATTGCTATACCGCTACCAATAAGCACCAGTTGTAAAATATTTGTTTTTCCATTTTTCTTTGCCAATGAGCAAATCAAGATTGCGGCAAATGACGCACCTATAAAAGAAATCATTTGAAACACGCCAACATTATAACTAACGCCCAATAGGCCAGCGATAAATATAGCAAGAATGCTACAAGAGCTAAGCCCTAAAATCTCAGGTGAGGCCATTGAGTTTCTTAATGTTGCTTGTAGTAATGCCCCTGATAAAGAAAACAAAATACCTGATGTAATATCAAGTAAGATTCTTGGTATCATAAATTCCCAAACAACTAAATATTTTGAACCCTCTGGCTGCTTTAAAGCACTGATAAATAGCCAAGCACCAACCAACGCACCTAATATAATAGATAACAATAAACACTTAACGATATGTTTAATGGGCTTATAGTTACTCAAGAGAAGTATCTGCTGCATTTTCATTCCTTTTTTCCTTTAAAGCGCACTAGGCTAATAAACAAAGGTGCAGCAATTAGACCAATAATAATACCGATTGGGATCTCATTATCCGCATAAAAGTAACGAATCACACTATCAGCAAATACCATTAATAGCCCACCAAAAATTACTGATAAAAATAAACGTGCCTTTAAATCATAAACGCCTAATAGACGCAATGCTTGTGGCACAACCAATCCAAATAAAAAAACAGGCCCAATCACGCTAACAACCGCAGCATTTAACCAAACAGCAATGATCAAAAATAACGATTTTAAAATAACCGGGGTTTCACCTAAATTTTTCTGTAGCAAGTCAGACAGATTCAAAACTTTAAATTTAGGAATCAAAAACAGTAAAATACTTGCTGGAAATATAACACTAAGTAATAGAATATTAATATCCTGTTGTGCCACCGTCATTAATGAACCATTCAAATTAAAAACTAAAGATTGTGCTTTTTCTGGAAACACTAAAATTAACAGATGAGAAACGGCATAAAAAAGCGTATTAATTGCAATGCCTGCTAGAATCAACTTTGCTTGTGAAAAAGAACGACTTAAGGCTAATAATAAAATAACTCCTGCTGTTACAAGCCCACCTAACAACGAAAATAAAAAATAACTAACAACTGAAATGCCCGGAACAAATAATAATAAAATAATATCAGTTAATGCAACCCCTTGACTAATCCCTAAAAGCGAAGGACAAGCCAAGTCATTCCTAGTAACTGCTTGCATCAGTAAACCGCTAACGGCTAACAAAGCACCTGATATAATTGCAATTAATACACGTGGCCAATGTATTTGCCATAATATGATTGATTGAAGCAACGTCATTGATTCCGGTTTATAAATGTTTAAGATACTTTTTAATGGAATCGTTACCGCCCCTAAACTAAGTGAATAAAGCGATAAAACACATAAAATAACTAAACCAACAACACCTAGCCCAGTATAAGCGTATTGATTGGATATATTTAGCCTTAACATTTCCTTCCTTAGCACTAGGGGTTTAATAGCATTACTGATATCAAAATAAGTATTAATGCCAAGCTTTGACGCCTATTAAGCCGCTCTTTATAAAGCAAAATGGATAATAAAACAATTACAAAGCTTCTCAAAGAAAAAATTGGCATCACAATACTTGCAGGACCTTGATTAATTGACACTGCCAATAAAGTTAAACCAATAGATGAGAAGATACCGGTTATAATGCCAATCATTAAGCCTTTTTTTGAAAACATCTCAACTGTTGAGCTTACTGACTTAAATAGGGTCGGTTTAAAGATAGTTATCAGAAAGTAAATAAATGCTAATAAATAGGCATAAACTAAAACAACGTGATTATTCATACCTAATTCAAATGTTATTTTAAGCCCACCTTCGCGCATAAAAAGAAAACAAATGGCAAAAAAAACATATAAAAGCCAAATTTTCTTTTCAATGGTCATTTTTTCTCTTGGATTAAAGCTAATCAATACTGCGCCCATTAGAATAAACATAATACCAATTACTTCAAATAAACTTAAAGACTCACCAAAGATCGTAACTGACAAAATAATGATAATCACTAGGTTTAAGTTAATTAAAGGCGCTGTTAGACTAGCTGGTCCATGATTATAAGCTTTATATACCATTAAATTACCGAAAACGGATCCTACTCCTATAAAAAAAGCAGCCGCTAAAACTGGCCAGCTAAACATCCAACTATGTTCATAACTGACAACAATTGAAAACCCAAGGCTACCTGATAGGTATGAACCAAGTAGTACATATCTTGATGGAAGCTTAAGGCTATTTGCAACCTTAAACATAAAACCAGCCAAACCAAAAAATAACGCACTTAAAAGCGCTGTAATAAACCACATAGTCGCTACTATGCCGCTGTAACTAAAGACGATAATAAATTATCAGCAAAGTTAACTGGTTGCTCCATGATTTTACCCTTTTTAGCATATAGTTTAAGTGTATCTAAGTTTAAATGATTTAACTGCATATTCTCTAAAGAACGTCCACTTTTAAAGTAATCAACGCCATTTAATAAAGATGCCAATTCAATTAAACTTTTCATTATTTTTGATTGATAACCCGATAATAAGCCCAATGAATACCAAGGCACAAGCACAAAAGGTACATCTTGAGAAATATAACGCTCTTGTAGACTGTTTGGACAAAGCATTAACGTATTATGCGCTTGGCTGTTTTTAAAAAAATCATGCACCGAATCATAACGTTTTGTATAAAACTCTGCCATTAAATCTAAGTAAGGACGCATTTTAAAACCTAGTCTCTCACCAATGATACAACGATCATAGTCAAGCTTTTCAATCAATTCAGCCGTACTTTCAGAAATACCATCTTTATAAAAATAAAATGGATCCTTACCTTCTCCTATTCTGCCCGCATTTAAAAGCGCATTAATGGGATGACTCATGCCACTTGTAATATTTAAACCTAACTCCAATACATTATCACAAGGGATCAGTTCAGATGGAAAAATTGTATTTAAATCGTTCGCAATTACTTTGGTCATATCATTAGGAATCGTTGCCAACTGAATATTTTTTTTAGTTGCCACAACTTCAACTTCTCCTTTATTACTTGAACGACAAGCATAAGGTAATGATGCAATATCACCTAAAGTCACTTTTACATCTAAGAAAAAACGTTCCATTAAATTCAAATAACACAGTGAAGAAAAATTTGCAGCTAACGTTAAAACCTTCTGCCCATTTTCCAAAAATGGTAAAATTCGCATCATCATGCTTTCATGAGCAAAGCTTGGTAATACGATAAAAATATACTCGACACCATTTAGTGCCTGAGCAAAGTCGTTAGTAGCAAGATTTAGTTGAGCCAAATATTCTTTATGATTAGTTTTAAACTTAATTTTATGACTATTGGCAATAATTGCATTTAAACCACCTGGATGTGACTTATCTGCACATAGATTAACACTTGCGCCCTTTAAAGCCAAATCAGCCGCTAACGCCTGGCCACCATGACCTGCTCCAACAATCGCTATTCTCTTCGATGCTGATTTCATTTCCATACCCCTTGTCATTTGAAACATAATTTAAAAATAATGATTAGTTCTAAATTTGACTACGATTTGTAACTGCTTTAGGCATACCTAAAGTTAATAAATTGGATGCTTTTGCTTGATCAATTGCAATTTCAGTTGCCTTTAAACCATGAACCTGAGCCCAAACGTCTCGAGATAAAAAGTAAACTTTATTGGTTTTTACTGCTGGTATTTGCTGCCAAATTGGATTATTTGTTAATTTTTTAACAATCGAAGCATCATTATCCGTTAGTAAAATTGCAATTGCATCTGGATTTTTGGCTAACACTGCTTCTGGCGTCATTTCAATACGCTGCCTAGATGAATATTGTCTAATTAGGTTATCTTTACCTAGGTCTTTTAGTACTTCTGTTGCAATTGCATTCTGACTTAAGGCTCGAAACATACCATTTTCTGCTACATAACCCATTAAAATTGTCGCTGGGTGTGCTTGGCCTAATTTAAAATCTTCATCCGTTAATTTCTGATAATGTTTTATAACATTATGTGCCTGTTTTTCCTTATGAAAAATAATAGCTAACCGATTAATATTGTTAATTTGATCCTGCGGGTTACCCATAATGCCATTTAACATAATCGTTGGGGCAATTTTTTCTAGCTGTGTTTGAATGTTTTTATGAAACGTTATATCAGCAATAATTAAATCAGGTTTAAATGAGGCAATTTTTGCCAATGATGGCTGCTGTTTTATGCCAACTGATTGAAATGACTTAATATCCTTTAGCATATAACCAGGTAATGCACCCTCACCTACTTCATTACCTGCAATTGCAACAGGTTTAACATCCAATAACATTAAGTTATCTAATAAGCTTAACTCAAGAACAACAACTCGTTTTGGTGATGGTGTAGGCGCTAAAGCCATGACGTTTGATAAACTTATAAAACAAAAGAACAAAACACCACTAAAACGTAAGATCTTTTTTATCATTTTTTCACCTTGATACACTATGAGTTGACTAATTTTCTGATTATATTAATGATAATCATTTTCATTTGCAAATGTTTTTTATTCTTTTTTGTTAACTTTAAATCTACTCAATATAATGGCCAAAATATGTTATTATTTTCCTAAAACAAAATAACTCATACGATCATGACTGAAGAAAAACCAATTGCTATAAGACTAGATAAATGGCTATGGGCTGCACGTTTTTTTAAAACACGTAGCATAGCAAGAGCTGCTATTGAAGGTGGTAAAGTTCATTATAACAACCAACGAAGTAAACCAAGCAAAGTTGTTGCCATTAATGATACTTTAACAATACGTCAAGGAACAGTTGAAAAAACAATTATTATTAAAGATTTATCAGATAAACGAGGACCTTTTAGCATTGCATCTAAGCTCTATGAAGAAACAGAAGAAAGCATTAAAAAACGCGAATCAATTGCTCAAATGAATAAGGCTCAAAAACTCTCACATGCGCCTGAGACAAAACCAAACAAAAAACAACGCCGTGCTTTGCTTGATTTAAAAGGTAAAACTGAATAAAATTCGGATAAATGATGCTTGGCACAATATTCAAATAATATTAATATTTGTAAGCCCTTTAAAAACTAGGCATAATACTAAGCGATTTAGTATAATATAACATAAAATGCATTAAGCATGAGGATGACAATCAATGCGCTTAATTTTACTTGGGCCCCCAGGTGCTGGTAAAGGCACTCAAGCCAAGATTATTGAACAACATTTTAGTATTCCACAAATCTCAACTGGCGACATGTTACGTCAAAGCATTAATTCTGGTAGTGAGTTAGGCATTGTACTTAAAGAAACTCTGGCCAAAGGTGAGCTTGTATCTGATGATCTAATTATTAAAATCGTTAAAGAACGTTTAAACCAATCTGACTGTAGAAATGGTTTTTTGCTTGATGGTGTCCCTAGAACCATTGCACAAGCAGAGGCATTAAAAAAAGCAAAAATTCAAATTGATTTTATTATTGAAGTTAAGGCTGAGCCTGAGATATTAATTGAGCGCATCACTGGCCGTCGTATTCATGAGCCTTCTGGTCGAACTTATCATGTAAGCTTTAACCCACCAAAGAAAAAAAATACAGATGATGTTACAGGCGAAGCTTTAATCCAAAGAGAAGATGATCAAGAAGAAACCGTTCGTAACCGTCTTGAAGTCTATACACAACAAACTGAGCCATTAATTGATTATTATAAACACTTTGATCCAATCTCAGGCGTTGAAAAACCAGCTTACATTATTGTTGATGGTGAACTGCCTATCGAACAAGTCAGTGAGTTATTAATTAAGAAGTTAGAAGATTTATCTGGCACGAACAACCATAATTTAGGGGCTTAATCAGAACAATTGTAGGGTATCCGAGATGCGATAAACCGGCATCTCTACAAAATCAAACCTACTTAGACAAGTCAACCTTCCTAACTTGTATTGCACAGTCAATATCAATCTTATTTTTAGTCTTTTTAACTGAGCAGTCGCTCTTATTTTCATCTATGCCTGTTCTTGCAGCAGCAACATTTGGCTTTGAATATATAGAAAAGGTCTTATCTAAAAAGCTTAGGTAAAAATTGATATCAACTGCTTCTGGAAAAAGTCCTACGCTTTTGCCATCTTCACTTATGTCAAATGTAATAGAAGGACTACTTATAAAGTTTTGAACTTCCCTATTATTTATTACATAAGTTTCAGTGTATTGATAGCTTTCTTTTGCTGGAATAACCAGCTGTTTTACATCCTTAATATTTGCGTTAACTGATTTTGAGCTACCTAATAAAACACTTGTCATCTCATTATTAATTGTTGCGCGTATTGCTATTGTTACATCATGAGCCTCTTTAAGCATTTGCTGTGTTACATCAATACAAGAACTCATCTTATGGTGTTGATTATTTTTAGCAATATAACCACGCCCTTCTTTTTCATTAAGTTGAACTAACTTAAGTTCTGTATTATACCCTCCTGAGTAACTTGTTAAATCAAGCCCAAGATACCGAACGCTATCAACAGGGAAATGATATGTATCTTGCAAAGTCCGAGGCTTAGCTATTTCATTAACAAACTTAATCATATAAACTCCAGGATCAATATAAAAGCAAGCGCCTCTATGAAGCGTATCTATCTTTGTAACATAAGCAAACTGACTATCTCTTGATCTAATATATATTTTTGACTCATGATAACGATTACCATCAGAGACCGCACCACCGACAATTACCCAATCAATAACTGTCATTGGTTGTGCAATATAAACTAAAGCTTTATCTTTCTTTGGTGGATAAGGTAAGGGAGCGTTTTCATCTAAATTTAATCGATTGGTTATAGGTGCAGGACAGCCTGCTATCAGGCTAACAATAACTGATAGAAGTAAAGAGAGAAATATTTTTCTAATTCTATTTTTCATAAAATATATCTTAATTATTTTGCCAAAATTAACTAACTGAAGTATAACGTTTGCTTATGTTAGCGTCTAGACAACCGTAGAACAAAACCATTTTTCCTTTTATTTAACTTATTCTTCTGTACAATAGAACGCTTAGTTAATTGTATAAAATCAAATCAAATGAATCTAACAACTCGAAGAACCATTGGTGGTTCATTTTTAGTCATGGGTAATACCATCGGTGCTGGTATGCTCTCTTTACCATTAATCACAGCAGCCTCTGGCGTTTTAACAGCGATTGTTTTAATGGTATTATCTTGGTCTGTAATGGTAATCACATCATTTAAACTCTTAAAACTATGCTCACAACACCCATTAGGTGTTAATTTTACAACGCTAAATTCAAAGCAAATGCCAAAACTACTACAACCCGTGTTTATTGTTATGTACTTACTGCTGCTATACTCTTTAATGTCAGCTTATACCACCCAAGGCGCATCCTTAATCAAAATGGCATCTGAAAATACAGTCACTTCTAACTCATTAGATGCATTAATCTATATTCTCATTTTTGGACTCATTATTCTAAATACCAAGGTTAGTGATTACTTAAATCGTTCATTTGTCACATTAAAACTAGTCTTTTTTAGCTTATGTGTCATTTTAATGATCGGATATTTTAACTTAAACTACGCACTTTCTTTGCCAATCTCATTAGTTGCACTTTTATATGCTTGGCCAACACTACTGCCTTCTTTTGGTTTTCAAAATATGGTTCCTGTCCTATATGAGTATCAACAAGGTGATTTAAAGGCAATTAAGAAAAGTATTATTTCTGGTAGTTTGGTTGTCTTAGCTATCTATATTGTCTGGGTGATTATCTGCTTAGGCTTAATTCCTCAGCGAGGTGCGATTAGTTATGAAACAATCTACCTTGAAGGCAACACCCTGGATAACTTTATTCAAATTATCAAATCAGGCACAGAAAGTACTTCAATTCACTCGTTTTTAACTATCTTTATTAATATCGCAATTATCACATCATTTATCTGCGTTGGTCTATCTCTATATCATTATATCCGCGATATTTTTAAGCAACTTAATATTAACTTTAAAAGTGCATTTGGTTTTATCTTAAGCTTTCTACCACCCTTTATTTTTGCGGTTTATTATCCAAAAGGCTTTATCCTTGCACTTCAATACGCAGCTATTTTTGCTGTGATTGTCTTTGTCTTTACGCCAATTTACTTAGATAAAAAAGAACGATTTAAGCTTAATAGCATTTACCCTCTACTTTTAGGCGTACTTGTAATTGTTGCACAAGTCGCTAATTTAATGGGTGTTTTTAGGTTGTTTTAAAAATAATTTTAATTTGGTTTATATATAACTTATCTTATTCAAAAATTATTTTAGGTCTTTTTCCAATCAGATTACCAACCTTAATCAAGGTTTCTAGCGTAAAATTAGAACGTCCTGTAATGATTCTTTGAACTTGAGAAGTACTTGTGTCTAGCTTTTCTTTTAGCTCATTAAAACTTAAATTATTTTCATCCAGATAAGCTTTAATTTCTTGAGCAACCACTTGCTTTAATTCCATGTACTCCTTTGCTCGTTTAGCCGCTTCTTTTTCTAACTTTTCAATTTCTTTATCTGTAAAATTCTCTTTTAAGATCTGATTTATATTTTTCATTGCTATCACCTCTCATAAGTTTTTTAACTTTCTAGCAAGTTTATCAGCCTTTTTTATATCTCTATCTTGTGTTCCTTTATCTCCACCCAATAGACCAACATATATTTTCTTTTTGTGATGCACATAATACAATCTATTACCATATCTCATACATCTTAGTTCTTTTATTTTCTCTTTTGTTCCTTTTAGTTGCCTCGCATGTGGAAACTGAAGCTCATAACCCAATTTTTCCAACATCTTAATTAGCAAGATGATTTCTTTTTTCTCTAGATCTGGAAGTCTTAATAACCATTTTTCTGCTTCTTCCAACAGCTCCACTTCATACATAAAATGTATTTACTTAAACTTTAATCACCTTCATAAACTAATTATACCCATAAATGGGCAAATTACCAAACTAAGACTGAATAAATTGATTCATATAAAAATAATAAAATGGATAGCATACTGAATATATTTAAAAAAACCTCCTCCCACACTAATCAAAGCTAAAAGCTGCTCTGGTTGCTCCATGTGTAGAGACGTCGATTCATCGCGTCTCTGGGAGAAAGAGTTAAATTATAAATGTTATTTCTTAATGATCTAAAGCCATAAACTGTGACTGATTATCACTATTAGCCATAAGCTGTGACTGATTATCAATATCAGCTATATATTTTGGTGCTTCACTAACACGAGAGTTCGCACACCTTTTACGAATAGGGAAAACTTGATTATGTAGTTTTTCAAAAATTTTCCTACACTTTTCTGGCTCTAACAACAGACAACCATCTGAAATTTTCTGATTCACATACTTAGCAACTCCTTTGCTAAGTAAATAATCTCTTCCCGAAAGACTTACTGTGTCATTATAAAGTGAATTTAAATATTCAGTATCATTTTTTCTGTCCAGTTTGGACAAAATTACCTGTAGATAAAAAATATTATCCTTCTGGTCTTTTGATAAATCATTATCACCCTTATTATTGAAAAAATTTGATAGACTTAGCATACATAACCCCTATATTTTGATTAACTTACCATTCAAAGCTACACTCTCTACCAATAAAAATAAATCTATTAATAACCAATATTGAAATACGTTTTTATATTTTTAATAAACAATGTTTATATAAAACAATAAAGTAGTTAACTTAATTTTGAAATATATTATTTTGATTATTATTATACTTTAGATATAAATAACCACTTAAATTACTTGAATCAAGTTTATGAGTATGATAAATATAGTTATTGAACAATAGTAGAGACATCGATTTATCGCGGCTCATAAAGAATATTAATTTTAAAAAACTGTTCGAAGTTTAAAAGGTGGAACCCTCATTTATGGGGGAAACAAGCAATAACACTATAAATGAGGTTCCTATTTGATAATTAAATCCTATTTGGACTGAAAAACAAGTTTTGTGGGGAAACTTGTTTAATGCATAATCTAACACTATCATTTGCTGTAATCAACTAATGAAAAATTATTATTGAAATGCTTTTTAGTGATTATTTCTACATTTTTTATTATAAATTAATAATTTATTAGATTAAAAATTGAAATATTTAAAAATTAAATTATGCTACTGAGTATAAAATATTAAAGTTAGTTGCTTTCACAACGGGCTGAACTTCTCGTTGTTTTTTTATCAATTCTATAATTGAATACTTTTCCAAAGTCTTTAATGTTCGACTTAAATTACTAGACTTTCTGCCAGATAACTCAGAAAGCTCTTTAATGCTTTTAGGATGCTTTTCTTCTATTAATTTCAACAACTCAACATTATTATCACTTAATACTTCTGCTAGTGACTTAATTGAGTTAAACCAAACTTTAGGTTCATTTTTCTTTGGTTGATACTTGCCTGAGGCAATTAAAAGTGCCCTCTCTTGAAATGCTTCTCTGGATATAATGCCAACTGTTAGTGGTTTCACCTCTCTCTCCTCTTACTTTCTTCAATTATTTTATTAACTCTTTCAAAAAAGTCTTTTAATAACTGATATGCACTTGTGAAATGATAAGGCGTGCCTTTATCAAAACTATTTCTATGCATATGGTCATACTCAATAATCCTACCTTTAAGTTGTTTGCCTCTTGTGACTGCATGCGCATTATCAAAGCCAAGGATTCGTCGATTGTATTTATCATGCAATGTTAAGTTATAACGAACTCCATGTGGCCTCTCTTTTGTTGGTTTAACAAAGTGTGCTTCAATTTTATACCAATACCCATTTTCATCAAAATATGTTGTTCCATCCAAGAGTATTAGTTGATCAATCCCTGTATCTTTCTTCACAACTACAACTTATATAATTATCTTCTGATGATAATTATATTGTAATTGAAAAATTTAAACAATCAATTTACAAAAATTAAACTTTAAATAGATTGATACCCATCCCTAAGCTTGCGCCGCATCACTTTATTTGAGGCAGTTCTGGGTAATTGATCGATAATTACGACATCTGAAAGCTTAAATAAAGGGTTTAATTTTTCTTTAATTACTTGCTGTGCTTGTTTTTTTAAGTCTTTTTTTTCTGACTTATTATTTAAAACCATAAAAATAACAAGCTTTGCCGGGCCTCCTTTATCCCCATTAACTGAAATAGCAGCTGACTCATAGACTGCGTCTAATTTATTAACACAGCGTTCAATCTCTGCAGAACTTGTTTTAATACCGCCTAGATTCATTGTGTCATCCGCTCGACCTTGTGCTCGATAATAAAACCCAAAATCATTTTTAAAGCGAGCTATCTCATCACCATGTCGACGTAGTGTAACACCATTAAAAGTAGGCATTCCCCGATAGTAAACGGCATCATGATCTTTATTAAGTAAACTGAGTGATAAACCAAATGATGGGCCAATAATGGCAACTTCTCCCTCAGCTTCCCCTTCAATGATGTTTTGATTATCATCTAATAAACAAAAATCTAGTCCAAATGCAGGCGTTGAAAACGTTGATAACTTAAATGGTTCAACCAGTGTTGATGTAATATAAGCACCCCCTATCTCAGTACCACCACAGTATTCAATCACAGGTGCATTATTTGCTCTTTGTGATAAATAACGCATATCATCAAAGCTAGAACACTCTCCTGTTGAGCCAAATGCTTTAATATCTTGCCAATTGACAGATGGATCCTCTAAAACTTTATTATTTCTTAAAGCACTAACAATACTTGGCACAACACCTAATTTAGTCACCCTTGCTTGAGTCATAAATTGCGCAAATTCAAGCGTTGTTGGGGCATTATCATAAAGTGCTAATGTTGCACCATGTAGAAAACTACTAAAAGTTACCCAAGGCCCCATCATCCAGCCCAAATTAGTTGGCCAAGCCCAAGTATCACTTTCATTCGTATCAAAATGTAATAAGCTATCTGAATAAACTTTAATTAAGGTTGCTTGAGTCCAAGGAATAGCTTTAGGTTCTCCCGTCGTTCCTGATGAGAAAAGCACATTGATCTCATCATCAAATGATAAAGGGATTGACTCAAATGGTGCATCATTATCAACTAAAAAGTCATCAAACCACTGATCATTCTCTCTTAAGCTCGTTTCAATGTTTGAGTTTTTAATGACAATTACTTTTTGAGGATCTGCTTGTTTAACCTTATCATATAAAGGGATAGCCTTATTATTTCTTAAAATATAATCTTCTGTAAATATTGCCTTTGCATCGGTAATATCTAACCTTACTTTAATTTCATCAACTGCAAAGCTATCAGCAATTGAAACAACAGATAAACCTGCCTTAATCACACCCAGATAAATAGCAACTGCTTCTTTTGTCATTGTCATATCAATAGCAAGACGATCACCCTTTTTAAAGCCTGATCGAATTAAACTATGCGCAATACGATCAACCATCCGCTTTAATTGATCATAAGTTAATTTTTCTATTTTATTATTTTGATCTACATAAATAATTGCTATCTTATTTGCATTATGATTTAAACAACAATCAATGAAATTAGCCTTTGCATCTGGTAACCATTTTGGATGAATGGGATCTGATATATCCATTAATTGACTATATGACTTTTTAAATGGGATCTTTAGTTGATTAATAACTTTCAGCCAAAATGCTTCTTTTTCTGTCACACTAAAATGATGGAATGCAGCAACTGATTTTAGATTAAGTTCTTTCATCCATTTTGCAAGATAAGTCATATGATCACCCATTAAAATACACTCTAAAAATCCATACTGGATTTGCTATCTTACTATGATGCTAAAAAACAATCGACAAAACAATTAATTCTATTTAACATCATAATCTTAACCAAAGCATTAGGCCTAATGCTTAAACGGATTTTTAAAGGATTTTACATATGGATACAATTGAAATGACTGAAATAATGCCAATTAAGTCTTCTTTAAAAAATGAGTTAGAAAATTTTCAACAAAACATTATTAACCAACTACATACCTATACTGAAAAAGAACCTGAAATTACCTTCACATGGAAAGATGATCAATCAGAAGCCAAAGGCTATTTAGTAATTAACTCACTTAAAGGTGATGCTTGTGGTGGTGGCACTCGAGTACATGAAACAGTGACAGTCGATGAAGTAACTACGTTGGCTAAAATTATGGAAATAAAGTTTGCCTTATCAGGCCCTGCAATTGGCGGTGCTAAAAGCGGTATTGCACTTGATCCAAATCATCCAAATAAATATGAAGTGCTTGCCAGGTGGTATAAAGCAATCAGTCCTTTACTAAAAGAATGCTATGGTACTGGCAGTGATTTAAATACGGATATTCATAAAATTAATGACATACTAAAGGAGTTAGGTATTAATAACTCTCAAGCAGGTATTATCCATGCTGTGACTCAAGATGACGAAAATAAGAAAAAACAGGCTTATGAGAATATGAAATTGATTCGCCAACCTGTTAACCTTACTGATAACCTAACAATTCCTCTATCTGAGTTAACAACTGGATATGGCGTCTATGCCTCTGTTGATAGCTATTTAAAACTTAATTGCGACACAATCAAAGATAAACGCATTTTTATCCAAGGCGTCGGTAATGTTGGTGCTGCAACGCTATGGTATTTATACCAAGCAGGCGCAAAAATTATCGCTTTATCTGATTCTGATGGTGGTATGATATTTAAAGAGTCATTATCAGAATTTGATATTTTCAACGTTTTAGAACATAAAAAACTATCCAAGCTTGATCATAAGTTGCTAGATCATAAGGCATTTAATCAAGGCATTTCATCTGAAACATTAGATATTTTTATCCCTGCAGCTGGATCTAACTTAAATCAACAAGACTTCATTGAAAATATGCATAAACAAGGCTTAAGTTTAATTGCTTGTGGTGCTAATCATCCATTTGTTGAAACTGAATATTGCTATGGTAAATGTTCACAAATACTAGATCGTAAACTAACTGTTATTCCCGACTTTTTAGCTAATATGGGCATGGCTAGAACTTTCTATTATCTAATGAGTCAAACTGATAGCATCTCAGAGAGTGAAACAAAGCGAGTATTCGATGATATTTATCAAGAAATTTACCACCTTATGAAAGAAGCTTACACTATGAATTCTGGTAAATTAATGACCGCTACACTTTATCAAATAGCCCTTGATAAAATTAATCAAACACAAACAAATTTTGTTTAAAGGAGTTTCGTTATGGAAAGCACTCATAACCCTGCAAATACCAACGGCTTTGCATTTTTAGAGTATACATCTACAGACCCAGAGTCTCTTGCTACATTATTTAAATCTTTAGGGTTTAGCCATGTTGCTAATCATAAAGAAAAGGAAATTAAAGTCTATCAGCAAAACAATATCTTCTTTCTATTAAATCGAGAAACAGGTGGTTTTGCTGAAAGCTTTGCTAAAGCACACGGCGGTGGTGTCTGCAGTATGGGCTTTTTAGTTAAGGATCCTCAAAATGCATATAATTATACAAAATCTCAAGGCGCTTATGATGTAGAAAGTACTTCAGATGATTGGCACGATGATCAAATTAAACTGATTCATGGTATTGCTGATACCCGATTATATCTAACCCCTTACGCTAATATATTAGATAGCAATTTATTTGAGAAGTTGCCTAATAGTGATGAAATCATGCAACAAAACCAAGTTGGTTTAAAAACACTAGATCATGTTACGCACAATGTTTTTCGTGGCAACATGGATAAATGGGCTGGATTTTATGAAAAACTATTCAATTTCCGTGAAATTCGCTATTTTGACATTGAAGGAAAATTAACTGGATTATTTAGTCGAGCAATGACAAGCCCGTGTCATAAGATTCGAATTCCTGTTAATGAATCAGCTGATGATAAATCACAAATTGAAGAATTTATCAATGATTACCATGGTGAAGGCATTCAGCATATTGCATTAGAAACATCAGACATATACCAGACAGTGGAGACTCTACGTAGTCAAGGTATGGACTTTATGTTTACACCAGATACTTATTATAAAAAAATACATGAAAGAGTGCCTCACCATGAAGAATCACTTGAACGTATGCAAAAAAACCGCATTTTAATTGATGGTGCACCAACCAAAGATGGTGGTATTTTATTGCAAATTTTCACCCAAACTGTGATTGGACCTGTCTTTTTTGAAATTATCCAACGTAAAGGCGATGAAGGTTTTGGTGAAGGTAACTTCCAAGCATTATTTGACTCAATTGAGTTAGATCAAATCGAGCGCGGTGTTTTAGAGGACAATGAAAAATGATCAAGCTTTATGATTATTTTCGCTCCTCTGCTTCCTATCGCGTACGAATTGCATTGGAGTTAAAAAAAATACCTTATGAACTTGAAGAAGTTCATTTGATAAGAGATGGTGGCCAGCAGTATCATGAAGATTATACCAGACTTAACCCACAACAACGCGTACCAACCTTAGTTGATGATGATTTGGTATTAACACAATCAACTGCTATTTTACAGTATCTTGAGGATCAATATCCTAAACCACGACTATTACCTGATGACTCAAAAAATAAATACAAAATTTTAAGCTTTATAAATATCATTGCTTGTGATGTACATCCTTTAAATAACTTATCTGTCTTAAACTATTTAAAAGATGAATTTCAAATAGATGAACAACAAAAACTAAGTTGGTATCATCACTGGATAGAACAAGGATTTCAAGCAATTGAATTACAACTTGCATCATCCAAAGGTTCTTTTTCTTTTGGTAATGATATCTCTCTTGCTGATATTTATTTAATTCCCCAAGTCTATAATGCGATACGCTTTAATCTCGCAATGGAAAAATACCCACTCATTTTAGAAATTTATAACGCATGTAATCAATTAGATGCCTTTCAAAAAGCGTCACCTCAAGTTCATTGACAAATTCGGAGCTCATTATGCCTAATCAATACCAAAGTGGATTTCACAACTATTTTGAATCAGAAAGCATACCAGGTGCATTGCCAAAAGATCGAAACTCACCTCAAAAAGCACCTTTAGGTTTATATGCTGAACAAATTAACAACAGTGCTTTTACTGCATTAAGACATCAAAATTTTAACAGCTGGCTTTATCGTATCCGTCCTTCTGTTATTAACACATCTCCTGCTAGTCGCATTATTAACCATCTAGTACGAGATTCTAAAAATCCAGATAATCTAATTACGCCCCCTGATCAGATGCGTTGGTCTCCACAGCCTGAGCCTGAAAAGCCAGCAACATTTTTTTCATCGTTAGTAACAATCGCCTATAATGATTCTGCCTGCATCCATCTTTATAATGCAAATACATCAATGGAAGATGAATACTTTTATAATGCTGACGGTGATTGGCTAGTTGTGCCACAGTTTGGAACAATTACATTTAAAACAGAACTTGGCACTTATAAAGTTGCACCTGGAGAAATCACTGTGATTCCTCGTGGTATTCGCTTTCAAGTTCAGTTAAATGAAATGCTTGCGCGCGGTTATATTTGTGAAATACAAACAAACTCATTCTTTTTACCAGAGAGAGGCCCAATTGGTGCGAATGGGTTGGCAGAAGAACGCCACTTTTTAACACCTAATGCCACTTATGAAGAAAAAAGTGGTGACTTGATACTTTATACCAAGTTTCAAGGCCATCTATGGCAAATGAGTATTCAACACTCTCCACTTGATGTTGTTGCTTGGCATGGTAATTGTGCACCTTATAAGTATGACCTATCCTTATTTACACCAATGAACACGGTATTAAAAGATCATGCTGATCCAAGTATATTTACCGTATTAACAGCGCCTTCAACAAAAGTGGGTACCGCAAATATTGACTTTGTTATCTTTCCAGAACGTTGGATGGCGCAAGAAAATACATTTAGACCACCCTACTATCACAGAAATATCATGAGTGAATTTATGGGACTTATTTTTGGTCAATATGATGCTAAAGAAATTGGCTTTGTACCAGGTGGCTTTAGTCTACATAATACGATGAGTGGTCATGGTGTTGATGCTGATGTTTTTGAAAAAGCATCAAACTGTGATGAGAAACCACAGCGCTATAAAAATACACTTGCCTTTATGTTTGAGTCAAACGCCATCTGGCAAATTACAGAATATGCTTTTAATGCTTCATTTCGTCAAAGAGATTACTTAAACTGTTGGCGTGAACTAGAAACTTACTTTAAGCAAACTGAACCAACCAAAGCATAGCCAATAGCAAGCAACCTATCAATCTTCAAAGGATATTTAAAAATGATCGAAGCAAATAATCCAAATCTTACTTCATTTATTACAGTCCCTAACAAGCATGACTTTCCCATTCAAAATTTACCTTTTGGTATTTTTAGTGATAATCAAAACCCACAAAAACGTATTGGTGTTGCTATCGGTGACTATGTTTTTGATCTTTATGCTGGATTTATGCATAAGCTTTTCACAGATCAATCACTTGATGCATCACTCTTTAATCAACCTTATTTGAATGATTTAATGGCACTAGAACGCTCAAAAATTACTGAATTACGAAATGCTATCAGCCGTCTGCTCAGACATGATAATTTCACAATTCAACAAAATCAAAATTTAAAAAATGAGTTATTAATCCCAGCAAATGAAGTAACATTGCATTTACCTGTAAAAATTGGTGGTTATACTGACTTTTACTCATCAATTGAGCATGCCTCGAATATTGGCAAGCTTTTTAGAGATAAAGATAACCCTCTTTTACCTAACTGGCGTCATATGCCTGTCGCCTATGATGGGCGTGCTGGTAGTATTGTTGTTAGTGGAACAAACTTTAGACGTCCACTGGGTCAGCTAAAACCAAATGAAGATGCTCCAAGCTATGGTGCGTGTCGAGGGCTAGATGTTGAAGTTGAAGTTGGCTACTTTATTGGCAATTCAAGCACTCATGGTGAGCAAATCACAACAAATAACGCACCTGAGCACGTTTTTGGTATGGTATTAGTTAATGATTGGAGCGCCAGAGATATTCAAAAGTGGGAATATGTTCCCCTAGGCCCATTTTTAGGTAAGAACTTTTGCACCTCAATTTCTCCTTGGGTCATTACATTAGATGCATTAGAACCATTTAGAACAAGAAGCCCAGAACAATCACCTGAGGTATTGCCTTACTTAAAACGTCATGCTGACTGGGCAGTTGATCTAAATCTAGAGCTTGCTTTAAAAACTGAAGATATGGTTAAGCCTAAAACAGTTGCTCAAATGAACTTTAAATCAATGTACTGGGACTTTACTCAACAAGTTGCACACCATAGCGTTAATGGCTGTCCAATGCAAACAGGTGACTTATTAGCCTCAGGTACAATTAGTGGTAACTCTGAAGATAGTTATGGCAGCCTAATTGAGCTTACCTTTGGTGGTAAACAAGCAATAAAATTAGATGGTCAAACTGAAAGAACCTTCCTTAAAGATGGCGACACCGCTATCATTAAAGGTTATTGCCAAAATGAGTCTTATCGCATTGGTTTTGGTGAAGTTAGTGGTACCGTATTGCCCGCATTAGATATAACAACTGAAAAATCAACAACAAAACAAGCTGAAACAGCATAATAAAAATACAGCGAAAAGCTGTGTTACACATAGGTAACTATATGACTCGATATCTCTTTTCTCGTGAATTTGGTGGTGCATTAATTATTACTGGTACTTGTATTGGTGCTGGTATGCTCTCTATTCCACTTGTCACCGCCGCTAGCGGCTTTGCAACCTCAATTTTTTTACTTATCGCTGTTTGGCTTCTAATGACTACTACAGCCTTTTTAATCAATGAGGTTAACTTAGCCTATCAAGATGGCACTAATTTCAGTAATATGGCCTACTATACACTGGGAAGATTTGGTCAGTTTATCACTTTTATCTCTTTTCTTTTATTACTCTATTCACTATCAGCTGCCTATACAACAGGTGGTGCTTCATTACTAGGCTTATTACTGTCGTATATAGGCATTAGTTTAGGTGTAAAACTAAATGCTCTATTGTTTGTTGTTGTACTCGGCGCATTTGTCTATTTTGGTACTCGTACGGTTGATCAGCTTAATAAAGTACTACTTGTATTTAAGGCCATTACCTTTATCGGTTTAGTTTTTTTTATTGCTCCTCATTTATCAATTGAAAATTTAATTGCTGAAAATAAAGGCACGCCTTATATCTGGGCTGCTTTTCCTATTTTATTAACATCATTTGGCTTTCATCATATTCTACCAACTGTTCGTACTTACTTAAAATCAGATCGTAAGAAAATCTATCGAGCAACAATTATTGGCAGCACCATCCCTTTAGTTATTTATTTAGTCTGGAACGTCATATCTCTTGGTGCTATTCCACTTTATGGTGATCATGGCTATCAACAGATTGCAGCCAGTGGTAACCGACTAGATGATTTTGTCTCTACAATCGCTGTTTATCTAAATGTACCACAAGTGACTGCTTTTATTAATGCATTTACAAATATTGCACTGACCACTTCATTTTTAGGTGTAACACTTGGGCTTTATAACTTTAATCAAGATACCTATCGACTTAAAACAAAACCTCACAGCCATCGCTTATTTGCATTTATCATTACATTTTTACCTGCCTGGCTTTATGCAATTTACTACCCTGATGGATTTAAAAGTGCACTTGGTTATGCAAGTATTTTTGTCGCTATTATTTTAGTTAGCATTCCTGCTTTAATGGCTTGGAAGGTAAGAAAATCCCAAAATAAACTCACAATACTTAGTCGTTTATTATTAATTCTTATTTTCTTTTCTGGTATATCAATCATTCTATTACAAGTAGCAACAGACTTTGGTTGGTTAGCTGTATTAAAATAACTAGACTGAACGTAAAAAATCTAAAAGCGGTGCTACCATCTGATCATAAGCACGTTTTTCTAAGATAAGCTTTCGTCCCTGATTGCCCATTGCAAGTAATTGCTCTTTTGGCATATCTATTGCTTTCTTAATGGCATCTTTGATACTACTTTCATTAAAGTCACAAAAAATGGCGCTTTTTTCATTAAATAATAAATCATACTCTGGGATATGGTTTAATAATGCTGGCAAACCAAGCGCATAATATTCAATCGTTTTGGTTGGAGATGCACTGCGGTATGTTTTTGTTTCAGGAAATATACCAACTGCGATATCTGCTTTTAATAACTCTTTAAACAATGCTTGTCGCTTTAAAGGCTTACACCAGCAGATTTTAGCATTATGGCTGCTGAGCTTTTTTAAATCATCAGTATAACTATTATTACTAGGCGTATAGATAAATAACTGGTAGTTTTCTTCAACTTGCATAAATGCATTTAAAATAAGATGAAAATCTCTTAATTGATCAATTGTTCCAATATAAATAAACTTTTTAGTGTCTGTATTTTCACTTAATTTTTTTTGATCTGTATGAGGCATAATTTCCATATCCACACCTAATGATAGTGGATAACTCCTCATATTGATATCCGCATAGAAGTCATCTTTTAGTTTTTTTGAAATAGGTAAATAAAAGTCACATTGTGAAATTAGCTTTTTTTGCATTCTATATTTTAAAAACCATTCTAGTGATTTTCTCAAAACTGATTTATTAGTTAGTTTTGCTTCTTCAAATCTTCGATAGTTATGCGGGAAAGACTCCCAAAAACCTATTTTTATCGATTGCTTTTTACAATAAGGTAGTAACTGTTTTAATACTTGGAAATAATTACGAACGATCACATAATCATAGCTAGTTAAATCAACTAAAAATTGAAGCTCATTGATAATACCTACACGCTT
This sequence comes from Thiotrichales bacterium 19S9-11, assembly GCA_021713395.1. Taxonomy (GTDB): domain Bacteria; phylum Pseudomonadota; class Gammaproteobacteria; order Francisellales; family Francisellaceae; genus M0027. The sequence continues at coordinate 101,683 of JAKJJT010000004.1, read as the reverse complement.
AGCTTTTTTGGATATGGCTATCTTATGTGATTCTAACTGATAAGCTTCATTAGCATTTTGATCAATATAAACAATATCTGCTGTAATTTTTTTGTTTAATGCTTTATAAAATAATCCTTCAACAGCTGAATGGTCGCTATTAATCATTTGATCAGATATTAACAATATTTTCATGATATTTTACATAGTGTTATAACTATTATTGAGTCTATACTAACTGATTTATAAAACACTGACAATTTAATCCGTTTGTGCTAAAGTAACTCCGTTTAAAATACTAGATGAAGCATATGAAAAGCACAATCAAGCGTCTTAAAAATGGCATAATCATCCCTTTTGTTAAATGCCTACAAACGTTTAAAAAAACAAATTTATATGATGATAAAAAACCAAATATTTTACTCGTTTGTACAACTGCTTTAGGTGATAACATCTGGTCAACACCATTTTTTGAAAAGATCAAATCTATTTCAAACCATGCAAAAATCAGTTATTTAACCAATAACTTAGGCCAAGCTGTCACTGAAAATAACCCATACATTGATCAAGTATTTAATATTAATACTATGAATAAAATTAAGTTGTATAAACAATTAAAACAACAAAAGTTTCAAGCTGTTTTTATTTTTCATGCAACTGATCGCTTTATCTACCCTCTATGTGCCTTATTAAAAGCGCAGTATTTCGTTGGTATTAGAAATGAAGTTAAGCAACTTGAGGCATTATTTACACATTTAGTTGATAGTAATAATGAACATCCTGTTATCGTACGAAACCGCATGCTGGAGATAACAAAATTATCCTCTCCTTCTGACAAACTAGCGTTAATCTTATATCCACAGCCAAAAAACTTTAAACTTGCCAAGGCCTATATTTTAAAGAAAAAACTCAATGATCGTCTCATTATTGGAATACATCCTGGCTCTAGCCAAATACGAAAGCAATGGCCAACTGAAAAGTTTAAGCAACTAGTTACCCTACTACATCAAAACTACCCTAACTGTATTTTTCTAATTACAGGATCAAAGAAAGAACAAACATTAATAGAAAGTTTTAAACCCTTAAATTCAAATATTGTTTGCTTGGATGAAAGCTTTGACATTATGACACTCACTGCTTTACTATCATCAATTGACCTATATATAACTAATGATACAGGACCTATGCATATCGCTTCAGCCATGAATGTTCCAATTGTTGCAATATCAAAACTGGATAATAATACTTGGCCATATAATCAATCACCAAAAGCAATCATCACCTGCGGTGAAAAACATAGACATCCAATTCCAAAGGACTCCGCAGAGTATATACATCGAGTTGAAATTGACGATATATTCAAAGCAGCTACAAATCTACTTCATGATATAATCAATGAAAAAACAAGGTGAATTAATTGACTAAACGACATATTGCTTTTTTTCTCGAAAAGCTTGGTATTGGCGGTATAGAAAAAGTCGTATTGACCCTTGCAGAAGCAATGGTTAAAAATCACAATTGCACAGTCTATCTATTTGTACTTGATAAAACTCAAGATTATGATATTGACTTCCCCATTGAAATCATCCAACTTAAAGCACCAAAAAAGCCTAAGTTTCGTCTATTTTCAAATCACTACTTTAAACAAATGGCAAAGACGTTTGATCAAACCGTATTAAAAACTGAAAAAAATAATGGTATACAGTTTGACCTTATTTTCTCTAACAAAAAAAATTGTGATCGAATCATCAGTTATTCAAAGCATACAGCAAGTAAACTATATTCTGTGCTACACATCGCTTTATCCTATCAAACAAATTTACAAAATAAGAAAGGCATCAGTCGCAAGCTTAACATCTATCGCTATCAAAAAATTTATAACCACAAAAATTTAATCACTGTCTCAAATGGCATTCAAACTGATGCAATCAATACGATGAAAATTAAACCAAATTCAATTCAGACTATTTATAATCCTTTTGATTTTGAAAAAATTACACACTTATCCAATCAAACATCACCTATCGATATTACCGAACCCTATGTTGTTTATTTAGGGCGTTTTGCTGAGCATCAAAAAAGAATTAGTCGCCTATTACAAGCGTACTCTATATCTGATATCCCAGCAAAACTGATCCTAATTGGCAAGGGCAATGCTAATGAAGAAAATCAAATAAAAGCTTGGATAGATGAGTTAAAACTGCAAAATAAAGTAAACATAGCAGGCTTCTTTCAAAACCCCTACCCCATTATAAAAAATGCAAAACTTTTAGTCGTTAGCTCTGATTTTGAAGGTTTTTGCAATGTGATTGTTGAAGCATTAGCATGTCATGTCCCTGTTGTTAGTACTAACTGTTTATCTGGTCCTTCAGAAATATTAACTGATGAAATGTCGGCTGGTTTATCTGATCTTAGCGCAGACAGTTTAGCTAAGAAAATAAATGAGGTTTACCATAACCCATATCCTATCAATAGAGAGCAACTTAAAATGAAATTTTCTGTCAAACATGTTGCTGAAAAATATTTATCCATTGGAGTATAATAAAATGAGTAAACCATTGAAAATAGCCATCGTATCTTTTTGGGGCAATGCTACTAACCTATCTGCTTCTGTACCAAAACTTATTTTTGACCAAGCAGTTTACTTACAAAAAAAAGGGTACATCGTTGAGGTATATTCGAAGGATGACAGCCCTGATACAATATTTCACTCAATACCATACCGTTTTTTTAAAGAAAATAAACTGCTTAATCGCATACTAAATAAATGGTTTCGATTAAACTACTTTACCTTTAATAATTTAGTTAAAAAAATAAACAATTATAACCCTGATATTATTCATATTCACAACCGCCAAGCTTTGGTTGATTCAATTGTAAATAAACTCAAAAATCCTAATACTAAAATCGTCACACACTACCATCGAAACTTTGGAAACCCAGTTATTCCTAAAAAAGCTCACGCTCTAATTGCTGTTAGCAATTCCACTAAAAATTGGATTGAAAATAAGCTGCATAAGGATGATCGGTTTCATGTTGTATATAATTGTGTTTTTTCTGAAGTGCTAAAACTAAAAAATAAAATTAAGCCTATTAACAGTAAAAATGAAAACATTAAAATATTATATTCGGGTGGTTTTCAAAAGAATAAAGGATACTATGACTTAATTGAAGCACTTAAACTCACTGATAAAGAATTTAAACTCTATATCTGTGGAGCAAAAGCTGATCAAATAAAAAATATAAATGATGATAGAGTTTCTATTATTGGTGAGTTAGCATTTCATGAATTTTTTGAGCTTATGAGAAATTGTGATATTGTGCTTATACCATCTCATTTTGAAGGCTTACCCTTAACAGCATTAGAAGCTATCGCTTTAGACCGTATACTTGTGTGCTCTGATGCTGATGGAATAAATGAAATAACTCACAATAATAATACTATTATCCAATTCAAAAAAGAAAACCCAGAGGCGCTTGCTAAAGCAATTGATAAAGTAATCAATCTAATAAGCAAGCAATACAGTATAAATGCCTATACAACGCAAATTAATCAACTTATTAATAACTTTTACCCTGAGTGTATGGTTAATAAACTAGATAAACTATACAATCATCTGACTAATGAACGTATAAAATGAAAACCAACTATTTTTTAAAATTGGGCTTGAAGATAATATGAAAAACCAAATTTTAATCGTCGGAGGAGCCGGTTATATTGGGTCCCATGTTACTTTACATCTACTTGAAAATAATTATGATGTTATTGTACTTGATGACTTATCCACTGGTTCAAAAGACGCTGTCTTAACTGAGCATTTTTATCAGGGTGATCTGGCTGATAGAAAACTACTGAAAAGCATATTCTCTAAACATCAAATCACTGGCGTAATGCACTTTGCAGCACATGTGGTCGTTGATGAGTCTGTTCATAATCCCATAAAGTATTATGACAATAATTTTTCAAAATCACTTGTTTTACTCGATGAAATGATTAAACATAATATCAATTATTTTGTTTTTTCTTCCACTGCTGCAGTTTATGGAGAGCCCACTTATACTCCGGTTGACACTAATCATCAAAAGCTACCTATTAACCCTTATGGCAGATCCAAGTTAATGCTTGAAGAAGCCTTAAAAGATTTTGATCGCGCCTATGGACTTAAATCATCTATCCTTCGGTACTTCAATGCTGCTGGCGCAGACCCTAAAGGAAAAATTGGTTTCCATGAACCTATAACCCACCTAGTTCCACAAGTTTTAAAAGCAGCCTCAGGCAGAAAAGATGCGATCGCTATTTATGGCACTGACTATGATACAAAAGATGGCACATGCATTCGAGATTATATTCATGTTATGGATCTTGCTTCAGCACATCTACTTGCATTTGAACACTTATTAAAATATCAATCATCAACAACACATAACCTTGGAAATGGTGAAGGTTATTCTATTTTAGAGGTTATTAATTCTGTCAAAAATATAACTAATCAAAACTTTAAAGTTATTCACTCAGAGCGGCGTGATGGAGACCCTGCAATACTTATTGCTGATAGTGAATCTGCTAAGAAAGAGCTAAATTGGAAACCACAATATAGTCTTGATGAAATTATTGAAGACTCCTGGGCATGGGAATTAAACCCAAAATGGCATAAGTAAATTTTTAAATATTAATTAATCCTAATCATTTAAGTCAGCTTGATCAATTAAACTTTTTGGCAACTTTTTCCCCATTGGTACGCCTAACTTAACTAAGCGATTTGCTTGATTTATTAAATTACCATTTCCCTTTGATAATTTATTCATTGCTTTCTCATGAGTATCTTTTACTTTTTGTATTTGATCGCCCATTTTATCTAAATCTTCAATAAACCCTGAAAACTTATCTAACATGCGCTGTGCTCTTAGCGCAATTTCTTGCGCATTTTTATTTTGATTTTCATAACGCCAGATATTTTCAATGGTTCTTAAGGTTGCTAATAATGTTGTTGGTGTCACAACAATAATCCGCTTATTAAACGCATCTGAAAATAACTGCTCATCATTTTGAAACGCAAGAACAAATGCTGACTCTATTGGAATAAATAAAAGAACAAAGTCAAGTGACTGCACTCCTGCAAGCTTTTGGTATTCTTTTTGACTTAGTTGACTGATATGTGTTCGAATTGATTGGATATGTGCCTTTAAAGATTGTAGCCTTTCTTCGTCATTAACTGCTCGAGAGTAACGTTCATAGGCAACTAAAGACACTTTTGAATCAATAATTATATCTTTACCTTCTGGCAAGTGAACAATTACATCAGGTCTAAATATGCTTCTATCTTCATCTTTAAGCGTTTTTTGTAGCGTATATTCTACACCTTGACGTAGGCCTGATGTTTCTAAAACGCGTTCTAGAATTAACTCTCCCCAGTTACCTTGGATTTTTTTGTCACCTTTTAATGCTTTTGCTAGATTATCAGCATCACTTTTTATTTTTTGACTTAAAGTCATCATATTTCTAACTTCCGTTTCTAATGCTGACTTTAATGCTGCTTGATCTGCTTTGCCTTGCATATGGTATTTTTCAATTTTTTCACCAAAGCCTTTAACCTGTTCTTTAAAAGGTTTTAGATATTGCTCTAACCCATCTTGGTGTTGCTTTGATTTTTGATCTAACACCTCTTGTGCAATAACTTTAAACTGCTGTGATAACAAGTCTTTTGCTTCTTTTAAGTCATGAAGGCGTTTTTCATCATTTTTTAATTGATTCTGTAGTTCAGCAATCATCTGTGATTGCTTTGACTGGTTTTCTAATAAGTCCTTTATCTCTGACTGTTTACTACTTAGATCACAATTTAGTTGTTCTAGTTGTGATACTTTATCTTGTAGTTGATGATCAATAATTATATTTTTTGTTTTTAGACTATTTCGGCTAAATATAATACCAATCAAAGCTATTAATAATACAGCTAATACAATAAATAATATCCCTACTATCATCTACTTATCCTAATTTATGTGATTTAATCTTAAAGTGATGCCTCAGCTTGGCGCAACATTGGAAACTCTAGTTCTTCTCTTGCTTGATAATAACTTTCAGCCACTTGTTTTGCCAATGATCTAACTCTTAGTATATAGCTTTGGCGCTCTGTAACTGAAACAGCATGACGTGCATCAAGCATGTTAAAGGTATGAGATGCCTTTAACATCATTTCATAAGCAGGTAGCGGTAGCTTTTTCTCAATCAAGCGATTTGCTTCTTTTTCTAAATGATCAAACTGCTTAAGCAAAAAGTCAACATCAGCTTCTTCAAAGTTATAATGGGACATCTCAACTTCATTTTGTTTAAATACATCACCATAATAAACCGGACCATTAGGTGTATTAGCCCAAACTAGATCATACATGCTATTAACATTTTGAATATACATTGCCAAACGTTCAAGCCCATAAGTAATTTCACCTGTGACTGGCTTACAATCAAGGCCACCTACTTGTTGAAAATAAGTAAACTGTGTCACCTCCATACCATTCGCCCAAACTTCCCAACCTAAACCCCATGCTCCAAGTGTTGGTGATTCCCAGTTATCTTCAACAAAGCGAATATCATGAACCAATGGATCAAAGCCTAATACTTTTAAGGAACCTAAATAAAGTTCTTGTATATTATCTGGTGATGGTTTCATAACAACCTGAAACTGATAGTAATGCTGTCCTCGGTTTGGATTATCTCCATAACGCCCATCCGTTGGTCTACGCGATGGCTGAACATAGGCTGCATTCCAAGGTTCAGGTCCAATTGATCTTAAAAAAGTTGCTGGATGAAATGTCCCCGCACCAACTTCGATATCATAGGGTTGAACGATAATACACCCTTTTTCTGCCCAATAGTTTTGTAAGGTAAATATAATTTCCTGAAATGTCATGACATTTGACATTATTGCCCTCTTTAATTGCTTGAGTAAATCTAAATTTTTAAATTAGAAAAAGTATATCAAAATTGATGAGTAAGCTTAAGTGAATATTGCAAAATTGGATAATGTCTGATGCTTCCTTGCTTCATATGTATCATCGGGCTAAAAGGTTTTGCTACAATGAACATTTATTACTTTTTCATATCGGAGATGAGATTTGTTTCATTGCATAGCCCAAATTTTTCCTTCGCTTCATGAAAATGATATGGTTCTGATTTTCTTTCTAAATTAACACCCATTTTTCTATGAAGTTGAGCAAATTGCTCTGACTTTTCAAAGGATTGATAAAAAGAAGCAGAAGATTTTTCTTTAACTATATTTAAAAAATGCTCTAACGAAACATTATAGTCAACTGAAAGATTTTTAAAGTCTTGCTTAGTTAAAGCATTTTGAATGCTGCTCTTAACTGTGGTTTTTTTTGCTGAATCTAGAATCAAATCTTTGTATAACTCAAAGTATACTGCATCTGTATAAAGTTTTTGTATTTCTTGATCGTTTGACTTGCTATAATCACCATGAAGCTTTAATTGAGCAATTCTCTCCTCTTTGTTTTGTGCAATAAAACTTTCAAGTGCTCCACAAATGTCAACAAAAAATTGATACTGCTGAGGAATTTTAGGCTGAGAGATAGTAGGTTGAGTTACCACAGATGGCTGCTGCTCTAGCTGGCTACTAGTAGTTTTAGTTTTAAGTTCCTGATAATTACTTGGCTTAAAAAATATATCTCTAATTGCCTGTGGCGAACAATCGTTAATCGTTCTACTCAAATCATTAGAATCCATGGTGCAGCGTTTCTTGAATAAAAACAATAAAACTGCCATTTGAATATGCGTTGATTTATCAGTTTCAGTGAATTCTTTAAATTCATTATAGTCAGATTCATTTAAAATGTTTTCAGCAAGTCTCATATATACTTTATTTTCGTATGATTTTATAATTTCATCATCACTCATATTTGTATATTCAGGTAATTTTTTTAGTTCTTTAATTAAGTCAGTTTCATTGTCATTAATAAAATTTCTAATTTTTTTTAATAATTCTTTATCAATCATGTTAATAAATCTCCTGCAATTGTAATTTAACAAAATTATAATATATCATACTAAGATGCTAGTGTCATTTTAATATATTAGTTTTTTATCCTTGTTAATAAAAAGAAACGTTAAAAAGTGAACTACTCCGCCAATTGGTATGTTTTAAAAGTGAATTTTTGTTTTTCTTATGGCAATATATGCTTGTTTGATAACTAGCTTGAAGGACCTATTGCATCATGATAAAACGCACTGATTTTATCATTATCAGGGCTATCTGGATTTTGACCTTTGTTATATTGATTATTATTTAATTTTTTCACTTTTTGCTGAAATAAATCTGTTAAGTCCAAAGTTTCTTGAGCAACGCTAGATGATAACCATGGCTTGCTTAATGAAACCATCTCTGACAAATTCAATAAGTTAATGATTACAACTAAAACAACGCCAGCTTTAAAAAAGCTAACAATGCCACCTGCAAATCTTGCGCCAATACCCGTATTTTTACCCAAACCAAATGCAAAAGACAGAAGCTTCCCAACAATCCAAACACCAAAAACAATCACAATACCACTAATGCCCAATGCTACTTTAGGATACGTAATCCATGAGAAAGCATACTGGGCAAGCATACCGGTAAAGAAATATAATATAATGACAACTGCAGTCCAAGTTATTAATGAAAAAAGTTCAACCCAGAACCCTTTAATAAAACCCACAATAATTGCCATGCCAATCAAAGCAACAAAAATCCAATCAACCCAATTAAAACCTACGAAAAAATCCATATACTTACCTATTTTGATGACTCTATTGCTATATCATAGCACTTTGATTTTAAATCAGCTTGATTTTTTTAGTCGTTTAAACTTAGAGACTAAAGCGCTAATTTATTTAACCAAACTAGCAATTATCATCAACTTGTGCGACAATCCCGTTTTATTGTGTAAAAATTGATGTTAAGTATTATATGACAAACATCCTTTTATTAAATGGTCCTAACTTGGATATGTTAGGTCAAAGAGAGACAGATACTTATGGGAGCACTTCTCTTAAGTCATTGGAAAAAGAGCTAATTGACACAGCAAGCTCTAATGATATTAACCTTATAAGCTTCCAATCTAATAGCGAAGCAGAACTAATTGAAAAAATTCATCACGTAAAAAAAGATAATATTACATTTATTTTATTTAACCCTGCCGCTTTTACACATACTAGCATTGCACTAAGAGATGCATTATTAAGCGTTGACACCCCTTTTATTGAAGTTCATATTTCAAATATATATAAGAGAGAATCATTTAGGCATAAGTCCTATTTTTCAGATATTGCCTATGGCATTATTTCAGGTTTGGGCTTAACTAGTTATAGATTAGCTCTTCAAGCTGCCATAGCATTTTGTCAAAAATCATAAACGATAGTGAGTTATTAATCATGGATATTAAAAAAATCAAAACATTACTTGAGCTTGTAGAAAAAAGTCAAGTTAGTGAGCTAGAAATTAGTGAAGGTGAGAATATTATTCGCATTGCTAAGAACACTCAAAGTCAGGTTGTTCAAGTACAGCAAGCACCTGTAGCAGCACCAATGCCTCAGACGGTTCCAAATATTCCGAGTGACTCAATGCCTAATACTGGGCCTCAAAGCAAAATAGAACCAGAAGTCTCTGACGGCCAAATTATTCGCTCCCCAATGGTTGGAACTTTTTATCGCTCGCCAGCACCTGATGCCGCCATGTTTGTTAAAGAAGGACAAAAAGTAAGCCCTGGTGATACGTTATGTATTATTGAAGCGATGAAAATTATGAATCAAATTGAATCAGAAGTTTCTGGCTCAATTAAACAGATTTTAGTTGAAGATGGTAGCCCAGTTGAATATGACCAACCATTATTTGTGATTGGTTAATATAAGGGAGTACTTTAAAAGTGATTAAAAAAGTATTAATAGCAAACCGTGGTGAAATTGCACTACGCATTTTACGTGCTTGCCATGAACTTGGCATTCAAGTTGTTGCTGTCCACTCAAGCGCTGACCGTGACCTAATGCATGTCAAATTAGCTGATGAAACTGTTTGCATTGGCCCTGCCAAATCAGTTGATAGCTATCTAAATATTCCTTCAATTATTTCAGCTGCAGAATTAACTGGCTGTGATGCGATTCATCCTGGCTATGGATTTTTATCTGAAAATGCTGACTTTGCTGAACAGGTTGAAAAAAGTGGCTTTATTTTTATTGGGCCTAAAGCTAAAACAATACGCAAAATGGGTGATAAAGTTGAAGCAATTAAAGCCATGAAAGAAGCCAAAGTTCCTTGTGTACCTGGCTCTGATGGCCCACTGGGCAACAATGAGAAAACAAATATCTCATTGGCAAAAAAGATTGGCTATCCTGTTATTGTTAAAGCTGCTGGTGGCGGCGGTGGTCGCGGCATGCGTGTTGTTCGCAGTGAAGATGAACTTATTAATGCTATTAAAATGACCAAAGCTGAAGCAAAAAATGCTTTCAATAACGACATGGTTTATATGGAAAAATTCCTTGAAAATCCAAGACATATTGAAATTCAAGTCTTGGGTGATGGTAAAGGTAAAGCAATACATTTATGTGAGCGCGATTGCTCAATGCAACGCCGCCATCAAAAAGTTATTGAAGAAGCACCTGCGCCTGGTTTAAGCGAAAAAGAACGCAAAGAAATTGGTAAAGTTTGTGTTAAAGCTTGTAAGCTAATGAAATATCGTGGCGCTGGCACATTTGAGTTTCTATATGAGGATGGGCAGTTCTACTTTATTGAAATGAACACTCGAATTCAGGTGGAGCATCCAGTAACAGAAGCAATTACTGGTGTTGATATTGTTCGTGAGCAACTAAGAATTGCTGCTGGTGAAAAGTTTTTACTTAAACAAGAAGATATATCAATTACAGGCCATGCCATTGAGTGTCGCATCAACGCTGAAGACCCTGTTAAAATGTTACCTTCTCCTGGTAAAATTAATATTTACCATGCACCTGGTGGCCCTGGTGTCCGTGTTGATTCACATATCTACGCTCACTATCATGTTCCACCTTACTATGACTCTATGATTGCTAAAGTGATTGTTCATGGAAGAAACCGCCAAGCAGCGATTAGGCGTATGAAGTCGGCATTAAATGAAATGATTATCGATGGTATTAAGACCAATATACCACTACAACAAATCATTTTAGATGATAAGACCTTCAATGAAAAAGCACCAAATATTCATTATCTTGAATCTCTACTAAAGACATTGTAAAATCTCAAACCTAATTACTTATTTTAATAATTTAGTTGAGATTTTATATGTTTTGGCAAGAAATAACATTTACACTATTTAAAAGTCAAACAGAACGCTTTGAAGATGCTCTCATTAATCTTGGCGCCTGCTCAGTCACATTAATTGATGCTAAAGATGAGCCTATCTATGAGCCTGGAGTAAATGAAACTCCATTATGGAATCAACTTAACCTAACTGCGCTATTTACTCAAGACTATGATATTAAACGTATCTTAAACCAACTACCCAAATTACTTGAACTTGATAAACTACCACCTTATAAAACTCATTCTTATCCCGATAAAGACTGGGAAAGAGCCTGGATGGATGAGTTCAAGCCAATGAAATTAGGCCAACGGTTATGGGTCTGCCCTAGCTGGCATAAACCACCTAAGCCTGATGAAGTAAATATTATTCTAGATCCTGGCTTGGCATTTGGCAGCGGCACTCACCCAACAACTGAACTATGCCTAAAATGGTTAGACCAAAACGTTAAAGGCAATGAAAGCGTAATTGATTATGGTTGTGGATCTGGCATTTTAGCAATCGCTGCTATCAAACTAGGTGCAAGTCATGCAATAGGCATTGATATCGACCCTCAAGCGATTATTGCATCAAAAGACAACGCCAACCATAACCAAATCAGTGACACAGCCTTTGAAGTCTTTCTTACCAATGAAGTTAAAAATCATCCACCCGTTGATATTTTAATAGCAAATATACTGGCTACGCCTTTAATTGACTTATGCGAAAAATTTGCTCAACTAGTCAAATCAAAAGGTAAAATAGCTTTATCTGGCATTTTAAAAGAGCAAGCTGACTCAGTTTTAAAAGCTTATAGTATTTATTTTTCATTTGATCCTGTGGTATTTAAGGGTGACTGGGCACTACTATCTGGCTTTCGGATATAAAATATGATCAAAATTGGCCCATATACTACGCCTAATCGTCTTTTTTTGGCACCTATGGCTGGCGTTACTGATCAGCCATTTCGTAAACTTGCAAGAAGATATGGTGCAGGCTTAACACCTTCTGAAATGGTTTGGTCACATGGGCATTTATATAAAACAAAAAAAACTCAAAATCGTATCACACACCATGGTGAGCCAGGCCCAATTGTTGTCCAAATTGCTGGTGGAGACCCGCAGATGTTGGCATATGCTGCGAGACTTAATGTGCAAGAAGGCGCACAAATTATTGATATCAACATGGGTTGCCCAAATAAGAAAGTATGTAATAAGCTTGCTGGCTCTGCCTTAATGAAAGATGAAACGCTCGTCAAAGACATTCTATCAGCTGTTATAAAAAATGTTGCAGTACCTGTTACTTTAAAAATTAGAACAGGGTGGGATGACAACCATAAAAATGCATTATCTATTGCAAAAATTGCTGAAAATGAAGGTATTTCATTATTAAGCATCCATGGTCGCACAAGGCATCAAAAATATACGGGTTCTGCAGAGTATGATATGATTGCTGAAGTTAAACAATTATTAAGTATCCCCGTTATTGCTAACGGAGATATTGATAGTGAAGAAAAAGCAAAGTTCGTACTAGATTATACCAAAGCTGATGGCGTTATGATTGGTCGAGCCGCACAAGGCAGGCCTTGGATCTTTAACCAAATTAGTCATTACCTAACTCATGGCGAGTATTTAGCTGAACCATCACATGAACAAAAATATCAAATCATGCTTGAGCACTTAAAAACACTGCATCAGTTTTATGGTGATTATATGGGTATTCGTATCGCAAGAAAGCACTTTGGCTGGTATTTAAAAACCATTAAATATCAAAGTTTAAACTTTATACAATCTTATCTCTCACAATTTAACCGTGCTGAAACAACAGAAAATCAATTTAACTTACTAAGATCTTTTTTCCATCAATTACAAACCTAAAAAGGCATTATACGAATGAAAACTATTAAGCGCGCACTTATTAGCGTATCAGACAAAACAAATATTGTTGAGTTTGCTAAAAAATTACATCAATTAAATATTGAAATTATCTCAACTGGTGGCACGGCAAAACTTTTAGAAGAAAATCAAATCCCTATTATTGAAATTTCTAACTATACAGGATTTCCTGAGATGATGTCTGGACGCCTTAAAACACTACATCCAAAAGTGCATGGTGGTATTTTAGGTCGTCGTGATACCGATCAGGCTGTTATGGAAAAGCACCAAATACCAGAAATCGATTTAGTTGTTGTTAATTTATACCCATTTAAAGAAACAATTAAGCGCCCTGACTTAACATTTGATCTTGCAATTGAGAATATTGATATTGGTGGTCCTACGATGCTAAGAGCAGCCGCAAAAAATCATCATGACGTTGCCGTTATCTGCAACCCAAATCGCTATCAGTCTATTTGTGAACTATTAGAAAATCAAAATACTCAACTAGATGAAAAAACACGCTTTTCTTTAGCAAGAGAAACATTTGAACATACCGCACAGTATGATGCAACAATTGCTAACTATCTCGGTATGCTATCTGAAGAAACGAAAGAAAAAGAAACTGAATTTCCCAATACCATTAATTTAAGCTTTAAAAAGCACCAAGCCATGCGTTATGGTGAGAACCCTCATCAACAAGCTGCCCTTTATATTGATGGAGAAACAAATACTTCACTTTGTCATGCAACAATTTTAAATGGTAAAGCACTATCTTATAACAATGTTGCTGATACTGATGCTGCGCTCAGCTGTGTATTAGAGTTTAAAGAGCCTGCCTGTGTGATTGTTAAGCATGCAAACCCTTGCGGAGTTGCAACTGCTGATAATATCTATGATGCTTATTTAAAAGCTTTTCAAGCTGACTCTACTTCAGCCTTTGGAGGTATTATTGCTTTTAATCATAGATTGGATGCGAAAACTGCACAAAAAATTATTGATAATCAATTTGTTGAGGTCATTATTGCGCCTGAAGTTGATCAAAATGCGCTAGAGATCATTAAAACCAAGAAGAATATCCGCTTACTTGCTTGTGGTGATATAGATAACAACAAACTATTTGAGTTTAAAAAAGTTAACGGTGGCCTCTTAGTTCAAGAAAAAGATCAATTTCAGTTAAATAGTGATATGCTTAAAGTAGTAACTAAAAGACAACCAACACAAGCTGAGTTAGATGATATGTTATTTGCTTGGAGTATTGTCAAACATGTTAAATCTAATGCAATTGTCTATGCAAAAAATGGACAAAGCGTTGGTATTGGTGCTGGACAAATGTCACGCGTGTTTAGCTCAAAAATAGCTATTGAAAAGGCTTATGCTGCAGAACTTAGTTTAAAAAATAGCGCCATGGCTTCTGATGCATTTTTCCCATTTCGTGACGGTATTGACCAGGCTGCAGCTGAAGGTATTTCTTGTATTATTCAGCCAGGCGGCTCAATTAAAGATCAAGAAATTATTGATGCTGCCAATGAACATAATATTACGATGGTACTAACGGGTGTTAGGCACTTTAAACATTAAATTTTAGGGGAGTTTTATTATTATGTTAATTTTATCTGGTGATATTGGCGGTACAAACACTCGGCTTATGTTAGCTGAATTTAAAAAAAGCACAGCTAAAAAACAACTATCATTTATGAGCCAACTGAACGTTATATTTAATAAAACCTATCATAGTGCTGACTATAAAAGCTTGAACAAGGTTATCGATTTATTTTTAGATGACGCTAAAGCAAAAGACAAATCAATTTATTCTGCTACATTTGCTGTTGCAGGTCCTATTGTTGATGGCTCAGTGCAATTTACTAACTTACCTTGGTTAGTTAAAGAAGATGAATTGAAAGAAACATTAGATACTGACAAAGTGAAGCTTATTAATGATTTTGAAGCCATTGGTTATGGTATTGAGACATTAGAATCAAAAGATTTGCATACCCTACAAAAAGGTCATACAGATCCTAACAACCTAGTTGCTGTTATTGGTGCAGGCACAGGCCTTGGTATTACTTTTTTATATCAAGATGGTAATCACCCACGAGTACAGCCAACAGAAGGAGGCCATCAAGATTTTGCGCCCGTTGATGATGAACAGGTTCAGCTCTTACAGTATCTTCGTAAAAAGTTACATCGTGTCTCTGTTGAGCGCTTTGCTTCAGGACCAGGTCTCGTTAACATTTATCGCTATGTTACAGATAATCCATTGTATAACCAAAAAGAAAGTCCAGAGCTTAAACGCGCAATTTATTTATCTGATAACCCTGCTGCAGAAATTGCTAATTATGCACATAATCATGGCGATCCTATGGCATTACGAGCGATTGATATTTTTATTAAAATTTATGGCGCCGTTGCGGGCAATCTTGCCTTAACAACATTGCCTAAAAAAGGCTTATATATTGTCGGAGGCATTGCACCTAAACTGCTATCACAATTAAATGACGGGCGATTTATTAATGCATTTTGTGATAAAGGCCGCATGGATAGCCTAGTTAAAACTATCCCTGTACATGTAGTGCTTAATACTGATGTTGGCATTCAAGGAGCCACGATTTACGCATCAAGATTATAGCCTAATCACCATAATTAGACCTATATAATACGTCCATTATATTTATATTTTCAAAATCACTTTTAAATATAACTGCAGGTGCTTGATTAATTTGCAGTGAATTCTGATTGTCTTTTTCCTCTATTTTTTTATCATAAACTTCTGCACTCTGAAGCATATTCGTAATAAAGTCAGGATTCTCAATTTTTAAAAATGCTTCTTTTACTTCTGACTCAAAGTTATAATGATCTTCATTAAATAGCTTCTGGTATAGTAAATTAAAAAATAAAGTATTAAACGATGCATACTGAAAAAGCGTATATCTAGTTTCATTCCAATGCCCTTGCAAAGCAATTAGTTTTAAAGTTAATTTGGTAAGATTTCTCTTATTTTGTACTTTATCACCGGTTTGAAAATACTCAATCCACTTATCAAGATTAGCACCCTGCTGGTAACGTTCAATGATTTCATCAATACTCATTTGATACTTATAAATAAATTTACCTTCATCTGTTTTAAAATACTTTTCTTCATCCATAAAACAAAATAATAGCGCCACTAATGCCTTGGCATTTGATTTACTATACGCTTCATATATTTTATTTATATAAGATACTCTTTCATCATAGTTTCCATATAAGTAACGCCAAGCTCCAACACCTTTAAATGTGGTAATGGCTCTCTTCATTATCTCTAATAGGAGAGCACTTAAATCATCAATATCATCAATATCATCAATATCATCAATATCATCAATATCATCAATATCATCAATCATTAATGATAGCTTCTTACTCATTATTTCAGATGTAAAGCTCCTTACTTGAAAAGCAAATAAACTTGGCGCTTCTTGACTTATTTTATGTTTAATTTTTGCTTCTTCATCTTTAATTTCAGCTGCACGCATTTGATTTTTTAATGCTTTAACAAGATCTTGATGCAAAGGTCTTTGCTCTGGTGACTCAGCCATAATAACTTGAAGTGCTACTTTACTGTATAATATGGATGATCTATCACCATCTTCTTGACGTTTTTTATGAAGCTGCTCAAATATGTCATGCAAACCTAAGTGTTTATTACCAGCGGCATCAATATAGCCTTTATTAATATACGAAAGTTTTGCAGACAGTTTTTTTCGCATCAGTAATTTAGGCCTATCATTATACTTTTCTCCATACGCTTTATACTCTTTAGCACAAGCTCTTGAATTTTCAGATATTGCATAATCAACTTCTGCCTGACATAAAAGCCGAGCCTCATGATAAAAAAAAACGAAAATCAGTGAATATAAGTCACTTGAAGCTGAATAAGATATATTTAAGCTTTCTTTTTCTTCCATTTGATAGATTTCTGGTGCAAAAAAAAGAGGTGTTCCATTTTGGATGGTTGTTTCATATTTTTGTGTTATTGGGTCAATTTTTTTAGCAAAACCCAAGTCAAATATGATATCTCCTATATTTTCTTTTTTAAGATCACGGTGAATAATACCTAAAAGATGTAGATCATATAACAACTCAATACTATGAGTAACTTTATCTAAAGGTATACTCTTGTCTTTATACCTAGTAGAGTATGGTTTTCCTCCATACTTCATAACTGTTACGAATCTAGATCTAGCCTCAGATCCTCTATGTTGAGTCTTTTTAAGCTCCTGATGCTTCCAATAGTCTGATCCTATATGATGATCTTGATATAAGTGTTTTTTTTGAGTTTGAACAATCGTTAAACCAGCAATCTTACCCAAATTAAACTCTTCTTGTTGATTCCTAGTACTCAAGTAAGAACTAACATCATTACGCTCTATTTTATGTGCAGTAAATTCTCCCTTTCGGTTATACCGTAAATGAACATTAGCAAATGCGCCTTGACCAAGAAATGCTATCTCTTTCTCTAAAGGCTCGTACTTATCTCCAAAGTCTAATGCTATTCCTTCTTCTGTAAGGATATATGAATGACTAAATGTAAAGTAAGTCAACAGCTGATTTATTTCTTCATCTACGATTTCATAAACGATTGGATTACCTGAGTTATCAAGGTTAGCTAGTTTTTCACCTTTAGGCTTTTCTTCAAACCATTTTTTTACATAAATATATTCTAATACACCTGGACCGTTTGCATGTACCCAAATCTCGCCATTTTGAATGCTAAATGAATGATTAAACTGGTAATCAATAATCTCACCATTTGAGTTTTTCACCTGATAGCTTATTTTTTCATATTCTATTTTATCTACTGTACCTTCTATGGTTTCTATTTTTTCTTTTATTCCTATTATTTTTTTTTGTATTTGTTTTATTCTTTCTTCTGTTGCTGTTACTTTTCTCTTTATTCCTTCTTTCTTTTCAGAATCTTTCTCTTCTTCTAGTAGCCGCAGTTGTTCTGTTAATAATTGCTCTTCTTCTGCTAATAAATTATTTTCTTTTCTATAATCCTGTCTTGTGTTTATTAGCTCTGCTATTATTACTTCTTCTTGTTTCCTTACAGACTTCTTATTATAACTAAAGTGACGCCTTAATATTGTTCCTTCTTCTTTCCCTGTAAGTAATTGTGTTGCATAACCCCACTCTTCATCAGTTACTTTAAATGGTATATTTTCCCCACCTGGCATCTCTAACTCAACCTTCCTTGATCGAACTGTCATTCTATTTTACAAAAAAAAATAATCGTGTCACGCAAACTAAAATAAATGGGCGATGTATCACCATATTTATTTCAGAAAAAAAAGATTCAAAGGAAAAAGATAATTAAGAAACTTTGAAAAAAGGGAAAAGTTTTGTTTCAAACAAAGAAAATAAATGTTTGATAAATTAATTAAATATTACCAAACTCCATCACCACCCAATTCCCAAACGTATGTATCTCCATCTGAATTTTCCAATGTCCATGGACAAGTTGCATCACCCGAAGATTCTTGAGCACAAGCAAACATAATTGCTTGGCCATTGCCCAGGGTATAATAATTAATTGATGAAGGACAAATAAACTCATTATCTCTTAAAATACACTCTCGAGTTGTTCTGCTAAAATTAATACGGTATGGATTAGGCTGCGTAATATCGATATATTTTGCTCCAGTAAGCGGCTCTACAGGTACTAACTTACCTAGACCATCAGTTAAGCTTACATTTCCCAAATTCAGCGTTTCAATATGGAACAAATCTTTTGCCAAATCCCTTAGACCAATTGTAATCTCAAGTGGCTCACTACCTCTAACCCATCGATCTAAACAATTTTCTCCACCACAAAATGCTGATGTCAAAGCCATCGGCCTATCAACATTTGGTGCATTATCAAACATTTTTGTTTTCCAGCTACCTTGTTTTTCATGGTCAAAATCAATCTCAATATCGTATATTTTACTGTCTATTTTTTCTTCTTCTGGTAACTCTGCTTTAAAGTGAAACGTGATTTCTTTCATTCTTGTACCACAAGTAGCACCATCTCCATCATCTTCAAATCTAAATTGATTTTCATCACCAGGCTCAACACGAAAGTCATCTGGAATTTCCAACGTCTGTATACATTCTTTATCATGATAGCCATCATATGTAATTGGTACATTCAATGTATTTTTAACAATTACTGTGTACCATTGGTCAGCAAACGCATAAATTGGAAAAAGTAAAAACACCAAAGAAATAATAATTTTTTTCATAAGAAATAGACCTATTTTAAACCCCACAACTAGGTTTTTACCATGAAAAAATTTAAAAGTCAATTTAAAATAGTTATGACCTATTACAACTAATTGCTGTTTTTTTTTAATTTACTCGTGGATCTAGATCTCCTGTTTCATAGCGCTCAAACATAGCTTCTAATGATACTGGTTTAATTTTTGATGCCATTGAAGCACAGCCAAAAGCCTCATAACGTGCTTTACAAATATCACGCATGGCTTCTTTTGCTACCATATTATACTTACGTGGGTCAAATTCAGCTTTATTTGTTGCCATAAATCGACGTATTGCACCTGTTGCAGCCATTCTTAAGTCCGTATCAATATTAACTTTTCTAACACCATACTTAATCGCCTCTTGAATTTCCTCAACAGGCACGCCATAAGTCTCACCCATATCACCACCATACTCATTAATCACGGCCAGCCAATCTTGTGGAACTGAAGACGAACCATGCATAACTAAATGCGTATCTGGAATACGTTTATTAATCTCTTTAATGCGATTAATTGCTAAAATATCACCTGTTGGCGGACGTGTAAATTTATAAGCGCCATGACTTGTGCCAATAGCAATTGCTAATGCGTCAACTTTAGTCTCTTTAACAAACTGAGCTGCTTCTTCAGGATCTGTTAATAACTGATCTTGTGATAATTTACCAACAGCACCAACACCATCTTCTTCTCCTGCTTCACCTGTTTCTAATGAACCAAGACATCCAAGCTCACCTTCAACAGAAACGCCACAAGCATGTGCCATAGCAACTGTTTTTTGTGTTACATCAACATTATAATCATAGTCTGCCGGTGTTTTACCGTCTGACTTTAATGAACCATCCATCATTACCGATGAAAATCCTAACTGAATCGATCTTTGGCAAACAGCTGGTGATGTTCCATGGTCCTGATGCATAACGACTGGCAAGTGCGGGTACTCTGCAATAGCAGCTAATACTAAATGACGAATGAAGTTCGAACCTGCATATTTTCTTGCGCCTGCTGATGCTTGTAAAATAACTGGACTATCAACCTCATTTGCTGCTTCCATTACCGCTCTAATCTGCTCTAAATTATTTACATTAAAAGCTGGCAAACCGTATTGATTTTCCGCAGCATGATCTAATAATTGTCTTAATGAAACTAATGGCATTAGTTACTCTCCTTTATACAACATTTCCGACTTGAACAACTTTAATTTTATTTGTACCACCTAGAACACCCATATGATCACCTGATGTTAGAAGCACCCAATCACCTTCTTGCACCGCACCACGTTTAACCAGCTCTTCAACCGCTGAGCGATTAACATAAAATCTTGGCATGCGCGTAGAATCAAAATCAATTGGTTCAACGCCTCGATATAACGTCATGCGACCTTTTGTATCTTGATTTCGTGTTAAACCATAAATTGGCAAGTGCGTATTAATTCTTGACATTAAACGCGCAGTTGAACCTGATTCTGTCAAAGATATAATCGCTTTAACATTAACATGGTTTGCTAAAAAAACTGCTGATAATGCAATGGCTGAATCAATACGTTCAACTGCTTTATTAGCTTTAGGCTTTTTAACAATACTTACCAAATCGCTTTGTTCTGCTGCCTGACAAGTTTTACTCATCTGTTCAATTGTTTCTACAGGATACTCTCCTGCTGCTGTTTCAGCTGATAGCATAACGACATCAGTTCCGTCTAAAACAGCATTTGCAACATCAGAAACCTCAGCACGCGTTGGCGTTGGCGATGTAATCATAGACTCCATCATTTGCGTTGCTGTAATCGCTACTTTATCTTGCTGGCGCGTTTTACTAATAATCATTTTTTGAATCGCTGGTACATTTTCTTGGCCAACCTCAACTGCTAAGTCTCCTCTAGCAATCATAATTGCATCTGATGCTTCAACAATACGATCAATATTTTCAACTGCTTCAACACGCTCTACTTTTGCAACAAGCGAGGCATGCCTCCAACCTGCTTCTTCAATTAGCTTGCGAGCTTCATTCATGTCATTATCATCTCTTGGAAAAGAAACAGCTAAATAATCAACTTCTAACTCCGCAGCTAGCTTAATATCTTCTTTATCTTTATCTGTGAGTGCTGGCGCTGTTAGGCCACCACCTTGCTTATTTATGCCTTTATTATTGGAAAGTGGACCACCTACAGTAACTTCAGTTAATACTTTATTACCCGTCACTTTTTTCACTGTTAAAATGACTTTCCCGTCATCTAAAAGTAAAATATCACCTTTTTTTACATCTTTCGGTAATGCCTTATAGTCAATACCCACAGACTTCTCATCTCCTGAGTCGACAGACTGATCCGCATCCAATATAAACTCATTCCCTTTTTTAAGATCAATCTTTTTATTTTTAAAGCGAGAAACTCGAATTTTTGGTCCTTGCAAATCGCCTAAAATACCAATGGTAACACCTAACTTTTTGGCAATTTTTCGAATTAATTTAATGCGTGCTCTATGATCATCATGACTGCCATGAGAAAAGTTACATCTAACTGCATTAAGCCCTGCTTTAATCATTTGAGTTAAAACTTCTTCAGACTCGCTTGCAGGGCCTATAGTTGCTAAAATTTTTGTTCTTTTGCTCATAAAATCAACCCATATTTGCTCGTTTTTCTAAAATATCAACCGCTGGCAATACTTTACCTTCTAGAAACTCTAAAAAAGCACCACCTGCCGTTGAGATATAAGAAAGTTTATCTTCTATTTTAAATTTTTCAATTGCCGCAATCGTATCACCACCACCTGCAACTGAAAAAGCTTCTGATGCAGCGATTGCTTTTGCTAGCGCTTTTGTTCCTTCAGAAAAAGCATCAAATTCAAATACGCCAACAGGGCCATTCCATAAAATAGTGCCTGCTTGTGTTAATATTTTTTCTAAATCGTTCTCAAAACTTGGACCAACATCCAAGATCATATCATCTGACTCAACTTCAGATAGTGTTTTTATCGTTGCTTGGGCGTTTTCATTAAACTCTTTTGCGACTCTAACATCGTTTGGCAATGGAATATTACCGCCTCGATCACTAATATCAGCTAATATTGCATTTGCTTCATCGATTAATTCTGGCTCATACAATGATGCGCCAACTGAATGGCCTTTTGCCGCTAAGAATGTGTTTAGGATACCACCACCAATGATTAACTGGTCTACTTTCTGGCTTAAATTCTTTAAAACCGTTAGTTTTGTTGTGACTTTAGAGCCACCAACAATTGCAACTAATGGATGTTTTGGGTTAGACAATGCCTTTGATAATGCTTCTAACTCTCTAACTAGTAACATACCGCCACAAGCAACAGGTGCATACTCTGCTACACCATAAGTTGAAGCTTGGGCACGATGAGCGGTTGCAAATGCATCCATTACAAACACATCACAAAGATTAGCTAATGTTTTAGCTAATTGAGCATCATTTTTTTTCTCACCAACATTAAAGCGCACATTCTCTAGTAAAGTAATGGTGTCTTTCTCCACCGCCACATTATCTATCAAATAGCTTTTTTCTAATTTTACTGGCTGATTTAACAGTTCACTTAGTCGCTTAGCAACTGGTGCTAATGAGTATTGTTCATCATACTGCCCCTCGACTGGTCTACCTAAATGAGACATTAAAATGACAGTAGCTTTATTCTCTAGCAAGTGTTGAATCGTTGGCAATGCTGCCTTAATGCGAATATCACTAATGACATGACCATCTTTTACTGGCACATTAAAATCAACTCGAACCAATACTTTTTTATTTTTTACATCAATATTTTCAACTGATAGCATATTTTTCAACCTCTTTAAAACAAAAAAGGCATGGAAACCATGCCTTCTAAATAAATTCAGTTTATTGTACTTGCATCCAATACTTCGTTGTTCTTAGCATTTGATTTGAAAAACCCCACTCATTATCATACCAAGAAAGTACTTTAACTAACTTTCCTTGCACTCGAGTCTGAGTTGCATCAAAAACTGAAGGTCTTGGGTCATGATTATAGTCAATTGAAACAAGTGGCTCATCATTATAACCTAAAATACCTTTGAGCTGTGCTGATTGAGCTGCGTTCTTCATTAATTGATTAATTTCCTCAATTGATGTTTCCTTATTAGCATTAAATGTCAAGTCAACAACAGATACATTGGGTGCTGGAATACGCATAGCAAAACCATCTAACCTACCATTTAACTCAGGCAAAACTAAACCAACAGCTGCTGCTGCACCTGTTTTTGAAGGAATAATTGAAACAGCCGCTGCTCTTGCACGACGAAGATCACTATGAATAGCATCTACTGTATTTTGATCATTGGTGTAAGCATGAACTGTTGTCATTAAGCCATTATCAATGCCAACAGACTCATGTAGCACTTTAGCGACTGGCGCTAAACAATTTGTTGTACACGATGCATTAGAAACAACCGTATCAGATGCTTTTAAAACCTCATGGTTTACACCATAAACAATCGTTGCATCAACATCATTTCCACCTGGTGCAGAAATCAATACTTTCTTGGCACCTGCTGTCAAATGCGCACTTGCTTTTTCTTTAGAGTTAAAAATGCCGGTACACTCATAAACAATATCAACGCCTAAATCGCTCCACGGTAAATCTTGCGGATTTCTTTCTGATAAAAGTTTGATGCTATCGCCATTAACAACCATATTATCCCCAGATAATGATACATCTGCATTAAATCGGCCATGAACTGAGTCATATTTTGTTAAATGAACATTTGCTTCTTTTGCACCTAAATCATTAATTGCAACTATTTGAATATCAGACTGGTGCCCACCTTCATAAACGGCACGTAAAACTAAACGGCCAATACGACCATAACCATTAATTGCAACTCGAATACCCATAATTAAGAGCTCCTTTATATAATTAAACCAAAAACTTGATATCTAAAATTTTACCAACACTACAATAATCTTTTTACATCACCTCGTAAAGGGGGGTGTGGCAATAATCATCGGAATAATTGACATTAAGCAACTGTCATTAAGTTTTTTAGCCATTTTTGTATTACAAAATAAAATAAAGTCACACCTAGTGAAATAACAGTTAGTATTAAAAATGTTTTCATATACATAGGGTTAGTCTCTAGAGCTGAAATGTCCGCTAAATTGTCAACATTACCAATAATCATATTTGAAATTGGGCCTGAAAGATTAATTCCCATGGCTACATTTAAGAATAAATAACCAGTAAACAACCCTTGGTGCTTTGGCTTGCCTAGCTCTCCAGGCAATGAATAGTTTGTTGAGTTCACTCGAATTTCAGATGCTGCTGTAATAAACAATAATAAGGCCGGAAATATCAACTTAACCGTCCCTAAACTATCAGCAAAATAAATACCAATAGGAATCATCATAAACGCAATTGCCATAATACCCAAACCACTCGCTATGGTTTTTTCAGAGCGTTGTACTTTATTATTTCTTCTTTGTCGATTTAATGTCAAAGCGAAAAATAACCCAAACACAATCACGCCTAATGACTCAAACATATTGACTGTACTTTGTGCAAACTGAACACCGAATATACTCAAATTTGTATTATATTTAACAAAGTTTGCAATACCTGTTGATTGCAAACCTTGTACAAAGGCAAATATCATTGCTGTTGCTGATAAAACTAGATAAGCAAAGATTTTATTTCGATAGGTTCTTTCTGATGAAACTGCCATATATATCATAAAAGTTAAAATAAAGATAAATGACAAATAAATTAACATAGCGCCTATAGTTGCATGATGCATTAAAAACCATGAAATCAAAAAACAAACAATCATAACAGCTGGCGCACTAAACCATTTTAATATTGATTTGCTAAATGTTGTTGCAAAGTAAGTCATTTTGTCATTTACATAAGGCCATGCAAATGATAGAAAAATACCACAAATAACAAGACAAATAGCTGCTGTATAAAATGCATAGTCATAGTGATTTAAGCTTTGAAAGTAGCCCCCTATTAAAAAACCAATAATAAAGCCTAAATTCATACAGCTATAATTAATAGAAAAAGCAACTCGCCTACGTTCATCATCACGTTTAAATAATTGCATCAACATCATATTTACACAACTAACATTTAAACCGCTACCCGTTAAAAATAAGGCCATGCCACCCAAAACCATGTTCATCTCTTGTGTAGCTATAAAAATCAAGCCTGCAATTTGTAGTAATAAACTTATAGTAAACAGCCCGCGAAAGCTCATAATGCCACCACCTAAAGAGCCACCTAAAAAGTGTAATAAAAAGTTAAGCGCAAAAAAGCTCGCAACTAGAATATTAACTTTATCAACCGGCATTCCCAGTGATTGTAAATATAAGTTAAGCGTCCCAAGTAAAACAGCAAAACCAACAGTTGAAAAAGTTTGAATGGCATTAATATAATAAACGCCAGATGGCATAAAATCTTCCTTCATTAACTGATATCTCCATAAATAAACTAAGACAAGCTCACACAGAACTCCCCTATAAAAAAGAACAAGCAGACTAATTAAGCATTTACTGATTGGCTATGCTTATTTGAACGATTAATTACAACATTTGCTTTTTCTACAATAGAGTTAACTGTAAAACCAAAATGCTCAAAAAGTTTTGATGCTGGCGCGGACTCACCAAATGAATCAATCGAAATCACCTCATGATCTATGCCTAATAAACCATACCAACTTTCCTTAACGCCCGCTTCCACTGCAACTGCTGGAATACCTTTAGGTATCACCTCATCCTGATAATCTTTAGATTGTTGTCTAAATATATCCATGCAAGGCACTGAGACAACCCTCACATTAATGCCTTTTTCTGCTAATGCTTTCGCTGCATCAACAACTAAAGTTACTTCAGAACCCGTTGCGGCTAACACAACATCAGGACTTGCACTTTCACTTAAAATATAACCACCTTTTCGTACTTTTTCAGCGTAAGCTGCATCCTCGATTAATTGAGGCAAATTATGTCTTGATAAAGAAAGAATGCTAGGCGTATTTTTGTCTTCAACTGCACACTGCCAGGCAACTTGTGTCTCAAAAATATCACAAGGACGCCAAACATTTAAATTTGGGATCACACGAAGTGAAGCTAACTGTTCTACTGGCTGATGTGTAGGACCATCTTCACCTAAACCGATTGAATCATGTGTCATGACATAGATCACCGGTTGCTTCATTAAAGCACTCATTCTGATAGCGTTTCTTGCATAGTCAGTAAAGACCATAAATGTACCACCATAAGGTCTAAAACCTCCATGTAATATTATGCCATTCATAATTGCACTCATACCAAACTCACGCACGCCATAAGAGATATAGTTACCAGAGAAGTCATCATGCGTGATGACTTTAGACGCCTTATGATTTGTCAAATTCGAACCGGTTAAATCTGCTGAACCACCTAAAAGCTCTGGTAATGCCTCACCTAAATAATCAAGAGCAATTTGAGATGCTTTACGAGTAGCAATGGTTTTGTCATCTTTAACAATGTCGTTTAACCAATCATTACAGAAACTATCCCAATTTTCTGGTAACTGATGAAATTTTGAGGCCGTTAAACGATCAAATTCAGCTGTTTCTTTTGCATACTGACTTAAATATTGTTTGCGTAATGTTTCCCACTCTGCTTCTTTCTCTCTACCCTTATCTTTTAAGCTCCACGCTTGATAGATCTCTTTGGGAATTTCAAATGGTGGATAATTCCAGTCTAGCTCTTTTCGTACCAGTTCAATTTCATCATCACCTAATGGCGCACCATGACATGACTCTTTACCTGCCTTATTAGGTGAACCATAACCTATTGTGGTACGTGTACAGATAATCGTTGGTTTTGATGTTTCACTTCTTGCTTGGTCAATTGCTTTTTTAATCGCCTCAGCATTATGTCCATCAACATCAGTTATCACTTGCCAGCCATAAGCTTTAAAGCGCTCAGGTACATTTTCAGTAAACCAACCTTCAACTTCCCCATCAATTGAGATGCCATTATCATCCCAAAAAGTGATTAATTTACCAAGACCTAAAGTACCAGCTAATGAGCAAACTTCATGAGAGATGCCTTCCATTAAACAGCCATCACCCATAAAAACATAAGTATAATGATCTATTAAATCTAGATTTGGCTTATTAAAGCGACTAGCTAGTGCTTTTTCAGCAATTGCCATACCAACTGCATTAGCCAACCCCTGACCTAGTGGGCCTGTTGTTGTCTCAACGCCTTCTGTATAGCCATATTCTGGATGCCCTGGTGTTTTTGAATCCATTTGACGAAAGTTTTTAATTTCATCAATTGACAAGTCAAAACCACTTAAATGAAGTAGTGAATACAATAACATCGAACCATGACCATTAGATAATACAAAACGATCACGGTTGGCCCAATTTG
The DNA here is from genome assembly GCA_021713395.1 of Thiotrichales bacterium 19S9-11. Taxonomy (GTDB): domain Bacteria; phylum Pseudomonadota; class Gammaproteobacteria; order Francisellales; family Francisellaceae; genus M0027. The sequence continues at coordinate 73,862 of JAKJJT010000004.1, read as the reverse complement.
GATTTGAAGGATTAATATTTAAATAGTCACGCCATAATACTTCTGCGATATCTGCCATACCCATTGGCATCCCTGGATGGCCTGACTTTGCCTTTTGTACTGCATCAGCACTTAACATACGAATTGCATTTGCTATTTGCTTTCTTGAAATACTCATTGAAAACATCCAATATTCAATTTTGAAATAAAAGTAAAACCATTTTAACACCAAGAAAATAAAATCTTCTAGTTTTTTTATTTTATATTCAAACAGATTGACCCCTATTTTCTTGACCAATACAAAATTTCACAGCAATTAAATTTGATATATTTAAGTAAAATTTTTTATCTTTAAGTTGACTAAACTATCTTTTTTTGACAGATTAGAGCCGTCCTTTTTTGCTAATATCCGATTTTCATTAAGGAAATTTCGAATCACCCAAGGATCAAATCGCTTGATTTTAAGTAACAAAACTTAAGGATTTATAACATATGAGCTCCCAAAGAAAAAAAATTGGATTATTTTCTGCTACTGCTGCTAGTGTTTGCTGCATTATGGGTAGCGGTTGGCTTTTTGCTTCATATTATGCAGCTAAAAGTGCTGGCCCAGGCGGGGCTTACATTGCGTGGTGTTTAACTGCTTTGATTGTACTTATTATGGCTATTGTCATGGCTGAAGTTGCTACCATGTACCCTATGCGTGGTGTCACAACAAGAATGAGTGCACTCTCTCACAATAAAACTTTTGGCATCTTTTTTGCCTTTTCTAACTGGATGGGAATTGTTGCTGTCATTCCAACTGAAGCACAAGCCTCAATCCAATATTTAACTAGCATATCTGACTATGCGCAATCAAACTGGATGATTAATGGCTCTTTAACGCCAGAAGGTTTGTTTGCAGCTTTTATTCTAATGTTACTATATTTATTTATTAACTTTTTTGGCATTCGCTTTTTTGCCTATGTTAATAATTCTATGACCGTAATTAAATTTTTTGTGCCATTATTTACTGCGATTGTCTTAATCGGCAGTGCCTTTCATGCTGATAATTTTACTGCTTATCAAGATACATGGATCCCCTATGGCACTCAGTCTGTTTTTGCTGCCATTGTCGCTGGTGGTATGATCTATGCATTTAATGGCTTTCAAATTGCACTATCATTTGCAAGTGAAATTAAAAAGCCTGAAAAAAACTTACCATTAGCAATGTTTCTATCAATCTTTGTTTGCTTAGGTATTTATTTACTGCTACAAACCTCATTTATAGGCGCAGTAAACCCGCAAGATGTCATTGGAAAAGGCTGGGCTAACCTAAGCTTTAACTCTCCTTTTGTACAGTTAATGATTCCACTTGGCTTAAATATTATGGTCATGATCTTATATGCTGATGCAGTTATCTCACCATCTGGCACTGGTATTGCTTACCTTGGTGGCACCTCTCGCATGTTATACTCTATGTCTTCTGAAGGTCAAATGCCAAAATACTTCGCAAAGTTAGATCCTAAATACTACTTTTCTAGACGTGCAATGTTTTTTAATTTCTTTTTAGCATCTTGCCTACTCATGTTATTTCATAGTTGGGCAGCGTTAATGATTTTAGTTACTGCATTTCATGTGATTGGTTATATGGCCGCACCAATTTCTTTAATTGCCCTACGACGCAGTGAACCAAATAGAAAAAGGCCATTTAAAGTACCATTTGCTCATATTGTTGCTCCAGTATTATTTTTCATACTCACCATGTTGTTAGTTTTTGTTGGCTATACTGACATGGTTAAATTATCGCTATTTATGAGCTTATTACTTGGTATCTTTATTATTATGAATCTAGGAAGAAATAACTCCTATTCAATGAAAGACATCCTAAGCACGTCACTACCTATGCTTATCTTTCTTTGGGTTGTTACCTTCTTACTTGCCTTTGGCCCTACGGAATATAAAGGCCATGGAACAATATCAAGCGAAGTGTTTTACCCACTAGTCTTTATTACTTCTCTAATATTCTTTTATTGGTTTACTCACCCAAAACTTGTTGATCTTTGTAATCAATTACGTCAAAAAGATACTGTTTTAGTTGAGGATTAGACTTTATTTACTTTATTTCTGATAAAATTTCTGCATAATTCATTTAGACTAATAAAAGATTAAATTTTAAATAAGCCTATTTATGAAACATATTCGAAACTTCTCAATTATTGCTCATATTGATCATGGCAAGTCGACTTTGGCTGATCGCTTTATTCAAACTTGTGAAGGCTTGAGTGAGCGTGAAATGCAAGCACAAGTACTTGATTCAATGGATATTGAACGCGAGCGAGGCATCACCATTAAAGCGCAAAGTGTTACCCTAAACTATACAGCGCAGAACGGTCAGACCTACCAGCTAAATTTTATTGATACCCCTGGGCATGTTGATTTTACCTATGAAGTTTCTCGTTCCTTAGCTGCCTGTGAAGGGGCTTTACTTGTTGTTGATGCAGCACAAGGTGTTGAGGCGCAAACGGTTGCTAACTGTTATACTGCCATCGAACAAGATTTAGAAGTCATTCCTGTACTTAATAAAATTGACCTTCCAGCGGCTGAACCTGATCGTGTTAGTGAAGAAATTGAAGATATTATTGGCATTGATGCAACTGATGCCGTTCGCTGTAGTGCAAAAAGTGGTATCGGTGTTACCGATGTATTAGAAGTCATCGTTAATGACGTTCCACCCCCTGAAGGAAACCCCGAAGCTCCACTTCAAGCTTTAATCATTGACTCTTGGTTTGATAATTATTTAGGTGTTGTCTCACTCGTACGTATCAAGCATGGTACTTTAAAAATAAATGAAAAAATTACCGTCATGTCGACAGGTCTTAGCCATCAAGTTGATCAAATTGGTATTTTTACGCCTAAAATGGTCAAAAAAGAAGGCCTATCCGCTGGTGAAGTAGGCTTTGTTGTCGCTGGCATTAAAAATATTCATGGTGCACCAGTTGGTGATACGCTAACGCATACACGCACTCCTGCCAAAGAAGCTTTACCAGGCTTTAAACAGATCAAACCCCAAGTTTATGCGGGCATGTTCCCTATCTCAACTGATGAGTATGAGAATTTTCGTGAAGCACTAGAAAAACTAAGTCTTAATGATGCTTCTTTATTTTATGAACCTGAAACTTCTCAAGCTTTAGGTTTTGGTTTTCGTATTGGCTTTTTGGGTATGCTTCATATGGAAATTATTCAAGAACGCTTAGAACGTGAATATGATATTGATTTAATCACATCAGCACCTACGGTTGTTTATGAAGTTGATACAAAAGATAATCAAACCATCCTAGTTGATAACCCCGCGAAACTACCAGATCCTGCTGCAATCTTAGAAATACGTGAACCTATTGTTAGAGCAAGTATTTTAGTACCACAAGACCATGTGGGTAATGTCATTAAACTTTGCATTGAAAAACGCGGCATTCAAGTTAATATGCAGTACGTTGGCCGTCAAGTATCATTAACTTATGATATCCCGATGGTTGAAGTTGTTTTAGATTTCTTTGATCGCTTAAAATCAGTCAGCCGTGGTTTTGCTTCTTTAGATTATGAACTAAATCGTTATGAAGCTGCCAATATGGTGAGACTTGATATTTTAATTAATAGCGAAAAAGTTGATGCATTGGCTGTGATTGTCCATAAAGACCAATCAGCCTCTAAAGGCCGAGAGCTAGTTGAGCGACTAAAAGAGCTTATTCCAAGGCAAATGTTTGAAGTTGCTATTCAAGCTGCCATTGGTTCAACAATCATTGCTAGAACCAACGTTAAAGCTCTACGTAAAAACGTAACGGCAAAGTGCTATGGTGGTGATGTTTCTCGAAAGAAAAAACTACTAGAAAAACAAAAGCGTGGTAAAAAGCGCATGAAGCAAGTTGGTAATGTTGAAGTACCACAAGAAGCGTTTTTGGCGATATTGAAACGTGATTAAATATAACATCTTTTTAAATTCATAAATTCTTCATCTAAACTAAAAAGAAAGCAAATAACCTGACTTTAATGAAATGCTACAAACAAACGTACTTTATAATGCGTTCGTACTTATTGGCCTAATTAGTCTAATTATTGGCCAAACAAATATTTTCTATCTTGTTACTAAGCAAGCTGTTAGAAAATTTCAATGGTTTATTTTATTTTTCTTAGTCTTTATTTTTATTATAGGCTATGCCTTATTTATCATTATTATGTCGCAAATTGATTATACCAATATGACTAAGCTTGTTAGTGTTATATTTTTAGGTGGTGGCATATTTGTAATGCTTGTGACAAATTTAAGTAAAAAGACCATTCATTCCATTACCGTACTTGAGAAATTAAAAATGCTTAATAAAGAACTAAAGTACCTCTCTGAACATGATGATTTAACTGGTCTTTATCGAAAAAATTTCTTTGAAACTTCTGTAGAAAAAGCACTTTTAGATACGAAGCAAAATCAAACAAAATATTCCATATTATTTATGGATTTGAATCACTTTAAACAAGTCAATGACACTTATGGACATTTTGCTGGAGATCTTGTGTTAAAAGCAATTACTGATCTTTTTAAGCAACTTTTTAGAAAAACTGACATTATTGCTCGTATTGGTGGCGATGAATTTGCTGTATTACTAAGCAATACAGATCAGGAGGATGCACTTAAAATTTCAAATAAATTAATTGATAGCGTTAAAAACTTAAAAATTGACTTTGAGGGTCATCAAATATCTATTGCCTTATCTGTTGGCATTACTGAGATTTCTACAAATCATGAAACAAAAGCTGACATTATCAAACAAGCTGACGCAGCCTGTTATCAAGCTAAAAAAAACTCCAATGTTTGTGTTCTTAATTTAGCTTCTAGATAAAAACTTCCTCATCACATCAAAAGCAACTTCGATATTTTGATATTGGTGCCCTTGACCTACTTGTAGGTCAACTTGTGCATGAGGAAATGCATCAAGGGCATGTTGAAATAAACAAATATCATCATCTTCTTGAAGTAGCAGCAAATAATCTTCTTGTTGTTTAATTTTCTCTGGCATAATTGAACGAATCACATCAACATCAGTTTGACTAATCGCACTATTATCAGCATCCCCCTCTATAAAACCTAAATCTTTAATCACATCTTCAAATGAAATAGCAGGATTAATTAAAATTACATCGGTAATATCCGCCCTATTCTGCTTTAAAAGATGCGCCATTAGACCACCTAAAGACGTACCAATAATTACTTTTCTATTACTTTGAACTAAATCTAAAGTTTCTGATACTTTTTGAAATGTACCTAACGCATCATGATCTGGTAATAAAGGCGCATCAATTCTTGATTCTGGATAATTTTCTCTAAGCCAAGTCTGTAACTTTAAACCTTTTAACGTTGTTGGTGTACTTTGATAACCGTGTAGGTATAAAAAATAATAATCCATCATGACGTAACTACTCTTTTAGTAACTGGTCAACTTTCGCTGCACAAATAAAATCATTATCTGTTAAACCATTAACCGCATGAGTTGTAAAATTAACCACGCAACGATTAAAGCTTACTTCCATATCTGGATGATGCCCTTCTTTATTCGCAATCCAAGCAATAGCATTAACAAAAGCCATTGTTTTATAAAAGCCTTTAAATTGAAAAGTTCGTTGTATTTTTATCTCATCAATTACTTGCCATTCTGGCGTTAAACGCAAGTATTTTTGTATTTCTTCTGATGTTAGTGGTAATACATCGCCACCTTCACAAACTTGACATTTTTTTTCCAATAGAACGTTGGTCATCATTATTCCTTTTTAAAATATTATATAATTAGCACATCGGCATGTTAGTTAACTTATCATTGGCTTCTGATGATACTGGTGGATACTCAGGCGGATAGTCTCCTAACTCTTGAGCTTCTTCAATTAAATCTAAAATACTTTCATTCATCACTGAGTATAACTGCTCAAATGATTCAATGACAAAATAAATAGGCTGCATAATATCTATACGATAAGGCGTTCTTAAAATTTCTAAAGGATCAAACGCTTTACGCTTAGGGGCAATATCTTCAACTGCGTATAATGTTTCACCAATTGAAGATAAGATTCCGCCACCATAGCACTTAAGCTTATCATCTGGTTGTTGTATCAAACCAAATTCTGCTGTAAACCAGTAAAAACGTGCTAATAATTTTTGCACATAAGGCTTAGCACCAATGCCTAGTTTACCATAATTATGAATCACATCTGCATAAACTGGATCCGTCAGCATTGGGCAGTGACCAAATAGCTCATGAAAAATATCAGGTTCTTGCAGGTACTCAAGCTCATCAGGCGTACGAATAAATGTTGCACAAGGAAACTTACGACTACCCAACAAACCAAAAAATCGATCAAAATTAATGAGTGCTGGCACCGCTTCAACTTGCCAACCACCATTAGCTTTTAAGCGCTTGTTCAAATCTGGAATTTGAGGTATTTTATTTAAAGGAAAATCAACGATATCTAAACCTTTTATATATTCAGAACAGGCTCTTGTTTTAACAATTTCTAATTGACGCTCAATTAGTGTCTGCCAAACATTATTTTCTGTGTCTGTATAGTCTATGAACCCTTGGCTGTTAGGTTTTTTAGATTTGTATTGTGTTGATTTTGTCATTATTATTACCTATGTGCCTATATCAATAAGTATACCTACGTTAGGGGAGATGATCTTAAAAATCAAGGCAAAATATTAAATTGCTAAAACCTTATATTTATTTAATTTTCAAGTATCAAGAAGTAATACTGGCGTTTTGATATACAAGCTTTTAAAATATCATCTTATGCTAATAATTTAAAAACACTTTATATCCAGTAAATTTATTTAGGAGTTTATTGTGAGCAAAAAGAAATCAATTCTACTAATGATCTTAGATGGCTGGGGTTATCGCGAAGATGATCAAGATAATGCGATAAATCAAGCCAGCACCCCAAACTGGGATAGACTTTGGACTAATAATACGCATACTTTACTAGATGCTTCTGGAGAAGTTGTCGGCTTACCTAAAGGACAAATGGGCAACTCCGAAGTTGGTCATGTTAATATTGGTGCTGGGCGCACTGTTTATCAAGAGCTCGCAAAAATCAATCGTGATATAGACTCTAAAGCGTTTACTGATAATGCTGTTTTAAGTCATGCCATTGACCAAGCAGTCACAAATGATAAATCCGTACATATCTTAGGTTTGCTTTCACCTGGCGGCGTTCATAGCCATGAGAAGCATATATTTGAAGCAATTCGACTAGCTTATCGCAAAGGCGCCCAAAAAATCTATTTACATGCGTTTTTAGATGGTAGAGATACACCGCCTAAAAGTGCACTTGATTCACTCGAAAAAGCAGACGCACTTTTTAATGAACTGCAAGCAGGCCATGTTGCTTCAATTTGTGGTCGTTATTACGCAATGGACCGAGATAAGCGTTGGGATCGTGTTGAACAAGCTTACGATTTATTAACACTTGCTAAAGCCCCACACCAATATGCTTCATCAAAAGAAGCCTTAGAAGCTGCTTATGTACGTGGCGAAACAGATGAATTTGTTGAACCAACTGCAATTAATGCAGATGGCCATCCAATAAAAATTGAAAGTGACGATGCCGTTATTTTTATGAACTTTAGATCTGATCGTGCTAGAGAATTATCTTATGCACTAACTGATCCTAAGTTTGATGGTTTTCAACGTAAAACATTCCCTAGCATTCGCTTAACAACTCTGACGCAGTATGCAGATGATATTGATAGTGATATTGCCTACCCACCAACGCAGATAAAAAATAGCTTAGGTGAATATTTAGCTGATAATGGCTTAACCCAACTTAGAATTGCAGAAACTGAAAAGTATGCACATGTTACTTTCTTCTTTAACGGTGGCGTTGAGACTATATTTCCAAAAGAAGATAGAGTTCTAGTGCCTTCTCCTCAGGTTGCAACTTATGATTTACAACCTGAAATGAGCGCTTTTGAAGTGACTGACAAGCTGGTAGAGGCCATTCAGTCAGGTAAATATGATGTCATCATATGTAACTTTGCCAATGCTGATATGGTTGGCCATACCGGTAAAATGGAGGCTGCAATTAAAGCTTGTGAAGCACTCGATCAATGCATTGGTAAAATTGATCAAGCAATTAAAAATACAGACAGTGAGATGATTATCACAGCTGATCACGGTAATGCTGATTTAATGGTAAACCCTAAGACGAAAGTCGCACATACTGCACATACAACATCCCCCGTCCCTGCCCTATTAGTAAGCTATACCCATCAGTATAAACCTATCATTTCTGATGGAAAGCTATCTGATATTGCACCAACTATCTTAAATATAATGGGGCTGCCTATTCCAAATGAAATGAATGGCCGAGTTTTATTTGAACAAAGTGATATTGCACAAACAAAAGATGATACAGATTAAATGGACTAACTTATGCTAGATATTAAATTATTAAGAAATCAAACAGAAGAGATTGCTAATCAACTAAAAGCACGTGGCTATCAACTAGATATCAATCAATTTAACCTGTTAGAAAGCCAAAGAAAAGAACTTCAGAGCCAAACACAGCATCTACAATCAGAGCGCAATAATAAATCAAAAGAAATTGGTAAAATCAAAGCGCAAGGTGGCGATATTAATGGCATTAAACAAGAAGTTGAAACTATTAATCAAAAGCTTAAAACCAATGAATCTGATCTAGAAAGCTTGCAAAACTCAATTCAGTCAATGCTGTCAGGCATGCCAAATATTGCACATACTAGCGTCCCTGTCGGTAAAGATGAAGATGATAATGAAGTCATCCGTCATTGGGGAGAGCCTAAAAGTTTTGACTTTGAAGTAAAAGATCATGTTGATTTAGCAGAGAAACTATCTGGTGCTGACTTTAAAGCTGCAGCCAAAATTACAGGTAGCCGTTTTGTTGTCTTAAAAAATGACATTGCTCAACTACATCGCGCTTTAACCCAATTTATGATTAATACGCATATTAATGAGCACGGTTATAGTGAAATCTATGTACCTTATATGGTAAATGATGAAAGCTTATATGGAACGGGCCAATTACCTAAGTTTGCAGAAGATTTATTTGCATTAAAAGGTGATTTCCCCTACAGACTTATTCCAACAGCTGAAGTTCCCGTGACAAATCTTGTGCGCAATGAAATTCTAAATGACTCTGATTTGCCATTACAGTTTGTTGCCCACACCCCCTGCTTTCGAAGTGAGGCAGGTTCTTATGGTAAAGATACCCGTGGCATGATTCGCCAACATCAGTTTGAAAAAGTTGAGCTTGTGCATATTACAAAGCCTGAAGATGGCCTTAACACACTCGAAAAACTAACCAATCACGCTGAAGCCATTTTACAAAAATTAGAATTACCTTATCGTGTTATTACTTTATGTACAGGTGATATGGGTTTTTCTGCTTCAAAGACTTATGACTTAGAAGTTTGGGTACCATCTCAAAACACCTATCGAGAAATCTCTTCTTGTAGCTGGATGGGTGATTTTCAGGCTCGACGTATGCAAGCACGCTATAAGTCGAAAAATGCTAAAAAACCAGAACTTGTCCATACGCTTAATGGCTCAGGACTTGCTGTTGGCAGAACGCTTGTTGCGGTTTTAGAAAACTACCAACAAGCTGATGGCTCTATTATTATTCCAGAAGTTTTACGCACTTATATGGGTGGAAAGGAAGTTATAAAATAACTATTTGAGATAAAATATAATAACCCTAAAGCCGCTCCATGGTAGAGACGCCGATTCATCGCGTCTCATTAATTAGGTTTTAATTAAATATGATTTAATTTTTTTATTAGTGTCGATTTATCGTATCTCGGAGCCTATAAATACAAAATACCAATCCCTTTATACTTAACTAAGTTTAAAAGCTTTAATGAAATTCCTGTTGGTTTTTTTTCACCCGTCTCCCATTTTTGCACAGTTGAGCTACTTGCATTAAGTAATTTAGCAAAAACTGCTTGGCTAACTTTGTTTTTTAATCTCATCGCCTTAATTTCTTCTGGAGATAGTTTTTCTATTTTTGTTAGGCATGACTCATCAAATTGGTGCATTGTCTGGCCATCAACAATACCTAACTCATGCATACTCTTAACTGAACCATGAATAACCTCTAATAATGACTTATCTTTCATAATCTAACCTCTTTTAACTCTCTCTTAGATATTAATAAATCAATGTCTTTTTCATTTAGCTTCATCAACACATCTTTAGAATAAGCTTTAAGTGCTTTTTGTTCTTGAGATGTTAACGTTGCTTTCTCATTTTTAGCATAAGCGTAAATATAAATAACTCTATCACCAACTTTATAAGATAATATCGTTCTAGCCCCACCACGCTTACCTTTACCCTTCGCTGCAATACGTTTTTTAAAACAACCTGACCCCAAATCACCATCATGCAAGCCACTTGTTACTTCAATTGCAGCATTAACAAGCACTTCATCTTCTATTTTTTCTTTCTTTGCCCATTTATAAAATGCTTGTAGCATGTATATTTTTAACATCATGTTTAAAATTTAATATTTTCCACACAATAAATATACCACCTAGTGGTGTATTTGTACAGTATCATTCAGAATTTTTATATAGGTAAGTCAAGCTAATAATTTAATACCTGTAGTGTTATAATAATCAAGTTATGGATAATTTATTAATAAAGGGGCAGAGATTATGCACTTACGTTTTTTCGTATTAATACTAAGTTTAATAAGTATTTTCATGCCAGTAACTGCATCTGCTAATGCATTGTATTATTTATATATTTTGAATAAAACTGATGCTCCCATATCATTTGAAGCAAGTGATAAAACTTGTATCTCAGGCTCTGGACCATATTGGCAAGGCTTTGGTGAAAATAAAAATATTATCTATCCCAATGAATCTGCAGAAATTGTTACCTATTGGCAAGATAATAACTGGTGGCTATGTGCTAATCAGAAGAAATCAATGAAATTTACCGTTAATTCTTTAATTGATAATGGTAAAAAAATTGAAGGTAAAGATTACAGCTTAGTATTTGAGTGGGATCATAAAAATACAACCTCAGGCTCAGGCACACTAAACTGGAAAACTAAAATATCAACTGATCCTGATTATGCTGGCAATAAAGCTTATACTGTCTTTTTGGCTCGCTGCTCAAATCACTACTCAGACTATGAAGATTCACAATACTGCTTAAATACTTATGCAAAACAAAAAGGCACCTATGAAAAAGTATGGGTTGTTTTAATGAATCAGCCAGAGGTTTAGCAACTCCTTTATTTTCTTAATATAGTCTTATAACATACTTTTTCACTTTATTTTCTTATTTTATAAATTTATAATACTCCAGAATTAATTAAAAAGAATAATAAAATTGGCAAATTTAAACTTACAAATTTCTTATAAGACTAGAATTATCCATATGTTTTTGTTTGAGTTTTTGGGAATTCTTGTCTTTGCACCTTTTGCAGCGGTAGTTTTAAATAAAAATATCTTAACTGTTGGTGCTCTAGGACTTACAATTTCATTAATCGCAATGATATGGAATTTTTTCTATAACATTTGGTTTGATCGTATCGAAGCAAGATTAGGCAAAGATCGGTTTAATCGCAAAGCAATAACGCGCGTTATTCATGCTTTACTCTTCGAAGGTGGGCTTTTAATCGTTACAGTGCCATTAGTAGCCATTTGGTTACATATGTCTTTATGGCAAGCTTTTATTATTGATATTGCTTTTGTCATTTTTTATCTAATTTATGCTTATATTTATAACTGGTGCTTTGACAAAGTCTATTTGTTCCTAATGAAATCAAAAAAGAATTAAAATTTATCCATCACACCTTTACAATAATCCTTTGCTGCTCGGTAGGTGCCTGTTGTTGCTTCTGTTGCAGCCCAGGCAACAGCACCAACGCCTGTTGCAAGTAAAGCTGCTGTCGTACCTGTCTTAACTAGAGTCCCTTGAGTATCTGGATAAAAATATAATTTATCAAAAGAACCCTGTAAAACGAATGGAACTGCAAATGTTGCTAAATTTACAAATTTAGCCTTTGGTGTTAAAACAATATCAACTGATTGATTCATTAGGTTAATATCGCCTGTCGCTGTTACAACAGCACCTTTACTATTAATTAAGGAGTCTTTTAAGTTAACTATTCCTTTATCTATTTCCATATGACCATAAGCACAAGTAATATTTACTGACTTACTCCAACTATCACCTGATAATAATAATAAAAACCGCCCAAAAACCGATGTTGTATTATTTTCAAATAATTTAATCACTACTGACTGAGCTGCTAGTTTTAATTTACCTTTTAAGTCAGAAATTAAGTCATATGTATTAACACCTTGTGAGTCAGACTCAATTTGAGCCATAAATTGGCCTTTTTCTATTGGTAGCTTCTTAAATAACTCTGTTGTTTTTTGGTCTAGTTCTAATACCCCAAGATAGCCACCTATTTGTAGTTGATAAGCACCTACTGGTGTCGCTAACGGCCTTAAGTTCGCATCAATATTAACACTTCCTGATAAAACACTCTCTGCATTTAGTTTTAGGTATGAGTCCTTTGGATCTGTTTTTATATCCAAGTTAACATTCTTAACTATGTCATTTGGTGATAGTATCAAAGTTTTAATATCAACATTAATTTGGCTTTGGTATTGATTAACTAAATTATAAATACCTACCTTCATCCACTCTGGAATTTCTTTCCTTTCTTTAGATTCTGCTTGAGCTGCTTTAGATATATCTTCTATTTGCTGTTCTTTTTTAGCATTGTTTTTATTTGACTCATCTTGCTGTATCTTCAATGATTTTTTTGCATTTTCATTTGCAGTGTATATTTTAAATAAATCAATAAGTTGACTATCGATTTTAGCGCTTAAATGATACTTATTCTGCTTAGATGAAAGCCTAGCATCACCTTTTAAATCAAAGGCACTAGAGCTAACTGTTAGATTTGACTTAACATTCTTATTTTCCCCATGGTAACTACCTATTAATTTGACATTTTGCAATTCAGGTAGATATATATCAAACCATTCATAAAGTAACTGGTTTGCGCCTTTCAAATCTGCTGAGTTGATGTCTATATCTCCTTGATAATAAAAAGTATCATCTTCTAATTTACCAGTCATATGTGATTTTAAAGCTAAACCATTAAAATTTAATTGATTAACTGCTAAGTTAAAATCTTGACTTAGAAAGTGATAATCCCCTTGTAGCGCTAAATCAATCATCGTACCCTCAGTACCTGATAAATAATTAAAGTCATCAATAACAATGCGACTTGGATACAATGACTGTGTAGTTTTTAAGTTAACATCTTTCATATCTATTAAAGACCACGAAAATAACTGCTGATATGTTTTTAGTTCATTAAGGTGTATAAGAAGGTCTGACTTTATGCCTTGCTCATCATTCCAAAATCCTTTGAATGTAAAATCTGCATAGTCTTTATTATTTGATAAGAAGAGCCCTCCTTGAATTAGCTTATCATCATTTAATATATCATAACTCCCATGCCCTTTTAGCTTAATGGTATCTTCTAAATAATTAGCAATCGCTTTATTTATATAAAAATTCAGCTTATCTTTAGATGAACTAATATTTAATTCAAAATCAACATGTTCAAGTTCAGGCAGGTTCATTTTTAATAACGGGGCATAATGTGACAGCTGATCAATATATCCCAATATAGAAAGGTCAAACCAATTCGTATCTGATTTTGGATTTTTCATCATCCCTTTTAACTGCAAATGATCTGGTTTTGCTACTTTTTCAGTCACCTTTTTATTTACATATTCACTTGCCAAAGTTATATCATAATCTAAGATGTAAGCTCCTTCGTTAAGCACTGGTTTAATATTAGCTTTTGCTTTTAAAATTGGCTGATTGTTGTAACGTCCACTTAAATTAAAGTTCATTGGGTATGAAAGATTATCTTTTGTAAGCTGATAATCCAATATAAAAAATAATGGTTTTTCCTTATAAGATAACTTTAAGTTAGCTTTATTTAATATGATACGGTTATTATCACCATTAACTTTTGCATTTAAATTTAGGTTATTAACTGGAAATGAATTATTTTGATCAAAAACTGCTAAATCCTTTGCTTTAATATCTAATTTAATATCAAGCCATTTAGGACTAAATGGCTCATTAATAACACCGCCAGCATTGATAGCTAAATTGTTTTTATCATCATGTACTTTAAATATAAATGATAGTGGAAATAAAATTGTGTCCTTCTGTGACTGAGCATTTGCTTCAAGTATGTAGTTCATTGCATTATATACTGCATTTAGATCAAGGTCTGCTTTAAAAAGCCGACTTGACTTATACTCAAAATTTCCTTCTAAATTGAGCTTTGTTAACGGTTGTATTTGTTTTAACTCTAACGGTAAGACCTTATGCCACTGATTCAATTCAATCAATGATGCCGCCGTATTTAAAGTGATGGATAATCCATTATCCTTGTCAACTACAAACTGGCCCATTAAACTAATTTTATTATGCATATGATCTTGTAATAACATTTTCACATCAAAATTTTGACTTAAATTATTACTTTTAATCACGCCATGGTTATCAACTTGAATGCCATTGATAACCACCTCACCCATGATTTTTCTGGAAAAACCTTCTTTTATGCCTATGTCATCATTTATTTCTTGACTAATAATATCAACTTTATAATGCTTATTGTTTTGATTTATATAGTTAATTTGACTTTTTGTAACAATAATAGCTGGAATAAATCGAAGCCAATCAAATGAGTCAACTTGAGACTCATAACTAACTTTCTCACTTGTGGCTTGCTTTATTTTCTGACTTTCCAATGTTTTTTGTTTTTCTACTTGCTTATCCTCAAACCAAGGACTATTAGCGTCATAGTTTACAATAGCCTGGTTAACAACAACCTGATTTAACTTAAACTCTTCAAATAAAGATGATACATTAAAGCTAATCATTGCATGATGAATATTCAAAATTGGTAAGTTATCTGAATCTTTTTCTAGTACCTTATTACTTAGGCTTAAATCATCAACATTGATAGATACACCATCGGTAAAAGAATAAGATACATAAACTCCTTTAAAGCTTACTTCTTTGCCTATTACCTGACTAACTTCTTTGGCTATGATGTTATTTAGTGGTGAAAATTTCATATAATTAAGCACCACAAAAAAAGCTGAGGTCAACAAAAGCAAAACAAATACAGTAATAACTAGTATTAATATAACTCTTATTGTTAGCATAATATATTTTTTAACCATTGCGCCACACAACGTTAAAAATATCGCAAATGCAACTTTTCTTACCAAAACAATATACCTTTGTTAGCCGTAATCTATTATTTTTATGAAATTATATATTTATAGTTTATGCATAACATGCCAAAGTTGCCAGGTGAATCCTCGTAATTTATATTAATTTTTATTTTCTAGCCAACGCTTCCATACGATTAAAGCAACGGCGATACTCCTTGCTTCAACAAGGTTTTTTTGTGCTAGCAATGCATCAATATCAACTAAACGCCATGGGATAACTTCTAAAGCTTCTGGTTCATCTCCTTCTAAACTTTGCTCATATAACTCAGATGCAATTACAATATCAATGTTATGACGCATATAATTTGGTGATAACATCATTGAAGTTAAAAACTCAAACTGCTTAGCGCCCTTACCCACTTCTTCCATTAATTCACGATTAGCACCCTCATATAAACTTTCATCTTTCTCAACTAAACCTTTTGGAAAACTAATCGTATAATCTTCAACGCCAACACTATATTCTTTAACTAGTAGGACTGTTTCTCTATCTAACATAGGCACAATCATCACTGAGCGGTGATAATGTGGTGACAAACGCTCATAAGTGCGCTTTACACCATTAGAAAAAGTTAAATCAACTGATTCAACCTTAAATAATTTACTTTCAGCAATTTGTTGGACATTTTCAATTTTAGGGTAAGGCATCACTAGCGCTTATTAATTAATCATACTTTCATTCATGCTATCGTTTTTAGCATCACAATTCTAGTGGTTTAAGCACTTGATATTTCTGTCACAATTACCTAATGTATAACGCTTAAAATCATTACAAAATACTAAAGGCCCTTTAAAAATGAAAAAAATCGTATTTGCTTCCTCTAATGCAGGGAAAATTTGTGAAATGAATCAAATATTAAGCCAATTTGATATAACGCTTTTATCACAAAGTGAATTTAATGTAGCAGATGCTGAAGAAACTGGGTTAACTTTTATAGAAAATGCTTTATTAAAAGCACACCATCTATCAGAGCATACAGACTTACCTGTATTAGCTGATGATTCTGGCTTAGTTATTGATGTATTAAATGGCGCTCCAGGCATTTTCTCTGCTAGATATGGTAGCCATCACGGTGATGCAACTGGTGGTATTCAACGAGTTTTAAATGAACTTGAAGGTGTTGAAGAAAATAATCGCAGTGCTCATTTCCATTGCAGCCTTGTTTTAGTGAAATTCAAACAAGACCCAGACCCTATTATTTGCCAAGGTCGCTGGCATGGTCATATTTTAAAAGAACCCCAAGGTGATGGTGGCTTTGGTTATGACCCTATTTTCTTTGATCCTAAACATCAATTATCTGCTGCAGAGCTTGAGCCTAAGGTAAAAAACAAAATTAGTCACAGGGGACAAGCAATGGCTAAGTTAATTCGCATATTAAAAGATTTAAGTTAATGAGCCCGCTATTAAATACTGCGCAATAAAGTAAGTTGATAAGATAAGTCCCTGAGCTAATTTAAATGAAACTTTAAAACGATCAATCGCTAAAATTGAGTCTGATAAACCAAATAATAAAACACCAATAACAATCGTTAATGGACCTTTATCTAAATACCAGGCACAAGCAAACCAAATCATCGTTAAAATGATGCAAACATAAATGAGTACTGGCAATTTAAAGTCTTCTAATGCTGAATATAAATAAGTAAATATAACTGCACCATAAATACATAAAGGTACTAACAACCAAAAATGAAAGTCAGTAAACTTTAATGAAAATGCCAAAATATATAAAACATGTGCAACCAAAAATGCAACTAACCCTTGAATAAAGCGATCTCGAGGAAGCATTAAAAAAACATCACCCACAAGTGAAAATGCAAGCCCAAAGATGATTAAGTAAGTAAACAAATTCCATACTGGATTAGATAAAAAAACAGCTAAGATAATTAAAACCATTGTTAGCGGTTTAAATATGTATAACAGCCGTCGATAACGATAACTCCCAATAATTGCAAGAAGCATTGATAAAACAATAAAAGTCAAGATTATCATTTACTTAGCACCTGACTGATTTAATAACTCATTAACTAGCTCTTTTCCTCTACCGTAGTCACTCTTACCTGAGCCTAATTTTGGCATCTCTTCAACTTTAAAATAGTGCTTTGGCTTTAATAAGCTACTAATATCTGATTTATCTACTTTTGATTTAATTACTTCTGGTCGCATATCAAAATTATACAATAAAGTAACTTTTTCGCCTTTTTTTAAGTCTGGTGTTGCAATCGCTAGAAATTCATAGTCTTCATTGTAATCAAATAATTTTTTCATCTGATCTTCAACTGCCATTAAAGAGACCATTTCGCCTGCAATTTTTGCAAACCTAGAGTATCGATCGACAATGAATAAGTTTCCTTGTTCATCTAAGTAACCTTTATCACCAGTCATATACCAACGAATTCTATCTCGTAAAAAAATAACTTGATCTGTCTTCTCTGGACTATTTAAATAGCCTTTCATTACGTTAACACCACCTAAGGTAATCATGCCAGAGTCACCCTGCGGTAGTTCATTTTTGGTCTCTGGATCAATAATCATAAAGCGTCCACCAGGTACACTTTTTCCAACTGATCCTACAATATTTTTCCGCTCTGAGATATCGACACAAGAAGCAACTGGAGAAAGCTCAGTTGTACCATAGCCTTCAAAAATTTCTTTATTAAAACGAGACTCAAACATTTTTCTAACTTCTGCTTGTAGTTTTTCAGCACCAGCAATAACCAATCGCAATGATTTGAATTGTTCAGGTTTTATTTGTCTATTTCTTGCATACATCCTAAAAAATGTAGAAGTACCACAAATCATACTAAGCTTATATTTTTCAATTAGTTTTGCTACTGTTTCACCATCTGTTGGGTCAGGATGACAGACCAATAAAATGCCTTCTAACAAAGGTAAAAGCGTTGTAGCTGTCAGCCCAAATGCATGAAATGTTGGCAAAATACTAACAACAGAGTCACGACTTTTAGGATCTAAAATCACCATAGCTTGTTTGATATTACCAATAATATTTTTCTGTGTTAGCTCTATGCCTTTTGGTAGGCCCTCACTACCACTACTAAATAATATCACTGCTGTATGATCTACTGATACTGGATGAACAAATCGCCTAATTAATTGCTCAGAAGAGCTCAGCTTCACACGAAGTAAATTTTTTAATAAAGATAGTTTATCAATTTGTTGTTTAATATCCTCCAATAAGACAATACGGCACTGACTAAAAATCTCCTCTAACTCAAGTAAAAATCCTTTCTTTTTAATCTGATCTAGAAACTTACCTGAGGTAATAATTGTCTTTATTCCAGACTGTTTTATTGCAGAGATTAATGCTTTTTTTGATGAGGTATAATTTAAGTTAACCATTGTCTTACCATGTAGCAATACTGTCATCATAGCCAATGAACAACCAACGCTTGGTGGCAAACAAATACCAATTCTATCCTGCTCTCTTAAGTGAGGTTCGATATATTTTGCCATGGTTAGACCTGCAACTAGCATCTTATCTCCAGAAAGTTCAACACCTGTTGAGTCAGCAATCACTAAGTTGCGACCGCGTGCTTTCATTTGGTTAATCCAAAGCTCTGGTAGCGTTGGCATTAACGCAATATAATGTTCCCAAGCATAAATATCGTAAGTTTCTAGTAATTCATATCTTTCTTTTTTTGTTAGTTGGCGATTTAGTGGTTCAAAAAAACTTAACTGCAACCAACGCCTTACATTACGCTCTTTTGCATAGCGTACATGCTGACTTCCACAAACCCTTAGTGGAATAACCGGTAAATTAATTGATTTTATTGCATCATATACCTTATCTTGAATAATTAATGCGCCTTGCTGATCCCATGTTGAGATTTGTCCAGTTGTAATAAGTTTAATCTGGCATTTATCCAATAACTTTTGAATCCAGCGTCCTAACTTTGGTAGCTTGTCAAAGGCAATTGTTACTTTACCCTGCGTGATTGGCTTTATTAATACCGCTATAAATAAACTAACATGTGATGATAAAATCACTTGATTTTCAGTCACCGTTAAATAACTAACATGGTGAAAATTGGGCTTATATTCTTGAGAGTGCTGATATTGTAAAAGCCACCAAAGTGTATATCTTGGCCATATAAACCATGAAGAAAAAAGAAAAGCTGCCATTAATACCAATATAAAAATTACTAATTCCACAAGCTTAAAGTCCTTATCATTTTTTTATGCATAAAAAGTATACTCAATCTATTAAGTCTTATAATCAATCAGACTAAAAAATACAAGCTAAGTAACAGCAATAACCTTTTAAAAACACTAGATTGAAAGTTGCCAATTAATCGGATCAATATGGTGTTTCTTCAAATAGTCATTACATTGTGAAAAATGTTTACAGCCTAAAAAACCACGATGAGCTGATAATGGTGATGGATGAGGAGATGTTAATATGCAATGTTTAGATTGATTAATTAATTCCTTTTTTCTTTGCGCAGGCGCTCCCCATAGCATAAAAACAATACGCTCATGATGATCACTAATCATTTTAATTACTTGATCAGTAAATGTTTCCCAACCATAATTTGCGTGTGAGTGCGCTTTTTTATGCTCAACGGTTAATACTGTGTTTAAAAGAAAAACTCCTTGCTTTGCCCAAGATGACAAATCTCCATTTTCTGGTATTTCCATGCCAATATCTTGATTAAGTTCTTTAAAAATATTTAATAATGATGGTGGTTTTCGTATACCTTTATTGACTGAAAAAGCTAAGCCATGTGCTTGATTTGGACCATGGTAAGGGTCTTGCCCTAAAATAACGACTTTTAGATTATCAAATTCTGTCAACTCAAATGCATTAAATACATCGTCAACCTTCGGATAAATAACTTTACCCTCTTTACGCTCATTTAAACTATGATTAAGGGCTTTTTTAAAGTAGACCTTCTGCTTTTCCTCACCAATAACATCTTTCCAAGATAGATTAGTACTGATCATAACTTAACCCCGCTGCCATTCTAAACCAAATAGAGGCTTTTTTATAATTGATTGTTTGATTATCTAAGCCAAAGTAATAAATCATTCCTCTAAAGCGTGCCTGCTGATTATATTGGTTGTTTCTAATCGCTAAGTAATACCAAAGCGCTGCATCTTTTTCATTTTTCTTAACGCCTAAGCCATATTCTGTTAAAAACCCAACTTCTAATTGCGCAACCGGGTTACCACTCATTGCATGAGTTAATAGTTGTTGGTATGCCAAGTCAAAATCTGATGATTTAAAATAGAACTCAGCCTGACTAAAAGGTACTTCTTGAGTAAGGTTGGTTTTTATTTTTTTCTCATTAACTAAAGCTTGTGCTTCCTGGCTCAATATGCTTACTTTATTTGGATTAATATCATACTGTGTCTTTTGGTGATTTAGTTGAATAAAAACACCAACTACAATCATAACTAACAAAGTTATAATTATAATTAAGCTATATTTTTTAGCATGTTTCACGTTTTAAAGTCCGTTTATGTCATTTATTCAAACTGATTATACGTGCTTTTAGCTTGAGATTGAAACACAAAACTAATAATTCAAAATCAAACATTTGTTTTATAATGTTTTTATTAGAAATATTTTATCTTTATGACTTCACTTTTTTCTCAGTTTTTTTATGTGATAATCAATAATAACATTTTACTTTTAGTGACAATAGAAAGGGACTTCTATAACAGTGAAGATTCTAGTAATTACATCCAACAATGGAAATAAATCACAACCATTATGTGCAGTTAATCAATTAATTGGTGAGTTTCCAGATGGCTACAATAAACCAGATATTATTGTTATTACAGAACAAGAGTCATCAAGTAATATGGCAACTAGCCTTATTAGCCAACTAAATGAATCTGATAATGCTTATCAAGATATTCATTCTAATGAAAAGCTTGTCATGACTAAACCATTTGAATTTTCATATATGCGACTAACCATTGCTATTAGACATGAATTAGCGAATAAGCTAAAAATTGAGTTTTCTGAAGAAGAGACGTCTCTTAATAAGGGAGGACTGCTTGCGGGGCTAACTATTGGTAATAAAAAGATTGGCGTTATTTGTGCTCACTTAGATTCCCATGATATAACAAAAAGACAAGAAAAACTTGATGATATAATGACTCACTTTCCTGAAAATGCGTTTGATGGCGTCATTTTATCAGGCGACTTAAATGAACGCCTTCCTATTACTGATAAAATAAATAAAAATGATCTATCTACTGAGCTATTAAAAAAAGATCCTCTATCACAAGGTACAACTCATGCAAGCACTAAGTATAACTTTCATTTTGAACCACTAAATGACTTTAGTTACACCAAAATGACTGAAAGTGGTAATCATGTTAATCAAAAAGAAAGTCGAGGCTTTCAAGTTGATATCGGTGCTTTAGATAATGTTGGAATTAAAAATAAAGAAGAAAGTGAAACTCCAACACTAAAAATAACAAATCCACCATGTGCTGTTGCATTAGTAAATGACAAGGGAGAACAAGTAAGTGATCATAAAACTGTTATTTGCTGCTTAGAACTAGAAACAAACTTAGAATCAAAAATACAACCAATCTCAAATCCTACCCCCATTTATGGTGCTTCTCATACTTTTGCTTCGCTTATGAAAACACCTACAAAAGACTAAAAAGTTAACAGCAAGTAAACGAAAAAACATAATAAATCATAAATATCATTTTAAATTTTAATTATTATTGAAACATAAAAGCAAAAAATAAGTTATATCCTTTTGTTTTATAAATTATTTCTCTTGTTTTTTTTGTAATCATATTTTCAACTTTTATAGCACATTTTATGTAATAATTAATTATAGTTATTTCTACTTAAAGTAATGGGGGTTGCAAAATGAGTGGTGATAGTAATAGTCCAGCAAAAAAAGAGGCTTTAACTGATTATGAAGAAAAAAAGCTAGTAAGCGAAGATAGCATGTCTAAAGCAGAAATCCGCATTCAGTCAATTACTTTTAACAACGCAAATGAAGCACCAGATCAAGACACACTAGAAACAATAGCAAAAAGTATTAGTGACAAGAGCTTTGATGATCAACCGACATTCATTAGTATAGCTGGTCAAGAAATAAGAAATACTAATGATGGAAAACCTTTTGGTGAAGCGCTTGTTGACAAGATAAATAAAGACATAAAAAATAAAAATGAAAATGAAAAATATGTATGCCTTGATACTATTTCTTATCCTGTTTTCACTAAAAAGAATATAAGAGAGGCTGCAGGTTATTTATTAGGGAAAGACCCAGCATATACAAATTTGAGTATTGCCGTTAAGAGAAAATATTTACCTTGCTTCAAAGTAAAAGAGTCTGGTATTGAAAATCATAGAAATACGTATGGTATTGCAAATAAAGGTGGATGCTATGCTGTATTAGAAGCAACGGGTAAAGACGGAAAGACCATTACTTTTGGCATTGCTGGCTTTCACTTAGACTCACATAACTCTAAAACTCGAGAAGAAGAGATTAAAGCACTATTTAGTCATCTTTTAGATACTGATATTTTTGTCATAGGCGGTGATAGTAATTATCGTTTTGATAGTTTTGATAGTTTTGATGATGCCGATGCTATTAATTCTTATAATAATGAAAAATTAATAGATGATATTAAACAAAAGGTTCAAGGATGGATAAAACAAAATGACCCTTTATCCAACGGTAAATCTCCATTTGCAGAATATGGTATTAAACTCCTAGCTCCAGATGAGCTTACTTATCTTGAGCACAAAGATGGCAATATTAAAAGAAAGGCAAATAGGAACAAAGAACCAAGCATTGGCGTATTTGATATAAGTGCGTTTTCTATCAACCCCTTTATTAAAAACCATGATCAACTTTCCATGTCTATAAAAAGAGAAAAACCAAAAGTACTTAAGGCAGGAAACAGCGATCATCGCCCTACTAGCACTGAAGCTGTTGTTACAATCTATGGTTTTGAGTTAAGTAAACGCCAGGAAAATGAATCTAAAATAGCTCCATTACCACAAGAACAAACACCTGAAAATCCATTTTTAAAAGAAACTTTACTTGCTGGCTTTGAAATGTCAGGTAAAAGCATGACCGGGCACTGGTTTGGATAAGCAACTAAGAAACTTTCAGATCTATTTATTTTTAATGAAATACTTACGACTCAAAATTTAGCTAAAACCACTCCATGGTAGAGACGTCGATTTATCGCGTCTCGGTATTTTAAGATATTATAAGCTTTGCAAAGATTGCCTTAGGCCTCGGTATTATAATATGCTGAAGCATACCTTATTAAGAAGTATCGATTTACAGTGTCTCAAATAAAAATTTAAATACATTTCTATTCAAATAACAATAAGTTATTTCATCTAAGATATACCTAACCATATACCTATAGTAATACCTATCACCTATCTAAACAAAAATTACACCTTTAAGAAAAAAACCAAAATTCTAATATAGAAATAACAAGCTATCTCACTTATAACCAAATAAAACATATTCTTATACAGAAACAAAATATTACAAATCAAAAAATAATTATCAATATAAGCGACTTATCAAAAAATCATACAACTATTAATTTTAATTAACCATAGACTTAAAACCGAGACGCGATAAATCGACGTCTCTACCATTGATCGTTATGACGAATATTCAAATCAATCACAATTATGATGATAAATAGTTAAATACAGGCATTAAGATTTCTTACCCTTAACCAAATACCGATGACGAATAAATTCAAAAATAGCAGGTGAAATTGATAATAGGATAATTACAAAAATCACAATGGTGAAATTATCTTTAATAATTGGCATATTGCCAAAGAAATAACCAGCATAGGTGACCAATGCAACCCATAAAACAGCACCTACGATATTAAAGCTCATAAAGCGGCGATAAGACATATCACTCATCCCTGCAACAAAAGGTGCGAACGTGCGTATAATAGGCACAAATCGGGCAATAATAATTGTCTTCCCACCATGACGCTCAAAAAACTCATGCGTTTTATCGATGTACTTTTGCTTAACGATTTTCTTACGAACTAAAAACGCACCAAAATAATGCCCTATCCAGTAATTACACATATCACCAAAAAAAGCAGCTGAAATTAATAGCATTACTAGTAAATGTACATTAATCTCTGTAAATGAAGAAATAGAGCCTGCTGCAAATAATAAGGAGTCGCCTGGTAAAAACGGCGCTAATACAATCCCTGTTTCTAAAAAAACAACTGTAAATAAAATCGCATAAACCCAAAGACCAAAATACTCTACCATTTCTACTAAATGAACATTTAAATGCAAAACAAAATCAATAACTGTACTAATCCATTCCACTCTTGCTTTCTCTTTGTTTTATTTTTCGCTACAATGTGACTATCTTAAACAACTAATAGTCCAAATAGCAAGGAAGAGTCGATGCTCTTATGGCTAACTAATTTTTTAACGAATTTTTATCATCCATTTTATATATTTAATAATGTTAGTTTACGCTGCATTTTAGCAGCTGCAACCGCTTTAATTATCTCACTTGTATTAGGCAAACCGATGATTAGCTGGTTAAAGCGCTTACAAGTTGGTCAAGTTATTCGCCAAGAAGGCCCACAAACACATCTTACAAAACAAGGCACACCAACAATGGGTGGTGTGTTAATTATTGCATCTATTCTCATTGCATCACTTCTATGGGCAAAATTAAGTAATTTTTATATTTGGGTTTTAATATTTACACTAGTTCTCTTTGGTATGATTGGCTTTTTAGATGACTTTCTTAAACTTGTTTTAAATCACTCAAAAGGCCTTAAATCACGCTGGAAATATTTATTACAGTCACTGCTTGGCCTTCTTGTCGGCATTGTGCTTTTCTTTCATTTTAATCAGTATATGGATCTATCTCTTGCTATTCCTTATACACAGTCTCTTGTAATCCCTCTGGGCGCTTTTAGTTTTATTATTTTAAGCTACTTTGTCACTGTTGGCAGCTCTAATGCCGTTAATTTAACTGATGGACTAGATGGGCTTGCCATTGTACCAATTGGCTTAGTTGCACTAGGGTTAGCTGTTTTTGCCTATGCAACGGGCAACGCAACATTTGCTTATTATCTTCATCTAGAATACATTCCACATACAGAAGAGATTGCTATTTTCTTATGCGCTATTTTCGGTGCAAGCTTAGGATTTTTATGGTTTAACACCCACCCTGCTGATGTGTTTATGGGGGATGTTGGCGCACTTGCATTAGGCGCTGCTCTTGGTGTGGCTGCTATTATTGTCCGACAAGAGTTAGTGCTATTTATTATGGGCTTTATTTTTGTTGTTGAGACTGTATCCGTTATCCTACAAGTTGGCTCTTATAAACTTAGAAAAAAAAGAATTTTCAAAATGGCACCAATCCACCATCACTTTGAACAATTAGGATTAAGTGAAACAAAAGTTACTGTTCGCTTTTGGATTGTCACTATACTATGCGTATTAATTGGCTTGGCATCTTTAAAAATTTAATTAGCGATTATTAAATCTTATGAATAAACGTAATCTCTATTATCAAAATAAACACATTAAAAAGATCTTAATACTCGGTTTAGGTATTAGCGCCATCTCAACTATCAAATTTCTTAAAAAAAACTATCAGTTACAATTAATCATCTATGATGAAAGCACTTCACCAAAAGGAAAAACTCCTAACAAAGAACAACTAAAACACATAATAGACACAAATCACTTTGATCTTGTTATCGCTTCACCTGGATTTGACCTACGAGCACCTCGTTTTCAACCACTACAAGCCTTAAGCTGCCCTATTATTTGTGATATTGAGCTTTTTTCTAGCTTAACTGATAAGCCAATTATTGCAATTACCGGATCAAATGGTAAAAGCACTGTTACCACATTGGTAACTGATCTCTTAAATGCTTTAGAAGTAAAAGCAGCTAAAGGTGGTAATATTGGTATTGGTGTATTTGATATTTTTGAAGAAAATGTTGATGTTTTTGTTATTGAAATTTCAAGCTTTCAGTTAGAACTTCTAGAGAAATTTTCAGCTGATATTGGTATTTTAACAAATATTAGTGAAGATCATCTTGATCGTTATGATAGCTTTAAGGCATACCAACAAACTAAATTACAACTTGCTCCACATTCAAAATGCTTTATTTGCAATGATGAAGTTACATCATTCATCAGACATGAAAATCTTAAGTCACTATCAATTAACCAGTTAGAAACAAGCAAACCTTTTTCAATTTTTAATGGTTATTTAACTTATAAAAATACACCTATTATTTCAATGAACGAAATACCATTAAAGGGTAAGCATAACTGGTTTAATCTTATTTTATCATTAATGGCTGTCAATTTATTTATTAATCCAGAAAAATCAAAAAAACATATTACACAACAATATATTATCAATTCTATTACAAAATCCTTAATAAACTTTAAGCCACTACCTAGTCGATGTGAAATTGTTACAACAATAAATGATATCATATGGATTGATGACTCTAAAGGAACCAACCCAGGCGCAACTCAAGCAGCAATTGCTGGTCTTTGTCACAATAATACAAATCAAAACTGTTTATTGATTTTAGGTGGTGATAGCAAAAATAGCGATTTTACGCTTTTACAACCTCAAATTGATCAACATGCCAAAGCTATTTTTCTATTTGGTAGAGATCGTAAGCAAATCAAACAACAAATCGCACATCCGCATATTTATACAGAAGAATATTTAGATAAACTCCTGCCAAACATTATAAAAATCGCAAAGCCACATGATATTGTATTATTTTCTCCTGCCTGTGCTAGCTTTGATCAGTTTGACAACTACCTAAAAAGAGGGCAATACTTTAAGAAGCTCGTAGCAAAGCTTAAGCAACATATGGAAGTATAATGATTAAATGGATTAAATCTTGCTTTGGTCTGATAAATCAAAAGCGTTTTAAAAAAATTGAACACATTAAGTCACCTATTAGCCTTAATTTAACGCTTATTTTTTGTATACTCATACTACTTGCCTTTGGCTGGGTAATGGTAACTTCAGCCTCCTTGGTTGAAGCACAGTATGACTATAATAACCCTTATTATTTTTCTATTCGTCAAGGTATTTATATTATTTTAGGGCTTATTGCAATCGGTATTGCTATGTTAATTCCAACGGACAACTATGAAAAGCTTGGCGGCATATGGATTATTATCTCCCTTATCCTGCTAGTCGCTGTTCTTATCCCTGGCATTGGTCATGTTGTTAATGGCTCAAGACGCTGGATTCCACTTGGGTTTACTAACATTCAAGTCTCAGAAGTCGTTAAACTATGCGGCATTATGTATTTTTCTAGTTATATTGTTCGCCATGGTGACTATGCTAGAGAAGCGCTTTGGGGAGTTGTTAAACCCCTAATCCTACTTGCTCTTTTAGCATTTTTTCTTTTACTTGAACCTGACTTTGGTGCGTCCGTTGTCTTATTTACCATTATCTTTGGCATTATGTTTATGGGCGGCATAAGACTTAGATGGTTTATTGTGCTAACACTTATTGGTGCAATATTAGCTTCTATTTTGGTTTTAAGTGCCCCCTATCGCCTAGAACGAGTAACTGGTTTTTTACACCCATGGGAAAACCAATATGGATCAGGTTATCAATTAACGCAAGCACTCATTGCATTCGGTCGAGGGGGCTGGTTTGGCCTTGGACTTGGCAATAGTGTTCAAAAGCTATTTTACCTACCAGAAGCACATACTGACTTTGTTGTCTCAATTATTGCTGAAGAGTTTGGTGTTTTTGGTGTACTGTTACTTTTAAGCTTTTATAGCATGATTATTGCCTGTGGTATTCGTATTGCGCAAACAGCCAAAAAACTAAATCGGGAGTTTGAGTCTTATGTTACTTATGGTGTTATCTTTTGGATTGCTTTTCAGGTTGTTGTCAATATTGGCGTTAATACTGGTATGCTACCCACAAAAGGGCTTACACTCCCATTAATCAGTTATGGTGGCAGCAGTTTGTTAATTATGTGCTATGCACTTGGCATTCTACTTCGTATCGATTTTGAAAATAAAATACTACTTGATCAGATCAAACCAAAGTTTAAAGTTCAAAAGAAAGTATTCTAGCGAATCTCTCTTTTTATAGTTTACGATTTACCCAATTGCTGATAGTCTTTGTTCCTATGCTTAACAAAAATAAGAATAATTTAATTAGGAACTTAAACGTTATGATGTACACTACTGATGATGTCCGTATTACCGGCAAACGAGCGCTGATCCCATCGCTTGTAATCCTTGAAGAATTTCCCATCACCGATCGTGCATCTCAAACAATCTATTTAACTAGACAGCAAGTTCATAACTGTTTATATGGCGATGATGATCGCTTAGTTGTTGTTGTTGGACCCTGCTCAGTTCATGATTTAGATGCTGCTCTAGAGTATGGCGAAAAACTACTAAAACAATCTAATCGTTTTAATGATGAGCTTGTTATTATTATGCGTACTTACTTTGAAAAGCCGAGGACAACCATTGGTTGGAAGGGATTTATTAATGACCCAGATTTAAATAATAGCTTTAATATTAACAAAGGCTTACGCTTAGCTCGACAACTACTACTTGAACTATCTGATAAAGGTTTGCCTTGTGGCACTGAGTTTTTAGATGTAATTAGCCCTCAATATATTGGTGATTTAGTTTCTTGGGGAGCGATTGGTGCAAGGACGACTGAAAGTCAGATTCACCGACAATTAGTCTCAGGCTTATCTTCACCAATTGGCTTTAAAAATGCAACAGATGGTAATATTAATATTGCCATTGATGCAATCCATGCAGCCCAATCTCCACATCATTTCTTATCTGTTTCTAAAGAAGGTAATACAGCGATCTTTCAAACACGTGGCAATGAAGATACTCATGTTATTTTACGTGGTGGTAAAGGTGGCCCTAATTATGATGCACAAACTATTATTAATTCTTCAAAAAAACTAGAAAAACTAAATCTTCAACCTCGCCTTATGATTGATTGTAGCCATGGTAATAGTAGTAAAGACTACCGTAATCAACCAAAAGTCATACAGTCAATTTGTGATCATTTAACTCATGAAGAAACCGCTCATAAAATCTTTGGCGTTATGATTGAAAGTCACCTGTTAGAGGGTAATCAGTCAATTCATGATAAGCCATTAGTTTATGGCAAAAGTATTACTGATGCCTGTGTCTCTTGGGATATGACATTAGAAATGTTAGAACAACTGGCTGAAGGTGTGAAAGCGCGCCGTAAGTCATAAATAAAAATCAAAGGATTATTCATGAAGCCTTACCAAGAAAATTTTATTGATATTTGTCTTCAAAAAAATGTACTAAAGTTTGGTGAGTTTACTCTAAAATCAGGGCGTCTCAGTCCTTATTTTTTTAATGCAGGGCTTTTTAATGATGGTGATGCATTATTCAAAGTTGCTGACTGCTACGCCCAGTGCTTATTAGAAGCTGATATCGAATTTGATGTCTTATTTGGTCCTGCTTATAAAGGTATTCCTCTTGTTGCTGCCATTAGTACGGTCTTAGCTTCAAAATATAATCGTAATGTTGGCTTTGCTTTTAACCGTAAAGAGAAGAAAGATCATGGTGAAGGCGGTCAACTTGTTGGTGCTAATTTAGAAAATCAACGTGTTGTCATTGTTGATGACCTCATTACTGCCGGTACTGCAATTAATGAAAGTATGGAGCTACTTAATCCTATTAACGCTAAACCTTGTGGTATTTTACTTGCACTAAATCGACAAGAAATTGGCAAAAATAAACAACTATCAGCAGTCGATGAAGTAAAAGCAATCTATCAAGTGCCTGTTGTTAGTATTATTAATTTTGATGATATTATTAACTTTTCACAATCACACGATAACTTCAAAGAGCATAACCAAGCACTTTTAGATTACCGTAGTCAGTATGGGGTTTGATTGCTTAGCCTAGGCGTTCCAATCGTGTATGTTTGTACTTTATTTCCATGGTCAAATAATAAGGTAGGTGAGTTGATGGTAGTTCCTGATATTCTATTATCATTACCTTTTGAAAGCATAGACTCTGGCGTTAAATTTTTCGTCGTAATGTCATCATTTAATTTTATGATAGCAAGCTTAACATCGCTGATATTACGAGCAACATAATTATCTTCAATCATCTGATTACAATGCTTAAAGTTCGACAGCAATCCATTACTTTTAAAACCATTTTCTTCAACAATTATCATGGGATTTTCCTGATTATAATACGCTTTAAGGCTTCCATACTTTACTTCCTCAATATAACTTTCTTGCTCACCCTGATAAATATGCTGACAAAGATAAATAATATCTTCTACCTGTTTTTCCCTTTCTTTGTTAAAAATATTAACTACATGGCTCGGTGGGCATTCTTGTGTATAATAATTAAAGTCAGAAATAAAGCTATTAAGAAGCTCTATTAAAGCTTCTTCTTGATCTTCATTTAATACAATCATTTTAGGCATTCTGCGATTCCCTTTATCTATTATTTTTTATTAAGTACGACTTTATTAATTCCAAATCACTTGGATAGGTAATTTTTATATTCTTTGGAGAACCAACCAAGACTTCTACTTTATGATTGCAAGTTTCAAGGGCTGAAGCTTCATCTGTAATCGGTAGGTTATGCTTTTGTGCATACTCTAAAGATTCAAATAATACTTGATAGCGCATAGTTTGTGGTGTTAATGCTCGATAAAGATGAGAACGATCTACTGTTTTAATAATCTGATTATCCATAACTTGTTTAATAGTATCAGCCACTTCAGCCACTAAAATAATACCATCAGCATCTACTAAGCTACTTGCTCTTTGATTTAAAGCATCAATATCTTGAGGATCAACTAAAGGTCTTGCTGCATCATGAACACAAACAAAATCATCTTGTCCTACTTTATCTTTTAAAAAACATAAGCCATTATAAACACTCATCTGACGGCTATCACCGCCAATACATGTTAAAACTGGTTTTTTAGAATCAAAAGATAGTTTTTCAAACTCAGTATCTTGCTGATTAAGAGCAACAACTACACCACTGATCGTTTCTGCACTTAAAACAGCATCAATTGTTTTTTCAATAATAGCTTGCCCATTATTTAATTCTAAATACTGCTTTGGCTTGGAAAAACCCATTCGACTACCAATACCAGCAGCGGGAATTATACACCACATAATTTATCTCAAGTTTTCATTATCATTAGGTTTTTCTTTTGGTAAGTTAGCTGGTACAAATTGATAATAAGTCTCGCCTTTCTTGATCAAACCTAGATTTTTTCTGGCTAGCCCTTCTACAACATCATCATCCTGCTTTAGACCTTCTATTTCATCTTCAAGCAGTTGATTTCTAAGTAAGTCTTGATTATTAACCTTCTCTAGCTGATCGTTTTGTTTTTCTAAATACTTTAACTTAGTATAACCAGACTCACTATACCAAAACTCATACTGAAGTGAAAATAAACAAACCACTAAAAATAAACCAAACAATAAATAGCGATTAATGGATGGTATTTTCATTAATATTAGTACTCCTCCTTGAGTTTAAAGCAGTTTACGCTTGCTCTTTTTTAAGTGCTAAAAATGCACTTAAGCCTGGATAAACTACTCGATCACCTAATAATTGCTCAATTCTTAATAGTTGATTATATTTTGATACGCGATCAGAGCGACAAAGTGATCCAGTTTTAATTTGTCCTGCATTCGTTGCAACTGCCAAATCAGCAATTGTTGTATCTGATGTTTCACCTGAACGGTGTGAAATAACAGCAGTATAACCATTATCCTGTGCCATTTTAATCGCTTCCAAAGTCTCTGTAACAGAACCTATCTGATTTAATTTGATTAAAATTGAATTAGCAATTCCTTTCTGAATACCCTCTTCTAAAATTTTTGTATTCGTTACAAATAAATCATCGCCCACTAATTGAACTTTATTACCTAAGCGATTAGTCAGTAATTTCCAACCATCCCAATCATCTTCAGCCATACCGTCTTCAATGGTAATAATCGGATATTTATCAACCCAAGATGCTAAATAACTAACAAATTCTTCTGATGATAAAATACGATCTTCTGATGCTAAATGATATTTGCCATCTTTATAAAACTCACTACTTGCTAAATCAAGGCCAATAAAGACATTCTCACCTGCTTGATAACCTGCTTGATCAATTGCTTTCATAATCATTTCAAGCGCGACTTCATTTGATGGTAGATCTGGTGCATAACCACCTTCATCACCAACACCAGCAACAGAATAACCTTCATTAACTAAGACTTTCTTTAATACATGAAAAATCTCATCCCCTGCTCTTAATGCTTCAGAAAAACGATTAAATCCTGTAGGAATAATCATAAACTCCTGCATATCAACATTATTATCCGCATGTGCGCCACCATTTAAGACATTCATCATTGGCACTGGCATTTGATAAGTACCTGTTGAATTATTTAGGCTTTGAAATAACTCTACACCTTGATGATTTGCTCTTGCACGTGCGATTGCCATTGAAACTGCTAAGATTGCATTTGCACCTAATCTTGACTTATTCTCAGTACCATCTAGGGCTAACATAATCTGATCAAGCTGTTTTTGATCATCAATTGGTTGATCAAGCAACTTTAATGTAATTTCTTCATCAATATGCTTAACCGCTGTTAATACACCTTTACCTAAATAACGATTAGGATCTTTATCTCTTAACTCTAATGCTTCTCTAATACCAGTTGATGCGCCTGATGGTACTGCTGCTCTACCCATTGTGCCATCACTTAATATAACATCAGCTTCAACAGTTGGGTTACCTCTTGAATCAAGTATCTCTCGAGCAATAATCTTTTGAATTGTTGCCATGTTAAACTCTCCTATTTCTATAAATTCTAGATAAAAATTATTTTTAAAATTAAGCTATTTTACAACTTTATCAATTTGTTGTAGCTTTGTTAATAATGCCTCTATTTCGTACATTGGCCAAGCATTTGGCCCATCAGATAGTGCTTTAGATGGGTCTGGATGTGTTTCCATAAAAAGGCCTGCAATACCAACAGCTGTTGCGGCTTTTGCTAAAACTGGCACAAACTCTCTCTGTCCACCTGAGCTCGTACCTTGTCCTCCTGGTAGTTGTACCGAGTGAGTTGCATCAAAAACAACGGGTGCTCCTGTTTCAGCCATCACTGCTAATGAGCGCATATCAGATACTAGATTATTATATCCAAAAGATGCACCTCTTTCACATAACATAATATTCTCATTACCTGAAGATTTTGCTTTTTCTAAAACATTTTTCATATCCCAAGGTGATAAAAACTGTCCTTTTTTCACATTAACCGGAATACCTAAACTACATGCTTTTAAAATAAAGTTCGTTTGTCGGCATAAAAATGCAGGCGTTTGAATCACATCAACCACATCAGCAACTTCTTCTAAAGGTGAATCTTCATGCACATCTGTTATGACAGGCACTTGTATTTCTTTTTTAACTTTTTCTAATATACGTAAACCTTCTTCAACGCCTAATCCACGAAAACTACTAATCGATGAGCGATTGGCTTTATCATAAGATGATTTATAAATAAAATTAATACCTAATTTACTTGTAACTTCTTTTAAGTACGCTGCTGTATCAAGCGCAAGTGCCTCGCTTTCAACTACGCAAGGGCCTGCTATTAAAAAAATTGGTTTATCATTACCAATCTCAAAACCACATATTTGCATTTGACTCTCTACTTGAGTTAATTAAAGTTGCATTTATTGTAAGCCAAAAGCGCTAAGAAATAAAATATTGCTTTTAGAGCTGTATAGTTTAGTATTGCTTTTTTTATTACTTTTGGTCATACTTGTAGTAAGAAATAAAGTATTACATTTTCTATTAACAAATGAGGATATTGCCATGAACGTACAAAAGTTTTCAATATCTTTGCCTCAACAGCAGTGTGACTTCATTGAAAGCTACCAAACTGAACATCATTATAAAAGCCGCTCTGAAGTTATTAAGAAAGCACTGTATTTATTACAACAAATGCAATTAGAATCCTGTTACTTAGAGGCAAATGAAGAAATTGATCATACATTCGATGCTACAGCATCTGACGGGATTGAAAATGATGAAACGTGGTGAGATTTATTATGCTAACTTAGACCCTACAATTGGAGATGAAACTAAAAAATCTCGTCCAGTTTTAATCGTCAGTAATAATGCAAATAACAAAATGTCATCAACGTTAACTGTTATTCCCATTACATCCAATACCAAAAAGGTTTACCCTTTTGAGGTTTTATTGAAAATGGAAGACTCTGGATTACCAAAACATTCAAAGGCTCAATGCCACCAAATAAGAACAATTTCAAAAAAAAGAATCAAAATTCAAAAGCCAATTGGAAAACTTATCAATGATATTATGCAGCACGTCCAAGTTTCATTAGCAATTCATCTAGACTTAAAATAAAAATTACTTTTAAGTCATCTGCCTTCTAAACATTTTAAATATCCCAACCCCAAGCACAACAAATACGATAAATAAAACTAAAATAAACTGCGTATCATATTTAAAAATACCATGATGGTTAACATAACGCATATAAGTTGAAAAATCTAAAGCAAAGCCACTCGTTAACTGGCCAACCTCAGTGACTAACGTAATAATCATATTCGTAATTGCAATCCCAATGCCTGACATACTAGGTTCACAAATTCGATTAAAATACTGCCAAACTAAAACTTGCACAGACGAAAAAATACCAAATATAAAAATATAAATAAATAAGTGATTAAGCATAAATGCTGGGAAAAAAGCGAAAAAAGCCAAATTAACCATCATCATAATAGATAGAAACATAACAAATTGATCAATTCTCTTTGTGGTAGTTGAAAAAAAGACAACCAACGGTGAAAACAATACCCATCCTAACAATAAAACTGTAATTAACTGTGTTGCTTGATACTTCGTCGCATTATAAATTTCACTAAAAAAATAAACACCATACTGCGATGTAATAACAACTGTTGGAATATAAATTAACCCTGCCCAAACTGCATTTAACCAAAGTAGCTTATTCTTTGATAAGCGTATAATGGCTAAGTTAATCTCTGAAAAGTCAGGAAGCAACTTTTTGTTCAAATCATTTTTAGGAATCACTGCAAAGAAAAATAATGACAATGGAATAGCAACAGCTCCTGAATAAATAAAAATTTCTTGCCATAAAAAATGATAATTACTTAATAACACGCTAATTTGTTGACTAAATGCTGCTGCCAAAGTACCTAAAGAAATAACAACACTTGCAAAAAGACCAAAATGACGTCTAGGTAAACTTTCTCGTGCCAGCTTTAACACACCGACAAACGCAAATGATGATCCCGCGCCAACCAATAGTCGTCCAAGTAGTGCAATATTATAATCACCTGATACAAACAAAGCACTACCAAAACCACAAGCAAGTGTTGCCGTAATTAGGCATTTTCTAGAGCCATATTTATCTAATAGCATGCCCGCAGGAATTTGCATTAGCAAATAGGTTAAATTATAACTTGAAATTAAAAATGAAAAACCAATATGACTTTTAATATCAAAAAAACTAACAATTTGATCTTGATAAGCACCAGTTAATATTCTTAGAAAAAATTCATAACAATAAAATGAAATACCTGCACAAAGTGCCATTGTAATTCGATACGTTAACAGTATGCGCTTAGCTCTTGCTAGTCTTAG
This sequence comes from Thiotrichales bacterium 19S9-11, assembly GCA_021713395.1. Lineage (GTDB taxonomy): Bacteria > Pseudomonadota > Gammaproteobacteria > Francisellales > Francisellaceae > M0027. The sequence goes on along the minus strand of JAKJJT010000004.1, from coordinate 37,800 downwards.
TAGCCACACTTATGTCATGCTCCTTGCATCATCCAGTGATATAAGCTGTTATAATAACTAGTTTTTTATCATAACGTAAAGGTTAGCCAATTAAAACATAACTATAACTATTATTGTTTATAATTTTCTATCAAATATTTTTTAAAATACTTGCCACTGGATAAATTGCATTAATCACAAAATTTACCGTAACACCGGGAATCACCCACTACCAATATAAGAAATTATAGAATTAAGATAAGGGATATCTTAATCAAATTAAAGAATGCCTAAAGGCGTTAAATATTATAATGAAATTGGTGCTGTGAATCCATTATTTAGAATTATCTTTAGCAGTCATTGTTCTATGGCGACCAAGAGGTGAACCATAAAATGGTACTTTAGCCATCTCTTGTTTTTTTACTATTGCAACCGATGATGAACTTGATGAAGAACTATTACTTTCTAAAGGACCAGTAATAGTTTGAGTTCTACGTTTATCATATGAAGCATTTCGAAGTGGACTATTTTCAGGTGAGTTATCCCATGATTTATCCATTTTTAGTTGATCAGAGAACTTCTCATGCAATTGGGGAAATTCTCCACTATCTATCTCATTTACTAATTCCTCTGGGTTATGCATAGCCACAAGTTTGGTATAGATACTGTCATCTGTTTGATTAAAGATATAACTCAAAAACTTAACTTTATCGCTTATTTCTAAAGCTTTATCTTCAAGAATGAATTTAATAATCTCGTTATCATTAAGTGTTTCAAATGGCTTATTTCTAGAGTATTCATCATAAAGACATCTAATTGTACAGTCTTTATCTATAGGTCCTGTTCCTTTAACTTCAAGTAACTCCTTTCCTTCATCAACAAAGCCTAGAGAATCTTTATTCCAAATTTCACCATGCTGTATTAACTTGAATGTTATGTTATTTGGAATCTGATTAGCATCACTCCTCAGATATTCTTTAAACCATCTTTCTCCATCTAAATTAGTATTTGTAATAAAATAAAAAGTAACGTCCTGACCATATGACGCAGCTCTCTGCATTTGTGCTCTGAGCAAAAAATTAAGACCTACTATTAACTTAAAATTATTAATAGATTCTGAATTGCTTTTTATGACATTTTCTAGCAAAAAAAGTTCTTCTACTTTTGATGATATTTTCTTATCATCATAATATTTTTTTATCTCATCTAATACATCTTTTACAAGTGGCGTTTTCTTATGTAATACTGTTTCTTTAGATCTGTCAGCATCTTTTTGAGCGGTGTTACGATCACTTGAGCCATTAAGCAAAATAACATCGTCATCTAGACTAACTGGCAAATTATTAAAAAAATTTTGATTTTCAGCAATAATATCTTCTTGCTTTATATACTCCCGATGTTTAAATAAACTATTTAAATCGAATGACAAAGCTACAGTATGTCCCATTAATCAACCCCTACATTATAAAATCAACCCTACAGATCCAATATAATAATATTCTATTAAAAAATAAAGCAGACTTTTATTTCAAAAAAACACATGACAGGATCTTACAAAACAAATTGATATATATAAAATTAATTATACTAGATACTGATATATTGACTTAAAAGTTAGCATTCATATTACAACTTGAAAGCTTGATTAAAACCAGGCAGACTAGTTTTTTAAGAAATACTTAGAAATAACACCTATCATGAGAATCCCAAGAATCTATATTGATCAACTAAGAAAGCATGATCAAAAAATTACAATTTCAAATGAAATCAATCATTATTTGGTTAATGTACTTCGCTTAAAAGAAAATCACCCAATTATTTTATTTAATGGCGTGGATGAACTTGAGTTTGATGGAAAAATTATTTCAAGTTCAAAAAAACAAACAGAAATTGAAATTACAGAAACAAAGCCTGTTTCTAATATGCCAAAAGTTAATATCCATTTGTTACAAGCCTTATCCAAAGGTGATCGCTTTGATTATGCAATTCAAAAAGCAACAGAACTTGGTGTGAGCTCCATTACGCCACTAATGACAGAGCGAGTTGATGTAAAGTTACCCGCTGATCGACTAGCCAAAAGACAGCAACATTGGCAAAAAATAATCATATCAGCCTGTGAACAATCCAATCGCGTGATTTTGCCAGAGTTAAATGAAGCGATAAACTTATCAAACTTACAACCACCAAAAGATAGTCTTTCATTTATTCTATCACCAACTGCTGATAAGAAGTTAAGTAGCTATCAGAAGCAAAAACCTCAAGATATCTATATTATTATCGGTCCTGAGGGTGGTTTAACTAAAGAAGAAATAAACTTAATGATTGAAAAAAATGCGCAAGCAATTACCTTAGGTCCGCGCATTTTGCGTACAGAAACAGCACCTGTTGCAATGATTAGTTTAGTGCAGTATCTCTGGGGTGATTTTTAGTCCTAGCACTTAATTATGCTTTTCGTTACAATATCATCACCAATATTTAACTTATGAATGATATAAAAATGAGTGAATCGTTAAGCTATGAAAAAGCAGGTGTTAATATTGATGCTGGAAATCAATTGGTTAAGCGCATTAGCCAAAGTGCTAAATCAACCCATAGAAAGGAAGTTTTAACTGGCCTTGGTGGCTTTGGTGCTTTATTTGAATTGCCATTAGATAAGTATAAAAACCCTGTCTTAGTTTCAGGTACAGACGGTGTTGGTACGAAATTAAAGTTAGCCCTTGAATTAAACCAACATGACAACATTGGTATTGATTTAGTTGCTATGTGTGTTAATGACTTAATTGTAACAGGTGCTGAACCTTTATTTTTCTTAGATTACTATGCCACTGGCAAATTAGATGTTGAGATGGCTGAAAATGTTATCAAAGGAATTGCTGAAGGCTGTCGCCAATCTAAGTGTTCACTTGTTGGTGGTGAGACTGCTGAAATGCCCGGCATGTATGCAAATAATGATTATGATTTAGCTGGTTTCTGTGTCGGTATTGTTGAAAAGGATCAAATTATCTCAGGAAATGATATCCAATCTGGTGACGCTTTAATTGCACTTTCATCATCTGGTATTCACTCTAATGGTTACTCCTTAGTCCGCAAAGTGATTGAACATGCCAATGCCAACTTAAATGATGAACTTGATGGTAAAACCTTAGGTGAAAATTTATTAATTCCAACTAAGATTTATGTTCAAACGGTTTTAGAATTAATTCAAAAGCATACCATTAAAGGGATTGCACATATCACAGGTGGTGGCATTACTGAAAACTTACCACGTGTTTTACCAAATAATGTAGAAGCTCATATTGATCTTGCTAGTTTTGGTTTACCTCCGATTTTCCAATGGTTAAAAGATAAGGGTAATATTGAAACATCTGAAATGCTTAAAACCTTTAACTGTGGTGTGGGGATGATACTTTGTGTCCCACAAGATCAGGCAGATGCTATTATTCAAACTGCTAACAGTTTAGGTGAAACTGCTTGGCAGATTGGTCGAATTGAGTCATCTGATAAAGAAACACCTGAAGTTATTTACCATGACTAAAAAAAACTTAGTTGTTCTTACTTCTGGTAATGGTTCTAATCTTCAAGCAATTCTTGATAAAATTGATGCAGGCAATATCTCTGGTGAAGTTAATGCGGTTATTTCTAATAAAAATAGTTACTCTTTAGTTAGAGCGAAAAATCATCAGATTCCTGCTTATTTTTTACCACATACAAAGTTTAATTCCAGAGAAACTTATGATCAGGCACTAGTTGACATTATCACCCCATATCAGCCAGATTTTATTATTTTAGCTGGCTTTATGCGCATTTTAACACCTACATTTATTCATAGCTTTAAAGATAAAATTATTAACATTCATCCGTCATTATTACCAAAATATAAAGGCTTACACACACATAAACAAGCACTTGAAAATAATGATAAAACTCATGGCACAACGGTTCATGTGGTTAATGAAGCATTAGACTCTGGCGCTATCATTGATCAAGCAAAGCTTAATATTGAGCCTAGTGATACTGTTGAATCTTTAGAAACAAAAATAAAAGCCCTAGAGCATCAACTTTATCCAAGAGTCATTCAAAAGTTATGCTCTGAGGAAATTTTAATTCGAGATGGGATAGTTATTTTTAATTAATAATCCCACAAGAAACGCGTGCACCACCCCCACCTAAGGCTTTAGGATAATCAGAGTAATTATCACCGTCTTGATGAATCATTAATGCTCGATTGTGTATTTCGCTTAAAGTTAACCTTGGTGCTAGAACTGGTAGTGTTGCTGTAGCATTTTCATTAACTACCAATACCGGCAAATCACCTAAGTGACCATTTGGATTATATGGGCCTAGATGTTGATTAGTTTTTTCTGGATCAAAGTGCCCACCTGCCTTAAGTGCTGGAATAATTTTTCCATCTTTTTCACCTGGCATACAAGATGGGTTTTGATGAATATGAAATCCGTGAGTTCCTGGTGTTAAACCTTTTAAACTGGGAGTAATTAATAAACCAAATTGAGCATCTTCTAATGTCACTGTACCAATTGATTGGCCTAAACCTTTTGTTGTTACTTGATAAAGCTTAATGGTTTCTGTTTGGGCATAAACACTTGTTAATATAGAAAAATAAATACTTACAATTAATAAAATCCTTTTAATCATTTGAAAAACCTTATAACAGCATGTCGAATCATTTAGATTCTGTTAATCTTAAAGATAAAATAATTATTCTACAAGGAACGATTAGACAGATTATGGAAACGATTTATTCATGGATTGAAACACTGAATAGCTTAGTCTGGGGACCTTATATGATTGTCCTTATATTGGGTACTGGGCTATTTTTAACAATTGGCTTATATTTTCTGCAAGTTAGAAAATTAGGTCTTGCCTTTAAATTATTATTTACGAAAAGTTCTGATACTCACGGCGAAATTCAACCATTTAAAGCGTTGATGACTGCATTATCAGCAACTGTTGGTACAGGGAACATTGCCGGTGTTGCAACAGCTATTGCTATTGGTGGTCCTGGGTCTATTTTTTGGATGTGGTGTGCAGCTTTTGTTGGTATGGCAACAAAGTATGCTGAAGCTGTATTAGCTGTAAAGTACCGTGAAATTGATGAATTAGGCAGATATGTTGGTGGACCGATGTATTATCTTAAAAATGGTTTATCGAAAAAGTTTGCTTGGCTAGCTGTTTTATTTGCCTTTTTTGGTTCTATTGCTGGTTTTGGTATTGGCAACATGGTGCAGTCAAACTCAATTGCTGATGTCTTAGAAGGTCACTTTGCTATTTCGCCTATTCTAACAGGTATTATTATTATGATATTAGCAGGCTTGGTTATTCTAGGTGGCATCAAACGTATTGCAAATGTTGCAAGTGCCATTGTGCCTTCTATGGTAATTGTCTATGTTTTAAGCTGTCTTATTGCACTTATCTTAAATTTTAACTTATTGCCAAGTGCCTTTAAATTAATTTTCACCTATGCATTTAACCCAATCGCTGCAACGGGTGGCTTTGTTGGTAGCACCATTATACTTGCTTTGCAAATGGGCGTATCAAGAGGTATCTTTTCAAATGAGGCAGGGCTAGGCTCTGCCGCCATTGCACATGCTGCAGCTAAAACGGACAGTCCAGTTAGACAAGGCTTAATTGCAATGCTTGGTACTTTTATCGATTCTATTATTATTTGCACAATGACCGCACTTGTTATTATTATTTCAGGTGTTTGGGAAACTGGTGAAAGTGGTGCAGTTTTAACATCAGAATCAATGGAGCACTTAATTCCTTATATTGGCCATTTCATCGTAATTTTTAGTCTTATTTTCTTTGCATTTACAACCATTATTGGTTGGAGTTATTACAGTGAACGTTGTGTTGAGTTTTTATTTGGTGTTAAAGCTATCAAACCATTTCGCCTTATTTGGGTGATTGCTATTTTAATTGGTGCCTCTATTAAAATGGAATTTATTTGGTTATTAACGGATACATTAAATGGTCTTATGGCAATTCCTAACTTAATTGGACTATTATTATTAAGCCCTGTTATATTTAAACTATCTAAAACTCACAGTTTTAAAAAAGTAAAGTAAGGAATGAGAATGTTTCAAGTTACTGATAATGGCCGCTACTTATACCTTTGTGTTGAAGGCAAACTAACACATGAAGATTATATCCAATTTTTAATTCCAAGCTTAGAAGAAGCAATTAATAAGTATGGTAAGCTGCGTCTGATGATGGAAATTGAAAACTTTAGCGGCTGGGAACTACAAGCTGCTTGGGATGATTTAAACGTAGGCATTAAACATCGAAAAAACTTTGAACGTATTGCAATTATTGGTGATGCTAAGTGGCAAGAATTAATGACTAAAATATTTGGTTTCTTTATTACAGGTGAAACAAAATACTTTCCGATTGAAGAAAAAAACCAGGCAGAAGACTGGGTATCTCATTAGATGGAAAAAAGCATAAACAATATGAACAATAAATAAATAATATGTGCTTTTTGTAAGTTTTAAACTATTTTTTATTTTAAAAATAAGCATAAATTCAGATATTCTTATTATTAAACCTTTAAATATCAATAAGATATTAAATAATTTTCTAGCATTTTTAAAAAATTCCTTGGAAAATATATAATTAGTAGTCTACCCTTTGTGGTGAAGGCATGTTAACCAACCTGAGGAAAGTAAAATGAAAAGATATATTAAGCCTCTTGCGGCATTATGTTTAATCTCACTAGCAGGCACTGCAACTGCAGACAACCATCAATCTAATAAGCTTGACTTAGTTGTTGGTGGTAAACTAGGTTATGGATACCTTTCAGCTAAAGATTATACTGGCGTAGATAAAAAAGATGGTGGTGTTTATACTGGCGCTTTTGTTGGTGTTGACTACTATATTATGCCAAATTTGACCATCGGGGGTGAAACAGGCCTTGACTATGGTTCTGACTTATTAAAATATGATACAACTGGCATTGATGTAGAAGTTAATGATACTTATGTTGTACCACTTCTTGCAACAATTAAGTACTTTATGCCATATGGTATCAATGTTTATGGAAAAGCTGGTATCGCATATGTTAACCAAAAATTATCAGCTCACTTAGGAAATGTAGGCTCTGGTAGTACAGATACAACACTTAGCCGCTGGAATGGTATGCTTGGCGGTGGTATTGGCTACAAACTAGATAGCTGGAACTTCTTTGTTGAGTATATGTATGTGATGGGTGATAAAGATCCTCAAACTAAGAGTAGCACATTCCCAATCAATACAATAACCGGTGGTGTTAGTTATACATTCCCTATGTAGACTAACACTTCTCTATTTTTTTATAATTTCTTATATTACTTTCTTTTTTTCTGTTTTTTATTTTATACCTTATTAACTACTTGTATTTAAGCCTGATTTAATTACAATCAGGCTCAATGATTATCAAGTTATAGTAAGTAAATCTATGCAAACACCATCAAGTCAAATTATTAAAAAAAGCCTCCAAGTTAGCTTATCTGTTGGCATGATGCGCTTTGTACAAATGATCTCAGCCTTTATTGGTATGCTAATGGTTGCCCACCTTGGGCATAATGAGCTTGCAGCAAGTGCATTTATCACACCTATCCAAGCATTAGTTTTTGTGATTGGCGCTTCACTAATAAGTTCTGTTGGCATCCTAACTGCAAAAACTTTTGGTGCAAAGCAACATAAATCTGCGGGTCAATATCTTATTAATGGCATTGCCATTGCACTTGGTTTAAGTATCATAATTGATATTGCTTTATTAAATATTGATCACCTTTTATTACTGTTAAACCAACCTAAAGAGAGTGTGCTACTTGCCCAGCAATACTTTAATATCTTTACACTTGCAACACCTTTATTTCTGCTAATTTTTGTTTTCCAGCAATTTATGATTGCTATTGATCGAAAACGACTAATTGTAATGATGAGTTTTATCGGTGTAATCATCACTGCTTTTTTATCTTTTTGTTTAATTTTTGGTAAACTTGGTATGCCAAAACTTGGCATTCAAGGCCTTGCTTACTCAACAACGATTTGGGGTGTTATTTCTGTTATTACTTATCTAACTTACTTATTTAACCATAGCTACTTTAAACCTTTTGGTATCTTCACCCATAAAATAAAAATTCAAATTGATACAATAAAACAATTACTAAAGATTGGTTTTCCTATTGCACTTCAATCTGCTAATGATATCTTCGCTTTTTTAATATTAACCATTATGATTGGTTGGTTAGGTAGTGATGCCTTAGCAATCCAGCAAGTCATTAACCAGTACTTTTTATTATTAGTCGTACCTATTTTAGCTTTATCACAAACAAGTTCTATCTTAGTTGCTCAGTCTTTTGGCGCTAAAAGCTTATTTAATGTTAAGCGTTATAGTAATACAATTCTTTTAATTGGCTTATTCTTTGCCATGATTGTAATGGGAGTATTTATTCTTTTTCCACATGATCTAATCCTATTTTACGCTGGTAATGACCATAGCTTCACAGAACCTTTATTAAATTTGGCAACAATTATTTTAGTACTGACAGGTTCAAGATTATTGTTAGATACAATTATTGAAGTTAAAATTGGAAGCCTTCGTGGTATTCTAGATGTTAATTTCCCAATGCTTCTAAGTATTATCATGTCTTGGGTTGTTGGCATGCCATTAGCTTATATTTTCTGCTTTACGCTTGGCTGGGGATTTGTAGGTTTAACCGTTGCAGGCATTGTTATGATGTTTATTTCTGCTGCTATTTTATATTTACGTTGGGTGAATAAGATAACGAGTCTTGTTTTTTCAGATAAATAATTAATCCAAGCGTTTGTCATCGACCGTATGGACATGTAGGTAATAAAGATGCTTTTCATACTGTGTGACAATATCAGCAATTACTTGCTCTTCTGAGTAGCCCATAATATCGTAATATTGCCCACCATACTCTAGAAAAACTTCCGCTCGATAATAGCGCTTCTCTTCTTCACTTTCTCTTTCTCTTTCTTCCAAGTATCCTGGCAATAAAAAAGGACTAATACTAACTCGATAAACAAAATTTGAACCATCCTTTTTCATAATGGTTAATTTTATTGTATCTTTAGCTATATTTAGCTTACCTCTCACTTTATGATCTTTTAATTCCTCCAAAAACGACTTCATTGCAGGCTTTACTGTTATTTTTAAAAAATCTCTTGCTTGATCATAGGTTGGTGTTTTTAATAAGCCTGTTAAGTGTTGCTGCCAGGTAACATTCGCCTTTGTATATTGAATAGCTGTTTGGTGAGACTGAATACTTGATGTTTTTAAGTAATCTTCTCGTAATGCTTTAATTAATGAAAAACTCATAAAAAGTAAAATGATTAAAAATGGAAAAGCACTGGCTATTGTTGCTGTCTGTAAGGCAATAAGCCCACCCGAATAAAGAAGAGAAATTGCTAAAAACCCTTCCAACAAAGACCAACAAACTCTTTGCCAAGCAACTGATTTTTCTGCGTTACCCGTGGCAATAATGTCTATTACAAGTGACCCTGAATCTGCTGAAGTAATAAAAAAAACAACAACTAAAACCAATGCTATGATAGATGAAAGCCATGAAAAAGGAAAATATTTTAAGAAAACAAACAATGCAACAGGAACATTATTTTCGACTGCATCTACTAAAGCATGTGCATTATGATCAATAACTAAGCTAATACCTGTATTACCAAAAATTGTCATCCATAAAAAAGTAAAACCAACTGGAATAAATAGTACACCTACAAGAAATTCACGAATTGTACGCCCTTTAGAAACTTTTGCAATAAACATGCCAACAAAAGGTGACCAAGCGATCCACCATCCCCAATAAAATAAAGTCCAACCACTTAACCAACCTTGTTTGTGTTCATAAGCATACAAGTTAAATGTTTGATTAATAATACCACTAAAATACATGCCTGTATTCTGAACATATGATTGTAGTAAATTTGTTGTCTGCCCAACCAGTAATAAAAAGGCTAATAAAAGAAAAGCTAATAATAAGTTTAAATTACTTAAAATCTTAATTCCCTTATCTAATCCCAAGGCAACTGAGATTGTTGCTAGAAATGTAACAATGGCTATTAATGTAGTCTGCGTACTTAAGGTATTGGGGAAATTAAATAAATAAGTAAATCCTGCATTGACTTGATTTGCACCTAGCCCTAAAGAAGTTGCAATACCAAACATCGTACCAATGATAGCAAAAATATCAACCATATGGCCAATAGGGCCAAAGATCTTTTTACCGAATATAGGATAAAGCGTTGATCTTGGTAGCAAAGGCAAATTATGGCGATACGTAAAATATGATAACGACAACCCCACAAGCGCATAGACACCCCAAGCTTCAAGCCCCCAATGGAAAAAAGTAATATTAATTGCTTCTTTCGCCAAATCAATATCACTACTATGACTTACAGGAGGAGCTAAATAATGTTGCAAAGGTTCTGCCACAGCAAAAAACATCAGACCAATCCCCATGCCTGCTGCAAATAGCATTGCAAACCAAGAAATATTACGATGCTCTGGCTGATCATGATCTTGACCAAGTTTAATATCACCTAGACGACTGACCATTAAAAAAACACAAATACACAAAAAAATTGCCATACCCAACACATAAAGCCAACCAACTTGGGTTGTTAGCCAATTCTGGATGCTTGAAAACTCCATCTTTGCTGTACTTGGCCATATTATTCCAACCGCTGTGAAAAGAATAATTAAAGTAATTGAAGGATAAAATACAGGAGCATAAACACCGTATTTCTTTAAATTCATTATAATAACTCCTTTTTATGATGTCGTTCCTAAATAATCAGCTCTCCACCCAAATCATAATCATCTGTTTCTGTAATTTTTACATTTGCAAACATACCTGGATATAATGTTACCTTTGGATCTAAGTTAACTGCAACAATACCATCAACTTCTGGAGCATCTGCTTTTGTCCGACCAATAATGACTCCCTCTTTTTGGTTTACTTCATCTATTATAATTTGCTGTGTTGTGCCAACTTTTTTCCTTAATTTTTCAGCACTGATTTCAGCCTGTACTTGATGAAAACGGTTAAGACGCTCTTCTTTAACTTCTTCTGATAAGTGACCTTCTAAATGATTAGCTCCTGCGCCATCAACATCTGAATAAGCAAAACAACCGACTCGATCAAGTTGCGCTTCATATAAAAAATCTAATAACTCATTAAATTCAGCTTCTGTTTCACCAGGAAAACCAACAATAAAAGTACTTCTAATGGTTAACTCTGGAGCAATACTTCGCCAGGCTTGTATTCTTTTTAATGTATTAACACTATTTGCTGGGCGTTTCATTAACTTTAATATGCGCATATTAGCATGCTGAAATGGTATATCCAAGTAAGGTAATATTTTACCTTCTGCCATTAATGGGATAATTTTATCAACATGTGGGTATGGATAAACATAATGAAAACGCACCCAAATCCCTAGTTCTCCCAAAGCTTTTGCTAAATCTAATAGTCTTGTTTGATAGGCCTGTTTACGCCATTGAACCGCTTGATATTTCAAATCAACACCATAAGCACTAGTATCTTGTGAGATAACTAATAACTCTTTAACACCTGCTTTTGCTAAGCGTTCTGCTTCATACATTACATCATTTAATGGTCTTGAATCTAGCTTCCCTCGCATATCTGGAATAATACAAAAAGTACAGCTATTATTGCAGCCTTCAGATATTTTTAAATATGCATAGTGCCTTGGCGTTAATTTAATACCTTCATCTGGAATTAATGACTCAAAGTCTCGACGCTCTATCGGTAAAAATTTTCTAACGCTTTCAACAACCTCTTGATAAGCATGCGCACCTGATATGCCCAAAACATTTGGATAATTTTCTAATATTGTATTATCTCGACTTCCTAAGCATCCTGTCACTAGTACTTTTCCATTCTCTCTTAATGCTTCACCAATTGTATCTAATGACTCTTTTACTGCCTCATTGATAAAACCACAAGTATTAACAACCACAAGGTCAGCTTGATCATATGAGTTTGATATTTCATAACCATCAACACGTAGTTGAGTAATAATACGCTCTGAATCAACTAAATTTTTTGGACAACCTAAGCTAACAAAACCAACTCTGGGTACAGACTTTTGCATTATCTTATCTCTTTTTTATCTTATTTTAGTTTTAGAAAAGATTAATTATTTGTTTTATAATCAACTTTTATTCTATTATGTGTTAAAACAGGGAAACGCTGTCGTAATACAGCTTGATAGTCTAAATTAATTTCAGATAAAATAACACCCTCTGAAGTTTCTCTTTTGGCCAAAACTTCACCCCACGGGTTAATAATCATACTATGGCCATAACTATGTGCTTCGCCATTGCCATGAACCCCGACTTGATTTGAAGCTATGACATAGCATTGATTTTCAATTGCTCTTGCTCGAAGTAAAACTTCCCAATGCTTTTGTCCTGTTGTATGTGTAAATGCTGCAGGCAAAATAATAACTTCAGCACCTTCATTCACCATGACTCTAAAAATTTCTGGAAACCTTAAATCATAACAAAGTGCTATACCACAACGCCCAATTGGTGTATCTACAACACAGATTTTATCTCCTTTAAGATATTTTTCACTTTCTGCATAGCTTTCCGTTTCAGTAACAATCACATCAAAAAGATGCATTTTTCGATAGACTGCTTGAATTTCCCCCTTATCATTCCAAAGTATTGAGGCATTAAATGCTTTCTGATCATCCTCATCCCCTTTAAGTGCAATACTACCACCAACGATCCAAACGCCATATTTAATTGCCAATTCTTTTATAAAATCTTGGATACGCCCCTCTCCCAAAGATTCTCGAACAGCTATAACATGTTCTTGATTTAAAGAAAGACACCCAAAAAATTCAGGTAAAACGATGAATTTAGCGCCAGCCTCGCAGGCTTCTATTATCAGCTCTTTTGCTTTAATTAAATTTAAGCCAACTGACTCTGAAGATGTCATTTGAATAACAGCAACTTGACTCATACACACATTCCTTTTGTTTTCTAAGATTATATCATAAGTCAAAGCACTGAAAAAATAGCTATTTATTCTTTGCTAATTCCTTTTTAGCAAGACTAGCTGCTTGTGTATCAGGATAATTTTTAATAACTTTATTAAAATAAGATTTCGCTAACTTTGTATCACCTTCAACTTGATAAATAGCACCAAGTTGCACCAAAGAATCTGGATATTTAATACTTTTTGGATAGCGATTAACTATTTGCTTAAAGCGTGTTTTTGCTTGTGGCACCTTACCTTGAGCCAAATGCAAAACACCAATATAATATAAACTTTCAGAGTAGTGTCTGCCATTATAATAGCTATTGATATAGTTTTGAAAACCTGACAATGCATCCTTATACTTGCGATTAAGCATCAACTCATAAGCTGAATCAAACACAACATCTTGCGGATCTCTTAACTTCTGTTTTTCAACTCGATTAATTTCAGATGATAACTTTTTCTCTAAAGCTAACATTTTTTGATCATAAAGTTTTTGATCATCTGATATTTTCATCTTTGTTGTCTCTACACCATGGCGATTTCTTTCAATTTGATTACGCAAAGCATCAATGCTTGACTGGTATTGATCATATGAGTCTAATTTATCCATTAGATAACTGATTTGATTCTGTAACTGTCTAACCTTTGTATTTAGCTGATTAACTTCATCTTGAAGTTGCTGATTAGTTGCTGCATGTGCATAACCTGAGAAAGAAGTTGCAGCAACTAAAAGCAACCCAAATTTAACTGTGTTGTATTTCATTATCTATTTAAGCACCTTGACATGATTGGCCAAATTGTAATACAGCGCGACGATCTAAATCATAAGCTTTTTTCCAATTTCCACCAAAATCTTCTGGTGATGCAGCAGGCCTTAATTCTCCATAGCTGACAGTACAAATTTGATCTTTGCTAGCGCCATGTTTTAATAGATAGTTTTTAACACTGTCTGCTCGTTTTTGTCCCAAGTTTAAATTATAGCTTTCACTTCCTCTTGGATCAGTATGACCTTCAATTCTTAATATTTGTTTTGGATATTCACTTAGCAGTTTTGCTGTGTTATCTAAACCTTCCCGTGTTGGTTTCTTTAAATAATAACTATTAAACGCAAAGTATACTGTCACTGGCATTTGACCAATTTTACGCATTAAATCATTTCTTTGTTGCCAAGTATAGCTATTAGGATCACTTACCATTTTAGCCAATTCTTCACTCGAAAAATTCTTATGTTGCGGACCTAACCCATTGACACCATCTTTTGAACCATAAGTGCCATCTGCATCAACAATTGGCGCACCTTTTGAAGCACAACCCGCGAGTATAATACAAGCACATAGTGCTGATAGCTTACTTGCTTTTTTAAACATTTTATAAACTCCTTACAAATAAAAACTGAACTTTAAAATCTATTACCTAAGCCTAGCAAAAAAATTATCAAACGCCTAATAAAATAACAGCGATTTATTACGCATTTTATCTCCTATAAATAAGGGGACCACGATGGTGACTGAACATTACCCTCTGTTGCTGGCAAATCAATCTGTATCTGCCCATCCAAAGATACCATTGCTAAATTAATTTGTCCCTTAGTTGTAGCCTTGGTATAAATAACCATTTGACCATTTGGCGAAACGCTTGGTGACTTATCTACATTACCATCTGTTAATATAGATAGTTCACCATCTGTTAAATTTTGCTTTGCAATATTTAATTTTCCACCTCTTTCAGATTGGTGCATAAAGACAATTATTTTACCATTTGGTGTAAAGTGAGCATCCATATTTTGAACACCATCAAATGTTAGCCTTTCTGCATAATCTTCACCAATCGCCAATTGATAGATTTGTGGTAAGCCACTACGACTTGATGTGAAAATAATTGTTTGTCCGTCTGGTGAAAAAGCTGGCGATGTATTAATTCCTACTGATGTCATTTTTTCAAGTCGATGATGCTTAAGGTTAAATAAGTATATATTCGTATAATAACTTTCCCCCTTAGAGAGCGCTAGCGCCATAACTGAGTCCTTTGGCCCAAAAGCAGGTGCGCTATTAATACCTTCCAAGTTAGAAATTAATTGTCTTTTCCCTGTTGAAATATCAATTCGATAAATTGCCATACGCCCTTTTATATAACTAACATAAGCCAGATACTTACCATCTGGAGACCACGTTGGTGAAGCAATGGGGTTGCCTGTTTGTTGCAATAGTACTTGCGGCTTATAACCATCATAATCAGAAACAACAAGTCGATAAACTGCTCTGTCTTCATTATAAGGATTAAGCACTTCAACATAAGTAAGTTTTGTTGAAAAATAGCCTTTTACGCCAGTAACTCCCTGATAAACCAAATCACTAATATGATGCGCTAATGAACGTAATTGGCTTTTAGGGATATTTTTAAATACTTTTGCAATTAATGACTGTCCGCCCAGTTGACTTACAAGATAAAAAGAAACATCATATCGATTATTAGCAACTTGATTTACTTGACCTAAGATAATAAATTCTACGCCCGTTTTAGCCCATAAACCTAAATCTAATGTTTTAACCTCTGTGGATTTTTGAGGCATTTTATTTGTCAATAATAACGAAAATCTCCCTGAGTTTGCCAAGTCATCTTCTATAACACCGCCAATTCCTTTTTTTAAACCGGTTGTTTTTATGTCGTTTTCAAAAGGAATAACAGCAACCGGATAAGGCCTATCAACCCCTTTCTCAATATGAATAGAAATATCTGCTAATGCAATACTACCAGATACGATAACTAATAAGATAACTATTTTTACTGTCAAATTAATGACTTTCATTAATTATTTCCTCCAAAACTCATCGTTATATTTTGAAACTGTTTTTTTAGCTTTTCAGACTGTGGTATTGGCAGTTGTTGTGCTTTTTTAACTGCCATTAAGGCTTGGCGATCAAAAACTGAATTACCACTTGATTTATAGACGCTTACTGATTGTACTTTTCCTTCAATATCAAGCCTAATTTTCAACCATACTTCATTATTTTGTGCTAATGATTCTGGATCTATCCAGTTTGATTGAATGACTTGTTTAATTAGTGCCTTATAGCGATCTGCCTCTGTTAATAGCTTACGTTGATTTTCTGCTTGAATTTGTGCTTGCTTCTGAGCATTTTCTGCTTCTGTAATTTGCTGATTAATCCCTGCTAATCCAAGGCTTTTTAGTGATTCTAAGCGTTTTTTCTCTAGTGCTTGCTCTTTCTTTTGCTTTTCTATATTTGCTTGTTGTTCATTTTTCTTTTGTTGCTCTAACTTTGCTTTTTTTGCAGCTAACTGCTGTTTGTATTTTTTCTCTTGAAGTTGCTTCTTTCTAATTTCAGCTCGTCTTTCATCGCTCTGTATTTTATCTAAACGCTTCACTTCATTATCAACCACTTTTGCTGAAACAACAGAAGCTTGAACAATAGGCTTTTGATCTTGTCTAATATGAACTGATGGCGTACGCTCTTTACTTTTATCAATTGAAAATAAAATGATAACCGTAATTGCAACTGCCAAGTGAAAAATGATTGAAATAATCACAGCAATTGGTGAAGTTTTCCGTGAGAAAAACTCAAAGCGTAATAGGTCTTCATACTGTTTTTTTAGTGAACGTTTATGCTTCGTCATCCGTCATCAACCCAACACTTGGTGCTCCTGCTTTTTGTAGCAATACCATGGCTGATACAACCTTGCCATAGTTTGCACTTTTATCTCCACGAACAAACACCTGGCGTGAATGGTCTTTAGAGAGTTCTGTTTTCACCCTTAATAAAAGTGACTGCGATGTTAAAGGTAGTTTTGGATGATCTGAAATATTTAAAAAATACTGTCCTTTATTATTCACCGTTACAATCATTGGTTTTTCTGATTTTGGCGGTATTTTTTTAGCACTTGCTTGAGGCAAATCAACTTTTACGCCTTGCGTTAACATTGGCGTTGTAATCATAAAAATAACCAATAAGACAAGCATTACATCAATATAAGGCACAACATTAATATCTGCTGAAAGGCGACGCTTTCTTCTGTGGCGCTTCATATAAGCCATAATTTACTTCCCTTTAAGCTAACGTTTCGTATGTACTTCACGGTGAATAATACTGCAAAATTCATCTTGAAAGTTTTCAAACTCTGCAACACGAAGGTCAATAGAGCGACTTAAACGATTGAATGCAATTACAGCTGGAATCGCGACAAACAAGCCTAATGCTGTTGCAATTAGAGCTTCTGCAATATGAGGTGCAACCATTGACAGCGTTGCTTGCTCAACTCCTCCTAAAACTGTAAATGATGCCATAATTCCCCATACGGTACCTAAAAGGCCAATATAGGGCGCTACAGAACCAATTGTTGCTAAAAATGCTAATTGATTCTCTAGGCGATCCGCTTCTCGTGTGATTTTTACACGCATAACTCGATTAATACCATCAATAATCGCATCAGCACCGATACCTTTACGTTTATGTAATTTCATGAATTCTTTAAACCCACTATGAAAGACACTAACCATACCTTGTAATAAGCTCTCATTTTGGCCTAAGGTTTGGTATAAACGCCCCATATCAGAACCTGCCCAAAATTCTTTTTCAAATGCTTTATCTTGCTGGCGATATTGTTTGATCAACAAAGCTCTTTGGAGAATAATTGCCCAGCTCCAAATAGAACAAATTAATAAAACCAAGAGAATAAATTTTACAACCGGATCGGCATTTCCTACTAGATGCCATAAAGACAGATCATTTGCCACAACTAACTCCAATTAATTGTTTTTACGTTTTCATTTTATATTCTTACGCTAATTATAATCTAAGACAAGGCTTTGGTGGCAAGAAGTTTTATTAATTTATTTTTATTTCCTGGGCACGTTCACTTTTAGATTTTTCTACTTGAATATAATTAATAGCTAATGGACTTGATAGTTTTTTATTGCTTAACAGCTCTCTAATAGAATCTGAGCAAGCACAGTCGACTGCTTGCTCTTTAAAATTGTCTCTTATTTCAGGATTAATACCAAAATTTATTAGATTTTTAACGACACTCTCATAACCTTTTTCTGATGCAATATGAAGTAAGGTCTGACCATTTTGATCTACGGTATTTATAACTTCCTTTTTTACTTGTTCAGATAGCTCTGATGTTGATAATAGTTCGATCCACAAATTAACACTTTCAACTCGGCCTAGTGTTAAAGCATGATGTATACCTAATGTACCAGTTTCTAAATGCTTAGATAAGAAAACATCCCGTTGCTTAGTATGGTTTTTAAAAAGGTTTAAGTAACTTTTAATAAAGCTATCACAAGATTTACCTTTAACTAACATATGGAAAAAATAAGAATAACCAGTCATTTTTTCATATAGCTCAATTGCTTTAATATTCTTATCTATCAGCTCTTCTTCTATCCATGATTTTTGGCCGTTAATCTCAAAGTATGGTTGATACTTTAAAAATTCATCATACAACAAAGATTCAAATGAGTTTGGATCAACCAAAATAACTTCTTTTAGCCCGATGATGCTTCTAAGAATATTATAAAGTGCAATACAAAAAAATCGGATATTTGCATCAAAAAAAGGATGCAAAAACTCTAAATTTTGCACAAACTCATAAATTGCTTGTTCTTTTTGGTTATTATCTTTTGCTGAGTTAATTTGATCTTTAAATGCTTTTAAATACTTATTTATATAATCTTCTATTTCTGCTTCTGATATTTTTTTTCGATAATATTTTTGCTCATATTCCTTATAAACACCAAAGGGATAATTATCTTTTACATATCGTCGAAAACAAAGAGACATCCCATAGATTGGGATCATAAATTTTCGCTCATCCAAACTAAAATTTGCAGCTAAGTGTTGATCATTTTTATAATTTGTATTTTTAACTCCACTTACTATCATTTGATGAAATTTTTTTATTTTTTCAATATTTAAATTTTCAACTGTAATTTCTTTTTTCATTAATTTATAAGTGGTTAAACAAGCTTTATAATAACCTGGCTCTGCTTGTTCAAATTCATCAAATAAGGTCTTGTATGACCCTCGACCAAAATCACTAAACATTAACTTAAGAAAAAACTCATCATTCAACATAACAACTTCCCTATTTAATTGATGTTTAAGGGAGTATAGTTAATGAATTGAAATTAAATTGTTTAAACTGTTACAGCTTTGATATCAGCCTATTTAAAATGATTCTTTATTTCTTTTGTAATTAACTGATTCAGCTCATCAGATGCTTGAAACATTAAAAAATGCCCTGCTGGTAAATAAAAAATTTTGATTGCTTTAGATGTCTCTTTTACAATATCTGCCCGATGCTTTGATTCACTAGATGTAACATAAGTTGCTGGCACATATACTGACTTTAATAACTTAAGCTTATCCAGTAAGATTGCATTATGAAGTAAATTGGAAAAAACATCAGGGGCTTGTTGCCAAATTTGGCTCATTGCGTCAACTTTTTGATTAATTACATCTACATTATCATACTTCAAACAAGTAAATTGTTTTTTTAAGGTTTTTATAAATAAATTTTTACCTCTTATATTTGATATACCAGTTAAAAAGTCCATACCTGACTGTGATAGCTTCGATGACATGGTCGTATCTAGAATAAATAAAGCAAGTACTTGCTCTTTTAGGTCAATTGCCAATCTTAATGCAATAACGCCACCCATGCTATGACCAATAAGAATTAGCTTTGAATACTCACTTGATCGAATACATTCTTTAACTACTTGAATACAATGTTCAAAATCAACCGATTGACTAGCATTTATTTTATTTAAAATAAAATCTGTATAGTTCGGTAAAATAATTGAAAAACTTTTTTTAAAATAATCAATTTGGTTTTTAAAATCATCTGGCTTACAACACCAGCCGTGTAAAAAAACAATGGCTATATCAGACTTCTCATTTTCAATGACTTGGCACTTCAAATTATCTTAGTCCCTTAATGTTTAGTGTGCATATCTTAGGTTATCACTATAACTATAGATGATTTCTATATTTTTTGAGCGAGAAAGCATCCCAGGATTTGTTCCTAACTCTCCTTCTGGAATCGGTTTTTTAATTTCTTTAAAATAATCTTTCCAAGCAGGTAAAAATTTTTCTGATTGTTTAAAAGTCATCTGGTGCTGTTTAAAAATAGGTTCGTTGTTATTTGCTAGCATAAAAGCATCATAGATTAACTGTGAACAATAAAAGCTTTGAAAATGATTGTTGGGTGTAAAATCATCGTTATAAGGCAACCCCTGCCAATTTTTAGCGATTTCAATCGCCTTGGGTATTAATGGTTGATACTTTAACTTTAAACGCCCTACAATAACTAGCGGCTTTCCTTTTTTATCTAAACTTCGCTCTAAAAAATCGTTAAGACTTGTTAAATGAACATTCTGTCCAATTGCTTCGATCACTTTTATAGGCTTTTTATTATTAATTACCATCGCTACATGTGATATTTGCATTTGATGATAACCATAAGTGACATCAGTAATTGCATTACATAACACACCACAATTTAAATCTTGAAATAATAAGTCACCTGCTTTTGGTATATAAGCACTTGCTATATTAACTAAACAAAAATTAATTAAAATAAAAAGAAATAAATGTTGCGCTTTTTTTATAAAAATCATTACAGTTCTTTTGGTGCTTCTAAGTTAAAGTAACGATAAGCGTGAATGGTTGCTGTTCTACCCCGTGCAGTGCGCATCAATAAACCCTGCTGAATCAAGTAAGGCTCGATAACATCTTCAATAGTGCCTTTCTCTTCACCAATAGCAGCAGCCATTGTATCAAGGCCGACAGGACCACCGCTAAACTTCTCAATTAGCGTCGATAAATAATTTCGATCTAAATGATCAAATCCAGCATCATCAATATTAATCATAAATAACGCTTTATCTGCATTTTCAGCTGTAATAACACCATCAGATTCAACTTCAACATAGTCTCGAACCCGGCGTAATAGACGATTAGCAATTCGCGGCGTCCCACGAGATCGCTTAGCAATTTCTTTTGCTCCTTCTGGTTTAATACGAATTTCCATCTTATCTGCTGAACGTAATACAATCGTTGTCAAATCATCAACACTATAAAACTCTAAACGTTGCACAATACCAAAACGGTCACGTAATGGTGATGTCAATAAACCTGCCCTTGTCGTTGCACCAACTAAAGTAAATGGCGGCAAGTCAATCTTAATAGACCGCGCAGCAGGCCCTTCACCAATCATAATATCAAGCTGATTATCCTCCATTGCTGGATAAAGTACTTCCTCAACTACTGGACTTAAACGATGAATTTCATCAATAAATAAGACATCATTTTCTTCTAAGTTAGTTAAGATAGCTGCTAAATCACCTGCTTTAACAATAACAGGGCCTGAAGTTTGACGTAAGTTCACCCCCATTTCATTGGCGATAATATGAGAAAGTGTTGTTTTGCCTAAACCTGGTGGTCCAAAAATAAGCACATGATCAAGCGCATCTTTACGTTTTTTTGCAGCTTTAATAAAAATATCCATCTGCTCTCTAACTTTAGGTTGACCTTCATACTCACTTAGTTTTTTTGGTCTAATCGCTCGATCAATGATATTTTCATCTGGCTTTTCTGAACCTGAGACAATCCTATCTGTTTCTATCATGTATCTGCCCTAACCTTCCTTTATCATTTTAATTGCTTGATTAATATTATCATATGAAAAACCATGGTAGATCAGATTCCGTTTTAGTTTTTCTATAACTTTAAAGTCTTGCAAGTCTTCATCTGATTTAATATATTTTTCAATTCGGTTTAAACAAAGTAACTCCCATTGAGGATTTAATTCAGAAAGCACCGTTTCTATGATATGTACATCAATGCCTTTTTGCTTCAAATGCTGTTGTACTTTGTAAAACCCTCGATTTTGCCCCATGTGAAATCGTATTAAACTCTCTGTAAATCGATAATCACTCTGCAAACCCTCCTTGGCTAAGGATGATACTAATTCACAAGCTTCATCAGCTGTTAAATATTTTGTTAACTTTTCTGTTAGTTCTTTTGCTGAATATTCTCTTTGCGTTAAAAGCGTCAAAGCGTACTGCCTTGCGCTTTTAAACTTCTGATCTAAATTAGTCATTGAGCTTTGATAGTGCATCCGTATCATCACTTAAATCAATTGCCTTTTTCGGTAATGTAATTTCACGAATTAATTTTTCTATTTCATCTTTTGTCTTTGGATTATCTTTTAACCACTGACGTACATTATCTTTTCCTTGGCCAATTTTCTTGCCCTGATAGCTATACCAAGCACCTGATTTTTCAATGAGCTTATGTTTAACACCTAAATCTATAATTTCACCTTCAAGCGATGTCCCTTCACCATATAGAATATCAAACTCAGCTTGTTTAAATGGAGGAGATACCTTGTTCTTAACGACTTTTACTTTTGTCTCATTTCCTAAAATTTCATCACCCTTTTTAATCGGTGAACTACGGCGAATTTCAAGACGAACTGAAGCATAAAATTTTAATGCATTACCACCAGTTGTTGTTTCAGGATTACCAAACATGACACCAATTTTCATTCTAATTTGGTTAATAAATACAACTAAAGTATTTGAACGCTTAATATTAGCTGTCAGTTTTCTAAGTGCTTGAGACATTAAGCGCGCTTGTAAACCAACATGTGAATCACCCATATCACCTTCAATTTCAGCTCTTGGTGTAAGGGCTGCAACAGAGTCAACAACAACAATATCACAAGCACCTGAACGAACTAACATATCAACGATTTCTAATGCTTGCTCGCCTGTATCTGGCTGTGAGACAATTAAATCATCAACTTTAACACCTAATGCCTCAGCATAAATTGGGTCTAATGCATGCTCTGCATCAATAAACGCAGCTGTTCCGCCTTGTTTTTGACACTCAGCAATCGCTTGAAGTGTTAAAGTTGTTTTACCTGAAGACTCTGCCCCATAAATTTCAACAACTCTTCCTTTTGGCAAGCCACCAATACCAAGTGCAACATCCAAACCAATTGACCCTGTTGATATTACTTCAAGATCCTTTGCTTTTGGCTGGTCTCCCATTCGCATGATAGATCCTTTGCCAAACTGTCTTTCAATTTGAGATAATGCCGCATTTAACGCTTGTACTCTTTCACTCATGACCAAATTATTCCTTTTTTTGTGATTAAATTGAAATTTCTAATATTCATTTAGAATTGAATTTATTGTAGCAGATATTTATCAACTGATTAAAGCTAAATTGCTAACTGAGAAATATCCGCAACTCGATTTAAATTTTGTTGCAACTGTCTTAATAAAGCCAAACGGTTTTCTTTAACTTTAAAGTCATCCACAACCACCATGACGTGATCAAAAAAAGCGCTAATTGCATCTTCTAACTCGATAAGTTGTGCTAATGATTGATCATAATGTAATTTCTCTAATAATGCGCTAACTTTTGCATCAACTTGGTGCATTTTTTTAAATAAAGCTTGCTCTTGTGTTGCACTTAGTAAGTCTGTATTGATATAGTCAAGCGCTGTTCCATTACGGTTTTTTTGTAATATTTGGCTTACACGTTTATTAAGGCCAGCTAAAACTTCTGCCTGAGGCAAACTAATAAAGCTTGTAACTGCTTGTACTCTGCGTTCAAAATCACCAATTTGTGTTATATTTAACGCTCGAACTGACTCAAAAATTTTTGGATTAATATCTAATTCACGATACATCCCTTTTAGGCGTTCCATACAAAAATCAAACACGTCATCTACTGTACTTTCCTGTAGTGGCACTTGATAAATTGCGTGTGCTTTTTTCAATAATTCATACAAATCAAGTTGCAAATCAAATTCTTTTAAAATACGCAAAACACCAATTGCTTGACGCCTTAAAGCAAAGGGGTCTTTTTCTCCTGTAGGCTTTAAACCAATACCAAAAATACCAACTAACGTATCTAATCTATCTGCCAATGCGACAGACTGACTAATCACATTGCTTGGCAGGTAGTCACCTGAAAACCTAGGTAAATATTGATCAAATAATGCATTTGCTATGACACTGTCTTCACCATGTGCCTTTGCATAGTATCGCCCCATCACTCCTTGTAACTCTGGGAACTCATAGACCATCTCTGTCATAAGGTCTGTTTTTGACAAAATGCCAGCTCGATAGGCATGATCTGTATTTTCATTCAAATTATCAGTAATCCACTGAGCTAGCTCAGCAATGCGCTTGCTCTTATCCGCCATTGTCCCTAACTGCTTTTGAAATGTAACATGTTCTAAGCGGATCAAATGAGAATCAAGTGGTGTCTTTAAATCTGTATCATAAAAAAACTGTGCATCAGACAAGCGTGCAGCTATTACTTTACGATTACCATCGATTACTTTTTGTGGATACTGACTATCAATATTACTAATCGTAATACAATAGTTTGTTAACTTATCTTTTTTATCAACAATGGGAAAGCATTTTTGATGGCCTTGCATTGCTGAAATGAGCGCTTCTTGCGGCACACGCAGAAAGTTTTCATCATACTCAATTGCCAAAGCATGTGGATACTCAACAATGGCTGTTACCTCTTCCACCAAGTCATCATCTAAAATAACTTTTGCGTGGTGTTTTTCTGCCAATTCTTTTGCCTGACTAATAAGTTTTTCTCTGCGTTGCCCCCAATCAACTAAGACATGCCCTTTCTCTTCTAATAATTTAACATAAGCCTTAGGTTCTGTAATCTTTATCGGACCTGGGGCATGAAAGCGGTGACCATAAGTTAAGTTACTTGTTACATGACCAAACAAACGAAGTGAAACAACTTCTTTGTCTAACATCAAAACAAGCCAGTGTACTGGGCGAACAAACTGATAGTCATAATCACCCCAACGCATCATTTTAGGTATTGGCAATGACTTAATTGCTCTCGTTAATATCGGCGCAATCAGATCAGATAAGACTTTACCCTTTTCAATAACTTCAAAAGCAAGCTTATCGCCTTTGTCTGTTTTAATTTTATCTAATTGATCAACATTATCAACACCACAAGAACGTGCAAAACCTAAAGCTGCTGGTGTTGGCTTGCCGCTTTTATCATACGCATGGGACACAAATGGACCTTGACGCATGATTTTTTTATCTTCTTGTATTACTTGAACTGATTCAATCATAACAGCTAAACGTCTAGGTGACGCATAACTAAAAGCGCCTGAAAAACTAATTTTTAATTTTTCAAGCTGCGTTACCATGCTTTCTTTCAAGCTTTCTGATAAGTGTCGCAATGCCTTTGGCGGCAGCTCTTCAGTACCAATTTCAAATAATAAATCTGCCGTTTTTTTCATATCTCTAAATAATCCTATTTTGATTCTTTTAACTAGAGTGCAAGATGTTTAAAGATCTAGTTTAATCTACAAAGGTCTATTTTACCTGGTTAAGAGAATTTTGATAGTAGAATTTATTAATTAGCCAGTTGATCTAATGGGTTCATTTTGTATAGTTCACGCCAGCCTTGAACATTAAGTGGGCCATGTTTTTTAATTAATGAATTTCTTAACATCATAGCCAACCATGGCATCTTTTTAAATAACGGATTATCGAGTGGCCCATCTGAACGCTCAACAATCCAAGATATTCTTGGCTGTCTATTTTGTTGGTAAGCTTGTAAGGCCTTATTAGATGGTCGTCTTTTTAACATATAAGCCAATGTAATAGCATCCTCAAAAGCAGCTGCTGCACCTTGTTGTAAAAGAGGGCTACATGCATTAGATGCATCACCAATCCATACAACTTTATCTTTAAAATAAGTTATCTCAGGAACTGACTGTAATTGGCCGCAAATAATATCATTATCACTAACTTGATCAATTAACTCTCGAACAACAGGCACATGAGACTTAAATTTTTGCATTAAAGTTGCTTTTGGCTTATCTAAGCAGCCAATATCAGAATGAGAAATATGCGCATAACAATACACTTGATTTGTTGAAATAGGATAAATTAAAAAACAAGTATCTTTACCTAAATAATAAGTAGGTTGAACTCGGCTTGTATCTAAATCTGCAACAAAGCGCCAATTTAAAATATCATGTTGCTTTAGCTGTTGTTTACCAAAGCAAAGCGCTCTTGTTTGAGAGTGAATGCCATCTGCACCAATAATCAGATCCCAGGCATATTCCTTACCATTTGCAAATTTTGTAAAAACCTTATGCGTTTTATCTTTATACTTAAGCTCTGAAATGGTTTGCCCAAACTGCACATTAAAATCATCTTGGTATAATATATTTAACAAATCTTTACGATGTAATGCCACAAACTCAGAGTAACCTAAGTCACCTTCTAATAGACTAGTTTTATTTAAAACTTTACCTGATGGCTTTGCATAAATAATTTCCTTTACTGGATGTGCGATTTGCATTAATTCAGATTTAAGGCCCAAGTATTCTAATGCTTTAGTTGCATTTGCCGGTAGTGCAATTCCACTACCTGTTTGCATTAAAGCTTTTTCTTTTTCAATCAAAGTTATATTATTAAACCCTTGCTGACGTAAGGCTCTAGCCATAGTTAAACCAGCAATACCTGCACCAACAATTAATATTTTCATGAAGAATAGTCCCTTTTCAAAAAATTGTTCCTCCATTTTCCCAAGTTTTAGGATACAATCAATAAAAATTTAAATAAAGAATGAATCATATGGGTCTTAATTATCACAAAGCACATTTTTTAAAAAGTGTTGCTGAGATTGAACAACTACCTCCAGATGAGGGCTACGAAATTGCCTTTGCGGGACGCTCAAATGCTGGCAAATCAAGTGCATTAAATACCTTAACACAACAAAAACAATTAGCTCGCGTCAGTAAAACACCAGGTAGAACACAACTCATTAATATTTTCCCAGTTGATGATGAACGAAAATTAATCGACTTACCTGGTTATGGCTATGCCAAAGTACCATTAAAAATGATCAAGCAATGGCGAAAACTCATTGATACTTATCTAACTCACAGAAATTGCTTAAAAGGTATTATTCTTTTAACAGACCCAAGGCATAGGCTAAAAGACTTTGATCTTTTAATGATGCAATGGGCAATTAATGTTAATAAGCCATTACATATTTTATTAACTAAGTCAGATAAACTGACCAATAAAGAACGTCAATTAGCACTAAATGAAGTTTATGATGCCATTGGTGACTATGGAGACTTAATTACTGTTCAACATTTTTCTGCATTGAAAAAAACAGGCCTTGATAAACTAATCAAAAAACTAGATGAATGGTTTGAGGTCGTTTAACTTCCTAACCTCATAGGTGCTCTATACTACTCATGGGTAAAAAAAGACAGTTTTGACTAACAGATAAGTCTAAAAATCCATACTTTCGATAAAATTTTTTAGCGTTACTATTAATTGCATCGACAATAATTGCATATGAGGCTACTTCTAAACTAGTATGATAGGCTCGTTTTATTGCATCAACCAGCATTAACTCTCCTAATCCTTTCTTTTGATAATTTTCATCTATAGCCAATCGCCCAATTAATGTGGCAGGTAATGACGAGTAAAGTGGTAATTTTTTTCGAATACTATCTGGAAGACCTATTAGCTCAATTATATTAGCAGATAGTGTATAGTAGCCAGCGACTTTCTTCTCATTTCTATCATAAAGCACATAAGTCACCGCTACTTTTTTTCTAATCTCCTGTCCTGCTTGTTTATGTAAATATGTATCTAGAGCTTTAATACCACAAGAAAATGATTTCCTATTATGTGTTTTACTTAATGGAGAAATTAGAAATTCCTTCAAGACTTATCATCCTTGTTCTTTAATTAGTCTTTATCAAAAAAATCATGGTGACGTTTTGCTGCTTTTTTAAGCGCTGAATTAGGTTTAGAAGGCTTCATCAGTGCATTTACAAAGTTTTTTGATTCCTTAGCCGTTAAAGTAGTTACCTCATGCTCATGAATAACTTTATTTGCCGCTTCTTGTGAAGCAAGCAAAATAAAATCTGTCAACGACTGACCACATAAATCAGCTGCATGCTTTATCAGCTTCTTTTGCTCGGGGCTTGTTCTAGCTTCTAATCTAGCAGATTTTTCAGCAGTATAATTATTGATTTGTTGTAATTTCATAGATAAAAACCTCTCTAACTATTAATAATTATACGGATAAATGCCGTATAAATCAAAAGAATTATATACCTAGTCATAACTTAGTTCGTAAGAGTTATTTTAAAGTACTTGATTAGCGCAAGAATTCTTTTTAGAATTAATTTCTTACGTCCCGGTGGCACAGCTGGATAGCGCGACTCCCTCCTAAGGAGTAGGTCAGAGGTTCGAATCCTCTTCGGGACACCACTCTCAAAGCTTTATTACATATATCTTCATGGCCATAAATCAATTCGTCTAAATCCAATTATTATTTCTCAGTACCGTCAAAAATACCGTCATTATTTTCTGGTCTTCAAGTAGAAAAATTAAAAATATGCTAAAAGCTAGAAACAAATTTAATATTTTTGATAAAGAGTGTTTAACTCCTTTAATTTAAGGTAGCTTTGATATGCTAGTTCTAAATCACTCATATATCTATCTAGTTGACCATTAACTGATTTAGCTAAAAGCTCTGGAATTTTTTTATCTGGAATAGTAAAAATAAAGCTCCATATAGCAAGAGACTCATGAGCTAATTTATTTCTTATTTATTCAACTATGGAAAAATCTTTAACCTTTACTATGGAATTAAGTTTGCCATTGAGGCTTGATACGTAGTTTGAAACAGCGCTATATTGAAATAATAGACTTTTTATGCTCAATTGGTGTTTTAAGTAATAGCGATGATTATTTTGAAAACTTCGAAAAGTTAGATGGCTTAAAGCTCAAGATAGAATTCATAAATACCCCTCAAGACTTGAAACTCTATTATGATTGTTTTAAAGGTAAATATAATATACCTATTCATAATATTTCATCTAAAGGTATTACTTTTCTTCTATTGGATATTGAATCAGAGAGATACAGTTTTGACGGACAAGTATCTGGATATATCTTTTGCCCTTTTCATAATATTAAATCAATATCTACAATCAAGAATATTACAATGATATCACAAGCATAAACTTTGGATTTGCTTGATTAATAGTCCGCGCGCGAACTTGTTTTTGGGAGCAGATTGTTAAAATAGATGCTTTTAATTTTTTATTTGATTTTTAATATTTTCCATATCAACAGCAGCCCAGTAATCAGAAACTTTATTATTACTAAATTGATAAATAGTAATACCAGAATAAATAACTTTTTTACTAGTTGGTTGAAACCCTAAGAACTGACCTTCATGTATTCCTTGAGCATGCCAACGGCAAACTAATTTGTTACCTTGTTCAATGAAATCATCCCAGTAAACTTCAAGTGATGGAAAACCATCATACCAATGTTGTACTATCTGCTTCATTCTCTTAGTACCATGAACTGATTCAAGTGGACTATGTATTAAGACATCTTCATTGAAAAGTTTGTCTATGCCACTAATATCTTTCTGCTTCCAGATTATATCATGATATTTTTTTATGGTTTTTAAATGGCTCATTTATGTTTTTGCTTAATTTATAATTAGTAATGTTGAGTATGATATATAAAACAATATGTTGGGTCTATAAATAAAACTAATTTAGCTTCTTGCAGGCCAGCTTCAGCAATATCGACTGATATCAAGCATGAGCTCTAAAGGATGATTTTATGACAATGCTGCTTGTGAGAGCTTCTTTGATACTTTAAAGGTAGAACTCTGTCATGATGAGGACTATAAAACCAGAGAAGAAGCCAAATCATCAATCTTTGAGTATATTGAGAGTTATTATAATCGAAAAAGGAAACACTCAAGCATAAATTACATTATTGCCTTCTAAACTTCCATCGTAATGCAATTAACATTAAAGACAAGAACAATATATTAAGTAAAAGCTGTATATATATTACAATTATTTGTAATAGCGATATTTTACTTAAGTCATTTAATAAGTAGAATGGCTTCATTGCCTGAATTAATGAGTATTTAATTCCACTAAGAAAATGATGTAATATGCTAATATCATATTTAATTGGTAAGCCAAATTTACAAATAACGTATATGAATGGCAAACAAATAACATTTATAATTATTAACCATATAATTGGCTTTACATAACTAATACCTGCATCAGATAACTTCCAATATAACCATGAAATAGAAAGTTTTGGAGCATTTGCAAAATATAATGCATAAAATATTCCGCTATACTTTGCATGTTTTATCTCAGAAAAATACTCATACAACCTCCTGTAGTGAGATGATGCATTTTTATCATTATTTTTATATACATATGATCTTGACCAAGTGTTTCTTAAGCCAGGAAGTATAATGTCAGATATATACTTGATGGTATTTAAACTGATGGATAATTTACCTTCTATCTGTGTTTTTCCAGTTATATGGATATATGAATTGAGATCTAATTTTTCTAATTCTATTGATATATCAGTATGTTTAAGCTTTGTATCATTAAGAAGAATTTTTTGACATAGGTGCTTATCTTTATACTTCAATTCATCAGAAGTTATATGTAAATTAAATTCTTCGAATTGGCATTTATTAACATTTATAGAATATCCTTGATAGAATTTATTATTTTTCGAATTGTAATCAAACCCTTTAATTACACTTGAGCGCAAAATTACACTATTAAATTTATGACCATGTATATAATCAATAACTGAGCCGTCTGAAACTTCTAACTCAATAAACTTACTTCCACCTATCTCATTAGATTTAATGTGTGAAATTTTAGAATTCTTTATATGAATATGGCCAATATTTTCACCTTCACCAAAACAAACACCTAGTTCTTTTAAATTATTTAGTTTCAAATTTGATAAGCAGGCATTTGTAGTATAAAAATGGGTTTGTCTATTATTTATATTTTTAGATTTAAACTCTATTAAAGCAATATCATTACTATGATCTAAATTTATGTCTAATGTATCAGCGTAAAAATTAGCTTCTTGGTAGTGATTAGAAGACTCTGAACGCGCTATATTTAACGTAAACATTATTGAAAATTTATTACTATTTTGTATTGAGTTTTTGCTAATTCTAAATTTAATTCTAGGTTTAGATGGAGTGCTTATATGTTTACCAACTATTATTTTCTTTATATTAACAATAGATTGGCCTTGATATGTAAAACTAATATTCGCAGCATATGGCACATCCACATCCACATTATCAGTAATTTCTATAGTTTCCATTTAACGCCTCAAAGAGAAAGTAAAGTTATCAATTGACTATATCATAGCCCATTTAAATGAACTACTTAAGTTCGAGAGATATAACCAGAAATAATTTGGGTTAAATAAATATATGAATGACACTGTTGAATTAAAATTAATATCCAATTAATATATTTTTTTGCAGACATGGACTTGTAATGAGAGAGGATGCTGGGATGGAAATCCCATGTTTGCATTATGTCATAACCGCACCGTCAACTTAATTTTTTCTGATTAAAATAATACCATAGTAATGAATACTATGGCGCAAAGACTCTGCGCTACTTCATCCCATATTGCTTTTGACAAGTTAAATTGATGGAATCTATAAATTATGTCAATGGAGTTTCACAAAATATAAGCTATTTTATTATATTGATTCAAGAGCATTTTATAGTATCTTAAGAATTATCTATATGGATTATTAGAGAGAATATAACTATATGCATAACGATGGAACAGATTATGAGTTATTTGTGGCTAAACTACAAGAAGCTTTATTAAGGTCAGATGAATATTATTCAAATAAAAATATAAACGTTGAGGTAAGGAAAAGACTTAAAGATAAGTGTGGAAATTTCAGAGAGTTTGATATTTATTGGGAGTTTGAGCTAGGCGGTATAATTTATAAAAATGTCATAGAATGTAAAGATTATAATAAGAAAATAAGTGTTGAGAAAATTGATGCTTTTATTGGTAAATTATCAGATATGTCGGAAGATTTGACAGGTATTTTTGCAACCAGGGTAGGTTATCAATTGGGTGCAATAAGGAAAGCAGAGCATCATAAAGGTAAAATTAATTTATTAAGAGTTAGAGAGGCAGCTGAATTTGATTGGGTTGACTTGAAAGGCAATAATCTAGTTAGGAGTATGACAATAAACTCAATTATGCTTTTACCAGCTAGAATAATAAATTTCACACCGAAGTGTGACTTTGCATGGTATCGTAAACATATAAACATTAATGCAAAAGTTAGAGATGTAATGCAGGTAAGTGGAGAAAATAAAGAAATAAAAATAAATGATTTAGAAAACAGTAAAAAATATTCGTTATATGATTTACAGCTTATATTACATGATGAGCATAAAAAAAACGATTATGGGCAGTTTATTAAAGAGCAAAGTTTTAATGATGCATTTATTACTTTTGAAGACTTTGAAGTAAAAATTAATTCATATACTGTGGAATATGAATTATTTGAGCCATTGAGAGTAACTACAACTATTAATTATGAAAATGAATTAGCTGGTGTAATAGAATACCTATCAGACAAAAAACAGAAGTTTATATATAAAAATCAGATTATGGGCTAATAAGCCTAAAGTTTTTGCTGGTTCTAACAGTTAAGTTCTAAAAATGTGTTTTTAAAATTAATTTATTAAACAGGATTAGTACATGTCCTCCAAAACGAGCGTTTAAATGAACACTACTCATATAGAAAAGCCAAACATAATGCAAATTTACTAGTATAGTTGTTAATCGCTGATTCCATATGGTACTAACAAGCAATGACAAGATTTATTAATTTGTATAATTAACTGGTATCACAAATTATAGTTCAATATAATGCTAATTTAATGAGTTGATAAAACAGCTTACTTGATTAAGGATGATTACATGATATTTGCCTATGCTCGTGTTTCCACTCAAGATCAAAATATTGATAGCCAAATTGAAGAGTTAAAAAAATATGGCTATGATCAGTTATTTCAAGAAAAAGCAAGCGGAGTTAAAGCTGATCGCCCCGCACTAAAAGAATTAATTGCTCAGCTTCGTGAAGGTGATACAGTATTAATTTATCGATTAGACAGACTAGGAAGATCGTTAAAGCATTTAATTGAAATTGTTGAACAGTTTCAAGATATGGGTGTTAATTTAATTTCTATAACTGACTCTATAAATACATCTAATGCTAGTGGTAAGCTTGTGTTTCATATATTCGGCGCAATGGCTGATTTTGAACGTAATCTTATTAAAGAGAGAACTAGAGTTGGGCTTAATGCTGCCCGAGCTAGAGGTCGACTCGGTGGAAGAAAAAAAGGCTTATCAGAAGATGCCGAACGCAAAGCAAAACTTGCATATAAACTCTATCAGCAAAAAGATATGACAATCTCTGAAATATGTGAAGCATTAAGCATAGGGTCAAGAAATACTGTTTATCGTTATATTGAGTGGGTAGAAAATAAGAAAAATATAAATAAATAAGTATAGAGAAATGAATATACAGAAAAAGCCATGGACAAGTTTTGAAGAACAAGTAGATCTTTTTAAAAAAAGAGGCCTTCAAAAAAAATATTACAGCGAATTAGAATAGGTTTACATAGTAACCTGTTTAAATAGGAATACACTGATATTTAAGGATTTTTCATGAACAGAATTATTATAACAACTATATCAATAACAATAATTGGATTGTTAGTTACGTTAATTTCCATTGCCGTTATCTATATTAATTCCAATCAACTTATTAGTGTACAAAAGGTTAATGAGTTAAGATCAGATATTGCTCAATTGAATTCATCAGATAAATTCAAAGAAATTAAATCTCCGATGACAAAAAAAGAGTATGAATTTTATCTTCAGCAATTGAATAATTATAAAGATGAACATACTCAAGCCAGCCAAGATATGAAAGAAACACTAGTTAATAAAATTGATCAAACTTTTTTCATGACTGACGAAAAAAAACAACAGTTAATTTCTGAAGTTAATACTCCAAACTTAACAACATATAGTTACAAAGAAATACAACAAATTGCTAATGACTCAGAGATCAGTTTACTATCAAAGTTTTTAGTCCTTACAATATTATTTGGAATTTTTAGTTTTGTTGTAACGATGATTATAAAATTTAGACCCTAAAAGTTTATTAATATCTTGGCTATTTTTTTTAATCATTGTGGTATCTTATGTTGGTTAAACTTCTTTCCTTAAAGTCTTAAAGATAATTGACTGAATGACCGGCTCTGTTGCAACTAATTCTGAAAGTTATAAAATGCCTTCATTCAGATACAATTATGCTGCATAAATACCAAATAATTCATTAATAAACTGTACTTCAGTTTGTCGCTTATTTCTTAACCAAAAATCAAACTGTCCTTTCTTAAACATGCGCATAACTTCATATCCAGTAATTGTAGCATTGGCTGTTTTCATCGATTGAAAGCCAAGCATTGGTTTAATTAATCGTTTCAGCTTGCCATGATCTTGTTCAACAATGTTATTGAGATATTTATTCTTACGATGGTCAATGTCAGCGTAGCTTGGGTTTTCTTGTTTTAACTGGGCAATCGCATGGTTATAGGCTGGATTTAAATCTGTATTGATCTTTGATGGAATCCAGCCTTTATTATTTTTTAACGCTTTAGATAGGAAGCGTTTAGCAGCTTGGGTATTTCTGGTATGTGACAAATAAAAGTCGATGGTTTTACCATCTCTTGTAACTTCACGGTATAAGTATTTCCATTTGCCTTTAACTTTAATATAGGTCTCATCAGCGCACCATGAACCAATTCTACCCATACGATACCAGTTGCTGCGTTTCTTTAGCTCATGAGAATAATGTATAACCCATCGATAAATGGTTGTATGGCATACTTCAATGCCACGCTCTTTCATCATTTCAGATAAATCACGATAACTTAAACCATATTTTAAATACCAACGAACACATTGAAGGATAAAGATGCTTTCAAATTGACGATATTTAAATGGATTCATGGAGTAAGCCCTGCTGTGAAAAACTGTTAGAATAATCTCAAGTGAGTGAATTTGTCAAAGTTGCAACGGAGCCAATATCTTTAATATTTAAACATTCATATATTGTCTTAAGAATAATTATATCATTTAGAGGAAATATATGATATTAAATTAATATATGTAATAAACATAGCGAAAACTTATGGTTTAGAGTGTTAACGCTTTTTTGCTATGGTAGTGAAGAATTTGTGACCGACACTTAGTTATAATATCATATAGTCATTTAAGACACTTAAGTAATCATATTACTGAAGATTTAAACCTGTAATTGACTATCGGCTTATAAAACTCATTAACTTTATAATGGGTGTTGGCTAGTTTACTTGGAATTCAGAGCTCATATGAAAAAAAAACTACTTAAATACTTAATAAAGAGATAGACTATGAATAGTAAAACTTCTCATGCACTGTCTTTAATCCAATTTTCTTATAATTCAGAAGCAGATGAAGTGTTATCTGCTAATGACATAGAAACAATAATAAACCATTTTACTCAGAAGTTTTATGCTGTAATCCAAAAAACACCCATTGCTCATAAAATCTTTAATGATATATTATCACCAAAAGAGTTTAGACATCTAAAAAATGCTCAGGCAAAATATCTAAACATTATACTCTCCCCTAAAATGGACATTGCGACACATCAAAAAAAAGCACTTGAGATTGGCTATCATCATTGTTTTGTTGGTGTTCCAAGTCAAATGCTATTTGATTCTTTTTTAATTTATGCAGATATTGTTGATAACCTAACAGGGTTTATTAAAGAAAAAGAGCTTAAAAAAATAATCTTAAATCGTTTGCATTTTGATGTGGCTAATCAGATTGAAGCATATGCATTAATTAAGAAAGCACAGTTAAATGTCTATAATAATTTAATAAACCTAGAAACTAATACTTCGCTTTCTTATATCCAAAATTCACTTGAAATACTGCAACAATCATTTAGTAAAGCAACAACTGGATTTGCCATTGGTACAGTGAAAAATGGTAATTATCGTCATTTACTCGCAAAAGGAAACGTACCATTTGCTGAAAATTGTGATGTAAATAATAGAGAAAACTATCAAACCGTAAAAATTAAAGCTATAGAGATGACATGGTTTGAGGAAAAATCATATATAAGAAACAGCTTGTATGATAATTTGGCTATACCTGATAGTCTAAAAAATGAATGTAAAAAATATAAGATTCGCTCTTTTGGTTTTTTTCTGATACGAGACTTTCAATTTGCACAAATTGCATATTTATTAGTTTGTAGTAAATACCCTGGTTATTTTATTGATAATGATACAAATCAGTATTGGTATCAATTGGCAGATTTGATAGGAAATCGATTTGATTTTTTAGAGCGCACGCATGCAAAACGACAAGCAAGGCTCTCAGACGGAGTATATTATCGGCAATTGTTAGCAAGAAATAAAATAGAAATGCATTACCAACCAATTATAGACCCAGCTAGTGGTAAAACCGTCAAGGTTGAAGCCTTAGCCAGGCTAAAAGATGATGATAAGATTATTACCCCAGATAAATTTCTACCAGCATTGGGTATAAATCAGTTACGAGACTTATTTGAAATAGGTTTAAATTCAGCTAGAAATGATCTTATGAAAATTTCAGGCTCACCAGTATGTAGTATTAATTTACCTCCTGAGGCCTTGCTAGATAAAGAGTGGCTTAGGAATATATTCACTTGTCTCGAGTCTTGTAATGCAACACCAAAAACAGTAGTCATTGAAATTCTTGAATCAGCTTTACACGAAAGATCAGAAATAATGTCACAGCTATTTTCTCTTCGAGAAGCAGGATATTCTATTTTTTTGGATGATGTTGGCTCAGGTGAATCATCTTTATTACGCTTAATTAAACTGCCAGTGTCTGGAATAAAGATAGATAAAAGCTTTGTATATCCATTAAAGAGCAAATTTAACACATTAGATCTTATTTTTTCTTTACGTTTTTTAGCTTTACAACGAGGGCTGGAATGTGTCATTGAAGGAGTTGAAACTGCGAATATTGTAGATATATTTTCTAGCTTGAGTGGAAAAAGACCCCTTTTGCAAGGATATGCATTTTCAAAGCCTTTAAGAATAGATGCATTAGAAAATTGGCTGCAACTAGATATAGAATGTAAGCCTATTTCTTGCAGCCCAGCTACGTTATATGGCTGGTACTCTCGTCATATCGAGCGGCTTTTTATCTTGAGCAATTCGTTTTATGCAATACCTGATTTAATTGATATTAATCTATTACAAGATGCACAAAAGTGCCCAATGCATCAATTGATTCCACATATAGGAGGGGATGAAGATATTAAGCAAATGCATATTGAATGGCATAATAACTATTCAAAATTGTTAGCTATGATTAAATCGGGCGCCCCTATTCAAAATCTATGGCAAGAAATTGAAGAATCTAAACAAAAATTACAGGAAATAATTTTAAATAAGTTACATTAATCGGTTCTATTGCAGAACAAGGCAGCTTGAGAGATTATGCACTTAAAATTTAAACAAAAATTATCTCACTAGGCACAAAGCATGAAGAATACTATTCCTCAATCATCTTTTTGGATTTATATTTCTGTGATCTTATTGCCACTGAATGGTGGTTTTATAAATGCAGCAACCTTAATTAGTTTTTTACATAATTCTGTTGGCTATGTTACGGGTAATTTAGCATATGCGGGAACATACTATGCTGAAGAAAACTATGTTA
>JAKJJT010000003.1 GCA_021713395.1 Thiotrichales bacterium 19S9-11 | reverse complement strand
GAACTCAGAAGTGAAACCGCTTTGCGCCGATGATAGTGTGGCATTCGCCATGTGAAAGTAGGGAATCACCAGAAATTTAATTCAAATAGCCTCCTTAATCGGGGGCTTTTTTATGCCTGGAAGAAAATAAATTCTTAAGTTAGATAAAGGTGAATTTTAAAGCTATATCCCCTATAATCATTGTAGAATTAGCTGCTATTTGAAAGGAGTGTATATTGATGGAGCAATTATCAAGATTAAGATGGATTTTTATTATTTCTTTGATCCTTGGTGCTATTAGTTTATCTGCTTGTAGTTCAAATAAAGGTTTGGGTAAGTATAATATTGATCAAGCAATGAATGGGATGCCCACAGACGTTAAAGAACAGATTGGAGATTTTAAATTTTATTTTGGTGAATCTGGTAGTTGGGGAGCTAAAGAACTAGGTCCTGTTAAAACAAGTCTAAGAACCAATGCATTTTCTAAAAACCCACAAATTTCTTGTAACCGTGTTTTCTATTCAGCATTACTTAGCTTAAAAAAACAAGCAGAACAACTAGGTGGCAATGCAGTTGAGAACATTCAGTCTAATTGGAAGGAAAATAAAGAGTCTTTAAGATCAGAGTTTGTGTGTGATAATGGCTTATGGATTTCTGGCGTTGCACTAGTTGGGATAGCAGTAAAAGAATAATAATGGAGCATTAATTTAGATATGTTTGGAGAGAAAAAAATACCATCTAAAGAGAGTCTTGAGAGAGAGGTCCTTGAAACGTTAGTTTTGCAAACACTTCAAGAACAAAAACGAAAGCGACGTTGGAATATTTTTTTTAAATGTTTGATTAGCATTTTATTGATTTGTATTTTAGTTGGTATTTTTTGGCCAAAAAAATTTCATATTAATGAAAACCCAAATGCATCTCATGTTGCTTATGTTAGTGTTAATGGGATTATTATGGATGGGTTAGATACAAACTCAGATAATATCATAGCAGGTTTAACTGATGCGCTTAATAATGAAAATTCAGTTGCTGTTGTTTTAGAAATTAATAGTCCTGGTGGTTCACCGGTTCAATCGGATGAGGTTTATCAAGCAATAAGAAGCTTGCAAGCAAACTATCCAAATAAACCAATTTATGCAGTTTGTACTGATGTTTGTGCCTCAGGTGGGTATTATATTGCATCAGCTGCTAAAGAAATCTATGTTAACCCTATGAGTATTGTTGGTTCTATTGGTGTTAGGGCTGATGGTTTTGGTTTTGTTGAAACTTTAAATAAATTAGGTATAACACGACGACTTTTTACAGCAGGGGAAAATAAAGACTTTTTAGATCCATTTAAACCTTTAAATAGTAAGCAAGTTACTTATATGGATCAATTGCTTAAGCAGACACATGAAGTTTTTATTCAAGCGGTGAAGCAAGGTAGAGGTGATCGCTTAGATATTAGTAAAAGTGATTTGATTTTCTCAGGTGCGCCATTTGGAGGTGCTGATGGGAAAGCTTATGGTCTTGTTGATGGGTTTATGTCACTAAGACAATTAGCACTAAGTAAGTATAAAACTGAAAATATTGTAGATTATACTTATTACCCTAATCAATTAAAACGATTGTTTATGAGTATGAGCTCAGATTTTTATTATCAAGTGCTTGGAAGTTCAAGGGTTAATTTACGTTTTTAATGAAACCTGTTAGCATAATGTTTACATTTGATAGGCTAAGTAAATGATAGTGTTATGTTTGACTGGGAGAACCTTTTTGAAGAATACAATAAAGCAAAAGAAGGGTTTAAAAAGCAAAATACCTCTAGCCCATTAGTATATAAGGCACCATACCAGATCATTAAGCAACATCCGCTATATACGTTAAGGTATTACCCAGGGAAAAAAAATCAAAGTGATCAGGTTTCTTTATGTATTTATTCTTTAATTAATCATGTTGATATTCTAGATTTTTCAGAAAGAGTTTCTTTTATTAAGATGTTATCTCAGTTACAGAAAGGCGTCTATGTGATTGAGTGGCAAAGACCAGAAGATAAAGAGGATTTTCATTATCTAACACGCTATATAGTTGATAGCATAGAGCAAATAGTTCAATGTATTTATATGCATAATCAAGGTCAACAAGTCGATATAAATGTATTAGGTATTTGTCAAGGCGGTGTGTTTGCTTTGGTTTATTCAGCGTTATTTTCACATAAGATTCATAGCTTATCCCTTTTGATGACGCCAATTGATAGTCAGAGATTTATAGGTCAATATCAAGATGTCATTTTAGGCATGGAATCATATAAGCTACTGCCAAGGGAATTTATTTCGGCATGCTTTTCAATGTTAAAGCCATTTAAACATTATTTAGGCTACTATATAGATCTAGCAGTATTAGATGACTCAACGTCTCAACGTATGGCTCATATTAGAAAATGGCTAGCAAAGACAAACCCGCAATCGATATCTTTACTAAGAGAGTATAATCAATTATTTATAGAAGAAAATGCATTAATAAAAGGTGTTTTTCAACTGGGTGAGTATCAAGTTAATTTGCATAAGCTTAACGCTGTAAAAGTACTAAATACATATGCAAGTTATGATCAATTAGTGCCACCTAAAAGTTCACAAATCTTAAGTCAGTTAATTTCTTCTATTAATTATCAGGAGGTTAAGCTTAACTCTGGTCATATTGGAATTTTTACTGAGGAAGAAGCATTATCAAGTTTTATTAATACTTTTGATGCGATGACTCAAAGAAACTAGAAAGATAGAAAAAAGATAGAAGATAGTATCATTATGATACTTAAAACTTGATATACCTTAAAACTATTTTGAAATTCACCAAGTGCCCAGCCCCAAGCTTGAGAAATAATAACCATACTAATAATTAGAATAGGCCAAGTTGTTAGTTTATCTGGGATGCCAATATAATCAAGGATCATGCAATAAACGCTTAATGAGCCAACAAAACATAGGCTCATTAGTAATGTAATGCTTAAGTTTATTGGTTTGAAAAATTTTATAACATCAGATCTTGAAGGTTTATTCTGTAAGATTTTAGTTATAAAAAATATGAGCATTGGGATTGCTGCAGCATTTAAAAAAATAGGCCAATACCATAGTGTGTTTGATGTGCTAAATAGTTCAATAGAGCGATGATTAAAGTAGAAGAAAGAAGTATACTCAATGCCACTTGCAATACCTGCAATGATTGCCAAAAACCAGCCAGATGATAGATAAGAAGGTAATGTTTTTATGTGTCTAGATTTTGCCCGTAATTGATATATTTTATAATAAATCCATAAGCTTAAAATAATTAGAATCGATGAAAAGACAACTAAGATGCCATGATGAGTTAAGACTACAGCATTATAAATGGCTGCATAAATGGAAGCCAAAATTATACCTATACCAATGTGCATGATAAAACTTCGAGATATACCAATGTGTTTGATTGCATATATTAGACAAAGGTGGCCAATGCCAAACATAAAACCATTAAAGCTGATCATTATAAGCTCTATACTTTTAAGCTCTTGATAAAATGCCAATAATTCAGATTGAAATAAAAGAGCGATAGTCCAAGGTAAAATGATAAATGCAGTAACCGTGTATGATAACCAAAGTAGTTTTTGATTAAGATTGTTTTTAAGTATTAGTGAAGGTATGCTAAAAGATGCGCTAATAGCGCCACAAAATAGCACAATCAGATAACCATAATGTTGCATAACAAGTATAAAATCCTTCCCCCAGAATGGGCTTTAATATAACCTAAACTGACAAATAAGACAATATATTATTATATTGTAATCTCATTATTTTAACGATAAGTGTTACATTTTTGATCTTTAGCGTTTTGACTTAAGGGTAGGTGGCGAAGTAAAAAGTTTCTTTATCAAATTATTTAGATAACGAATTGGAATAACAAGTTGATCTTTTACTAGTTGAGGTGTTTTATCTTCCAAAGACTGCTTTGACTTATTATTTCTTATAATTTCATTGGCAATGATTATTTTTGCTTTTTCTGTCAATGGTTTTATAAGTACTAAGCTGTGTTGTAGTTCATCTTCACCAATAATAATAGCAAAGCTTGCATTGCTTTTATCTGCTTGTTTAAATTGAGACTTAAAACTACCACCTGATAAATTAACCTCAGCGCTTATGTTTTGGTCTAGTCTTCGTAAGTCTTCAGCAAGTTTTAATGAAAGATATTGTGCTTCTTTATTGCTATGTATAAAGTATAAAAAAGGCGCTTGCTTTAAGTCTGGGAATAACTTTTGTTGTTTTAGAAGAATTAAAATTCTTTCAAAGCCAAGTGCAAAGCCAAAGGCGGGAGTATCTGCTCCACCAAGTGTTTTAATTAAGTTATCGTAACGACCACCAGCGCAAATTGTACCTTGTGCACCTAAATTAGTTGTAATCCATTCAAATACAGTATGTGTATAGTAATCGATTCCTCTAACTAAGTAAGGATTAATTTTATAAGGTATGTTTGCTAAATCAAGTTGTTGGCATAAAACATTAAAGCGATGTTGTGATTTTTCATCAACATAATCCTTAAACTTAGGAGCACCATCAATAATTGAGCGCATTTGTTCATTTTTGCTATCTAGTATTCGTAATGGGTTTTTGTGCAAACGTCTTTGGCTGTCTTCATCAAGTGATGCTTTATGTTTTTCAAAATATTTGACTAACTCTAATTTGTAAGCCTCTCGTGATTGATTAGAACCTAAATTATTAATTTCAAGAATAACAGACTCACTAAGCCCTAAGTTTTGCCAAAAACGCCATGTCATAAACAAAGTTTCAAGCTCAACTGCCTCATCATCAAAGCCGAGTGCTTCTACTCCTAGTTGATAGAATTGGCGGTAGCGTCCTTTTTGTGGACGTTCATGACGATACATGGGGCCTTTATACCAAAGCTTTTGCTTTTGCCCTCTAAGCATATTATGCTCAATAACAGCTCTTACACACCCAGCGGTTCCCTCAGGTCGTAGGGTTAAGCTTTCATTGTTGCGGTCTTTAAAATCATAGGTTTCTTTTTCAACAATATCAGTAACTTCTCCAACACCTCGATGAAATAGCTCACTTTTTTCTAAAGCAGGTGTTCTTATTTCTTTATAAGCATATTGCTCTAATATATTTGCAAAGACTCTTTCAAGGTATTGCCATTGGAAAGAGTTAGCAATATCACCATTTTCAACAGGGAGAATATCGTTCATCCCTCTAATAGATTGTATTTTACTTGGCATAAGCGTGGCTCAATTATTTTTATTTTATTTTTTGTTGGTATTTAATTTTTTATGATCGTTGATTCATTTTAACCAATTCTCGTTGGTTATAGCCAGTATAAAGTTGGCGTGGGCGGCTTAATTTTTTATTTGGATCAGATACCATTTCCATCCAGTGAGAGACCCAGCCAACGGTACGAGCTAAAGCAAATATAACAGTAAATAAGCTTGTTGGAATACCA
This sequence comes from Thiotrichales bacterium 19S9-11, assembly GCA_021713395.1. Classification (GTDB taxonomy): domain Bacteria; phylum Pseudomonadota; class Gammaproteobacteria; order Francisellales; family Francisellaceae; genus M0027. The sequence goes on along the minus strand of JAKJJT010000003.1, from coordinate 214,953 downwards.
ATTGCTTGTAAGATAATGCCAGAGTAAAAGTCAACATTAGGGTATAACTTGCGCTCTACGAAATAAGAATCCTCTAAGGCGATTTGCTCTAGGCGTTTTGCTATTTTAAGTAACTGGTTATCACTGTCTCCAAGTTCAGCTAGAACTTCATCACAAGTCTCTTTCATAACCTTTGCTCTTGGGTCGAAGTTTTTATATACCCGATGGCCAAATCCCATCAATCTGAAAGGATCATTTTTATCTTTAGCTTTAGCAACAAAGTGATCAATTTGTTCAACCGAGCCAATCTCATTTAGCATGCGAATAACTGCTTCATTTGCACCGCCATGTAATGGTCCCCATAGTGCAGATATACCAGAAGAGATACAAGCAAAAGGGTTTGCACCAGTCGATCCAGCTAAGCGAACAGTCGATGTCGAAGCATTCTGCTCATGATCTGCATGTAAGATAAAAATACGATCCAATGCTTTTACATGGACTGGATTTGGTGTGTAGGGTTCGCAAGGGTTCGCAAACATCATATACAAGAAATTAGCAGTATAATCTAAGTCATTTCTTGGGTACATAAAAGGTTGACCAATATTGTGTTTATAACACATAGCTGCAATAGTTGGCACTTTAGCGATTAAGCGATAGGCAGAAATTAAGCGGCTGTCAGGATTATTAATATCTAAGTTGTCATGATAAAAAGCACTTAAAGCACCAATAACGCCAACCATAACGGCCATTGGATGTGCATCACGTCTAAACCCTCTAAAAAAATGAGCGAGTTGTTCATGAACCATGGTGTGGTACTTAATATTATGAACAAAGTCATCATATTGTGCTTTGTTTGGTAGTTCACCGTTGATTAATAAATAGCAAACTTCCATGAAATCAGTATTTTCAGCTAAATCAGCAATTGGGTAGCCTCGGTGAAGTAAAATGCCATTACTACCATCAATATAAGTGATTTTTGACTCACAAGCAGCCGTTGACATAAAACCTGGGTCATAAGTAAATTTCCCTGTTTTTACAAGGGCTGATACATCGATCGTGTCAGGGCCTTCCGATCCACCAAGAACTGGGAGCTCCACATTATAGTTGTCATCATTGATACTTAGGTGAGCTATTTTGGCCATGAGTAACCTCCTAATTTGATACAAATTGAATAACGTTAGTTTTAATGTCCAAAACGTATTTTGTATTTATGGCTTGATGCGTTGCGATAGTATGAAACAAAACAACCTAGAATGTCAAATCAGCACTAAAAATGAACGTAAATTTTTTATTTCCTTAATTAGGATTTCAACTAAGCATCTTAAAGTTTAGAAAAAATAATTTAATGATAAGTTTTACTTAATGTAAAATTTAGAGTAGTTGTTAGCATCTTTATCTTTGTAAATTAGCTTTTTAAGTATATTAATGCTTATATTTTAATAGATTATTGATGTATTTTTTCTAATAGAAAAATACAGCTTTAAAGGCTATGTTACCCATTGACAAATAAATGAATAGATAGCTTAGAAGTTATCTAAAATTTTGCTTAGGGCTGGTGATTAAGGCCTAATGTGCTAGAATATGCACAGTTTCAACTGTCAATATCAAGGAGTAGCCTAAAGTGGAGAAGAGCGGCCCGCGTAATATTGGTTTATCATCCATTATTCACTATCGTTTTCCTATTACGGCCATTAGTTCAATTTTACATAGAATTAGTGGTGTTATTTTGTTCTTGTTTGTCCCTTTTGTCATTTGGGTATTAGATCTGTCATTAAGCAATCAAGAGTCTTTTGAACAAATAAAGCATTGTCTATTAGGCTGGCCAAGCTTTTTTATTTGGCTTTTTCTTTCAGCTTTGGCATACCATTTGTTTGCAGGTGTTCGTCATTTGATTATGGACATTGGTTTTGGTGAAGGCAAAATTTCGGGAAAAATAGGTTCTTATTTGGTGATTGTTTTAGGTGTTTTATTTGCAGTTGCTTTGGGGGTCTGTTTATGGGTATAAATACAATTACTTCTTTATCAAGAAGCGGCTTAAAAGATTGGTATATTCAACGCCTCAGCGCAGTTGTATTACTTCTTTATACCTTATTCTTAGTTTGTTTTAGCTTATATCATTGCAAAATTGGTGTTAGCTATGATCAGTGGCATAGTTTGTTTCAATCACACGTTATGAGGGCGTTTAGCTTTTTAGCATTACTCAGCTTGATTGCTCATGCATGGGTTGGTATGTGGACGATTTTGACAGATTATGTCAAAAATGCCCTTGTTATGGGAGTTTTACAGAGTGTCTTGATATTAACGTATATTGTAACGTTAGTATGGGCTGTTAATGTGATTTGGTTTTAAGGGGCAATTAATGAAATTAGCGAAACAAGAATTTGATGCGATTGTAATTGGAGCTGGTGGAGCTGGTATGAGAGCTTCTTATCAGTTATCACAATCAGGTTTAAATGTTGCTGTTATTTCTAAGGTGTTTCCAACACGTTCACATACAGTTTCAGCCCAAGGGGGTATCGCTGCAGCATTAGGTAATGTTGGAGATTTTGGTGATGACTTGCCAAATGATGACTGGCGTTGGCATATGTATGATACGGTTAAAGGATCTGATTATATCGGTGATCAAGATGCCATTGAATATATGTGTGAGCATGCACCAAAAGCAATTATTGAGCTTGAGCATATGGGTTTACCATTTTCACGCTTAGATGATGGGAAAATTTATCAACGTGCTTTTGGTGGAATGAGTCGAAACTATGATGTTGCAAAGCAAGCAAAAAGAACATGTGCAGCGGCAGATAGAACTGGACATGCTTTATTACACACGCTATATCAAGGTAATTTAAAACATCAAACCAACTTTTTTAATGAATGGTATGCAATTGATCTTGTTAAAACGTCTAATCATTCAGTTGCTGGTGTGATTGCATTATCGATTGAAACAGGCGAATTAGTCTTCTTTCAATCAAAAATTACGATTTTAGCAACAGGTGGTGCTGGGCGAATTTATGAATCATCTACTAATGCGCATATTAACACAGGTGATGGTGTTGGTATGGCATTAAGGGCAGGCTTTCCTTTACAAGATATGGAGTTTTGGCAGTTTCACCCAACAGGTATTGCTGCAGCAGGTGTTCTTGTTACCGAAGGTTGTCGCGGTGAGGGTGGTATTTTACGTAATAAAAATGGTGAGCGCTTTATGGAGCGTTATGCACCAACAGCAAAAGATCTAGCATCTCGAGATGTCGTATCTCGAGCATCGCAACAAGAAATTAGAGAAGGACGAGGCTATCAATTTGGTGGTGTTGACTGTGTCCATTTAGATTTAACACATTTAGATGAAAGTATTATCACAGAGCGCTTACCTGGTATTAGAGAGTTAGCAAAAACATTTGCAGGTGTTGATCCAGTCAAAGAGACGATACCAGTTGTGCCAACTTGTCACTATATGATGGGGGGCATACCAACGAATAAGCATGGTCAGGCAATAACACAAAATTCACAAGGTGAGGATGTTGTTATTGATGGCCTATATGCAGTTGGTGAATGTGCTAGTGTTTCAGTTCATGGCGCGAATCGTTTGGGAAGCAACTCATTATTAGACTTGGTTGTATTTGGTAGAGCAGCAGGAATTCATGCGCAAGAAGTGATTCGTCAAGGTGCTAATAGCCATGATGCAGCTGATAGTGACATAGAGCAGGCATTATCACGCCTTAATCGTTGGGAGACTAATAAAAAGGGCGAACATGTTGCAGATTTAAGGCGTGAACTTCAAAAAGCAATGCAGCGAGATTTTGGTGTTTTTAGAACAGAAGAAACCATGCTAGAAGGCCTTAATGCATTAAAATCAATTAGAGAACGTATTAAAAGTGCAATACTCGCAGATCATAGTAAAATTTTTAATACAGCAAGAATTGAAGCATTAGAGCTAGATAATTTAATGGAAACAGCAATGTCAACGGCTGTATTAGCTGTGACGCGTAAAGAATCACGTGGTGCACATTCACGTGAAGACTTTCCTGAAAGAGATGATGAAAATTGGTTAAAGCATACGTTATATTATGTAGACGGCGATCGCTACAGTGAGCGCTCAGTTAATACAACACCAACAAAAGTTAAGCCTTTTGAGCCGAAAAAACGCACATACTAAGGAGTATATTTAAGATATGAAAACGGTTACATTTAAAATATATCGATATGATCCTGAAGTAGATAAAAAACCTTATATGAAAGAATATAAGTTAAATGTAGAAAACCCGCATATTAAAGTATTAACAGCAATTGAAATGTTAAAAGAAATCGATCCAACCATTGCTGTTAGACGTTCATGTGGAGAAGGTGTGTGTGGCTCAGATGGTATGAATATTAATGGACAAAATAGACTTGCATGTATTACAACATTAAGTGACTTAAAAGAACCCGTTGAAATTAGGCCATTACCAGGCTTACCTGTTATTCGGGATTTGGTTGTAGATATGAGTCAGTTTTATAATAATTATGAAAAAGTCAAACCTTACCTTACGCCAAAAGAAGGACCAAAGCCAGCAACAGAGTATCTTCAGAGCCCAGAAGATAGAGCTAAGCTTGATGGTTTGTATGAGTGTATTTTATGTGCTTGTTGTTCTACTTCATGCCCATCATTTTGGTGGAATCCAGATAAATTTGTTGGTCCTGCAGGCTTATTACAAGCCTATCGCTTTGTGATTGATAGTCGAGATGATAAGACAAAAGAACGCTTAGAAGATTTAAAAGACCCTTATAGTGCTTTTCGTTGTCGAGGTATTATGAATTGCGTTCAGGTTTGTCCTAAAGGCTTAAATCCAACAAAAGCAATTGGAAAATTAAGATCAATGATGTTAAAAAATGATTTATAAATTAAGCATAAATTTAATTGAAAATAATAACTAAATAAATTTTAAAAATGGTGATTAATATGAGTGACGAAAAATCAACACCAGCTTCAATGCAAACGCTTTGGGATAGCTCACAGCTTTCAGGTGGTAATAGTGCCTATCTCGATTCACTTTATGAAGCATATTTGAGTGATCCAAATAGCGTTGATGATACTTGGCGAATATATTTTGATAAGTTAAGCCAAGGCGTTGTTGATCAAGTACATTCAAAAGTTAAACAGGAATTTATTGAGCTAGCGCGCCACCCTCAATATAACCAAGTTTCTCAAAAGCTATCAAATGGTATTTATCCTGATGGCGGCGATCAGGTTTCAGCTGTGATGGACTTAGTTTATGCCTATCGAGCAGTTGGTCATAAACAAGCAGAAATTGATCCACTTGGATTACGTGATACAGAAGCTGTACCTGATTTATCATTGGAGTTTCATGGTTTAAGTGCTAAGGACTTAAATGAGTCATTTAATGCCGGTTCAATTACAAATCATCAAGTATCACCATTAAAAGAGATTGTTGAAAAGTTAAAGTCAATTTATTGTCAGTCGATTGGTTCTGAATATATGCATATTACCGATACGGCTGAAAAAGTTTGGCTGCGTCAACGAATAGAAGAAACAGAGCGACCAGTAAGTGAAAAACGAAAACTTTGGTTACTTGAGCGCTTAGCAGCTGCAGAAGGCTTAGAAAAATATTTAGGCATGCGCTATGTTGGCCAAAAACGTTTTTCATTAGAAGGAGCTGAAAGTCTTATACCAATGCTTGATCGGATCATTGAAAAGGCCGGGGAGCTTGATGTTAAAGAGTTTATTATTGGTATGGCTCATCGTGGGCGCTTAAATGTATTAGTTAACATTATGGGGAAATCACCTCAAGAGCTTTTTAAAGAATTTGAAGATAAGCAAGGACGTAAACTCTTATCAGGTGATGTAAAATATCATATGGGTTTTTCATCAAATGCAAAAACAGAGCAGGGTGATGTCCATTTATCATTAGCATTTAACCCTTCACACTTAGAGACAGTTGATGCGGTTGTTGTTGGCTCAGCAAGAGCAAGGCAAGCACGTTGGTCTGATAATGATAACCCAAAAAATAAAGTTATTCCTATTCAGATTCATGGTGACGCTGCTTTTTGTGGGCAAGGTATTGTGATGGAAACTTTAGCATTATCGCAGACACGTGCTTATGGTACTGGTGGTTCAATTCATATTGTTGTTAATAATCAGGTTGGTTTTACAACGAATAATCCAAAGGATGCAAGAAGTAGCCTTTATTCAACTGATATCGCTAAAATGATTGAAGCGCCTATCTTTCATGTTAATGGTGATGATCCAGAGGCAGTTTTAAGAGTCATTGAGCTTGCATTTGATTATCGTATGACATTTAACAAAGATGTTGTTATTGATTTAGTATGTTACCGTAGACATGGCCATAATGAAGCAGATGAGCCATCAGGTACTCAGCCAGATATGTATCGGGTCATTAAACAATTAAAGACAACTTATGCATTATATGCTAAACAATTAGCACAAGCAGGTATCATACCTGAAGCGGATATTAAAAAAATTGTTAAGTCATACCGAAAGCGCTTAGAGAATGATCAATGTGTTACCAATGTGACAACTGATTTGACTGAGTCTAAGGACTTAAAGGTTGTTGATTGGAGCCCGTACTTAAACCGACATTGGCTTAAAGATGATGTATCAACAAAGTATGATAAGAAAGCATTAATAGCGCTTGCCAATCAACTGGTTACTTATCCAGAGAATTTAAAGTTACAACCACAAGTAAAAAAAACATATGATGACCGCTTAAAAATGGCTAAAGGTGAGCTTCAATTTAACTGGGGCGCAGCTGAAATGTTAGCGTATGCGACGTTGCTTCATGATGGTCATCCAATTCGCATGACAGGTGAAGACTGTGGTCGAGGCACTTTTTCACATCGTTATGCGGTTATACATAACCATAATTTTGAAGATAAGTCTCTTCAAGATTATATCCCTGCTCAGCATTTATCAGAGGAGCAAGGAAAGTTTGAAATTTATGATTCGACTTTATCTGAGTATGCTGTTTTAGGATTTGAATATGGTTATTCAGCATCAGCACCAAATACGTTAGTAATTTGGGAAGCGCAATTTGGTGACTTTGTAAATACAGCTCAGGTTGTTATTGATCAATTTATCTCATCAGCAGAAGAAAAATGGGGGCGCTTATCTGGGTTAACACTATATTTACCACATGGGCAAGAAGGTGCAGGCCCTGAGCATTCATCTGCCAGATTAGAGCGATTCTTACAATTATGTGCCAATGATAATATGCAAGTTTGTATTCCAACAACACCTGCACAGATGTTTCATATGATTAGACGTCAAGCATTAAGGCCTTATCGTAAACCCTTAATCGTAATGACGCCAAAAAGTTTATTAAGGCATCCAATGGCAACGGCATCCATTGATGATTTAAGTTGTGGTCAATTCCAATGTGTTATTCCAGAAATAGATAAAGTTACAGCTAAGAATGTTAAGCGTGTCGTTATTTGTGCGGGTAAAGTTTATTATGACTTATATAAAAAACGTCAAGAAAAAGAGATTAATGATGTTGTGTTGGTTAGGTTAGAGCAGTTAAGTCCGTTTCCAGAAGATGAGTTTAAAAAAGTAATGAAGTCTTATGCACATGTAACCGATATTGTTTGGGCTCAAGAAGAACCTGAAAACCAAGGTGCGTGGTGGATGATTTCACATTATTTAAGAAAAATGCTTAAGAAAGATCAAATGCTTAGTTATATTGGCCGACAAGCGGCAGCATCACCTGCAGTAGGTTACCCTTCTTTATTCCATGAGCAACAAGAAAAGCTTGTATTAGATGCATTAATTATAAAATAAGACAGACACTAAAATTTATGCTAATTTAAAATTAAGATATCAAAGGAAACCATCAATGACAATTGAAATAAAAACCCCAGTATTTCCAGAATCAATTACAGAGGGCACTGTCGCCACCTGGCATAAAGTAGAAGGTGATTTTGTAGAAGAAGATGAAGTAATTGTTGAAGTAGAAACGGATAAAGTTGTCATGGAAGTACCCGCAATTTCGTCAGGCGTACTAAAGAAAATATTAAAAAAAGAAGGTGATACTGTGTCAAGTGAAGAAGTTATTGCAACACTTATAGATAAAGAACAGCCAGTAGCTAAAAATGGCGTTGCTAAGAAAGAAGAAAGTCCATCACAACAAACTCAAGTATCAAATCAGAAAGCCGTTGATATTAAAGTGCCCGCATTTCCAGAATCAGTTACAGAAGGGACAATTGCAAGTTGGCATAAATCAAATGGAGACTATGTTGAGCAGGATGAAATTATTGTTGAAATAGAAACAGATAAAGTTGTTATGGAAGTACCTGCAACGGAAAGTGGTGTTATTTCAGGAATGACTAAGCAGGAAGGTGATACTGTTATCAGCCAGGAAGTTATCGGTAGCTTAATTACAGGAAATATAACTCAAACCGATAAACCAAAGACTGTGGATGCCTCTCACTCTAACAACATAGAAACCTCAGATAGCTTATCACCGGCAGTACGTCGAGCAGTAAAAGAGCAAGATATTGATGTATCTAATATTAAAGGTACAGGCAAAGGTGGACGTATTACGAAAAAAGACTTAGACAATAAAGCAACAAGTAAGGTGGTATCTAGTCTAGTTCCAACTAAGCCAGCTGCGCCTACTGTTGAACCAATAGGCGATCGCTTTGAAAAACGCGTTAAAATGACAAGATTACGCCAAACGGTTGCAAAACGTTTAGTTGAAGTGCAACATAGTAATGCGATTCTTACAACATTCAATGAAGTTGATATGAAGCAAGTGATGGATTTACGTAAAAAGTATAAAGATCAATTTGCTAAAGAATATGATACTAAACTTGGTTTTATGTCCTTTTTCTTAAAAGCTGCAGTTGAGGCGCTAAAACGTTTTCCAGAGGTGAATGCATCAATTGATGGTGATGATATTGTCTATCATGGATTTTTTGATATAGGTGTTGCTGTTGGTTCTGATAGAGGTCTAGTAGTCCCTGTTATTCGTAATGCTGATCAGAAATCATTTGCTGATATTGAATCTGATATTGTTGAAAAAGCAACACGTGCTCGTTTAGGTAAGTTATCACTAGGTGAGATGCAAGGTGGTACATTTACAATTACTAATGGTGGTACCTATGGCTCGATGCTATCAACACCAATTATTAATGCACCGCAAAGTGCTATTTTAGGGATGCATAATATTGTTGAGCGGCCAGTTGTTATTAATGGTGAAGTAGTTGTGCGTCCAATTATGTATTTAGCATTATCTTACGATCATCGAATTATTGATGGTAGTGTTTCTGTTCGCTTCTTAAAAACGATTAAAGAGATGATTGAAGATCCACAAAGGCTATTACTTCAAGTATAATCATTGATGCTATTTTAAAATTAAACAAAAGCCCGAAAAAATCGGGCTTTTTTATGGTTAATTATTTTTAAGGATTTTTATGCGTTATAACTTATCTGATCGTATTCGAGCAATCAAAGATTTTCCAAAGCCAAATATTACCTTTCGTGATATTACAACTTTATTAAATGATGCTAATGCACTTAAAGAATCAATCAATCAATTAGAAGAAGTGGCAAATACATATGACTTTGATGTGATTGCTGCAATTGATGCGCGTGGCTTTATTTTTGGTGGTGCTTTAGCCGATCGCTTAAATAAACGTTTTGTGCCCTTTAGAAAAAAAGGAAAACTCCCTTATAAAACGAATCAAGTCTCTTATGAGTTAGAGTATGGTAATGACTATTTAGAGGCGCATGTTGATGCATTTAATAAAAATGATCGGGTACTTATTGTTGATGATTTATTAGCAACTGGTGGGACTGCAAAAGCTGCAGCAGAGCTTGTTGAGCTTTCAGATGCAAAGGTTGTAAGCTTTTTATTTTTAGTTGAGTTAATTGGTTTAGGCGGCCAAAGTTTACTATCAAATTACTCAATAGAGTCACTTGTTCAGTATCAAGAAGTTTAAGGTCTAACTGTTCAGTGCTTTTTTCTTATTTAAAGCACTAATAATGAATTGAATTACTTTTCTAACAATAAATGCAACCAAAAGCCCAATTAAGACTTCAATGAAACGTGCGAGCGCATTCCATAATGGGGGTGTCTGAGGTGCAATTAGTCCAACAGCAATAATCATAACAGAAGTTAAACCTGCAAGCCTTATGCCTTCTTCAAAGTGAACAAATTTACAGATTAAAGACGTAATAAAGATAATCGGTAAAATAATCCAAATACTACTTGGGTGAAAGCTTGAAATAATAAAGGCAACCGCAGCGCCAATTAAGGCACCTACTAAACGAATGATGGTTACTTGAGATGTTATGTTCCTAATATTTTGAATTGCAATGACTGCAACTATAGATGCCCATAAGCCACCAATGACATTAATCATTGCATTTTGGTAGTTAATAAAATGACAGATTAAAAAGCATAACCAAATGACAATCGCCATTTCAATAGATAGGAAAATTTTTGTTGATAGTTTATTTTGGTGTAAATCAAACATAGTTGCCTCTCTTTTTTAAATATATTTTAAAATTTAGGGAAAAATATTAGATAAATCAAGTATGATAGAAGTGATTTAAGTTTTTATGTTAAAAAAGCAGATTTGACTTATATCAAGTAGTTTAAGATTATTATAATTTTTTATTTTAAATATTGTTTAAGCTATTCTAAGTTCAAATCAAAAGTTTTTCAATTTTTGTAAATGGAAGTTGATTTTATGATACATGAGTACTTTATAGAGCAGCTTGCTCAAGATAAGATAGATGATGAAACTTATGAAGAACAAATACAGAAAACAGTTAAGCTTTTAGATCAATGGGTAAGAGCAAAATTCTCAGAATTTGATATTCAACCTGATGGTAGTAACTTATCTGAAATAGAAAGAAATATCGCGCAGTTTTCAGACCGTATTTTAATGATTGTTTTATTTGATGTGCTAAAGCAACAAAATATTGAATCGGCAGCCAAAGTATTTAATTTTTGGCTAAAAGTTGCAATAGAAGGAGGTAAAAATAAACATAATTTACACCTCGAAAGTGTAATTATAACAGGCCTAAATCAATTTTATTTAAAAGTTTTTGCTCCAGTTAGAAATAAAGAAACAGGAGAGTATAGAATTGGCTATGCCTTACTAGACGAGTTAATGAAAGAGAAATGGCAATCATTACGATCATTTAAAGATAATTATCCTTTATCGTTAATAAAAGAAACGAAGAACTTACCGCCTTTAAATTTATATGCAACGCCTATTTTTAAGGCAAAAGAAGTAGATGATAAAAAGGCATATAATGAAGCTTTGAAGTTTATGATCTTCTTTCAAAGTCAAAAGTTTAAAAGTCTAAACTTAACATCTGCTCAAAATATAGAAGCTGAAGTGTTTGATAGACAAGAAATAGTTAAATTCTCATCATTATTAATATTACTAAATGCATCAGCTATCACAGTTAATGGAACTAAAGTAGAATACCCAATAGATCCAGATTCTGATTTAGATAAGTTCCTCATTAAACAAAGCAAGATAATGGCAACACCCTTAAGCTCTATAGATTCAAAAACAGAATTAGACTTAAAGCAAGAACAAAAGTCAAAAAAGCTTAAAAAAAGGCTTTCAACAAAGAGTTTACCCGTTTTTAAGAAGCACGAAGATTATGCCTCAGGTAGTAAAACTGAAAGAGGGTATACCAAGAAAAAGAAAACTGTTGATATTCATAAAGTACAAAGTGAGAGCGTCAGTGGCATTCAAAATGACAAGTTAACTGATAAAGACAATCAAAGTGATCAAATAATACGATTTGCTCCGTTGGGATTATCAAAAGAAGAGTCTACCCCAAGTTTTCCCAGAAGCATTCCAGATAGTCTATTTTTTAGTGAGTCTTTAAGTTTTAAGGAAGCTTTAAGCTTATCACCTATGATTGAGAAAATAACTTAAAATAGATTGTTCTTCGCCAAATTTTGTAACTTTTCTTCAGTTAAGCGAAATACAGTCCATTCATCCATAGGAACCGCACCTAATTTTTTATAAAAATTAATTGATGGTTCATTCCAGTCTAAAACCCACCATTCAATACGTCCACAATCACGCTCAAGGGCTAATTTAGCTAAATAATAGAAGATAGCTTTACCAATGCCAAGCCCGCGGTATTCAGGTTTAACATAAAGATCTTCTAAGTAAAGACCAGGTTTACCTAAAAAGGTTGAAAAATTATGAAAAAATAACGCAAAGCCAATATCTGTTTGTCCATTGTTAATTAAGAGAACTTCAGCCTTTGGTTTATCAGAGAATAAATGTTTTTTTAATGTTTCTTCAGTTGCGATAACTTCATGAGATAATTTTTCATACTCTGCAAGTTCCTTGATAAAAGAAAGAACAATGGGTATGTCTTTTTCTTCGGAAAATCGGATTTTAATATCACTTAGGTTCATAATGATCAACCTTAAGATTAGAGAGATAAAAATAAAATGGTAGCTACGACTGGACTTGAACCAGTGACCCCAGCATTATGAATGCTGTGCTCTAACCGACTGAGCTACGTAGCCACGTTATGGAAAGTGTATTTTACTTGGTTTATTAAAAGAGTCAACTACTAGGCGGATAATATTTATAGAATTTTTTATCAAATTAAAGTAGATGTTTCCAAACAAGATGCGCTAATAAAGTAACAAGTACAATATTAACAACTAAGCGCACTATTTTTGATCGTCCTTGAATTAGAATTTGACTACCTAAATAGTAACCAAATGCAGAAGCAGGCACACCAATTAATGCAGGCATCCAGTCAATTCGATTAACAATTAAAAAATAAGATAGTGCACTTAAGTTTGAAGTGAAATTAATTAAGCGCGCATTAATTGAAGCATCGGAATACTCCATATAAAGGAAAAAGACAAAGCCAAGTAATAAAAAGGTACCTGTACCAGGACCAAAAAATCCATCATAAGTGCCAACGATAAAACTAACCATAATGCAGCGATTAATTTCTTGTTGTTCACTGAGTTTAGTTTTAAGTTTTACTTGATAAATTTTATCTTTAAATAGATTAATCACTAAAATACAAGGCACAATAAGTAATAACAAATATACCATTAGCTGTGTATTTAATAGATGACTTAAAAAAGCGCCGAAGATAGCACCTAAAAAGCCAGTAATAACACCATACTTCATTAAAGATAAGTCAATACGGTTATGTTTTAGAAAACGATAGATTGCGCTTAAGCTACCTAAAGTTACTGTAAATTTATTTGTTCCTAGGACTAAGGCTTCTGGCACACCAATAAGTAAAAAGGCGGGGATTGTAATAAAGCCTCCACCACCACCAATGGCATCAACAAAGCCTGCAAATGCAACTAAGACAATTTCAATGATAATTTCTTCTATTGTCATAGCAAGGCCTTAGTCTGTTTTAGTATCAAACCTATAATAGAGAAAATAAATTAACCATTGAGCCCATAGCACACTAAAAACGCCAATATAAGCACCAAATACAATATCAGATAGAAAGTGTTTTGATACGATAATTCGAGCAATACTAATCATTATTGATAAAATAATTGCAATGGCAAGTAACCATTTTTTATTAAACGCTAAAGCAACTGAAATAAAGCCTGCAAATGCACTTAAACTATGACCTGATGGTGATGAATTAAAGACTTTTTTAAAAGAAAAATAATGAAAACCGTATAAATGATCACTAAATAAAAGCTCGGGACGATAGCGAGCAAGTATAAATTTAGTCACCGTACCAACGCTTAAAGCAATAAATAAACTAAGCGTAACTAGTAGTTGAGGCTTGAGTTTATCAAATGGTTGTTTTTTTATATAGCATAAAAGTGAGGATGAAAATAAAAGACACATGATAATAGCCCAAGTATTTGGGTCAAATATATGGCTAAGAAAAGTACTAATATGGCATAAAGGGTTATTATCAGAAATGTTTTTATTGATAAAATAAGCAATTGATTGATCAAAAAAATAAAAGCTAAATAAATAAAAAATAATTAATAAGATTAGGAAAATCAGTGAGCTTTTTAATGGCATCTGCACTTTAGCCATGTATAATCCTTAAATGGGGAACTAAATGTATGTCAAAGCATATCGTTATTTGGTTATAAAATAAAGTTTGTTAGGCGCATGTGAGTATTTTATGGAAGATTTAGAGTTTGATGCAACAACTGGCTGGATTGAGGGTATTACGCATAAGCGATCACCAAATTATAATCAAAGACCAAATAATACAGAAATTAATCTTTTAGTTATTCATTGTATGAGCTTACCAAAAGGTAACTATCAGAATAACTATGTCATTGATTTATTTCAAAATAAGTTAGATATATCAAAAGATGCATCATTTGAAGCACTTAAAGATTTAAAAGTTTCTGCTCACTTTTTGATTCGGCGAAATGGAGAAATCATACAATTTGTATCTATTTATGATCGAGCTTGGCATGCAGGTGTCTCAGCATTTCAGCAGCGAGAAAACTGCAATAATTTTTCAATTGGCATTGAATTAGAAGGCACAGATGATTCAGAATATGAAGTGCTACAGTATAAAAAATTAATAAAATTAACAAAAATACTAATAAAGTATACTAAAATAACTAAAGATAGAATAATAGGACATAGTCATATTTCACCTAATCGAAAAACAGATCCTGGCGTACTGTTCGATTGGGAGATGTACTTGAAAAGTCTATGAAAAAAAAATTACTAAGCTGTGTGATCTTTGTTCTGTCATTTATTTGGCTAAACACAGCGAAAGCGGTAGATATTATTACTTTAGCACCGAATATTACGCTATTGTTGCAGAGTATTGTCAATCAGGCCGAGCTTGATGGTACAAAGCATGAGGTTAAAATCATTGCTACCGTTCACTATTATAATGAACCGAAATCAGTACGCTTAATCCCTTCAATTGGTGATGCATTTAATATTCAGGTAGAAAAAATAATTTTACTAAAGCCAGATCTAGTGCTTACTTGGGAAGGAGGCACTTCAGAGCAGGTTGTGCAACAGCTAAAAGGATTTAAGTTAAAAGTATACCCTGTCGAAGCTCAATCGATTAAAGCTGTTGCACTATTAATTATACGAATTGGTAAATTAGTCGGTTTAGAAAAATCAGCACAGAAATTAGCAAGAGACTACTTGGATAGGTTAGAAGAATTAAAACCTAGTTCAGTTTCAGGTAAAAAGGTATTTGTTCAGTTATCTGATCGGCCGCTATATACAATAGGTGCAAAAGGATTTATGAGTGAAATTATTGCATTTTGTGGTGCAAAAAATATTTTTGAGGAAGTTAATCAAGAAGCATTTGAAGTTAGCCGAGAGTTAGTATTATTAAAAAACCCAGATGTAATTCTAATCACTCAAAATATATCAGGAGGGTATAAAGTATTAAAATCTAGTTATTGGAAGAATTATTCAACATTGAATGCAGTTAAAAACAATCAGATTTACGCGGTTAATTCAAGTTTGGTTTCACAAGCAACTTTAAGTTTATTGGAGGGGATTCAATTAGTTTGTAAGATTATAAATACTGAATAAAGGTCGATACTAGTTTTAAATGGTTTCAATAGTACCGCTTTCTGTAGCCATTAATACGGTATCAGCGCCACGATGAGAAAATAAACCACAGCAAACAACGCCAGTGAGCTGGGTTAATACAGCTTCAGCCATTTTTGGGTCGGTTAGATCCAGATTGTGGATGTCTAAGATGATATTGCCATTATCTGTGATAAAATCTTCCCGTAAGACTGGCTGGCCGCCTAGCTGTCTTATTGCTCGTGCAACAAGTCCTCTTGCCATTGGAATGACTTCAATTGGTAATGGAAAGCTGCCTAATAGTTCAACGTATTTTGTTTGATCAATGATACATAAGAATTCTTTGGCAGACACAGCTAATATCTTTTCACGCGTTAATGCACCGCCTCCACCTTTAATTAGCATTTTTTGATGATTACACTCATCTGCGCCATCAACGTATAGATCAAGCATATCAATGCTATTTAGGTCAGAAACATAAAAACCATGAGCTTTAAGTTTCTTCGTTGTTTCTTCAGAGCTTGATACAATTTGATTAATTTTATGCTTAACAGATACAAGTGCTTCAATAAAATAGTGGACCGTTGAGCCAGTTCCTACACCAATCGTTATATCAGGTCTGATCCAGCCAATTGCAGCTTCTGCTGCTTGTTGTTTGAGTTTATTTGTATCCATTTTAAGTTTTATCCTGAACAGAGATTATACGATAAATGTATCATAGCATTGTCTTTTATTTTGAGACAGGGTTAATTTGCATGATCAATAAATTCAATAATTTTTTTACTCAGGAGATTAAAATTTGGATTGAAAGCAAGACGTTTAAGATTTTTAATTTTAAGCTTATTTCTATAATTCATGGCACCAAAAGTGATCGGGTAAGGTTTGTCATTATGATAGTAGTGACCATTTATCCCATAGTGAGGATCATTAATATCAATATGCATACCAAGATGAGAAAAGTCTATTACTTGTGAGCAAAGCTTATTACTACTAATGATCTCAACGCGAGGGTCATGACAATAAAAATCATTTGCTCTTGTATAAATGACGCAATGACTTTTTATATTATTATTATGATAAAAATAGTTTAAAGCAGCTTTAGAAGACACAGTTTCATCATCAGTTGAAATTGCCATGAAAACTGGTTGAGTGATATGTGCTTTTAAATCAAGTTTTACATGCTTTATATGCTTTAGAACTTCAACAGCAGCTTGCATGGGAAACTCATGATAACTAAAGCGATCATTACCACAGAGTGACTGAACTTTAGTTAAAAATTTAAGTGGTATTACTTTACCTAGTAAAGAAATATAAGGTAATAGAGCTGTGATTAGGGGGCTTGATAACTCAAATGCAGGTGCAAATAAAATAAGACTTTTGATAAGCGCTGGATATTTAAGTGCCATCAATGTTGATAATAACCCACCATAGGAGTGACCAATCAAATGAATTTTAGGAAACGTTTGTTGTGCAGATAAAATAAAATGCTCTATTTGATCAAGCCAATTTTGATATGGAATATTTAATAGCGCTTGTGGCTGTGTGCCATGTCCTAGTAATAAAGGCGCAAAACAATGATATCCTTGTTCATTTAATTGATAAGCTAAAGATCTCATAGCATAAGCAGATGATGAGAACCCATGAGTTAAGATAACTAAAGGTGCATTAGGTTTTCCTTGGAGAAAAAAAGGACTATTATTAATATCTGAGAACTCTTTAATATATTGTTTGGTAAGTTTAACATAATCAGATAAATTAAGAGTTTTGATTTGACTTAAGTGATTCTGATAGGTATTCATTATAAAAAACTTAATTTTTAATCATTTCTATTAAGGCTAAAATAACCATAACAAATAAGAAACTATTTGCGATTAAATAAACACTAAGTCTATGAATGAAATTATTATATGTTACATAAATGATTGAGTGTAAGATTGTCACTGACACATAAAGCCAGCTTAAAATTAAAAATATTGTATGGTCAGTTTGAAGCAAACATAAGATGATGGTGTTAATATAGAATATAAAAGGTAGACGATTTAAATCATAGAAATGATAAGCTGCAGTTTTAGCATGATGGCTTTCACTGGTTGCTTGTGAGTATTCTAATTGGTTGATGTCTGCTAAGGGAATTGATCCGTCTCGAATGGCTTGCACTTTAGAGAACAAACTAATAAACATGCTGATAAAAGTAAAAATCATTAAAACAAAAACAGGATAAAAAAGTGCTTCTTGCATGAGAGTATCACTCTAAGTTGTGTGTATTGTATTTGTAGCAGAGCTTTTAGCCTTTGGCAATATAGTTGTATGTGGGCGGTAAATATCAGCTCCAAGTGCTTTAAGCTTTTCATCAAAACAGCTATAGCCACGATCTAAGTGATGAATATGATGAATAACTGATTGACCTTCTGCAGCAAGAGCAGCAATCACAAGAGAAGCGGATGCCCGAAGATCAGTTGCATAAACATCACAGCCATTTAATTGAGCACCACCACTAATATAAATGCTATTGCCAGTTTGTTTGATGTTGGCACCCATTTTTGAAAGCTCTTGAATATGAGAGAGCCTATTATCAAAGATAGTTTCAGTGATAATGCTATTTTTTTTAGCAATTAGATGTGCAATAACAGTAGGCGCTTGAATATCAGTTGCAAACCCAGGGTAGGCACTTGTTGTTAGGTCTATTGCTTGAAGTTGAGTTGTTGGTTTAGCAATGACAACTTTAGTTTCTGTTGTTTTAATGTTAGCGCCCATCTTTCTAAAGTGATTAATTTCTGTCATTAATAGTTTGGGGTTTGTTTGTGTTAGGGTGATCTCGCTACCGGTTACTAATGCACTTATAATATAGGTTGCGGTTTCAACTCTATCTGGAATAGGTTGGTAGTGGCAACCAAAGAGCTCTTTAACACCTTCAATTTGAATTGTTGAACTACCTGCTCCTGTAATTCGAGCTCCCATCATATTAAGCATATTAGCAAGATCATAAATTTCAGGTTCTTTGGCTGCATTTTTAATTGTTGTTATACCTTCGGCAAGGCTTGCTGCCATTATAATGTTTTCAGTGCCAGTTACTGTCGGTACGCTAAACTTTACCTCTGCACCAATTAAGCGTGACTTTTCTGTTTTGGCAAATATCATATTAGATTTAACTTGGATATTTGCTTTCATTTTAATTAGCGCATTAATATGCTCATTGATGGGGCGCTGACCAATATTACAGCCACCTGGTAATTCTATGGCAATAGTTCCTAATCGGCTTAGTAGAGGGCCTAATAATAAAATAGAAGCACGCATTGCGCTGACCTCTTTATAGTCCACACATGAATCAACATTGATGTTAGAAGCATTAAGCTTGGTTAAGTGATGATCATTGGATATGCTAACGCCTAACTTTGATAACAAGGCTTTGAAGTTTTTAACGTCAGTAATCTGTGGTAGTTTGCTTAAATAAACACTGTTAGATGTTAAAAGGCTTGCAGCAAGTAAAGGTAGAGCTGAATTTTTAGCACTAGATATCTCAACATCGCCACTGAGTTTTTGTTTACCATTAATAATTAGTGTATTATGCATTGTTTAATTGGTGCCATTGGTTAGGGGTGTAAGTTTTAAGTGCTAATGCGTGGAGCTCACCGCTTGTTATATAATCATTTAGAACCTTATAAATCATTTGTTGTTGTTTTACTTTTGTTATGCCTTCAAATAATGTAGAAATAACAATCGCTTCAAAGTGTACATTATCATTTGATTTAACAATTGCTTCACTATCATTTAGTTCAGACTCAATCAGTTGTTTTAGTATTGTTGCATCCATTAGCAAATTATCCAATTTTAAGCATAGTTTTAATTGTATGTGATATTATTCAAACTGAGTAGCAAGTTTGCAAGAATTAAGTGTTGATTTTATTTAATAACTAGTTAAGTAGACGATGATAGAATTAGGTTTGCTACGCCCTGGGCTTTTGCTAATGCTTGAGCTTTGGTGTTTTTTTCAAAGCCATTAATCGATAAAGCTATATTGTTTTTAGCAGCTAAACTTCTTTGTAGTAATAGCCAGCTTAAGCCTGAGCTGTCTATTGTCTTAACTTGATCTAGATTAATATGCCAACTAAGGTTAGCATTTTTTTTATTAAGTCTAATTACCTCTCTAAGTGGCTCTGATGCAGATGCTTGAAGTTGCATAATTAAGTTAAAAGATAGTGATTCATTCAGATTCCATTCAATTTGATGGTTATTTCTTTTAACTTGTATCATAAGTTATGCTCCTTTAGCATTCATCTGAGTAAGTCGAGTGATTAATTGGGACATGCTGGTTGCTTGCTGAAATTGTTCTTTATAATTATTTAGAATGCTAACACCGCCAACAACAATATCGTAAGTTTTCCATGTATTACCGCTGTGAATCATTTTGATCTCAAGAGGCGAAGCATTTTTATTGGTTTTATTTATAATTTGTCCTTTTACTGTAATATATGTCTCATTTTTAATACTACCTGGCGCTATGGGTCGAATTTTAAGTTGGTAGTTGCCAACCTTAGCAACGCTTTTGGCATAAAACCTTGCAAGGAGTGTGATAAATTCATTAATAAACTGTTTTTTTTCTGCTTCTGTTGCGCTACGCCATTTAATACCAACAGCGTAACCTGCCATTACGTCTTCATCAACATAAGGGATAAAATATTGATTGACGAGATTAACTAAGATTTGTGGATTTTTTTCGATATCACTGGATTGTTCTGAGACAAGTTCTTGTAATTTAACAAAAGAGCCTTCAACAATAGAGACAGGGTTAGTTGGGTCAATACCTTTACTATCGCTAGCATAACCAATATTAAAAAGGCTTACTACAACAGCAATACTAGATAGTAACTTTAATAGATTTATGTAAGTTAATTTCATTTTTCTTTTTCTCCGCTAGATGAAACAAAGGTGTTAATTAGTGATGAAAAATCAATGGCAGGGTAGGTTGTGACAATTTTATCTCCATTGCCTAAGTTACTTGGTGAGAATCCAGGAGAAATGCCAACATAACTTTCACCTAGAAGGCCGCTTGTTTGAATGCTTGCTGATGAATTTTTAGGAATTTTGTTATAAATTTTATCTATTTTAAACGTCACAACAGCTGCAAATGTTGTAGGATTTAAGCTGATATCAGAAACATTGCCAACTTCAACCCCAGCAATTCTAACAGCGGCATTTGTCTTAAGTGCGCCGATATTAGTAAAGTTTGCAGTGACTGTATATGTTTTTTGACCGGTGATATTTCTAAACCCAAGCCCACTAACCTTCATGG
Organism: Thiotrichales bacterium 19S9-11; assembly: GCA_021713395.1. GTDB lineage: Bacteria > Pseudomonadota > Gammaproteobacteria > Francisellales > Francisellaceae > M0027. The sequence continues at coordinate 194,162 of JAKJJT010000003.1, read as the reverse complement.
CAAGAAAAATTAAAGCAATCATTGCTAAAATGACAAAAAGTCCAACAGCAAGCTCAACTGATTTTTTATACATAAATAATAACCTTCTCTATTTAAACATCATTGCAGTTAATAAAAAGTCTAGTCCTAAAACCAAAAGCGAAGAGTAAACAACGGTTTTTGTTGTTGCTTTGGCAATACCCTCTGAGTCAGCACGACAGAAGTAACCTTGATAAATACTAACCCAGGTCACGGCAAAACCAAATACGACACTTTTAACAATACCTGTAAAAATATCATCAAGAAATAAGACAGATGATTGCATATTACCCCAGTAAGTACCACTGTATACACCAAGTAAATCAACACAAACCCAATACCCAGATAAGACAGCAATGGCGCAAAATATTAGATTTAATAACGGCATAGAAATTTGTCCAGCCCAAAATCTTGGTGAAACAACATAACGAATGGGATCAACGCCCATCATTGTTAGGCTTGATAGTTGTTCTGTTGCTTTCATTAGGCCAATTTCAGATGTTAGTGCGCTGCCAGCGCGCCCTGCAAATAAAAGTGCGGTAACGACTGGGCCGAGCTCTCTTAAAACACTAAGTGCAACCATAGGGCCAACAGCAGACTCAGCACTAAATTTTGTTAGTGTATAATAGCCTTGTAACCCTAACACAAACCCAATAAAGATTGCAGAAACGGCAACGATTGTTAGAGAATTAAAACCGATGGCAAATACTTGGCGAATTATTTGGCGAATTGATATCGAGCCTAAAAGGCTTTGCATTAAAAATAAAAATGCTTCACCAAGTGAGCGAGTCTTATTGATTGTTGCTCGCCCAGTTAAAAGAATCAACTTCATTTTATTTTTTCCTTGCACTCAATATAGTGTTTGAATGATTCTCCTGGGTAGTGAAATGATACAGGACCATTACTATTACCATAAAGAAATTGTTGCACAAAAGAAGACGAAGATGACTTGATTTCTTCAGGTGTGCCTGTATCCATAATAGTTTGATTGGCTGTTATAATAACAAAGTCAGCGATACTTAGTGCTTCTTCAATGTCATGAGAGACAATAATAGAGGTCATACTTAAAGCATCATTTAGTGTTTTAATTAATTTAAGAATAACATGAAATGAAATGGGGTCTTGTCCTGTAAAAGGTTCATCATAAAGCATTAAACTAGGGTCAAGAGCAATGGCTCTTGCAAGTGCGACACGTCTTGCCATGCCTCCAGAAAGTTCACTTGGCATGAGTTGATAAGCATTACGTAAGCCAACAGCTTCTAGTTTCATTAAGACAATGTTTGTAATTAGGTCTTCTGAAAGGTCTGTATTTTGTCTAATTGGAAAAGCAACATTATCAAAAACGGACATTTGGGTAAATAAAGCACCAGATTGAAATAAAACACCCATTTGTTTTCTAAGTTGCATTAGCTGATATCGCTTTAGCTGGTTAACTTTTCGATCAAAAACACAAATGTTTCCTTTCTGAGGTTTAATGAGTCCACCAATTAAATGTAATAATGTTGTTTTTCCGCAACCACTAGGTCCTAAGATTGCTGTAATCTTACCTTTTGGAAAGCTTAGGCTAATATCTTTAAAAATAGGGCGACTACCTCTATAAAAATCAACATGATTAAAAGTTATTATTGCCAAAATAGTGTTCTCTTATATTTAAAGATAGGCTTATTAATTTTTCCTATGTTAGCTAATTTTTATTTAAATAGCTACTTTGAGACTATCTGGTATTACTTTATTAATACTGTCTTAAATGAGTTCACTAAATTATCTAAAATGTAAATTTCAGATACATTGGTATAATTATACTTATAACAAAGGTAATAAATATAATTTATGAAATAACTTTTGGCGGGTGAGCATGATAAAAAAAGTACTCTTTTCTCTTTTGATAGCATTTCCAATGGTCTCTTATTCTGATGGATTCGTGCAATATCCTGTTATGTATCACTGCCCGGCTTTTAATGAAGTTAGTATTCAAACAGATGGAAGTTTTGAAGCAGTAACTTATATCAACGGTTTATCAATACAATGGCAAGGAGCTGCTATTCGTAGTGAGGTTGGTGTAAAAGCAGTAGCCTTTCAAAAAGCAGTTTTAGCTTGTGATAGTCAAACATGTATGGTGTTTTGTGATTATAATGCAACAGGCAAAGATGATAATGTTATACGTTTAACAATATCAGAACTTAATATTTCTTTCCATAAAGCAATGGCTGGCGGTTATGGTACGTTTTGGAGTAATAATCAGTGTCAGAGAAATAATAATCGAGATTGCGCTTTTCAGATCGTTGAAGATCATCAGAGATAATCTAATTATAAAAAATAAATATTTCATTTGGCAGTTGTCGCTAAGATGTATTTTTAGTACAGTATCACTGAAAATTAAACGACTAAATTAGCTCTTTGGACTTAAATAAGGAGCTAACTATTTCAATTAGAACTAGATTATAGGTATTTAAGCTGGTTTTTGGAGAGCTAAACTAATGCAGATTTTTTATGGTAATGGCGCATTATCAAGTTTTGATCAACTTCGTTATTTAGAACAAATTCAAAAAATACAACCGATGGTAAAATCAATTCAGGCAGAGTATGTGCATTTTTTGGATGTGGACTCTCAATTAACGAATCAGGAAGTAGAGAAAGTTAAACAACTGTTGAATTATGGAGCCCATAAGCCTTTAAGTAAAAAAGCCTTTCAGTTAATACTTGTTTTACCTAGAACTGGTACAATCTCTCCTTGGTCATCAAAGGCAACAGACATTTTTAAAAACTGTGGTTTAACAAATGTTAAACAAGTTGAGCGAGCAATAGCTTACTATGTTGAGATAGAAGAAAGTCAAACTGATCAAGGCTCTATTCATCAAATTGCTAATATACTCCATGATAGAATGACAGAGTCTTATGTTACTGATATAAACGATGTTAACTTATTTGATTTAGAACATACAAAAAAACAGTTAGCAACAGTTGATATGTTAGCCAAAGGAAAAACTGCGTTACTAGATATTAATACATCACTAGGGCTTGCCTTATCAGATGATGAAATTGACTATTTGTATGATAATTATTTATTAATGAAGCGTGATCCAACTGATATTGAGCTTATGATGTTTGCACAAGCAAACTCAGAGCACTGTCGCCATAAAATTTTTAAAGCTGATTGGGTAATTGATGGTGCCTCTCAAAATAAAAGCTTATTTAAAATGATACAAAATACACATGAACACCACCATGAAGGTGTTTTATCTGCTTATAGTGATAACTCTGCAGTTATTGAAGGACTTGATAGTCAATGGCTGTTAAAAGACTCAGAAACAAAATCATATCAGTTTGTAGATGAGCCTGCGCACATTCAAATGAAAGTAGAAACACATAATCATCCAACAGCAATTTCGCCTTACCCAGGTGCTGCAACAGGTTCTGGTGGTGAAATTAGAGATGAAGTTGCAACTGGCAGAGGAGCTAAAGTTAAAGCAGGGCTAACAGGTTATACCGTATCAAACTTAAATATTCCAGGGAGTCAAGAACCTTGGGAGTTTGACTATGGAAAGCCAGAACGGATTACATCAGCACTTGATATTATGATTGAAGCACCTTTAGGTGGTGCTGCTTTTAATAATGAGTATGGTAGAGCAAATTTATGTGGTTATTTTCGAACATTTGAGCAAAGCGTTGATGGACAAGTTAGAGGCTATCACAAGCCAATTATGATTGCGGGTGGCTATGGTAATATAAGATCATCACAAGTACATAAAAAAGAAATACCGGCTGGTGCTAAATTAATTGTTCTTGGTGGTCCTGGCATGTTAATAGGTTTAGGTGGAGGTGCTGCTTCTTCTGTATCATCTGGACAAATAGCAGAAGGTTTAGACTTTGCTTCCGTTCAGCGTGATAATCCTGAAATGCAACGACGTGCTTATGAAGTAATAGAAACATGCTTTAATATGGGTGAAAAAAACCCAATTATTAGTTTGCATGACGTTGGTGCAGGTGGCTTATCTAATGCCTTGCCTGAATTAGTTGCTGACTGTAATCGAGGGGCATATTTTGATTTAAACCAAATTTTAATTGCAGAAAAATCAATGTCACCATTAGAAATTTGGTGTAATGAATCACAAGAACGTTTTGTTTTGGCTGTTTTACCTAAAGATTTAGACTTATTTGATAAAATTGCAACGCGTGAGCGCTGTCCATATGCAGTTGTTGGTGAAGCAACAGAAGCTGAGGTTTTAGTTCTAGAAGATAAAAAAAATAACCAGAAAGTCATTGACTTGCCATTATCAGTGTTATTAGGTAAACCACCAAAAATGGTTAAAGATGTTAAAACTAAAGCAAATCATACAACCAAGTGGGACTATCAAAACCTTGATTTGAAAGAATCAATCATTCGTGTTTTATCTTTGCCTACAGTTGCTGATAAAAGCTTTTTAATTACCATTGGCGATCGAAGTGTTGGTGGGCTTACTGTTAGAGATCAAATGGTTGGACCTTGGCAAGTGCCAGTTGCTGATGTGGCAGTGACAGCTAGCGGCTATACCAGTATAACAGGTGAAGCGATGGCTATGGGTGAGCGACCAACATTGGCTTTAATGAATCCTCAGGCTGCTGCTCGTATGACAATTGGTGAGACCATTACCAATATTTCAGCAGCATCGATTGAACATTTGTCAGATATTAAACTTTCAGCAAACTGGATGGCAGCTTGTGGTTACGAGGGCGAAGATGCAAAGCTTTTTGAAATGGTTAAAACCGTTGGTTTAGAGTTTTGTCCAGAGTTAGATTTAACCATACCAGTTGGTAAAGACTCACTATCGATGCAAAGTCGATGGCAGGATACTGAAAGTGGTGATGAAAAATCAGTTATTTCGCCTGTTTCTTTAGTTGCAACAGCATTTGCACCAGTTGATGATGTAAGAAGAACATTAAGTCCTCAACTAGCGCTTGATAGTTCAAGTGAAACTCGATTGATTTTAATTGATTTAAGTAATGGCAAAAATCGATTAGGTGGTTCTGCATTAGCACAAGTTTATAGTGAATTAGGCGAAGAGACGCCTGATATTGAAGCCAGTATCCTCAAAAACTTTTTTACAGCGATTCAATATTTAAATCACAAAGGTAAATTATTAGCTTATCATGACCGTTCTGATGGTGGTTTAGTTACAACCTTAGCTGAGATGATGTTTGCCTCTCGCTGTGGTTTGGATATCCATTTAGATGCATTAGGGGATGACCCAGTTTCAATTCTTTTTAATGAAGAGTTGGGTGCAGTTATTCAGATAAGACACAGTGATCGTGACCAAGTATTAGATCTTTTACATTCATTTAAGTTAAGTGCGCATATGATTGGTGAGATTATCAAAGAAGAAGTCTTGCGCATTGAAGATGATTTAGATGTTTTAATTGAATTAGAACGTTCAGAGCTGCAAAAGGCTTGGTCAAAAGTAAGCTTTCAGATTCAGTCATTAAGAGATCATAGTCAATGTGCAAAAGAGGCTTATGATCGAATTTTAGATGAGAAAGATCACGGTTTATTTGTTTTAACCAATCATGATTTGGATGAGAAGTTAGCAGCACCTTATCTTAACTTGGATGCAAAACCAAAAGTTGCTATTTTAAGAGAGCAAGGAGTGAATAGTCATAATGAAATGGCAGCAGCCTTTAGCTTAAATGGTTTTGAAGCAGTTGATGTGCATATGAGTGATTTAATTTCAGGTCAAGTTAACTTAGATCAGATGAAAGGTTTAGCTGCTTGTGGTGGCTTTTCTTATGGTGATGTACTAGGTGCTGGCGGTGGATGGGCTAAATCAATTTTGTTTAATCCAAAATTATCTAATTTATTTAGGAATTTCTTTGAGCGAAGCGATACCTTTAGTTTAGGTGTTTGTAATGGCTGTCAGATGTTTTCACAAATTAAATCCTTGATTCCAGGCGCTAATCACTGGCCTTCTTTTGTTAAGAATTTTTCAGAACAGTATGAAGCACGTCTTGTAATGGTTGAAGTGCTAAATTCTAACTCAATTCTATTTAAAGGTTTAAAGGGTAGTAAAATCCCAATTGTTGTTTCACATGGAGAAGGTAGAGCGTCTTTTGAAAATGATACAGATTTAAGTATCTTACAAAAAGATAAAAATATTGTTCTTCGCTATGTTGATTATGATGGCAAAGTGGCTTCTAAATATCCAGCGAACCCTAATGGTTCACAAGAAGGTGTAACTTCATTTACAACACCTGATGGACGTCACACCATTATGATGCCACACCCAGAGCGAGTTTTTAGAACAATAAACTTATCTTGGCGGCCAAATGTATGGAAAAACCATCAGTACTCCCCATGGTTTAAGCTATTTGCTAATGCTCGGGTTTGGGTTGATTAGTAGAAGTGACTTTTCTGCCAAAAAAGACAACTGTGCTTTTTTGTCTAGTATCTCTTTCTTTTTTTCCTTCAACTACTTTAATGGAGTTTTTCCTTTGTTGTTGAATTTTTGTGATAGTTTGGTTGAACTGTGTAGTTGGAAGCTCTTCTAGAGTAGTGATTAATTGATCTAATTTTGGGTTTGCTTTAACAACCATTTTGGCATCTCTTAAAAGTTTTATTTTACTTTCACGAGGCCACTCTAGATTTTCTTTTTTATTTTCTGATTCTATGATTTCTGAAACTGTCATTTCTATTAACATTGGCAAAAATGGATTAGGTTCGAATCCATAAGCCGTTGTTTGTTTTTTCTTAAGGTCTAACGTTGTATTAAGTTTTTCATATGAATTTGTAGCTTCCATAAGAGTTGCTACCCCCTTACCAGCACGTTGAAGACGTTCAAGACAAGCTTGTTGTTTTGATGATATTATGGTTGGTTGTTGTTTTTGCTTCTGTTTTAATGCCTCATCTACTCTAGACTCTTCTGTTGTATGACTTACGGTAGTTCTTCTTTTCATATTTGCAATCCCCATGCTTTTTATTTCATCTGTGTTAATTGTGCTTTCCCCGCTTTCTTTATCAAGAGATTGGCGAGTTACTTCTAAATAGGATGGTATTCTGAGCTCCTCTAAAGTAGCATCAATCCAGTGAATTATCTCAGGCGCAAGCTTTTGATCTTTTAATTTTCTGAGTTTTTCAGTAAGATCCTTTGCCGTTACAGACTCATCTATGGCCGTTCTTATTTGAAAGCGTTGTCCTATGACTTCAAAATTATCACTATCCTTTTTTTATTTGAATTAATTAATTTCTGTTTGAAATTTTGAAAGCTTTCTTTTTGATTTGGCATTATTTCAATTTCTTGTGTATATTGTTTTTAATGTTTAGATTTTGGATTTAGTCAAGCGTCATTAAATTATTATCTTCTTTTTGATCAATATCTTCTTCTTGATCAATGCCATCCATTTCTTCTTTTAATAAGAGACTTGGTGGTAAAGTTATAGTTTTTAAATTACTTGTATCCCTGCTAGGTTTATATGTACAGTCAAATGTAACAATTTTACCAGTAGGTGTAAGATAATTTTTACTATTTAATAGACATTGTCTTAATTTTTTTAACTCTTCAGTTTCGCCGACTACGCTTTTTATTTGCTGTAGTATTTTTAATTTATCAATAAAAGAAAGGTCTATAGAGTAACCAGACGCCTTTGTTTCTTCAAGTGAGTTTGATTCCTCTAGGTATAACATTAAGTTAAGCACTACAGCTAGAGTTTTTAATAGAGGCTCATAACCTCTGGTAGCTTTAAGCCCCTTTAAGGAAATATCACATTTTTTATACAGATTTTCTTCTTTGCTTATTTCACTTTCAGTGTTTTTGGTAATGATTTTTTTATATGACTCAATTGCAAGACTTATAGCATTAGTGGTGTTTTTATCTTCGTATTGCTTACTATTTAGGATTTGCAGTTTCGATAAACAGGCATAAGGACAATCTATTTCTGCTATTTTTCCAAGTTCGATCTTAGCCATAATTTCTTTTTTTGTCTTTATAATGGCCTCAGCAATTTCAGGTGCCAGTGGCATTATATTTTGTTCCATAGAGCATAGGTTGTCATAGCGTTTTTGGCTAGTCTCTTTTTTAAGTGCTTCTTCGTATGCTTTTTTTTGATCTATAAGCAGAGTGTGAATTTCTTTAATGCGTTTGGCGATAGGTTTTTTTAAAGAGTTTTTTTCCTTATCAGTAAGTGATTTAAATTTATCTGTGTTTATCACGTTGTCACTTAATTCCTTAAGCAATGCCTGAAGTTTTTGATATTTATCATTATAGTAATATACATTATTTTCAATTAGGTTGATTTCAAGCTCAACAGCTATAGATATTAAAGCTATTTTTTTTTCAGTCGTCCATTTGCTCATATCTAGTTTTTGAATCTCAGCTAAACGTAGATTTTGATTTGTTGTATCTGCTTTCTTTTCTTTTTGCGGCTTTTTATTTTTACTAGCCATTGTTTGCACACCCCTTTATTTTAAAATTACGTTAATATCCTATAAAAATTAATGATTAAATAGTAATAATTTTTAATAAGGTCTTTGTGTTTTTGTCATATGACTTTTTACTAGCAATGTAAAATATAAGCTTTTTGATATAAAAATTAATAAGTTGTTATGATGGATTTTTGAAATAAAAATATAGATAATTAAACTAGAATTTCATAATCAAATTTACGTCAGATATTTAATAGTATGGACTGTGTGTCAGGTTATACGATATTTAATATTGGTGGTAATAATTATCGACTAATTACATCAATTTATTATAACCGAGTGAAGTGTTATATAAGAGAGATTCTAACTCATGCGCAATATAGTCAAGATAGAAACCAAGAAAAAATTAGACGAGGCCAACTATGATAAAAGAAAAAAAGATTGATGGCTTAGAATGGAGTAAAGATTTAATTAAGTTACCAACTTATGCTTTACGAGTACCTAAAAATGACCTTGAGTATGAAAAGCTTGAGAAATTACTTGACCAATTAATTGATGAGGTTAGAGATGATGAAAACCACCCATTAGCAGATGTGATGGAAATCATTGGTGAAAATTTAGAGGCCTATGATGATCAGCATAAAAAGCCTTTAGAAAATGATATAACGCCAGTTGAACTCATTCGTTATATCATGGTGGAGAATAATTTAAAGCAAAAGGACTTAGTGGATATTTTTGGTAGTCAGGGTAATGTCTCTTCATTTCTGAGTGGTAGAAGGAAATTAACATTAAAGCAAATTCAAGCCTTAAAAGATCAATTTTATTTAAGTGCAGATGCTTTAGTCAACTAGGAATATTAAGCTTTAAAAGATTTTTTACGCTTAAAGTTACTACTTTTATATAATAAAAATCGAATACTTTGTTTCTTTATGCATTCAGTGCTAAAATGCATTTCATTTGAGTCTATTCTTAAGTTAGATAGGTAAATTATAATGGAAATTAATCAAGCAAAAACACAATTAGAAGAAATGCAATCGAGGGCCTTGCAGTTACGGGGGTATCTTTGACTTTGAGGTTAAAAAAGAACGTCTTGATGAAGTTATTCGTGAGTTAGAAGAGCCAAGTATTTGGAATGAACCTGAAAAAGCACAAGCTTTAGGCAAAGAACGTGTTGATCTTGAGTTAGTGGTTAATACAATTGAACACTTAGAACAAGGTGTTACGGATGCATTAGAATTACTTCAGTTAGCTTATGATGATAACGATGAAGAATCATTTAATATGGTCTTAGATGATATTAAAGTATTAGAAACTGATATCTCAACGCTTGAGTTTCGCCGTATGTTTTCAAAAGAAGCTGATCATTGTAATGCCTTTTTAGATATTCAATCAGGTTCAGGTGGCACAGAAGCTCAAGACTGGGCACAGATGCTCATGCGGATGTATTTACGCTTTGGTGAAGATCATGACTTTAAAGCGGAACTTATTGAAGTATCTGATGGTGATGTGGCAGGGATTAAAAGTGCGACGATTAAATTTAGTGGTAGCTATGCTTATGGTTGGCTAAGAACTGAAACAGGTATTCACCGATTAGTACGTAAGTCACCATTTGATTCAGGTAATAGACGACATACTTCATTTGCTTCAATCTTTGTTTCACCTGAAGTTGATGATAATATAGAAATTGATATTAATCCGGCTGATTTACGAATTGATACGTATCGTGCATCAGGTGCTGGTGGCCAGCATGTGAATAAAACAGATTCGGCTGTGAGAATTACGCATGAGCCAACGGGTATTGTGGTACAATGCCAAAATGATCGCTCACAGCATAAAAATAAAGATCAGGCAATGAAGCAATTAAAGTCAAAGCTTTATGAGCTTGAAATGACTAAACGTAATGCTGATAAGCTTGCGTTAGAAGAATCTAAAAGTGATATTGGTTGGGGCAGTCAAATTCGTTCTTATGTCTTAGATCAGTCACGGATTAAAGACTTAAGAACGGGCGTTGAAAATACCAATACACAATCAGTATTAGATGGTAATTTAGATCGTTTTATTGAAGCGAGTTTAAAAAGTGGTTTATAAAAAATAATTGATTAAAGAGAGAAGTAGTAAAATGTCATCTGAAAAAATAATAGATGAAAATGTTATACAAACAGAACAAGATGAAAAAGATCAGTTTGAAATTAGAAAAGAAAAGTTAGATAACTTACGTCAATTGGGTATTGCTTATCCAAATGATTTTAAGCGTAGTATTGTTAGTCAATGCATTAAGTCTCGTTATGATCAGATGACTAAGGCAGAACTTGAAGCAATTGAAGATAAGCCAGTATTTGAAGTTTCAGGTCGCTTAATGCTAAGACGTATTATGGGTAAAGCAAGTTTTGTGACAATTCAGGATATGTCTGGTCGTATTCAAGCCTATTTAAGAAAAAATGACTTACCAGAAGGTACTTATGCTTCATTTAAAGAATCTTGGGATTTAGGTGATATTGTAGCAATTAAGGGCACTTTATTTAAAACAAATACAGGTGAGCTATCGATTCATGCAGAAGATATTAGATTATTAACCAAAGCATTACGCCCACTACCAGATAAGTTTCATGGCCTATCAGATCAGGAGCAGCGCTATCGCCAACGTTATGTTGATTTGATGATGAATGAAGAAGCAAGACTTACCTTTAAACGCCGTTGTGAGATTACTAATTTTATTCGTCAATATTTTAATGATAAGCATTTTATGGAAGTTGAAACACCGATGATGCATCCCTTAGTCGGTGGTGCTGCAGCTAAACCATTTACAACACACCATAATGCCTTAGATATGCCATTATTTTTACGAATTGCACCAGAGTTATATCTAAAACGTTTAGTTGTCGGTGGTTTTGAACGTGTCTATGAAATTAATAGAAATTTTAGAAATGAGGGCTTATCAACGCGTCATAATCCAGAATTTACCATGCTTGAATTTTATCAAGCTTATGCTGATTATAAGGATTTAATGGATTTAACCGAAGACTTAATGCGTCAATTAGCACAACGTGTGTTAGGTTCAACAGAAGTAAATTATCAAGGCAGAGTCTATGATTTATCTAAAGCGTTTAAACGCATTTCAGTATTTGATTCGATCTTAGAGTATAATTCAAATTTAAATGCCTCTGATATTGATAGTATAGATAATGCTAAAAAAGTTGCAGAAAACTTGAGTATTAAAATAGAGCCTTCTTATGGTTTAGGTAAAATCCAAATTGAAATTTTTGAAAAAACAGTTGAAGCAAACTTAATGGATCCAACTTTTATTACGGAATACCCGGCTGAAGTTTCACCACTAGCACGTCGTAATGATGAAAATCCATTTATCACCGATCGCTTTGAGTTTTTTATTGCAGGTCGTGAAATTGCCAATGGTTTTTCTGAGCTTAATGACCCAGAAGATCAAAAAGAGCGTTTTAAAGCGCAAGTTGAAGCAAAAGCTGCTGGCGATGATGAGGCGATGAGTTATGATGAAGACTATATTAGAGCATTAGAATATGGTCTACCACCAACAGCTGGAGAGGGTATTGGTATTGATCGTTTAGTTATGTTTTTAACGGATTCTCCTTCAATTCGTGATGTGATTTTATTTCCACATATGCGACCAGAAGCTTAAAAGCTAATCTATTTTTATCATTTTGATCTATCTTTAAATAATCTTATTTTATCTCGCGCTATAACATAATTTAAACGTTTGGTTGGTTATGCTATGGTGTTGGGTTATATTTTATATATCCTCGATGAGGCTTAAAAGGAGTTGATATGAATCAAATAGCAGTAACGGAAGAAGAGATTTTAAATGTGGAAAAAATGAAACTAAATGCACAAACTTTAAGTCCAAAGATAAAAAAAGTAGCGATTTTAGGTGCAGGTGTCATGGGTGCACAAATTGCTGCATTGTTTGCCAATGCATCGATTGAAGTTATTTTATATGATTTGGCAAAAGAAGATGCAAAAGATAAAAATGAGATCATTAATCAAGCATTAAAAGCATTGAAGAAAATCAATCCAGCACCATTAGGTTCAACAAAAGCAATTAATTATATAAAGCCAGCAAATTATGATGAAAATTTAGCTTGGTTATCTGAGTGTGATCTAGTTATTGAGGCAATTGCTGAAAAGTTAGAGTGGAAAGAGGCTTTATACCAAAAAATTAGTACGCATATACGAGAAGGTGCATTATTTGCAAGTAATACATCAGGCTTAAGTATTAATACCCTAGCGGATAATATGCCAGAGCGTCTAAGAAGTAGTTTCTGTGGTATTCATTTTTTTAACCCACCGCGTTATCTGCCTTTAGTTGAATTAATACCACATAAAGTGACAGATCCTAAAATACTCGATCAATTAGAAACATTTTTAACAACAAAGCTCGGTAAAAATGTTATACGAGCAAAAGATACACCAAACTTTATTGCAAACCGTTTAGGTGCCTTTGCTCTTGCTTGTGCCATGTATTATACCGAAAAATATGATATTGGTTTTGAAGTGATTGATGAACTAACGGGTAAGCCTTTAGGTCGCCCGAAAAGTGCAACGTTTAGAACAGCTGATTTAGTTGGTCTTGATACATTAAATCATGTCACTAATAATATGACTTTATTTGCAAAAGAGGATCCATGGTTAAGCTTTTATCAAACACCAAAATGGTTTGAAAATTTAATCAAAAACAATAAATTAGGCGCAAAAACCAAAGGTGGAATTTACGAAAAACGTGGTAAAGAGATTTGGGTTTATGATATTAAAACTAATGATTATCGCCTAGCGGATAAAAAAGCGAATAAAGAAGTACTAGAAATATTAAAAGAAAAAGATGCAAAAACACGCTTTGAGAAACTAAAAGCATCTAATCTACCTGAAGCAAAATTTTTATACTCAGTCTTTAGAGACTGCTTTCACTATGCAGCTTATTGGTTAGAGCATATCGCTGAGACTACCCGTGACTGTGATTTAGCATTGCGCTGGGGTTTTGGCTGGAAAGAAGGTATCTTTGAGACTTGGCAAAAAGCAGGCTGGAAAGAGATTGCTCAATGGATAGAAGCAGATATCAAATCTGGTGAAATAAGCATTGATGCACCATTACCCGCTTGGGTTAATGCAGTTGATAGTGCTTATGATGTTCATGGGCTTTCCTATAATGCACGAGAAAAAACCTACCAACCAAGAGCTTATTTGGATGTTTATGAAAAACAATACTTCTTTGATAGTGTTCTCAATGAGTCATTTGATTGGGGTACGACTGTTTATGAAAATGAGGGCATTCGCCTTTGGACAACAGGAGATAGAATTCTTGTTGCAACTTTTAAAACCAAAATGGGCGCCATTGGTTCTGACGTATTAGAAGGCTTACAGCAAGCCGTTAAAATTGCAGAGGCAGATGAATTTGAATCAATTGTTATTTGGAATGATAGTAAGAATTTCTCAGCTGGTGCCAATTTAGAAGAATTTGGTATGGCATTTATGTTAGATGGTGTTGAAGCCATTGAAGAAATTCTAAAGAACTTCCAAAATACAGTGATTGGTATGCGCTATGCACAAGTACCGGTTGTTGCAGCTGTTCAAGGCTTTGTTTTTGGTGGTGCTTGTGAACTTATGCTTCATTGTGATCGAGTGGTTGCAGCTTATGAAACATATACCGGACTAGTTGAAGTGGGTGTCGGCTTAGTGCCAGCAGGTGCCGGTTGTAAAGAAATGGCATTACGCGCTCAGCAATCGATTGATCCAGAAAAACAAATGCAGCAGTACTATAAAAATATTGCCATGGGCGAAGTTGCAAAGTCCGCTGCTTTTGCCAAAGAGATGGGTTATTTAAGAGAAGAAGATGTCATTATCTTCCAACCAGCTGAGTTATTATATGTTGCAAAAATACAAGCAAAAGCATTAGCGCAATCAAACTATATGCCGAAAGCAAAACCTCAGATTAAAGCATTTGGTCGTGATGCAAAAGCAACGATTGATATGATGCTTGTTAATATGCTAAGAGGTAATTTTATCTCAGATTATGATTATTATATTGCATCAAATATTGCAAGAATCATGACAGGTGATAATGTTGATAAAGGTACGTTAGTGAATGAAGATTGGTACTTAAAACTAGAAAGAGAAGTTTTCTGTGATCTCGTTCAACAAGATAAAACAGCACAACGAATTGAGCATATGTTAACTAAAGGTAAGCCATTACGTAACTAAGCCATCGTTGTTATCAATGATTTTAAAAAATTTTTAGGGAGATTATTCATGAGTCATGAAACAGTTTATGTTGTTGAGAGTAAAAGACTGCCAGTAGCCAAAGCCAATAAAGGATCTTATCGTCATACAAGAGCTGATGACTTGCTCGCTTATAGTATTAATAAAACAATTAAAGGTACGTCAATTGATCCAAGCTTAATTGAAGAAGCAATCTTTGGTTGTGCGATGCCTGAAGGCTCTCAAGGGATGAATGTTGCAAGAATTGGTACTTTATTGGCAGGGCTACCAGATACAACCCCTGCAATGACGATTAATCGTTTTTGTTGCTCAGGGATTGAGAGTATTTCACTATTAGCTAGTCGTATTGCTACTGGTCAAATTGATTGTGGAATTGCTGGTGGTATTGAAAGTATGAGTGCAGTGCCGATGGGTGGTAATAGCCTATCAGGTAATCCTGCCTTTTTTGAAAAAGATGAAAATGTTGGTATTGCTTATGGTATGGGCATTACTGCAGAGATTGTCGCTGAGAAATATAAAATCACCCGTGATATGCAAGATGAATTTGCACTAGAAAGCCATAAGCGTGCGATTAATGCGATTGAAAAGGGCTATTTTGATGCTGAAACAACACCGATGGAAGTGATTTTTCGTGGGGCTGATTTAGAGACTATGACCACAACAGAGAAAAAGGTAACTATTAACCATGATGAAGGCCCAAGAGCGGATACTTCGTTAGATGTATTAGCTAAATTAAGACCCGCTTTTGCTAAAAGCGGCAGTGTCACAGCGGGTAATAGCTCACAAGTCTCTGATGGTGCGGGTTGTGCGGTGTTAGTGAGTGAGTCTTTTTTAAAAAAACATAATTTAGTGCCAATGGCACGTTTTGTTGGTTATCAAGTTGCTGGTGTGCCACCAGAAGTGATGGGCATTGGTCCAGTTAAAGCAATTCCGCAAGTCTTGAAAAAAGCAGGTCTTAAAATCAGTGATATTGGCTGGATTGAACTCAATGAAGCTTTTGCAGCACAATCATTAGCGGTCATTAATGAACTAGGTTTAGATAAAAGTAAAGTTAACCCAAATGGGGGTGCTATTGCTTTAGGTCATCCATTAGGTGCAACCGGCGCTATTCGAACAGCTACTGCGATTCACGGTGCAAAGCGCATGAATGAAAAATACGCCATGGTTACGATGTGTATTGGTACAGGGATGGGCGCTGCTGGTCTTTTTGAAGTGATGTGAAGATCAGTTTAGATAAAAATGTAAAATAAAAATTTGATGGGTTTGTTACTCTTTCATCATCTCATCAAATGATTCTTGTAAGTTCTCAATATGTTCTGCTGCAAGATCGATATGCTCGAATAAGGCAATATGGAATAATGCAGCGCCTTCATGGACTGTAGGTAAAATATTTTTACCGATAATAACTCCTGAAATAGGTGAGTAGATTTTTTCTTCTTCTATCGTTGTTGGGTTTCCTATGGTTGCTAAGAGTTCTCCTTTTTTAACTTTATGCCCTAGTAATTTTTTAGGTTGAAAAATACCGCTATATGAAGCTCTAATCCAGTAACTAGATTTTGCAATGCTACTATCTGAAGTTTTAAGTGTTACTTTTCTTTTAATCATGCCCAACATATGCATTACATTTAATATGCCTTTAACACCTGTTTTTATAGAAAACTCATCAAATCTTAGAGATTCTCCAGCCTCATATAATAAGGTTGGAATTTTTTTAGAGTCAGTATATTTCCTTAGCGAGCCATCTAATAGTTTGGTATTTAAGGTTACAGGTGCATGAAATGCTTTTGCCATTTCTATTGTTATAGGGTCATCTACATTTATTCTAACTTGTGGTAGATTTGTTCGATGTAATGACCCTGAGTGTAAGTCAATACAGTGTGTCGATTTATTGATAACTTCAGTTGTAATTAAATGTGCAAGTCTTGCTGCTAGAGAACCTTTTTCAGAGCCAGGAAAGAATCTATTTAGATCTCGCCTATCCATTAAGTATCTGTCTTGATATAGAAAACCGTACATATTGACAATTGGTATTGCAATTAAAGTGCCTTTTAGTGAGTTCAATAGACTTTTTTTTAATATTCTACGAATAATTTCAATACCATTTATTTCATCACCATGTATTGCTGCGCTTAGACATAAAGTTGGGCCTTCATATTTGCCTTTAATTACATGTATGGGCATTGATAAAGGTGTACTATCATAAAGTCTAGGCATCGGTAACATAATAGTTTTTTTTTCATTTGGTAAAATAGTTTGATTATAAATCTCTAATTTACTACTCATTTTTTTATCCTTGATAACGGCTTTTATGGTCGATTGGTTTGCCATGCTTAAGAATATAGTCAACAATAATTCCTGCAATGTCTTTGCCAGTTGCGCTTTCAATACCTTCAAGGCCAGGAGAAGAGTTAATTTCTAGCACCAAAGGCCCTCTGTTGGAACGTAATAAGTCAACACCTGCCATTTTAAGTCCCATGATTTTTGCTGCTTTTACAGCTATTTGGCGTTCTTCTTTGGTGATTTTTATAATTTCATGAGAGCCACCACGATGCAAATTCGCACGAAACTCACCTTCTTCAGCTTTTCTTCTCATCGCGGCAACAACTTTATCTCCAACAACTAAGCAGCGAATATCTTCACCTTTAGACTCTTTTATAAATTCTTGAACAATGATATTCGCATTAAGTCCAATTAATGTCTGAATAACGCTTTCAGCTGCTTTTTTAGTTTCTGCTAAGACAACCCCGATACCTTGAGTACCTTCAATCAGTTTAATAATTAATGGTGGGCCGTTGACTAACTTAATTAAATTATCAATATCTTCAGCTGAGCTTGCAAAGCCAGTAATTGGCATATCAATTCCTTTCATTGCCAAAATTTGATGAGATCTAAGCTTATCTCTGGAGCGTGTAATTGCAATTGATGGATTGATAGAGTATGTTCCCATTACTTCAAACTGACGAACAATGGCAGTACCATAAAAAGTACGCTTAGCTCCAATTCTTGGAATAATTGCATCAAAATAGAGAACTTTTCCTTGATGCCTTATACATGGTTTTTTAGAGTTAATATCCATGTAGCAATTTAAATAGTCAATTATAACAGCTTTATGTCCGCGTTGCTCAATTGCTTCTTTTAATCGACGAGTTGAATACAGACTTTTCTTTTCAGATAATATAGCTATTTTCAAAAAAAGTGCTCCTAAAATTAATGATTTTTAAGTAAATATTTTACTTAAAAACATACAGTAATACTTAGATTTCTACCAGGCTTTTATTCACGAAATGAATTATTGATCTATAGTTAATTAATAGATGATTGAACTTAGAAAATATAATGAAAACAATTACAAGGATAGATAACTTTTATTAACTTAAAACAAAGAAGAAAGATAAACCATGTATGTATTACAACTTATTATTGTTTTGTTTAGTTTATTAATTGTTTTATTACCGTTTATAAACCGAAATGTTTCACCTTATTTGACAGTGCCTAGTGCTATTTTAATACTACTGCTATTTGATATATTAGACATTGAAAATATTAAAAATACGCTATTAAATAGTGGCCCAATTACGATTATTTGTCTTTTTGTTATTACTTCGGCATTAAAGGAAACAGGTTTAATTTATCAATTGGGGAAGTTGATTTTAAATTTAAATGAATATCATAAAAACCTTACTTGGATTGTTGCATTTTCTAGTGTGTTTCTTTTATCAGCTTTTGTAAATAATACGCCTATTGTTTTAGTGATGGCACCTGTTATTGTTAAAATAGCGAGATCAAATAGGAAAAAACCTGCTAAATATTTAATTCCATTATCTTATATTTCGATTTTAGGTGGGATGTGCACTTTAATAGGAACATCAACTAATATTATTGCTAATGATGTTGCCATTTCATTAGGGCTTAAAAGTTTTAACATTTTTGAGATAACAATTCCTGGTGCTATTGCGGCTATTTTTGGTATTGGTTATCTATTATTAATTGGTGTTAAGCTTGTGCCAAATTCAAGAATTATTGATAATGATGATTTAAAATTGTATGCAGTAAAATTTAGAAAAATTCAAGCAGCAGTTACAGTTTTAATACTTATATCACTTATCATATCAGCAACATTTAATGTCATACCGATTGCCATATTAGCCATTATTGGTGCAATCATTGTTCTAATGGCGCAATGTATTGATATTAAAAAAGCGTTAAATGCAGTTGAGTGGAAACTTATTTTGTTAATTTATGGGATGCTAGCAGTTTCTTTGGCAATGATGAAATTAGGGGTAATTCAATACATAGTTAATCATATTTTACATTTGGGTTATATTGAGTATCCCATTATTTTATTTATGCTGGTTTATGCTATTTCAACTCTTATGACAGAGTTTTTAACTAATAATGCTGTTGCAATTTTAGTAACGCCTATTGCTATTCAAGTTGCCTATAGCCTTGGTATGGATGCAACACCACTTATTGCTGCTGTTATGTTTGGTGCTTCTGCAAGTTTTTCAACGCCCGTAGGCTATCAAACGAATACTTATATTTATACCTTAGGTAACTATCATTTATTTGATTTTATTAGAGTTGGTTTTCCCCTAGATGTAATTGTCTTTACAACAATAACAATTATTGCCTATTTTTATTGGTTTTAAAAAAATGGCAATAGTTCTTAACGAGCCCTGTCTCTCATTGTGAATTTTACTTTTTTGTGCAATTCTTAGTTTATAACAAAGTATTTTATTATAGATTAAGAAAAATCTTTATGTGCAAGGATAAGAAAAAACATATACCTTTAGGGTTTGCAAATATAGAATCTTCAGCTGGTGCGCATATTTGTTTTATCTATCAAGATGAGCATGAACGACGTAGCTTTATGTCAAAATATATTGAGTCAGGGTTATTAATTAATGAAAAAATAGCATACTTTGCTGACTTACTATCACCAAAAGAACTCGAATCTTGGCTATTAGAGTTAGGTATTGATATGCCAGATCCAAAACAAATTGATATTTCTAAAACCGCTGATGTTTATTTTCCAGATGGAAGCTTTAAATTTAATAATGTATTAGAAAAACTAGTTGGTTTCTACCATTCATCAACTGATGATCAAGGATATGCTGGTGTTCGAATAACAGGGGAAATGGGGTGGGCAACAAGATCTATCCCTGGTTGTGAAGATTTAATTGAGTATGAAGCTCGTGTTAATCGTGTTGTTGATAATACGCCAATTACAGCATTGTGCCAATATGATGCAACAAAATTTGATGGTGACTTTATATATGATATTCTACAAGTACATCCTTTAATGGTGATTAGAGGCCAAGTAGTAAAAAATCCAGCCTATACGTCAACCGATGAATTTTTAGCTGCATATCATCAAAGGCATAAACATGACAAGTGATTATCAAACAGGAGAACTATTAAGACTTTTTACAGAAACAACGGTTATTTATACTTTAAATGACTCTAAATTATTAAAACAATATTTATCTAGATTGCTAAGTACAATCAATGGAATTGAAGTCTTTGAAATACTGATAA
Organism: Thiotrichales bacterium 19S9-11; assembly: GCA_021713395.1. Classification (GTDB taxonomy): domain Bacteria; phylum Pseudomonadota; class Gammaproteobacteria; order Francisellales; family Francisellaceae; genus M0027. The sequence continues at coordinate 173,974 of JAKJJT010000003.1, read as the reverse complement.
CAGAAACAGAAACAGAAACAGAAACAGAAACAGAAACAGAAACAGAAACAGAAACAGAAACAGAAACAGAAACAGAAACAGAAACAGAAGGGCTTACTTCAAAAATCTTTGGGGATATTATTTTAAAAAATGGTAGGTTATCAAAAGCACAATTTGATCAACATTTTTCTTTTTTTCAAGAACATGGGTTTGATTTTTACCCTATTTTAAGTGTTGATGAATTATATGGTTATTTAGCAATAAAATTTACTAATCAAACAAGTAAAAATTTATTGGATATTGCAATTAATAATATTGCGATTGTTGTTGCAATGGTTTTAGAAAATAAAGCTCAAAAAGAAAAAATTATTATAAAAAATGATCGACTTAAGCAGTATGGGCAAGCACTTAATAAGGAAGTAGAAAGAAAAACAGAGAGATTAAAGCAAACACTAAATGAAATGAAAGAGTTAATGAAAAAAGCAGTTCAAGCAATTGCAACAACCGCTGAAGCACATGACCCTTATACAGCAGGCCATCAGTATCGTGTTGCTGTATTATCTGAAGCAATTGCTCAGAAAATGAGACTTTCTAAAGAGCAAGTGAATGATATTTATTTGGGTGGGTTGATACATGATATTGGAAAGACAAGCGTCCCACCTCAGATATTAACGACGCCGTTAAAGTTAACTAAGCTTCAATTTGAGATAATCAAAACACATCCAGAAGAAGGTTATAAAATCGCTCAGCAAGTACCTTTTAATCAGACGATTAGTGGGGCTGTTTTACATCATCATGAACGTCTTGATGGCTCTGGCTATCCATATGGTTTAACTGCAGAAAAAATAACACTATCTACTCGAATTATTTCAGTTGCTGATGTTTTTGAGGCGATGAGTTCACATCGCCCATATCGCCCGTCAAAAAGTCTTTCTGAAACAATACATGAATTAGAAAGTGGCATTGGTATTCGTTATGATAAAGAAGCAGTTGATGCTTGTATTCAGCTAATAAAAAAAGATGGTTTTATTTTGCCAAATCCTCCAATTGGGGCATAATGTTTAACATTTAAAGAAGATATTTTAAATGCCAGAAATTTATATTCATCCATCATTAGCAAGGTTTGTAGATAATCAACAAAAGATTAGCTTAGATATTGAAAATTCAGAAGAGTTATTATCTGAGCTATGCAAGCAATATCCAAGGTTAAGGCAAATAATTTTAGATGAAAATAAAATGCTTAATCCTTATGTAAATCTTTATTTAAATGGTGAAAGTATTAAAGAAATAACCAAAAACCGAGTATTAAATCATAGCGATGAAATAGAATTAGTCACAGCGTTGGCTGGAGGCTGAGAGTGTCTTTTCTAAATCGAAAAGAAGTTTTACGTTATAATCGCCACTTCCCCGTTATTGGTATCAAAGGACAAGAGAAACTAAAAAAGGCAAAGGTACTATGTATTGGTGCAGGTGGTTTAGGCTGTCCAGTTTTACAGTATTTAGCAGCTGCAGGTATTGGTAGACTTGGTATTGTTGATGGTGACGTAGTTGAGATAAGCAACTTGCAAAGACAAGTCTTATTTAAAGAAGCAGATATTGGTAAAAATAAAGCAAAAGTTATTGCTAAGCAATTACAAGGGCTTAATGATCAAGTTGAATTCAAAGTTTATGATCAATTTCTAACAGAAAAAAAAGCATTAGGTATTATTTCACAGTTTGATGTGATTATTGATGCAACCGATAATTATCAAGCACGTTATTTAATTAATGCGGTCACGCGTCAACTTAAAAAACCAATGGTATCAGCAAGTATTTATCAGTTTGATGCGCAAATTAGTGTCTTTAATTATAAAGAAGGGCCTTGTTATCAGTGTTTATATCCAGCTCCGCCACCAGTAAAACTAACACCTAACTGTGCGGTTAGTGGTGTTTTAGGTGTTTTACCAGGCATTGCTGGAACAATACAAGCAACAGAAGTTATTAAAATCATATTAGAGAAAGGTGATATTTTATCAGGGACTTTATTAAGTATTGATTTATTATCGATGCGCTTTAATCAGTTTAAAATTAATAAACAAGATTGTTATTTACACCAGCAAGTATCTTTTTCTGAAAAGGAAGTTAAACCAGTGTTACAAGTATTGAATGTAAATCAATTAAAAAACTTTTTTGATGATAAAAAAGAATTTTGTTTAATTGATGTGCGTGAACTTTATGAGCGAGAATTATATCATATTGGTGGCTTACATATTCCACTTGCTGATTTAGAGCATCATATAGATGAATTAGATAAGTCAGTTTTAACAATTATTTATTGTAAAAGTGGTGTGCGTAGCGCTAGAGCGTGCCAATATTTACTTGGCTTGGGTTTTTCTAATATTTATAATCTTAGAGGTGGTATTTTAGCTTGGTTAGATGAACTAGAGCCAAGTCTAATGAAGAGTTTAAGCTAAGCTAAATTCAAAACAATGCTTATTGAGTTTTATAAGAGAGGTATATTGTAGAAATCAAATTACATCTATTTACATATAAATCTAAAAAAAGTATGCTTATCGGGTTTTGAAACTTAAGTCACAAATCTAAATTGCTCATTTTATGAAAAAATAGAGCACTGGTGCTTTGTTAGATAAAGGAAAATCAGGTCATGATCGTATCTAAGTTATTTCACTTTTCTCTAGGTTTAGTTGTTTTCTTTGCTTTATTATATTTGGTGAGTATGAATAAAAAAGAGGTGAGGAAAAAACTTCGCTTTATCTTACAGTTGTTAGTTTTAGAAGTGATTTTAGCTTATGTTTTATTGGCTTCAGCGCTTGGCCAAGAGTTAATTAATATCATTGCTGATGGCTTTGGTCACTTAATGAGTTATGCTCAAGAAGGAACCAACTTTGTTTTTGGATCAGTCTCAGAAAATAGCTTTACTTTCTTTTTTAATGTTTTAATGCCGATTGTTTTAGTTTCAGCTTTAATTGGAATTCTACAGTATTTTAGAATTTTGCCTTTAATTATTCGTTTTATTGGTTGGTTGTTATCTAAAGTTAATGGCATGGGCAAGCTTGAATCTTTTAATGCAGTAAGCTCACTTGTTTTGGGTCAAAGTGAGAACTTTATTGTTTATAAAAATATATTAACTCAGATTTCACCAAGAAGAATGTATACAATGGCTGCAACAGCAATGTCGACAGTTTCTTTGGGTATTGTTGGTGCCTATATGCAATTAATTAATCCAAAATATATTATTGCAGCGCTTATTTTAAATATGGTGAGCACTTTTATTGTTCTACATATTCTTAATCCTTATGATCACCGAGATGAAATTAATTTTGAAGTAATGGAAGGTCAAACAAGTAAAAAAGAAACTTTCTTTGAAATGTTAAGTGACTATATCTTAGATGGTTTTAAAATTGCGATTATTGTCGGCGCAATGATGATTGGTTTTATTGCTTTAATTGCGATGATTAATCAGTTATTTTTGGCAGTTTTTGGTATTAGTTTTCAAGACTTGCTAGGCTATGTGTTTTATCCATTTGCTTGGCTTTTAGGTATCTCAGGAGAAGAGTCACTAAAAGCAGGTAGTGTTATGGCAACGAAACTTGTCTCTAATGAGTTTGTTGCAATGACTTATCTTAAGGAGCAACTAAGTCATTTCTCAACGCATAGTATCGCAATTATTTCAGTCTTTTTAGTGTCATTTGCAAATTTTAGCTCAATTGGCGTTATTGTCGGTGCTATTCAGGCATTAAATAAGGATAAGGCCAAGTTTGTTGCAAAACATGGTTGGCGTTTGGTTTTTGGTGCAACAATGGTAAGCTTTTTATCAGCGCTTGTCACAGGGCTTGTGATTTAAAAAAGTAGACTGTGTTTGTCATAAAATTGTAATTATTATTTGTTATATTTTTTCTAGCTTTAAATGGAATGTTAACTTGAAGGAGTCAAGGTAGTGAAGTTATCTAGTCGTTTATTGATATTAGGATGTGCGCTTGGTATATTAGCGCCAATCAAAGCCATTAGCCAAGTATCACACACAAAAGATAGTCAGAAAGATCAACGTGTGATTATTTTTGTTTGGGATGGCTTAAGGCCTGATTCTATTACAAAAAAAGATACGCCTAACTTATACAAGCTTGCACAACAAGGTGTTTGGTTTAGCGATAATCACTCAAGCTATCCAACTTTTACAATGATGAATGGCTCAACTTTTGCAACCGGTGACTTTGCTGGTAAAACAGGCTTTTATGGTAATACTTTATGGCAACCAAGTGCTAAGGGTGAAAATGCAGTTGGTAGACGTGTTGACTTCCAGCAGCCTGTTTTTACAGAAGACTATCAAGTATTAAAAGACTTAAATAAAGACTTGCCTTTAGTTGAAGTTGATACGTTATTTGAGCTTGCACATAAGGCGGGGATTAAAACAGTTACTGTAGGTAAATCAGGCCCCGCATTTTTTCAAGATTATCAACAGCAAGGTGTGATATTTGATGAAAATTATGTTTATCCCGAAATGGTTGCAGAAAGATTAAATGATGAAAACTATCCATTACCGAAAAATCTTATCTATGGTTATCAAAATTTTATTTTGGCTAATAATATAAACCCAACAGAGAAAAAGAAAGTATTAAGATTAATGGATGATGTTACATCTGATCCACAGGCAGCTCAAGTTTCACCTTATGATCAGATGAATCGATATTTAATGGAGACTTATTTATCTAAATTGTTATCAAATGTTGCACCGAGGTTAAGTGTTATTTGGTTAAGAAACCCGGATACGACAGAACACAACTATGGTGTTGGCTCAACAGCATACTATGATGCGCTAGCTAAACAAGACCAGTTGCTAGGCCAATTAGTAAATAAATTAAAACAAAAAAATATTTGGAATAAAACAAATTTGATTATTGTTTCAGATCATAGCCATAGTAATGTATCAGGACCGTTGGATGAATTCCCGTTACGAGAAATTAATAATCGTAAGGTGGGAGATGTTGATGCAATTAATGGATTTTCAGTTTCTGGTGATTTTCGCCCGGCAGAACTTTTAAGTCGAGTAGGTTTTAATGCTTTTGATGGTGATGGTTGTCAATATGATCCTGTATTATCCGGTATAACATATAATGGGAAGCAAGTTTATCCAACAAGAGTTGATCAAACAGGTGATATTTGTGGAAAAGCACAAAAATATACAACTAAAGCATACTTTGTGCCGAAAGTATTACCAAAAGATGCGATTATTGTTGCAGCAAATGGTGGCAGTACCTATTTTTATGTACCAAGTCATAATCAAGCGTTAATTGAAAAACTAACGCGCTTTTTACAGTCACGAGAGGAGTTTGGTGCAATATTTATTAGTGACCGTTATGGTAAGGTTTCAGGCACATTACCATTAAGCTTAGTAAAGCTAGAAAATGACAATGGAAGAAGTCCAAGTATTATTGCTGGTAGTAGTTATGATGATCAAGCAAAAATCAAAGGCTTTCGTGGAACTGAGTTTAATGGCTCAGGTAGCTCTCGAGGTATGCACGGATCATTTAGTCGTACGGATGTCCATAATACATTACTTGCTGTTGGGCCTAGTTTTAAAGAGCATATGACAAACACATTGCCAAGTGGTAATGTTGATGTGGCGCCAACCGTTGCGCATATATTAGGTTTTGAGATGCGAAATACCGATGGGCGGGTTTTATATGAAAGCTTAAGAGTAGGCGGAAATGATGTTACAAGCCCTAAGGAAGTGACTTATCAAAGCTATTATCCTGAGCGTGAGGCAATAGGGTTAAGCTTTTATAAGGCAAGTGACCCAGATAATAAAAAACCGATACCAGGTTTGTCAAATTATACAATTCAGCTGGACACTAAAGAGTTAAGCCAAGATGGTAAAACGTATGTTTACTTCGATCAGGCAAAAGCAGTTCGTTATTAGGCATAACACCCATATTCAAATAAACTTTTCTAACTATTTATCACAAGACTTGATCTTTGATATTAATATCGTGTATAATTCGGCGTCATTTTGTAAGTTGTGTTTTGAAATTAGTAGATAAAACGATTTATAAAGATGTTGAATAATAGTAAACAAAAGTGGAGTCGTAAATGGCAACAATCAATCAGCTAGTGCGCAAACCGCGCCAGCAAAAAACAGCAAAGTCAAAAGTGCCTGCATTAAAAGCATGCCCTCAAAGACGTGGTGTTTGTACTCGTGTTTATACCACAACCCCTAAAAAACCAAACTCAGCCTTAAGAAAAGTTGCGCGTGTTCGTTTAACTAGTGGTTTTGAAGTTAGTAGTTATATTGGTGGTGAAGGACATAACCTTCAAGAGCACTCTGTTGTATTAATTAGAGGTGGTCGTGTTAAGGACTTGCCAGGTGTTCGTTATCATACCGTTCGTGGTAGTTTAGATACATCAGGGGTTAATGATCGTAAGAATGGTCGTTCTAAGTATGGAACTAAGCGTCCTAAGTCCTAAGTTTAAAAAGATTTAAGAAGGTATAATAACATGTCAAGAAGAAATGAGGCGCCAAAGCGCGAAGTTCTACCTGATCCAAAATATAAAAATGCAACAGTGGCTAAGTTTATTAATCACCTGATGCGTGATGGTAAAAAATCAATTGCTGAAAAAATTGTTTACAAAGCATTTGACCAGGTGAAGTCAAAGTCAGGTAAAGCAGAGATTGAAGTATTTGAACAAGCGTTAGAAAGTATTTCTCCAATTGTTGAAGTTAAATCACGCCGTGTTGGTGGCGCAACGTATCAAGTGCCAATTGAGGTTCGTCCAGAGCGTCAAATGGCTTTGGCGATGCGTTGGTTAATTGATGCTGCTCGTAGTCGTAAAGAGAAATCGATGGGTTTACGTGTCGCAGCTGAAATGTTAGATGCGATTGAAGGCCGTGGTGCTGCGATGAAAAAGCGTGAAGATACGCATCGTATGGCAGAGGCTAACAAAGCATTTGCTCATTATCGTTGGTAATAGTGGTTTAATAAAGTTAAGAGGAATTAACCATGGCACGTAAAACGCCAATTCGTAAATATCGTAATATCGGTATTTGTGCTCACGTGGATGCGGGTAAAACCACAACAACTGAGCGAGTTTTATTCTATACAGGCGTCACCCATAAGATTGGTGAAGTTCATGAAGGTGCTGCTGTGATGGACTGGATGGAGCAAGAGCAAGAGCGTGGAATTACAATCACATCTGCTGCAACAACAGTCTTCTGGAAAGGAATGGATCGTCAATTTGATGAGCATCGTATTAATATTATTGACACCCCGGGACACGTTGATTTTACCATTGAAGTTGAGCGTTCGCTTCGTGTATTAGATGGTGCTGTCGTTGTTTTTTGTGGTTCATCTGGTGTTGAGCCTCAAAGTGAAACGGTTTGGCGACAAGCAAATAAGTACCAAGTGCCGCGTATTGTCTTTGTTAATAAGATGGATAGAGCAGGTGCTGATTTTGAGCGAGTTGTTGATCAAATCCATGAGCGTTTAAAGGCTCGTGTTGTACCAATGCAGTTAAATATTGGTGCTGAAGATGAGTTTAAAGGCGTTATTGATTTAATGCGTATGAAAGCAATTCTTTGGAATGAAAGTGACCAAGGTTTGACCTATGATCTTCAAGATATTCCAGAAAATTTACTGCCAAGAGCAGAAGAGCTTCGTGAGCAGATGCTTGAAAGTGCTGCTGAAGCAAATGAAGAGTTAATGGAAAAATACTTAGAAGAAGGTGAGCTTAGTGAAGAAGAAATTAAGCAAGGCTTACGTCAACAGGTATTAGCAAATGAAATTGTACTAGCTTATTGTGGTAGTGCATTTAAGAATAAAGGTGTTCAAGCGGTATTAGATGCAGTTGTTGAGTATTTGCCAGCACCTGATGAAGTGCCAGCAATTAAAGGTGAATTAGAAAATGGCGAAGAAGCATCGCGTTCTTCCTCTGATGAAGAGCCTTTCTCTGCGCTAGCGTTTAAAATCGCCAATGATCCATTTGTTGGAAATTTAACATTTGTTCGAGTTTACTCGGGTGTCTTAAGCTCTGGCGACTCAGTTTATAACCCAGTTAAGGGTAAAAAAGAAAGAATTGGTCGTTTGGTTCAAATGCATGCAAAATCTCGTGAAGAAATTAAAGAAGTGCGTGCGGGTGATATCGCAGCGTGTATTGGCCTTAAACAAGTCACAACAGGTGATACGTTATGTGATTTAAATAATCATATAACATTAGAGCGTATGGAATTCCCTGAGCCAGTTATCTCGGTTGCTGTTGAGCCAAAGAGTAAGCCAGACCAAGAGAAAATGTCTTTGGCGCTAGGTCGTCTAGCAGCAGAAGATCCATCGTTTAGAGTGCAAACAGATGAAGAGTCAGGTCAAACGATTATTTCAGGCATGGGTGAGCTTCATTTGGAAATTCTTGTTGACCGTATGAAGCGTGAGTTTAATGTTGAAGCAAATGTGGGTAATCCGCAAGTAGCTTATCGTGAAACAATTCGCTCTTCAGTTGAGGAAGAAGGTAAGTTTGTGCGCCAATCTGGTGGTCGTGGACAGTATGGTCATGTATGGCTTAAAATTGAGCCACGTAAGCTTGGTGAAGGCTATGAGTTTATCAATAAAATTGTTGGTGGTGTTGTTCCAAAAGAATATATTCCAGCAGTTGATAAAGGTATTCAAGAGCAAATGCAAAATGGTGTGGTTGCAGGCTATCCTGTTATTGATGTTCAAGTAACGTTATATGATGGTTCATACCATGACGTTGATTCATCAGAAATGGCATTTAAGATTGCAGGGTCAATGGGCTTTAAGTCCGGTGCGTTAAAAGCATCGCCAGTATTATTAGAGCCAGTGATGAAAGTTGAAGTAGTAACACCTGAAGACTATATGGGTGATGTTATTGGCGACTTAAACCGTCGTCGAGGTATTATTCAAGGTATGGATGACTCGCCAGCAGGTAAAGTTGTTCGCGCTGAAGTTCCACTAGCAGAAATGTTTGGTTATGTAACGCATTTGCGTTCATTAAGCCAAGGTCGTGCTTCATCATCAATGGAATTTGAAAAGTACTCTGAAGTGCCTGATAATATTGCACAAGATGTTATTAAGAAAAGAAACGCATAAGGTTGATAAGATATGGCGAAGTTAAATAATCAAAAAATTAGAATACGCCTGAAGTCATTTGATCATAGTTTGATTGATGCTTCAACGAAAGAGATTGTTGAGACAGCAAAGAGGACAGGAGCTCATGTTAAGGGGCCTATTCCATTGCCAACTCGTAAAGAACGCTTTACAGTATTGATCTCTCCGCATGTTAATAAAGATGCGCGTGATCAGTATGAAATTAGAACACATAAACGCTTATTAGATATCGTAGATCCAACAGATAAAACCGTTGATGCTTTAATGAAGCTGGACTTGGCTGCTGGTGTTGATGTTCAAATTAGCGTTAGCTAATGATAGCTAAGCTCAAATGAGCTTGACTATTTTTTGTTTATAGTGTTAAATGTCGCATCGATCAATCGTAATCGATGAGCATTAAATAATAAAAAATTTAAGGAAAACAGCTATGACATTAGGTCTAGTAGGTCGCAAATGCGGCATGACGCGTGTTTTCGATGAAGACGGTGAAACAACACCAGTAAGTGTAATACAGGTTGAGCCGAACATCGTTACGCAAATTAAGACAGCTGAAACAGATGGTTATTCTGCTATACAGGTAACTACGGGGACTAAAAAACGTTCTCGTGTGACGAAGGCTGTATCAGGTCACTTTGCTAAAGCAAAAGTTGAGCCTGGTCGTGGTCTTTGGGAGTTCTCAGTTGATCTGGCTGAAGAGCAATTTGCTGAAGTTGCAGTTGGTCATAAATATGATGCAACTTTGTTTGAAGCGGGTCAAATCGTTGATGTAATTGGTATCACTAAAGGTAAGGGTTTTCAAGGCCCAGTTAAACGTCATAACTTTAGTATGCAAGATGCAACTCATGGTAATTCATTAGCACACCGTGCGCACGGCTCTACAGGTCAAAACCAAACGCCGGGTCGTACATTTAAGAATAAAAAAATGGCAGGCCAAATGGGCAATGTAAGACGCACAGTTCAGAATCTTGAAGTTGTTCGTGTTGATGCTGAGATGGGTGTTATTTTAGTTAAAGGTGGTGTTCCAGGTCATGAGAACGCTGATGTTATTATTCAACCTGCCGTTAAAGCAGTGAAGTAGGGAGTAATAGAACGTGGAATTGCAAATTAAAGCATTAGACACCGGTTCAGAGTCTCCATTGACTGTTTCAGAAGCGGTATTTGCTAAAGAATATAATGAAGCATTGGTTCATCAAGTTGTTGTTTCTTACATGGCTGGTGCACGTCAAGGTTCAAAGGCTCAAAAAACACGCTCTGAAGTTAGAGGTGGTGGTAAAAAGCCTTGGAAACAAAAAGGTACGGGTCGTGCTCGAGCAGGTACAATTAGAAGTCCTATTTGGCGCTCTGGTGGCGTAACTTTTGCAGCTAAGCCTAGAAGCTATGATCAAAAAGTTAACAGAAAAATGTATCGCGGAGCAATTCGCTCTATTTTGTCTGAGCTTGTTCGTCAGGACCGTTTAAGTATTGTTGATGCGTTTGATGTTGAAGCGCCTAAGACTAAGCTACTAGCTGAAAAACTTAAAAAAGCAAATTTAAATGATGTGTTAATTGTCGTCGGTGACGGTCAGTTAAGTGAAAATTTATATCTGGCATCACGCAACTTAAAAAATGTTGCTGTCTGTGATGCGGTAATGATTGATCCTGCTAGTCTGATTGTCTTTAAACAGGTCGTTTTCACTGAAGCGGCGATTAAAGAAGTACAGGAGCAATTGTCATGAATCAGGAAAGACTATATCAAGTAATTCTTGGTCCTCACGTATCAGATAAAGCATTTGAGAGTGCTGACGAAGGCCGTAAGATTGTCTTTAAGGTGTCAACGAATGCAAATAAGCTTGAGATTAAGAAAGCAGTAGAGCAGTTGTTTGAAGTTAAAGTTGACGGTGTAAAAACAGTTAATGTTAAAGGTAAGCCTCGTCGCTTTGGCCGTATTACTGGTCGAACTAAAGATTGGAAAAAAGCCTACGTTACATTGCAAGAAGGCTTTGATATTAACTTTATGAATGCTGAATAATAGGTGAGGTTTGAGATTATGGCAATTGTAAAAGCAAAACCAACATCTGCCGGACGTCGCTTTGTTGTTCAGGTGAAAAACACTGAGCTTCATAAAGGAAAGCCGTTTCGTGGTTTGTTGGCTAAAAAGTCAAAAACAGCAGGTCGCAATAATCGTGGCCGTATAACAGTTCGTCATCACGGTGGCGGACATAAGCAGCATTACCGAATTGTTGATTTTAAACGCAACAAAGATGATGTTGTTGGTAAGGTTGAGCGTTTGGAGTATGATCCAAATCGTAGTGCACACCTAGCTTTGGTTGTGTATGCAGACGGTGAGCGTAGTTATGTGATTGCGCCTAAAGGTTTGAAGTCTGGAGATAAAATTGTATCAGGTGCTAATGCGCCAATTAAAGCTGGTAATTGCTTGCCAATTAGAAATATTCCGGTTGGTACAGTTATTCACTGTATTGAGCTTAAGCCAGGTAAAGGTGCGCAAATCGTGCGTAGCGCTGGAACATCAGCTCAATTGGTTGGCAAAGACTCAACCTATGCAATTATTAGATTGCGTTCAGGTGAAACACGTAAAGTATTAGTAACTTGTCGTGCAGTTATTGGCGAAGTTTCTAACTCTGAACATAGTCTAAGGTCACTGGGTAAGGCAGGTGCTAAGCGTTGGAGGGGCGTTCGCCCAACTGTTCGTGGTGTTGCTATGAACCCTGTTGATCATCCGCATGGTGGTGGTGAAGGTAAAACTTCAGGTGGACGTCATCCTGTCACGCCTTGGGGTATGCCAACAAAAGGTTATAAAACACGCCATAATAAACGTACAGATAAGCTGATTATGCAGCGTCGTCAACGTCGTAAGTAACTAAAGAGGTATTAAGTTGTGCCACGTTCGTTAAAAAAAGGTCCATTTATAGACCATAGTTTGTTAGAAAAAGTGCTTAAAGCACAAGAAGAAAGCAGCAAAAAGCCAATTAAAACCTGGTCTCGTCGTTCGATGATTGTTCCTGATATGATTGGTTTAACAATTGCTGTTCATAATGGTAAGCAGCATGTGCCAGTTTTTGTTTCTGAAAACATGATTGGTCATAAGCTTGGTGAGTTTGCTGTTACACGTACTTATCGTGGGCATGCAGCTGATAAGAAATCGAAGAGGTAGATGAAATGGAAATACCAGCTCAATTAAGATATGCGCGTATTTCTGCGCAGAAATGTCGCCTCGTTGCAGATCAAGTTCGCGGTATGCCGGTTGATAAAGCGATGAATTTGTTAACATTTAGTCCGAAAAAAGCAGCCCAATTGATTAAGGGTGTGTTGGTTTCAGCGATTGCAAATGCTGAACATAATGATGGACTTGATATTGATGAATTGTACGTATCCTCAGTTTATGTGGATGAAGGGCCAACAATGAAGCGCTATCGTGCTCGTGCAAAAGGTCGCGGCAATCAAATTCTTAAAAGAACTTCTCACATTACAGTGAAAGTCAAAGAAAGAGAAGGGGCGTAAATTATGGGTCAGAAAGTACATCCAACTGGGATTCGTTTAGGGTATATTAAAGATTGGCGTTCAGTTTGGTATGCAGATGGTAAGGATTATGCACAAAAATTACATCAAGATATTGAAGTGCGTGAATATTTGCATAAAAAATTAAAGCATGCAGCCTTATCAAAGGTGCAAATTGAAAGACCAGCTCAAAATGCTAAGGTTACCTTATTTACTGCTCGCCCTGGAATTGTTATCGGTAAAAAAGGTGAAGATGTAGAAGTATTACGTGCAGACCTTAATAAAATGATGGGTGTTCCGGTTCAAGTAAATATTGAAGAAATTAAAAAACCTGAACTAGATGCTCAACTTGTTGCTGATGGTATTGCTCAACAGCTTGAAAAACGAGTTATGTTTAGACGTGCAATGAAGCGTGCGGTTCAATCTGCTATGAAAGCCGGTGCAGAGGGTGTTAAAGTTAGTGTCAGTGGTCGTTTAGGTGGTGCAGAAATTGCTCGTTCAGAGTGGGCGCGTGAAGGTCGTGTGCCATTGCATACATTTAGAGCTGATATTGATTATTCAACATCAGAAGCTTTAACAACTTATGGTATTATTGGTGTTAAAGTTTGGATCTTTAAAGGTGAAGTATTGCCAAGTGAGCGTCAAGCACAGAAAAAAGAGCAGGCAGAAAAGCAAGCAGCGCCTAAAAGACGTAGAAGAGGAGCTAACTAATGTTACAACCAAAGCGTACAAAATTTCGCAAGCAGATGAAGCTGCGTAACCGCGGGATGGCTACTCGAGGCGAGAAAGTTAGCTTCGGTAGTTTTGGTCTTAAAGCAACAACAAGAGGTCGAATTACTTCTCGTCAAATCGAAGCAGCGCGTCGTGCAATTAATCGTTACATCCGTCGTGGTGGTAAAATTTGGATTAGAATTTTTCCAGATAAGCCGATAACTAATAAGCCGTTGGGTGTTCGTATGGGTAGTGGTAAAGGATCTGTTGAGTATTGGGTTGCTCAAATTCAACCAGGCAGAGTTCTTTATGAATTAGAAGGTGTTAGTGAAGAGATTGCAAGAGAAGCATTTAGACTGGCAGCTGCTAAACTACCGGTTTCTACAACCTTTGTAAATAAAACGGTGATGTGATGAAAGTAAGTGAATTAAAAGAAAAAACAATTCAAGAGCTACGAGCTTATAAGCTTGAGCTTTTGCAAGAGCAGTTCAATTTGCGTATGCAAAAAGGGACCGGCCAATTGACTAAAAAACATTTATTAACGCAAGTTCGTCGTAACGTGGCTCGTGTTAATACATTAATAACTGAAAAAGAAACAGTCTAGGTAGGTAAATAGTTATGAACGCTATAACAAAAATTAGAACGCAAATGGGGCAAGTTGTCAGTGATGCAATGGATAAAACAGTCACTGTGCTTGTTGAGCGTCGAGTGAAGCACCCGGTGTATGGTAAGTTTGTAAAAAAATCAACAAAGTATCATGTGCATGATGAAGAAAATTCAGCAAATAAGGGTGATACAGTAACAATAACAGAAACAAAACCATACTCTAAAACAAAAAAATGGCGATTGGTTGATATCGTTGAACGTGCTAAATAAAATGCATTTGTGTTTTTTTTGAGTCCTGGTATAATAACGCGTCGTTGCGTTTTAATATAGTAAAGTTTTTTGTTTTTTTGGAGATTTAAACAATGATTCAGATGCAAACAGAGCTTACAGTTGCTGATAACAGCGGAGCTCGTAGAGTAGAGTGCATTAAGGTACTTGGCGGATCACATCGTCGTTATGCATCGATTGGTGATGTGATTAAAGTGTCCGTCAAAGAAGCGATCCCTCGTGGTCGTGCAAAAAAAGGCGATGTATATGATGCCGTTGTGGTGAGAACTAGAAAAGGTGTGCGTCGTCGTGATGGTTCGGTAATACGTTTTGATAGTAATGCAGCCGTATTGTTAAATACAAATTTACAGCCAATTGGTACTCGTATTTTTGGCCCTGTAACACGTGAGCTACGTACAGAGCAATTTATGAAGATCGTCTCATTGGCTCCTGAAGTGCTCTAAGAGTGGAGGAATAGGAAAAATGAGTAAGATTAAATCTGGTGATCAAGTAATTGTGATTGCAGGGAAAAATAAAGGTGCTCGTGGTACAGTTTTACGCATGTTGTTAAAAGAAAACCGCGTTGTTGTTGAAGGTGTTAATTTAGTTAAAAAGCATACTAAACCAAACCCACAACGTAATATTGAAGGTGGTATTGTTGAAAAAGAAGCTTCAATCCATGTTTCAAATGTTGCCTTATTAAATCCGCAGACACAGAAAGCAGATCGTGTGGGCTTTAAAACATTAGATGATGGTAAAAAAGTTCGCTTTTTTAAGTCTAATGGCGAACTGGTAGATATTTAAGGGCATTGCAATGATTAGATTAAAAGATAAGTATCGTCAAGAGATTGTGCCGGCTTTAAAAGATAAGTTTGGCTATGCGAATGTAATGCAAGTGCCGAAAGTGAAAAAGATTACTTTGAATATGGGTGTTGGTGAAGCAACACGTGATAAGAAAGTGATGGAGCATGCAGTAAGAGATTTACAAGCGATTGCCGGTCAAAAGCCAATTGTTACTAAGTCACGTAAATCAATTGCAGGCTTTAAAATTCGTGACGGTTGGCCGATTGGATGTAAAGTAACATTACGTGGTGAACGTATGTATGAGTTTCTTGATCGCCTAATTGCTGTTGCAATTCCACGTATTCGAGATTTTCGTGGATTAAATAATAAGTCATTTGATGGAAGTGGTAATTATAGCATGGGTATGCATGAGCAGATTGCTTTTCCTGAAATTGATTATGATAAAATTGATACAATACGCGGTTTGGATATTACGATTACAACATCAGCAACAACTGATGAAGAGGGTCGTGCACTGCTTGAAGCATTTAACTTCCCGCTGAAATCATAATAGGAGAACTTGTAATGGCAAAAGCGTCTATGATAGAACGTGAAAAGAAAAAAATACGCCTAGTGGCTCGTTATGGTCAAAAGCGTAGTGAGTTAAGAGCAATTATTAAAAGCCCAAATGCTTCAGATGAAGAGAAATGGGAAGCGCAGGTTAAACTGCAAAAAATGTCACGTAATTCATCAGCTAGTCGAGTTCAGCGTCGTTGTGGGTTAACAGGTAGGCCTCATGGGGTTTATCGTAAGGTTGATTTAGGCCGCAATAAGTTTCGCGAACATGCAATGGTTGGTGATATTCCAGGCCTTAAAAAGGCAAGCTGGTAACGTTAAAGAGGAATTATATTATGAGTATGCAAGACCCTGTAGCAGATATGTTAACGCGTATTAATAATGCGCAGGCTGCTGGTAAGAAAAAAGTTTCAGTTCCTGCTTCTAAACATAAAATGGCATTAGCTGGTTTGTTGAAGTCTGAAGGTTTTATTCGTGATGCAGAATTAAATGAAGAAGGCCATGGCAGTATTTCAATTACATTAAAATATCATCATGGTGAGCCTGTGATTGAGCTGTTAAAGAGAGTTAGCCGTCCAGGTCTTCGTATCTACAAGGCAGCAAATGAGCTGCCAAAAGTCTATGGCGGATTAGGTGTGGCAGTTGTTTCAACATCTAAAGGCGTCATGAGTGATAGAGAAGCTCGTCGTTTAGGCTTAGGTGGCGAAGTTATTTGCTATGTAGCATAATTGGGAGATTAATTAAAATGTCTAGAATCGCTAGAAGACCGGTTTCTATTCCAACAGGGACAACTGTTGAAATAAAAGAGAACGATATTACCGTAAAAGGCGCACAAGGTGTTTTGTCACGTACCTTTAACCCATTGGTTCGTATCGTTGAAAGTGACAATCAGATCCAGGTTGAAGCAGTGGATAGCAGTAAAGAAGCTAAAACTCAATCAGGCACTGCGCGCGCACTTCTAAACAACATGGTCATTGGTGTAAGCCAAGGCTTTGAGAAGAAGTTACAATTAGTTGGTGTCGGATATCGCGCAAAGGCACAAGGTAAAATGATTAATTTGACATTGGGTTTTTCACATCCAGTTAGTCACTCACTGCCTGAAGGAGTAACAGTTGAAACGCCGTCTCAAACTGAAATTGTTTTGAAAAGTGCAGATAAACAATTATTGGGCGAAGTTGCTGCTAATATCAGAGGCTATCGACCACCAGAGCCATACAAAGGCAAAGGTGTTCGCTATGCAGATGAAAGAATTGTTACCAAAGAAGCTAAGAAAAAATAAGTGAGTTAACGATGGATAAGAAGAAGCAAGCTCGTTTACGTCGCGCAAAACGTGTACGTATTAAAATGAGAGAATTAGAACAAGTGCGTTTGTGTGTTCATCGTACACCGCGTCATACGTATGCACAAATTATTTCAGGTGATGGCACAACTGTTGTTGCGGCAGCATCAACGTTAGAAAAAGATATACGCTCTGCTTGTGATTACACAGGCAATGTGAATGCTTCAGCTATCGTTGGTGAACATATTGCTAAGCGTGCAGTTGAAAAAGGCATCACAGAAGTCGCTTTTGACCGCTCTGGTTTTAAATATCATGGCCGTGTTAAAGCGCTTGCCGATAGTGCAAGAAAACATGGTTTGAAATTTTAAAAATAAGGTTTAGGCGAATATGAACAATACAACAGCACAAAAAACTGACGGATTGATTGAGAAATTAGTAACCGTCAACCGTCATGCTAAGACAGTTAAAGGTGGACGTATTTTTAGTTTTGCTGCTTTGACTGTTGTTGGTGATGGTAAAGGTAAAATTGGTATCGGCCGTGGTAAGTCTCGTGAAGTGCCTGTCGCTATCCAAAAAGCAATGGAAAACGCACGTCGAAATATGATTGAAATTGGCTTAAATGGTGATACATTATGGTATCCGATTAAAGCAAAGCACGGTGCATCTAAGGTTTATATGCAACCAGCATCTAAAGGTACGGGTATTATTGCAGGTGGTGCAATGCGTGCAGTATTTGAAGTGATTGGTGTGCATAACGTTTTGGCAAAGGCTTATGGCTCAACGAATCCAGTAAATGTTGTTCAGGCAACTGTAAAAGGTCTTAAAGACATGAACTCTCCTGAAGAGATTGCTGAAAAACGTGGTAAAACCATAGAAGAAATTCAGGAGTAGCACAGATGGCTGAGAAAACAATTAAAGTAACATTAAAGCGTAGTCTTATTGGGCGATTGCAAAAGCATTTGGCAACAGCAAAAGGCTTGGGGCTTAAAAAAATTAATCAAACGGTAGAAGTGCTTGATACGCCTGAAAACCGTGGCATGATTAATCAAATTGGTTATATGGTAGAGGTTAAGGAGTAGTCATGCATTTAAATACTATCGCACCTGCTCCTGGTTCAAAGACTCGAGCTAAACGTGTTGGCCGTGGAATTGGTTCAGGATTAGGTAAAACTTCTGGGCGTGGTCATAAAGGTCAAAAAGCACGCTCTGGTGGTTATCATAAGGTTGGCTTTGAAGGTGGGCAAATGCCAATTCAAAGACGTTTACCAAAATTTGGTTTTAAATCAAGAGTATCAACAACGACTGCAGAAATTAGACTATCTGAGTTAAACAAGATAGAAGGTGATGTTATTGATCTTGATATTTTAAAGCAGGCAGGCCTTGTTCGTAAGGATATGCTTCGTGCACGTATTATTGCAAGTGGAGAGTTAACGAAGATGTTTAACTTTATTGGCTTACACTGCACAAAAGGCGCGAAGGAACAAATTGAGGCTGCTGGTGGAAAAGTAGAATAAGGCTTAACATGTCTAAACATAAAAAGATGATGAATAAAGGCGGTGGTTTGACTGAGTTGAAGCACCGCCTTCTGTTTGTATTGCTGGGAGTTATTGTATTTCGCTTAGGATCTTATATACCAGTTCCAGGTATCGATCCTAGTGGGTTACAACAATTTTTTAATGCTCAAGATAGCACTATTTTGGGTATGTTTAATATGTTTTCAGGTGGTGCTTTATCTCGATTCACTATCTTTGCGTTAGGTGTGATGCCTTATATATCAGCATCAATCATCTTCCAGTTGTTGTCTCAGGTTAACCCAACGCTTGAAGAGTTAAGAAAAGAAGGTGAAGCAGGCAGGCGTAAAATTACACAGTATACACGTTATGCAACATTTGCTTTGGCGCTGTTCCAATCATTTGGTATTGCTAAGTTTATGGCCTCACAAGGTTTGGTTTTAGCTGGTATTTCACCTTTTATGTATTATCTCTCAGCAGTCGTAACGTTGACAACAGGTAGTATGTTTTTGATGTGGGTTGGTGAGCAAATGACAGAAAGAGGCGTTGGTAACGGTATCTCAATGCTTATTTTTGCAGGTATCGTTGCAGGCTTGCCGACAGCGATTGTTCATACGCTGGAGCAGACGCAGCGTGGTGATCTTTCATTGGTTGTGTTGTTATTTATTGTTATTCTTGTTTTAGCTGTAACAAGTTTTGTTGTTTATATGGAGCGTGCGCAGCGGCGCATTACCGTTAATTATGCTAAGCGCCAGCAAGGCCGAAAAATGTACGCACCGCAAACAAGTCACTTACCATTAAAAATTAATATGGCAGGTGTAATACCACCAATTTTTGCATCTTCTATTTTGCTATTTCCAGCAACAATCGGTCAGTGGTTTGGAAGTAGTACAGAAGGTTTAACATGGTTAGGAAAGGTTGGCTTAGCATTAGCGCCAGGACAGCCCTTATACTTGGTCGTGTTTTCGGTTGCCATTATTTTCTTTTGTTTCTTTTATACGGCATTGGTATTTAATCCGAAAGAAACAGCAGATAATTTAAAAAAATCTGGTGCATTTATACCAGGAATTCGTCCTGGGGAGCAGACAGCGAAGTATATTGATGCTACAATGAGCCGCTTGACTCTGGTTGGGTCAGTTTATATAACGGCTGTTTGTTTGTTACCACTGATCTTAATGCAGTTTTGGAATGTGCCGTTTTATTTTGGTGGAACGTCACTTTTAATTGTCGTTGTTGTGATTATGGACTTTATTGCACAAGTTCAGTCACATATGATGTCAACTAAATATGATTCACTATTGAAAAAAGCTAACTTAACTAGTTTTGGCAGATAAAGAGGATAAAATAATGAAAGTAAGAGCATCTGTAAAAAAAATGTGCAGACATTGCCGAACAATTCGCCGTAATGGTGTTGTACGTGTGATCTGTAGTGACCCAAGACATAAGCAAAGGCAAGGTTAATTAATAATCTTGATTTTTTAATCAGTTTGTTATATCTTGAGTGATCCTTATAAGAATGGGTAATAATTTTAACTAAAAAACTTTAGGAGATTTGTGAATGGCCCGTATAGCAGGCGTTAATGTCCCAGATCATAAGCATACTGATATTGCGTTAACTGCAATATATGGTATTGGTCGTCCAAGAGCGATCAAAATATGTGAATCAGTGAAAATTGATCCGCGAGTAAAGATTAAAGAACTATCAGAAGAGCAGCTAGAAGCTTTACGTGGTGAAGTTGCATCTTATACGGTAGAAGGTGATCTACGTCGTGAAGTGTCTATGAACATTAAGCGTTTAATGGACTTAGGTACTTATCGTGGCCGTCGTCATCGTAGAAACTTGCCTGTCCGAGGACAGCGTACGAAGACAAATGCACGTACGCGCAAAGGGCCTCGTAAGCCAATTAGAGCGTAAACAATAATAACGAGATAGGATTATTTAGTATTATGGCAAAAGTAGCAAAAAATACTTCTTCGCGTAAGAAGGTGAAGCGTACCGTAGTTGATGCTATGGCGCATATACAAGCTTCATTTAATAACACCATTATTACGATTACTGATCGTCAAGGTAATGCGATTTCTTGGGCAACAGCTGGTGGCAGTGGTTTTCGCAATTCAAGAAAGAGTACGCCTTTTGCAGCTCAGATTGCTGCTGAAAAGGCTGCAACCCAAGCGCAAGATTTTGGTGTAAAAAATATAGATGTATTTATTAAGGGTCCTGGACCTGGTCGTGAATCAGCTGTTAGAGCACTAAATGCTAAAGGCTTTAAAATAACAAGTATTACCGATGTAACGCCTCTGCCGCACAATGGTTGTAGAGCGCCTAAGAAGCGTCGTGTTTAACAGTGAGGTATTAGACTAATGGCAAGATATTTAGGACCAAAATGTAAACTTTCACGTCGTGAAGGTACAGATTTATTTTTAAAAAGTGGCGTTAAACCATTTGAAGCGAAGTGTAAAGCAAATACAGCTCCAGGTCAGCATGGTGCTAGACGTGCTCGTTTGTCTGACTACGGTTTGCAGTTGCGTGAAAAACAAAAAGTTCGTCGTATTTATGGCGTTTTAGAAAATCAATTTAGACGTTACTATACAGAGGCAGCTCGTCGTAAAGGCAATACGGGTGAAAACCTAATGAAGCTTTTAGAATGCCGTTTAGATAATGTTGTTTATCGTTTAGGTTTTGGTGCAACACGCGCAGAATCAAGGCAGTTAGTTTCTCACCGTTCTATTTTAGTTAATGGACAGTCATGCAATATACCATCTTATCAAGTGAAAGAAGGTGATGTTGTTGCAATACGTGAGAAATCTAAGAAACAATTGAGAATTCAGAATGCTTTAGAACTTTCTAAGCAACGTGCACCTGTCTCTTGGATAGAAATTGACGAGAGTAAATTAGAAGGTACATTTAAAACTGAGCCAGATCGCTCAGAATTGTCTTCTGAAATTAACGAACAACTAATTATCGAATTGTATTCGAAGTAACCTATTAATTAACAAAATATAAGAGGTCAATCCATGTCAGAGTGTCCTACAGAGCTTTATAAGCCAGAACTTGGTAAAGCAGAGCTGATAGGTAGCAATCGGTATCGTGTGGCTTTATCACCGATCGCAACTGGATTTGGTCATGTGCTTGGTAATTCTTTGCGCAGAATATTACTATCTTCAATTCCAGGAGCTGCTGTTGTTGAGGCTCAAATTGAAGGTGTTTTGCATGAGTATTCTACGTTAGATGGTGTACAAGAAGATGTGGTTGAAATTTTGCTTAATTTAAAGCAATTAGCAATTCGCCTTGCGCCTGATTATGATGAAGTTTATTTAACAATTAATAAGAAAGGCCCTTGTACAATTACTGCTGGAGATATTGATGCATCAGGTAAAGCTGAAATCATTAATCCAGATTTTGTTATTGCTCATGTGACATCGGAGCGTGAGTTTGCAATGACATTGCGTATATTACAACGCCGTCGAGGATATAGTGTTAATCAAGACTTTGATTTGCTTGAAAATGAAGTTAGACCAATTGGAGTGATGACTTTAGAAGCAAGTTTCAACCCAATGAGACAATGCTCATTTAATGTTGAAAAAATTGATGAGCAGAGTGAATTATTGAACTTAATGCTACAAACAAATGGTACAATTAATCCGAGTGATGCAGTTGAACTTGCAATGACTTACTTGTATGAACAAGTTTCAGTCTTTGTTGATTTGAAAGCACCAGTAGGGCATGCACAACAACATGAAGTGCCAGATGTTGATCCAGTTTTATTAAGACCGGTAGACGATTTAGAACTGACTGTGCGTTCAGCAAACTGTTTGAAAGCAGAAAATGTTAGATTTTTAGGTGATTTAGTACAATATACTGAGTCTGATTTATTAAAAATTCCTAATTTAGGTCGTAAATCGTTGACTGAAATTAAGAGTATTTTATCAGAGCGCGGTTTATCGTTAGGTATGCGCCTTGATAATTGGCCACCTGAAGAGTTAATGGGTAAATAAGTATTTAATAATTTTAACAAGAAGGAATATTACCAATGCGTCATCAGAGAAAAAGCCGTACATTTGGACGTAGTTCCAGCCATCGCAGAGCGATGTTTCGTAATATGACGGCATCTTTAATTAAACATGAAATGATAAAAACAACGGTTACAAAAGCCAAAGAATTACGTGGCATTATTGAGCCATTGATTACTTTAGCAAAGCGTGAGGCAATCATTCGTAAAGATGAATCACTTTCAGAAGCAAAGCGTAATGAGCAAATTGTTGCTCTTCGTCGCCTAGCTTTTTCACGTATTCGCAATAAAGAAGCGGTTAAGCAATTATTTGAAACTTTAGGCCCTCGCTATATTGAGCGCCAAGGTGGATATACAAGAGTCTTAAAGTGTGGTCATCGTTTTGGTGATGCTGCACCAATGGCTTATATTGAATTAGTTGATCGTCCAGTTGAACTTGAAGAGTTTGATGAAGATTAACTTTTAATCTTTTAGATATAAAAATTAATAAATTATTTAAAAGCCAGTTATCTGTTTGATAATTGGTTTTTTTGTATTTAATTAAAGGACTTTTTAAATGCCAATAGACAATAAACAAGTAATGAAAAACTCTAATTCTCAACTTATATTTATCGTGTTATTGCTTTTTATGCCGGTTGTTGGCATGGCTGTTGACTTGATTGCACCTTCATTGCCACATATAGCAAAAAATTTAAATTTATCAGAGGGTTTGGTTAAGGGTGTTATTTCATTATATTTGTTAGGTTATGCATTAGGGAATTTTTTTATTGGTTTATTAACGGATGCTCTAGGGCGTAAAACATTGCTTAGAGTGTCATTATTTTTGTTTGCTGTTTTTAGTCTTTTTCCCATTGTTTGGCCTGAGATTTTGGTGTTACTTTTTTCTCGCTTTGCTCAAGGCCTTTCTGTTGGTGCTGTGGCAGTTTTAATTAGAGCTATATTTTCTGACTCATTGCCACCAGAACGTTTAATTAAACTAGGCCCAGTAATGGGTGCTATGTGGGGTTTTGGCCCTGTCATTGGCCCAGTGATTGGTGGTTATTTACAGTTTTACTTTAATTGGCAAGCAAACTTTATTTTTTTTACCCTAATTGCTGTTATGTTTTTAATTGTGATTTTTATCACAGTGCCAGAAACAATTACTCAAAAACAGCCATTGGGCTTAAGGCAGATGAAAAAAAGTTTAATAGAAGTTTTAAGTGATGGTGTTTTCATGGCGCTGGTTATTGCCATGGGAGTTGTTTATGCGCTTATTATTACATTTCAAACGTTAGGTCCATTTTTAATTCAAGATGTATTTCACTATTCAGCTGCTTATTTTGGGCGTGTTGCACTGATTATGGGAGCTATTTTTCTACCAGCAACATTTCTTTGTCGTTATTTATTAAGATATTTTAAAGTCTCAACATTATATTATTATATTACTTATGGTAGTGCTCTTTTGATGCTGATGTTATTGATGCTTTCAGTGATTTATCCTAATAGCTTTTTATTATTACTACTGACAACAGGCTTGATGTTTTTTATTTGTGGTTTTATTTTTCCATTGTCAATGGGTAAGGGGATGGCGCTATTTCGTCATATATCAGGAACGGCTGCTGCGGTTATGTATTTGATTAATGTTCTAATTACAAGCGCTGTTGCTTTTCTAGAAAGTTTTATTAATGCAGATAAGGTAATTGAGATTATTATTATCTATGCGGTTTTAGTTTTATCCTTGTTGATTACTTACAGTTGGAAGTTACGTTATAAGTTGGAAGATTAGATAAAGAGGTTAATAGTTTGATTGATATATTAATTACGCTTGGTTTACTTAATTTATTAGCAGCGATGGGGCCAGGCCCTGACTTTGCTGTTGTGATGAAAAATACATTATTATATGATCGTCAGGGTGGTATTTATACTGCCTTAGGTATTGCATCTGCTATTCTAATTCATGTTGGTTATTGTTTACTGGGGTTAGCAGCTTTAATTAGTGCATCTGTTTGGATTTTTAATGCAGTTGCTATTATTGGTGGAAGTTATTTAATTTATTTAGGCATAAATGCTTTTAAAAAAGAAGCAAAGCCAATTTCAGCAGATTATAATACAAGCCAACATAGATCATATTCAAAGCTTAGCCTTTATTGGGAAGGTTTTTTAACAAACCTATTAAATCCAAAAGCAATTTTATTTTTTATTGCCATGTTTACATTAGTACCTTATCAAAAGTTTGGCCTAATGTTTGGCTTTGCTATTTTAATAGAATTATTTATCATTGTATTTTTATGGTTTAGTATTTTAACTTATATTGTTTCTTATCGAAAATTAAAAGCAAAACTTGATCGTTATACATCTAAAATTGTTAAATTTACAGGTGTTGTTTTAATCCTATTAGGTATTGCATTAATACTTGAAATCTTAGTATGATCTGAAATACTTAAAATGGATTTTTTTAAATTGATTTATGTATATAAAATTATATGCTTCACGAACAATGCTAATCATACAGTCTTTTTTAATTATTATATCACTGGTAACGGTATTTTTATTACATATAAGCTTACAAATAAAATTAATCATTTGTTGCTTAATATTAAGTATCTGTAGTTTGGTTTTGTTTTTACAAGCCAAGCAGCGAGTAACTAAATTAAACGTTAAAGATGCTGACTGGGTTATTTATAATAAAAATGGGCATTATTTGGTTGGTTTGTTACCAAGTAGTGTCATTAGCCGATTTTATTTAGTACTTCATTTTCAAGTAGTAGGTAGAAGGAAAAAATTTTTTGTTTTTTTATTAAAAGATCAGTTGCAAGATACCCGTAAGTTTTGTTACTTAGCTAGGAAGGCTAAGATTTAGGGGTAAGTTTATCGCTTTTCATTTTTACCTTTATGTAGGTTTTGCCAAGATTTTTGCCATAAATCGAGGTTTTTTTGCGCTAGGCTTTGGACATAATTCATAGGATTTAAATTGTCATCGGTATCTTTAGTTAATGGATTTGTGGCATTAATAATTGAGCTAACATTATCTTGGATATTTTTTTGGTGGGTAAGAAAAATTTCAACAGATTCATCAAAATAGTTCATTAACATATCTTGCATGCTATTGCCATATGAACGAATTATTTGCTGTAAGAAGTCATTTGTAAACATTGGCTTTTCACTTGACTCTTCTTGCTCATTAATAATTTGCATTAAGACTGTGCGGGTAATATCCTCTTTGCTTTTACTATCAATAATTGAAAATTCTTCACACTCAAGTACTAGTGTGCGAACATCATCTAAGGTGATATAACTAGAAATTGCAGTGTCATAAAGTCTGCGATTAGGATATTTTTTAATTACGCGTTGATCAGGTTTCATTTTTTTTCCATTAGTCGTAACGCCCACGATAAAGAACTCCTTCATTTAGTTGCTTTATATGAAGATAAAGCAATTAGTTAAACTGAGTGTATCATAGCTATAGTTTTTGTGCAAAAGAGTCATGCAGGATTGTCTATATCGATAAAATGATGTTTTAAGTTAAAGTATTCTTCTAAATGACTAGCCAAGGCACATACGCCATAACGTTCAGTTGCATGATGGCCAGCACTAATATAGTGAATGCCTAACTCTTGAGCTAGATAAGTCGTTCTTTCTGAGACTTCTCCACTAATGAATGCATCAAGATTAGCATTGGCTGCATTTGTAATGAAATCTTGTGCAGCCCCAGTGCAGATACCAATATTTTTAATTTTATCTTTAGCTAAAGCAGAGCGAATAGCTAATGGTTTGCGATTTAAACTTATTTCAATTTGATGACTAAGTTCATCAATTGTTAATGGCTTATTAAGTCTTGCAGTTAACCCAATAGAAGGTGTCATATTTGTATCAAATGTACCAGAAACTTCTAAGTTTAGTTTTTGAGCAAGCTGTATATTATTACCATAGGTAAGATGTGCATCTAGTGGTAAGTGATAAGCAAATAGTGCGATTTTGTTTTCAATAAGTTTACTGATTCGTTTATATTTCCAGCTTGTAATCGTTTCAGGTTCACCTTTAAAAAAAAGTCCATGATGGACAATGATTGCATCAGCATTTAGCTTAATTGCTTCATCAATTAAACTTTCACTAGCAGTAACACCGCTTATAAGTGTTTTAATCTCTTTTTTTGCATGTTCAACTTGTAGTCCATTTGGACAGTAGTCATGGAAAATATTAGGTTCTAGTAGTGTTTCTAAGTATTTTTTTAGCTCGTTCTGATTAATAGACATAGTCAATAAAGCCTCTTTTTAGAAATAGATGGTTGTATCAAGTGTGATGGTATTATTTTCTTGGTTATTAAATGTTTTAATCCATGCATATTCAATACTTAAAATAAAAGCATCAATAATAGTTCTAGAGATAAATGCATAAATTTGTCGTTTAGGGCCAATAATAGAAACTGAGTTGCCGGCATTAGCCGCAGAAGGGAAGTAGACGTTGCTCATATTATAGCTTTGCGCATAAGAGATAGAGAATAACGTTGGTTTACCAAAAAGTATTGGCTCATAAGCTCCTTGTAGGTACCATACACCAGATAGCCCATTGCTATCTAATGCTTTGTTTTCACGCATGGTAGAAGCCCAACCAGAGTAAAATGTCCAAGTTTTCCAATTGATTTGTCCTTCAACATTAATAGCAGGGGTTCTTGTTTTATCATTATTTGGTGTGCTTGCAATGCCCATACCTGTACCATTAATATCATTCACATAACCAAGATTACCACCTAGCTTTAATTGTGTTTTAGATATAGGGTAGGTATAAAAGGTATCAGCAATAAATGTATCGTGGTTTGCTGATGCATTAATATAAGTGAAGTTTGCAGTTAAGTTGTCTTTATTATAGCCAAGCGTTATATTATTAATATAGCCTGGTCTAAATAATCCTTGCTCAATTGAGGAAGCCCAAGGTGCGCCAGGCAGAGTACCATACATGGGGCGATTCTTTCCAACCGTTGCAAAAAACGGTGTTTTATCTAGATTACCAATAGTAACAGATGCACTTTCTCCACTAACATCAACATTTGAGCCATCTTGGCTACCTAAGACTTCAATATAAACCTGTAACCATTGACCAATATTATATAAAAAATCAATATTTACAGTTGTTAGAAAAATGCCGGAACCATTACTTAAATCAGCTGTTGATTGGTTCTCATTTGCTCTAAATTCATCGCCATACCAGACTTGTGAGTCAAACTCTATTTCGCCGCCTAATACCAAAGTATTATTGTCAAACCGGTCACGGGCTTGTAGTAGGCTTAATGCTCGAGTTGATGAAGATAGGCCTTCTAAATAAATATGATCAACACTATTAGCATCATAAATAACATGCCTTAAATAGCCATCATTATTTGTTATATCGTGCTTTAATAAATCAATTTCCTGCTGTAGTTCTATAAGTGATTGTTGTTCTTTTTCTTTTTGAATTGAAGTGTTTTCAGCGACAGCATAAGTAAAAGGTAAGCTGCTTATTGTGATAATAAATAATAATTTTTTCAGCACGATTTTAGTCTCTCCATAGATGCTATTAAGAATCGATTCTATTTTCACTAGAAAAACATATTATGACCAAGTAATTTTTTAAAAAAAAGACAAGTTAGTTTTTTTTAGTAGATTTTTTTGGTCAAAAACTTAGAGTGTTTGACAAGTTTTAATAACCAATCTCTGACATTTCGTGCATTGCTTGAAGGAATCCTTTGTGGTGTATAGCGAAGATAAAAGGCATTACCAGTTTCAACGCTATGACTAATCACTTTAATCACTCCTTTCTCAATCTCTTGATAGACTAATGGGTAATGAGTAACAAGAATACCTGCATTATTTTTAACAGCTTCTATTGCTTGAATGGTGTTGGGTAAAACTAAGGTATTTTTAGGTGCTCGTATTTGATAATGCTCACAGAAAATTTGCCAATCACTGACTCTTGTTGGGTGAGCAACGCTAATGGCGGTATTGTTTCTAATCACATCTTCGATTGATTGCTCTTGAATTCTACTTGATGCAATTAAAACTAAGTTATCTGTCCATAAAAAGTAGTTTGAGCTATCTTTATCGTATTTTTCAAGAATAATTGATATATCAGGAATCATTTGATTCTGATTGCTTTGTATATTTAAATTGGTTGCTAAGATAAGCTCAATTTCAGGATGCTCCAGTTGAAGTTTTGGAATATTTGGAATGAGCCATTGCATGGCAAGCGTTGTTGCAACTTCAAGGTAGACAACATTAGATTCCGTTGGCTTGATTGTTTCAGTTGCAGAAGAAATTAGTTGTAAAGCCTCATGGACGCTTTTATAAAATTTTCTACCTTGGGGTGTTAAATTAACGGATTTATTATCACGCTTAACTAGATAACAACCTAAATAGTTTTCTAGAATCTTGATTTGTTGGCTAATAGCACTGGGAGTGACACTGAGCTCTTTGGCTGCTTTGGCAAAGTGAAGCTTTCTAGCAACGGCATCAAAAATGATAAGAGACTTTAGCGGTGGCAGTTTAAACATGTTTAGAGTTCCTAACCAGACATAAAACTATATTAGACCAATTAGGCCAAGTTTAATAATTTTTTCGCCCCTTGTTTTAATAAAGATTCTGCAACATGCTTTCCAAGTTGAACTGGGTCATGGCCTAGGGACTCTGCTTTAATCACTTCTTTACCATCAGCACTTAAAATAATTGCTCTTAATAGTAAATGTTCTTGATCTTCTTCGGTAGCAAAAAGTCCAATTGGGGTATGGCAACTGCCCTTTAGGTATTGATTTGCTGATCTTTCTGCTAATACGATTGCTTCTGTTTGTCTATGATTGACTTTAGCTAAGCGTTGAGCAATTGCTTTATTTTCAGTTAAGTATTCAACAGTGACAACACCTTGACCGGCTGCAGGCAGCATTTGATGATCAGGGATTATCTGTGTAATTCGATTATCAAGTCCTAAGCGTAGTAATCCTGCTGATGCTAAGATTAAAGCATCATATTCACCATCATCTAACTTTTTAAGACGAGTATTAATATTACCACGAACAGACTTGATGTTTAAATCAGGTCTTATATTTAAAAGCTGTGCTTGACGTCTTAAGCTTGCTGTACCAACAATAGCGCCTTTTTTTAAACTCTCAATTGAGCTATATTCGTTTGAAACAAAGGCATCAAAAGGTGATTGTCTTTGACAAAAAGCACCTAGTGAAAAGCCATCAGGCAATTCATATGGCACGTCTTTAAGGGAGTGTACTGCTATATCTGCTAGATTATTTTTAATAGCAACTTCTAACTCTTTCATAAAAAGACCTTTGCCACCAATATCACTTAAAGGCGTTTCTAAGCGCTTATCACCCTCAGTTGTTAATAGTATGAGTTCGACATTAAGGTTAGGGTCTTTTTCGGTTAGCATAGATTTAACATATTCTGCTTGCCAAAGTGCAAGTGGACTCTTTCTAGTTGCAATACGAATCATATTGGTTTGCATGATTAACTCGTTTTCATATTAAGGTTAAGCGTATTTTTTAGAAAGTCTGAAATCATTTGGACTTCTTCAAAACAAAGACTGTGCTCCATAGGGTAGCTATGAAATTCAGGATTTAAATTGAGTGCTTTTAGGGTTTTATAAAGATGCTCACCTGCTTTAAAAGGTACAATCGGATCATAGGTGCCATGTGCAATGGTAATTGGGCTATGATTAGAAACATTGATTTGAGATTTAAAATAAGACCATCCTGGTAAGTAACTTGATAAAGAAATTAACCCACCAAGTTTTTTAGAGGAACTTAAAAAAGCATAAGTTGCAATTGCACCACCTTGTGAGAAACCAGCTAAGATAATATTTTCTGCTGGGATGCCTTTTTCAATTTGTAGCTCAATGAGTTGAGTGATTGCTTTAATGGAAGAAGTGATTCCGTCAATATCAATGTTGTTCTCTAATGATGCCATATCTTTAATATCATACCAACCACGCATTTCAAAGCCACCATTAATTGTAATTGGACGTATTGGCGCATGTGGAAAAATAAACTTGATATTTGCATTTTGTGGTAAGTTTAGTTCAGGAACAACTGATTCAAAATCATGCCCATCAGCACCTAAACCATGTAACCAAATAACCGTATAAGTATGCTGGTTTCCGTAACTAGAAGTGACACAATCTAGCATCTGATTTCCTTAAATAGTGCATGCTTAAGAAATTAATTTGTTTAGTATATATAAAAAAAATCAAATTGAAATGACTTAAATTGATCTAAATTAAGTTATAATACGTTAAAATTTTATATTTTGATGATTATAACGAATAAAAAATAACGTAAATTAGAGAGTCATATGGTAGGGGTTTTAGAAAGAAGACAACCTAGAAAGCGAATCATTGTTGGTATTAGTGGTGCTTCAGGTATTATCTATGGTGTTCGCTTATTAGAATTACTAAAAAAGACCGAGTTTGAAACTCATCTTATTATTACCAAAGCAGCAGAGCAAGTTAGAAAGTATGAAAGTAATTTAAGTTCAGCTGATATTAAAAATTTAGCAGATATGTATTACTCAATTGATGATATTGCAGCATGTATCTCAAGTGGCTCATATCAAACAGAAGGCATGATTATTGCGCCTTGCTCTATGAAATCATTGGCTGAGATTGCTAATGGCGTGACAACCAATTTATTAACACGTGCTGCTGATGTAATATTAAAAGAAAGAAAACGTTTAGTTTTAATGGTTAGAGAAACACCATTTCATTTAGGTCATATTAATAATATGAAACAAGTCACAGAAATTGGTGCAATCATTGCGCCGCCAATTCCTGCCTTTTATCAAAAGCCACAATCAATTGATGATTTGGTTAATCATAGTCTTGGACGTGTACTTGATCTATTTGATATAGATTTGGATATTGTGAAGCGTTGGTCAAAAGATTAGCCATTAACAGTCTACTTAGTTTCTGCTATGACCTGCCCCATTTGAATGCTACCACCATTGGTTAGTGTATTAGAAAAGTTAACTTGATTGGCCTTAAAGCACGTAATTACTGTTGAACCAAATTGAAAATAACCCAACTCATCCCCTTTTTTAAAACTGATATCTTGATCTTTATAGTCCCAGTGCTGTGTTTTTCCCAATCGATTGGGGGTGACAAATCCATGCCAGTTAAGATAAATGCTTGCTACAAAAAAAGCACCAACAAAAATAACAGGCATAATGCCAAGTGAAGTTTCAAAAAAACAGACAACGCGTTCATTGCGACTAAATAAGTTTGGCACGTATTCTGCTGTTGTTTGATTAACTGAAAATAACTTGCCAGGAACATAAGTCATTGCGACTAACTTCCCATCATAAGGCATATGAACGCGGTGATAATCTCTAGGGGATAAATAAACAGTAATAAATGCGCCTTGTTTAAATTTATGATGATAGTCTGTCTCACCTCCAAGTAGACTCATAATATCAAATAACTTACCTTTTGCTTGAATTAATTGTCCTTGGCTTATTTCACCATATTGGCTGATATTGCCATCAGCAGGTGATATGATTTGATCCTGTTGCGATGCGATAGGCCTTAAGTTTGGTTTTAATTTTCGAATAAAAAAATCATTAAAGGAATTATAATCATCTAAATTATCACTAAGTGCTGCTTTTGTATTTATACTATATTGTTTTATAAAAAGTTTTATTAAGAAATTTTTTAGTTTTTTTGATTTTGAACTAGCTAGTTTGCCAATGATCCGTGAGAGCAAATGCTGTGGTAATAGATACTGTAAGCTAATAAATAATTTTTCTTTGAACATACAAATAGTAATTCCGCTGTAAAACAAGTAGTCTACATTCTAATTGAAAATTGATAAAATAGGTAAAAAATTGCTCAAGCTTATTCGTTTAGTCACTTTGGGCATTAAAAAGGAGTTATAAGAAAGTGAGTATTAGTGTATTTGATATGTATTCAATTGGAATAGGGCCTTCTAGTTCACATACCATTGGTCCGATGAGAGCAGCTAAGCGTTTTTTAGATACTTATGAAGATAAAATTCAGTTAACTAATCGAGTTGTTATTGACTTATATGGGTCGCTTGCTTTAACTGGAAAAGGGCATTGTACTGATGTTGCCGTTTTGCTTGGTCTTCTAGGTGAGACACCAGAAGAGATTGACGCCTCATCTGTTAATAATAAAATTCAACAAATTCGTGACTCTAAAAAGATTTCATTATTAAATAAGAAAGAAATTGATTTTAATGAAGCAAGTGATTTGATTTTTCATTATGATCAAGCAATGCCTGAGCATGCTAATGGAGTTAAGTTTACATCATATGATAGCAACAATAAAATTGCAGAAGGTACTTACTTCTCAATTGGTGGTGGTTTTGTATTAAGCCAAGAAGAAATAACACAACCATTAATTCATAGTGAAAGTCAAAATAAGGTTGATCATAGACCTTACCCTTTTGAAAATGCTAAGGAGTTGTTAGCTTGCGCAAAAAAAAATAACTTATCAATTGCTCAGATGATGATGGCAAATGAAAAAATTGAATTTAGTGAAGATGAAATTAGAGTTAAGTTGTTAGAAATTTGGCAGGTAATGGCTGATTCAATTAAGCGAGGTTTAACAACAAATGGTATATTGCCGGGGGCTTTGCGAGTGACAAGAAGGGCGGCAAAACTTTATCAAAAATTAACAGAAACTAAAACACAATTAACAGATTTAAATTGGCTAAATGCTTATGCAATTGCTGTTAATGAAGAAAATGCAGCAGGTAGTAAAGTGGTTACTGCACCAACAAATGGCGCAGCAGGCATTATTCCAGCAGTATTATATTATCATTTAGCATCAACAAGCTTTGATAATGACAAAGACAAAGAAGATTGCATTATTAATTATTTATTAACGGCAGCAGCCATTGGTATTTTATTTAAAAAAGGTGCTTCTATTTCAGCAGCAGAAGTCGGCTGTCAAGGTGAAGTTGGTGTTGCAACGTCAATGGCGGCAGGTGGTTTGTGTGCAATATTAGGTGGTTATATTGAACAGGTTGAAAATGCAGCAGAGATGGGGATGGAGCATAATTTGGGTCTTACTTGTGATCCAATTGGTGGCTTGGTTCAAATTCCTTGTATTGAAAGAAATGCCATGGGAGCATCACAAGCAATTTCAGCAGCAAAACTTGCGTTATTAGAAACAGGAGAACATCGAGTACATCTTGATGATGTGATTAAATCAATGAAAGAAACGGGTCTAGATATGTCTTCAAGATATAAAGAGACATCACTTGCAGGGCTTGCAATTTCAGTTAAGTTGCCGCAGTGCTAGATTTCTTTATCAATTCTTAAGCAAAATTGTAGTATAATGATTTGCGCAATACTAATTTAGAAATAAAGAGAGTGAATGACTCATGGTTGATAAGACTGATAAAATCCAACTGATACCATTAATTAAGGGTGTTATTATTGGAGGTATCGTTGTTTCAGTTTCAAGCTGTAGCTTTTTTCGAGATCGTGAAAGTGATTATTTAAGAGAACCTGTTTATCAAACAGAAGGTGTTAAAGTACCAGATCAATATGAAAAAACAAATACCATTAATCCTGCGTTAAAGTTACCAAGTGGCCAAGATAAATATCAGGTAGCTAAGGCGATGCCAGATAATTTAGTGCCACCAGGATATACGCAAGACTATCCAATTGCATTATTAACAGCATTAAAAGGCCATGCAGCAGACTCTAATTTGACCTTTGTGAAAAATAAATATGGTCTACTTGTTATTAATGCGCCCTTAAATGAGTCTTATGCGCTAATTGCAAAAGAATTAACAAGTATTCCAGATATTCAAGTAATAAAGCAGAGTCAAACGGGACACTCATTTAAAATCCAATCGAGTAATAATCAGAAAATCTATTGGATTTATTTAACATTAACGGATAAGAAGTCTCGTTTATCGATTTTTGATAAAAATAAAAATTTAGTTGCTGATGATGAAGTCTATGGCATGCTAACGCAGCTAAATAGTCGTATTCAGGCGCTTTATCAAGGTGGAGATTATAATATACAAGTGCAATATCCATTGCTAATATCAGTTAAAGATAATCATCAGCTATTATTTGAAGTTAAAGCACTAATGCCAAATGCAGAAACGTACTTAAATGCTGTTTTAACTAAGAGTAAATACAACTTTAACTCAGATAAGAAAGAGTTAACGATACCAGTTACAATAACGACTAAAGATAAAAAACAAACCGTAGAAGAGCAAACATTTAAACTCGTCAATCAAGCAAGTGCACTATCAGCAGATACAATTTTTATATTAGAGCCAGAGCATCAATTAAGCATTTCAAAAGATCAATTAAATTCAGTTAAAGCAACAATTGATAAACAAGCAAAAGAAACATTTATTACAGAGCATGTTAGTCTATTATCAGTCAGTAGTCAGCTTTTGATTGATCAGTCTCAAAAGAAAGCATACTTAGTTGTGCCAATGCCACAATCAAAAGCTTATCAGGATATTGAACGCTCAATTAAACGTTCGAAATACTTTATTGTTAGAAAAAACCAAGATAATGGCTTCTTCTTTATTACACTTGATCAAAAAGAACACGGCTATCAGTATTTAATTTATGTCCGTGCTATGGATGAAGACAATAATCAAGCATTAGTTGATTGGCTATCTGCTAAATCTTTAACAAATGCAAAGATGAATGAAGCTTATGTTGAGGTTTTTGATAAACAAGGCAATTTAATGTCTTTATCAGAAACACAGGCGCTATTAATTACATTACAAAATAATTTATAAATAAAAACTCAAGGTATGAAAGACATGCAAAAGAAAGCATTATTATATCAAGGTAAGGCTAAAAATATTTATCAAACTGATCAGGATGATTGTTATATTATGCATTATCGAGATGATGCAACAGCTTTTAATGGGGTTAAGTGCGCATCATTATCAGATAAAGGAAAAGTGAATAATACTTTTAATGCATTTATCATGACTGAGTTAGAGAAAAACGGCGTTAAAACTCATTTTGTCAAACAAGTGTCAGATAATGAATCAGTGGTTAAATCTTTAGAGATGATTCCAGTTGAATGCGTGGTGAGAAATGTCGCTGCAGGTAGCATTACCAAACGTTTAGGCTTAAATAATGGCTTACGTTTTGAAAAGCCAGTGTTTGAATTTTTCTATAAAGATGATGCTTTGGGCGATCCAATGATTAATGAGTCACATATTTTAATGATGGATCTGGCAACCAAAGATGAAATTGAGCAAATGAAAATATTAACTTTTAAGGTGAATGACATTTTAAAAGATTTATTTAGTCAAGCAGGAATTGATCTTATTGATTATAAATTAGAATTTGGACGCTTTAATGGTGAGCTTTTATTGGGGGATGAGTTTACACCAGATGGTTGTCGTCTATGGGACAAGCAAAGTGCCAAAATTATGGATAAAGACCGTTTTCGTCAAGATTTAGGTGATGTAATTGAGACGTATAAAGAAGTAGCAGAAAGGCTGGGTATTGAGATCTAATGATATATCGATATCGCTTTCGGCAATTATTTTATTTTATTGTTATAAACTTAGCTTTTATCAATATTACTTATAGCTGGAGTTTATCAGTTGAACAACAAAGATTTTTAGCCAATGACGGCGGAATTTATGAGCATATCGTTGCACATAAATTAAAAGAATTTCCAGTTGTTATTGATTTGATTATTTTAGATAAATCCCATTATCGGGCAGATTTATTTAGTCAGAATTGGCATGATGCACAGTCATTGGCAACCTTTAGTTATGAAAGAGGTGCGTTAGCTGCGATTAATGGTGGCTTCTATCGAGAGAACTTTTTACCGAATGGCTTGCTAGTTATTGATGGTAAACACTACTCAAAATTTGTTTCTAATCAACTGCTCTCGGCTGTTGTAATGATTAACCAACAAGGAAAGCTTGAGATTTTATCAAAAGCAGACTTTCATGTAAATCTACCATTGTACAGCGCATTTCAAGCGGGCCCTTTACTTTACTA
Source organism: Thiotrichales bacterium 19S9-11 (assembly GCA_021713395.1). GTDB lineage: Bacteria > Pseudomonadota > Gammaproteobacteria > Francisellales > Francisellaceae > M0027. Next base: position 137,669 of record JAKJJT010000003.1, on the reverse strand, counting down.
TCACAATAAGGCAAAAGAAGTTTCAGGGACTAAATTAAGGAAAAGAAGCATACTTGTTCTATTCCAAAATGGTGATACGGGACTAGTTTATTTCTCGCCAGTTACGTTATCTGAAGTATCAGAGCTTCTAAAAAAAGTTGCTTTAATGTTAAATCGAAAAATTAATGCAGCGACTAATTTAGATGGAGGTATTGCCTCATCATTTGTGGTTAACTTCAGTTGGTATCCGATTATTCGTTCAGAAAACTTACCAGTTAAAATGGCACTATTATTTTTTAATGATTAATTTTTTATAAAGGCATATGTAGCACAATACAATGAATCAAATAATAAAACCAATCACAAGTCCAGTTAAAACAACTATTTCACTGTCTGGCTCTAAAAGTATAACAAACCGAGCCTTAATTTTAGCAGCACTAGCTGATGGTCAATCAGTATTATCTAATATGTTATTTAGTGATGATACTAATGCTTGTCTAAATGCATTAGATGCTTTGGGTATTGATCTTAAAGTTGATAGAGCTAACCAAACAGTTGTTGTTTCTGGTTGCTCAGGTGTATTTCCGAATCAAAAAGCATCCATTAACTGTCATGATGCAGGCACAGTAACACGATTTTTATTACCAGTTTGTGCTGCAATGAAAGATGCATCTTATTATTTCTATGCTTCAAAACGTATGTCAGAGCGACCTATCACAAAACTCATTGAAGCTTTAATGACACAGGGAGCACAGTTTCAGTTTGAAAAAGAAACTGGGCAAATGCCATTAACATTAAATGCAAATCAAATGATTGGTGGTAATATTCAAATTGCTAGTCATCAAAGCAGTCAGTTTTTATCAGGTTTATTAATGGCTTCACCTCTAGCAAAAAATGATATGACATTAATAACAGAAGCTAAGAAAAAATTGAACTATGTTGATATGACAACAGCAATGATGAAAAGTTTTGGTGTGGATGTTAATCGTATTGATAATGGTCACTATCAAATAAAAGCGAATCAAAATTATGTTGGTTGTGATTATGTGATTGAGCCGGATGTCTCGACGGCATCTTATTTTGCAGCGGTTGCAGCAATAAGTCATGGTGAGGTAACGATTAATCATATTAACAAAGATAGCTTACAAGGTGACTTACAATTTTTTAAAGTATTAGAAAAAATGGGTTGTGATGTTATTTATCATCAAAATAGCATAACAGTTATTGGGCCTGAAAAACTAAAAGGAATTGAAGTTAATATGGCAACCTTTTCAGATACGTTTATGACATTAGCTGTAATAGCCTCTTTTGCTGATAGTAAAACGCATATTAGTGGCATTTCGCATACACGCTTACAAGAGTCTGATCGTATTGATGCAATCTCATCTGAACTAAGAAAGCTTGGTGCTAAAGTTGAAACAACAGAAGATAGTATTACTATCTTCCCTATAGCGCTTCACCGAGGTATTGTCTCTGGCTGTAATGATCATCGAATTGCGATGTCTTTAAGTTTAGTTGGCTTAAAAGTTAATGGTGTTGAAATCACTGATAGTCACTGTGTCTCTAAGACATGCCCTGATTATTTTGAGCGTTTAGATCAGCTAACTAAATGAAAAATGCTTAACTTGCAATTAACTTGATTGAGATTTGGACTAAAATATTAATATACTTAAGGCAAAGAGCTAGGTTATGGAGTTTGTGTGGACTTTAATCAACTAAAGCATAATGAGTGTTTAATTCTTGATCGTTACTTAGAAGATACATCTCAAAATGATTTAATTCTTTTAGTTGGTAGTTATAATGAGATGTTATTAAAAAAAGCAAAAACACCGTTTAAGTATACGGGGGGGATATTTTTCTCAGAAGAACATACACCCGAGAGTATATTTTCACCAGAATATATGCCGTTTAAAGAAAAGACATTTGACATAATCGTTTTATATCATGTGTTACCGATGTTTAAACCAATTGGGAAAGTATTAACCGAAGCATATTTTAGCTTAAAAGATAGTGGACGTTTAATTATTATACATGGTAATCCAAGTTACTCTAGCTCTAGAGAATATATTAAGTCACTGTATCAGGATGAAGGTAATAGGCTACATGATAAGCCTTATCATTATTATAAGCATTCATTAAGTCATTTATCTGATGAGCTAAAAATTCGAGGTTTTTCTTATGTCACTGCACAAGCATTAGCACCAGTTCATCCGATCAAAAAAGTTTTAAGTGGTATTTTGCCATATTTTATAGAAGGTTGGGTAATGCTTTATAAAAAGGAGGTTATGCCATTAACCCCATTTGCACAGACAGAGCGAGTGCGAGTCACTAGCAAAAGAAAGTATGGTGTGCCCGCAGCAACAATCAATCAATATAAAGATAAGTAAAAGGTTTTATCAATGATATTTAAACAACCAAGTGTGAGTATCTATACCGATGGCGCTTGTAAAGGTAATCCAGGTCCTGGCGGTTGGGGTGCAATGCTTCAATATAAAAGTAAGACTAAAAAAATTTATGGTGGTAAAGAAAATACGACCAATAATCAAATGGAATTAACTGCTGCAATTGAAGCTTTAAAGTGCTTAAAACGTTCAGCACTAGTTGATCTATATACTGATTCAAAATATGTTAAAAATGGTATTTTAGAATGGATTGATAACTGGAAGAAAAATAACTGGCGAACCTCTCAAAAAAAACCAGTTAAAAATAAAGAACTTTGGGTTGAGCTTGATGAGTTATTAGCAAAACATAAAGTGACATGGCACTGGGTTAAAGGTCATTCAGGTAATCAAGGCAATGAAATTGCTGACGAATTGGCTAATTTAGGAGTAGAGTCACTAAAAGCGTAATGTCACCTTATTTTACTTGGATATAAACTATGCTAGGATAATCGCGCTATAAAACAGGAAGTTAAATAGGGTGAGATATCATGGCAATTGATCATAGTCATTTAGATCTAGTCGCAGTACCACAAAATATTCAAATTGATAGTTTAAGCCAAGTACAGGCGCCAATTGAAAAGGTATCAACTTGGCGAAATTGGAGTGGTAATTTGAGTTTTAAGCCAACAGCAGAAGATGGTCAGTATTATTTTCTACCAACAACAGAAGCAGAATTAAAATCAATTATCAATCAAGCAGCTTTAAGATTAGGAGATGTTAAAATTCGAGTTTCAGGGCAACGACACTCTGCAACGCCTTTAATAGTTAATAGTAATCTAAATAACTCAGATATTAATACTCAGCATGGTCATCAATGGATCGTTGATATGGCTTGTTATAAAGACTTAGGGTTAAGTGAAAACGAGCATATTACTTTAGATGCTGAAAATCAAACAGTGACGGTAAATGCAGGTGTTACAGAAGATGAGCTAGATGCCTATTTAACAGCACATAACTTTATGCTTAAAACAGTTACAGCCGGTGGTTTTTTTAGTGTGGGTGGTTTAGCTGCTGTTGATACTCATGGTGCAACAATTGATAGTTCAATCTTAGCAAACACAGTTGTTGCCTATACAGTAATGGGTGCAAATGGGAAAAAGATTACCTATGATTTAAATTCACCATCATTTAATGGTCATCATCCTTTAAAATTTCATCGTGCTTCATGGGGAACATTAGGAGTCATTACATCTATTACATTTAAAGTAGAACCTCGTCCTTTTAAAAATACATTAATACCATCTCAGGCATACCACACAATTAATTCAAAAGAAGCGTTTATAGAAACCTATAAGCAATTACTCTTTTCTGATAATTATCACAGTATTGAATCATTCTATAACCCATACTCAGTTTATTATAATTACTTATTGTTACGCTGGAAGGTTGATCAAAATCCAGAAAATCCAATTTTAAATAATCCAATGCCAGTAGAAACAACATCTGCTTGTGATATTGCTTTAAATAAACAATGGGGCGCACAATTATTAAACCCAGTTGAAGAGTCATTTGTCCAAAATACAGGTCAAAGTATTCAAAATAGTAAATCAAAATCTTTAGGCGAGTGGACTTTGAATAAACTTATGACAAATACACATGAGCAAATGGGTAATGCAATTGAAAATAATGATGCAATATGGGTTAAAACTGCAACAAGAGTAACTTTTATGTCTTATTTTATTCCATTGCCTAACAATAAAGATCATGGTTTAGATATTTTATGGAAAGCTTTAGAAGCAATTAATGATCGTATTAGGCAAACAGATGATTTTATATTGGCAATTCCGCCAGAATTTCGTTTTGTTAGAGGTAGTGATGCATTATTAGCAGGTGCTTATTCAGATGATCCAAATCAACTATTTGTTTCAATTGAAATTTTAGCATCAACAAAAAAGGGAGATGCAACGAATTACCCTCAAAACTTATTAGATTTTTTTGCAAACATTGAGCGCGAATGGGTTAAGTTGGGTGGCTTTCCTCATCATGGAAAGCTTTATGGTTTTTATAATCCAGTATTAGCAGAAACTGATAAGTCAGTTGTGGGTGTTGCACCATTTAATCCTGACTTTATTAAAAACTTAAATAGTCGACGCCAAGAGCGCCTAAAAGTCTTTTCAGAATATCAAAAAGTGCTAGATCCAAATGGCATATTCTCTAATGCTTATACGGACTCGTTAATTAAAATTTAACGATTATAAACATCCTCTAAGCGCACAATATCATCTTCACCTAGATAGCTTCCAATTTGAACTTCAATAATTTCACATATGCTATCAGTTGTATTTTCCATACGATGCACTTGCTCTTTTTCAATATAAACATGGTCACCGACCTGATAGGTTTGTTTCTCTTCACCAATTGTAAAAGTAGGTGAACCTTTAACGACAACCCAATGCTCAGCACGTTTAAAATGCTTTTGTAGTGATAAGGTGCCGCCAGGATTAACCGTAATTACTTTTACTTGATAACCATTAGCAAGTTCAAGTGTTTTATAACTACCCCAAGGGCGGTTGTAGGTTTTACCAATTTCATTTATATCACTCATATTAATCCTTACGCTTAATTTAATTCATGTTCTAGGTGAGCCATGCGAGCTAATGCAATTGCACCCATCACACCAGTATTATCGCCTAAACTGACAGGAACAATGGCTTGATCAATGTTTTCAATTGACTCATTTATTATATAATTATGTAGCTTATCTTTTACTTTTTGGCGAATCATTGGAAATAAGTGACTTTGTTTCATAACGCCTCCACCTAAGATAATACGTTGTGGTGATAAGGTTAGAATAAAGTTAGTTAACGCAACAGCAAGATACTCCGCTTCGTACTCCCAAGCGAGATGATCTTTTTTTAGTTCAAGTGCAGAATCAACCTTAAAACGCGCTTTTATCGCTGTGCCACTAGCTAGTCCCTCAAGGCAGTTTTTATGATAAGGGCAAATACCTTCAAATGTTTTATCTGACTTAATTTGTGGAATAAAAATATGACCAAGCTCAGCATGCATAATACCATGAAGTAATTTTCCATTTGCCATAATGCCACCGCCAATGCCAGTGCCAACAGTTAAATAAATAAAATCAGTTAATCCTCGGGCACTGCCCCAGTAATATTCACCTAATAAAGCAGCATTAACATCAGTATCAAACCCAATGGGGAGATTAAGGCTATCTTTCAATGCTTTGACAATATTAAAGTTTTGCCATGCTAATTTTGGGGTGTTTGTAATATAGCCATAGTTTTTAGAGGCTTGATTAGGATTTAGTGGACCAAATGAGCCACATCCAATTGCAGATAAAGGGTAGTTAGCTTGATTGGACTTAAAAAAATCAATGACTTGAGGTAGCGTTTTATCAGGTGTGCTTGTTTCAATTCGCGTTTTTTTAAAAATTTTCCCCTCAGAGTTACCAATTGCACAAATAAACTTAGTACCACCAGCTTCAATTGCCGCCATATATGCCATGTTTAATCTACACCATTATTTAACCGATAACTAATATTAGTAAGTATACCTTGAGATATTAGCAAATGCATCTATCAAAAAGAGTGTAGACTTCCCTTTTATAAGGATCTCGGTAGAATATAAGCAATTAGATTTGAAGTTTAAGGGATCTTAATGGAACTATCGGTTTTAATTTTAGCAGCCGGCTTAGGTAAGCGTATGCAATCATCAAAGCCTAAGGTGTTACAGTTACTTGCAAAAAAGCCATTAATTAAGCATGTATTAAATACGCTTAAATTAATTCAAATAAACAGTATTGGTGTGATCTATGGTCATTTGGGTGAACAATTAAAGTCAGAACTTGCATCTGATCATGTAACTTGGATTGAGCAAATCAATATGCAGGGTACTGGTGATGCGGTTAAAAGCGCGCTTCCTCATATAAAAAATAATGATATGATATTAATTTTATCTGGTGACGTCCCTTTAATTTCAGCAAACACATTATCAAAACTAATTGAGACAACTTCAGAAAAGCAATTAGGTATGCTTACATTTGATATGGACAATCCAACAGGTTTTGGGCGTGTTATTCGTGACTCAAACAATGATGTGATAAAAATTGTAGAAGAAAAAGATGCAACAGATGATCAAAAAAAGATTAAAGAAATTAACGCAGGTATTTATTATCTGAAAGGTAGTTATTTAAATAAATGGCTACCCAAATTAAATAATCAAAATGCGCAAAAAGAATATTATTTAACAGATATTGTTGAAATGGCAATTGCTGATCAAGTAGAAGTTAATACAGTAAGACCAGAATATAAATTTGAGATAACAGGTGTTAACTCTCGATTGGAGCTAGCAAAATTAGAAAGAGATTGGCAATCTTATCAAGCGAAAAAATTAATGCAAGAGGGGGTGACATTACTTGATCCTAAGCGTATTGATATTCGAGGTGATATAAAAGTTGGTCAAGATACGGTGATTGATGTTAATGTTATCTTAGAAGGTAATGTAAAGATTGGAAAAAACTGTCAAATTGGTGCGAACTGTATCTTAAAAGATGTCATAATTGCTGATAATGTAGTGATTAAACCAAACTCAATGCTTGAGGGTGTAAAGGTAGATTCAGAAGTAGAGATTGGACCATTTGCAAGGATAAGGCCAGATACTTATCTAAGTCAGGGTGCTAAAGTCGGCAACTTTGTTGAGATTAAAAAGTCAACTATTGGTAATGATTCAAAAATAAATCACTTAAGTTATATTGGTGATACAAAAGTTGGTGATCGTGTTAACATTGGTGCAGGTGTAATTACCTGTAATTATGATGGTGCAAATAAACATCAAACAATTATTGAAGATGATGTCTTTGTTGGTTCAGATAGTCAACTTGTTGCACCAGTTAAGCTGGGTAAAGGTTCTTTTATAGGCTCAGGATCAACAATTACAAAAAATACGCCAGAGGGCAAGTTAACTTTGAATCGATCTAGTCGTCAAATTACTCTAGATGCCTGGAAAAGACCTAAAAAAAATAAATAGCTTTGGCTTAAGGGAGCAAAAAAATATGTGTGGAATTGTTGGTGCAGTTGCTGAAAGAAATGTCGTGCCAATCTTGTTAAAAGGCCTAGAGCGTTTAGAGTACCGAGGTTATGATTCAGCTGGCGTTACAGTGATTGATGAAAAAAATAAACTTAACCGTATAAGAGAAGTTGGTAAAGTTAAAGCTTTAACTAAAAAAGTTAAACAAAATAATATGCTAAAAGGTTCAACTGGTATTGCGCATACGCGTTGGGCAACACATGGTGGAGTAACTTTAGAAAATGCACACCCGCACCAATCAGAACATATTGCAATTGTTCATAATGGAATTATTGAAAACCATCACGCACTAAAAGCACAGTTAGTTGATAAAGGGATTCACTTTGCGTCTGAGACAGATAGTGAAGTCATAGCTCATTTGGTAAAAAACTTATGGCATGATAAGGCAGATCCTAAAGAGGTTGCTTTGGCTTTAACCAAAGAGTTAGATGGTGCTTATGGAGCAGTTATTATTAATGCTCATTTTCCAGATACATTAATTGCAATTCGTTCAGGCTCTCCGATGGTTATTGGCTTAGGGATTGGTGAGAATTTTATTGCATCAGATACTTACTCTTTATTACCAGTAACGCGTAATTTTGCTTATATGGATGAGGGAGATATTGCAATTATCTCTAAAGAGAATGTTAAGCTTTATGCAAGCAATGGCAAAGAAAAAACAGTTCAAACAGAGGCTGTTTCTCAAGAGGATGAAGGTGTTTCCAAAGAAGGCTATAAGCACTTTATGCAAAAAGAGATGTTTGAGCAGCCAGATGCCATTGCTAGAACATTAGGAAATTGTTTTAGTTCTGATAATAAAGCAATTGTTGAGCGTTTTGGTGTTGGAGCAGACAAGTTATTTAAACAAGCTAAGCATATTCGAATTGTTGCTTGTGGTTCAAGCTATATTGCGGGACTTGTTGCACGTTACTGGATTGAATCAATTGCAAATATATCTTGTGATGTTGAAATTGCTAGTGAAATTCGTTATCGAAAAGCTGTTGTACCGGAGAAATGTTTATTTGTAACAATTTCACAATCAGGAGAAACAGCAGATACGATGGCAGCATTGCGCCAGGCAAAGAAGCTAGATTATTTAGGTTATCTAGCTATTTGTAATGTGCCTAGTAGTTCTTTAGTAAGAGAAAGCGATCTTGTCTTTATGACACAAGCAGGTGTTGAGATTGGTGTGGCTTCAACCAAAGCTTTAACAACACAGATGGCGTCTTTATTACTTTTAACCTGTGCTGTTGCAAAGTTTCATGGCCTTTCATCTAAAGATGAAGCCCATATTGTTCAATGCTTACAACATCTACCAGTTGAAGTTAAAAATGCATTGAGTTTGGATCAACAAATTGATCAATTAGCAACACACTTTATTGATAAACAACACGCGTTGTTTTTAGGGCGTGGTATGCAATATCCAGTTGCAATGGAAGGTGCACTAAAACTTAAAGAAATCTCTTATATTCATGCAGAAGCCTATCCTGCGGGTGAATTAAAGCATGGACCTTTAGCTTTAGTTGATAAAGATATGCCAGTTATTGCAGTTGCCCCTAATGACAGCCTATTAGAGAAACTTCAATCTAACTTGATGGAAGTACAAGCAAGAGGTGGGGAGTTATTTGTATTTGTAGATCATAAGGTAAAAGAAGAATTAAAACTAGATAATGCACACATGATTAGTTTACCAAGTATTGACCCGCTTATTGCGCCGATTGTAATGACAATACCATTACAGCTATTATCATATCATGTGGCCTGCCAAAGAGGTACAGATGTCGATCAACCAAGAAACTTGGCGAAATCTGTCACGGTTGAGTAACTTGCTTCTTTTATAAAAGGCTTAATTGATATATAATTATTGATGATTAAATTAAAAAATTCATTGATAGGTATTTATATGATTAAACCAGTTTTTTTTGTTATTAGTCTAATGCTATTACCTCTATATTTAAGCGCAGCGGAACTAACTGTTAATGCGAAAGGATTTGATAATAATAAAGGTAACGCACTAATAGCTATTTATAACTCTAAAGAGGGTTTTCCTGATCAAGAACATCAGTTTCGAAGTAAAAAAGTGGCAATTAGTAATCTTACAGCAAGTACAAGCTTTAAGGGTATGCCAAAAGGTGAATATGCGGTTGTTGTTGTTCATGACTTAAATAGTAATAGTGAGTTTGATGAAAGCTTTTTTGGTATCCCTGAAGAAGAATATGGCTTTAGTAATCATGCAAGAGGTAGTTATGGTCCACCTAAGTTTAGTCAAGCAGCAATTCAATTAGATGAAAATGAAGTAAAAGTAATTAGTATTACAGTTGAATAGAGTTTATAGTTGTGGATATGCAATATTGTGTTTATATGATATCAAAAGCACTTCAAGATATAAAAGCAGAAGATAAAGAGTTTGTTAATATAGCGTTAGGCCTATATAAGATGAATATTACACTTGCTAATGAATTCATAAGTTCAATATACATGCAAGGTCAAATAAATAACCAGGGTATAATTCAACTATATAAGATAGCAGAAAGTATCCAGTCTCATTTAACAGAGTCACATCAAAATATTGATAAATATCATTTAGCAGAAGTGAAAAAATTACTTCTTAAATTAAAACTATTAGGGAAAGCAGGGGTATATCTTATTTCTAAAGACTATGCACCAACGCTTCAAGTTGAAAATCCTTTTTTAGAGACTTCAGCAAGTTACGAGGTAGAACAGAATAGCCCAGGCGTTCAAAACTAATATATAATTGCTATTAAAGTTTTATAATAGGACACTTAAATGTATCACGTTTATATCTATGTACCTGAATCGCATATTGATGAAGTAAAAACAACTATGTTTGCAATTGGTTTAGGGAAAATAGGTAGTTACTCTCATTGTTGTTGGCAGACTAAAGGTCAAGGGCAGTTTTTACCAAATGAAAGTAGTAATCCGTTTATTGGTGAAGTATCATCTATCTCCTATGTTGATGAATATAAGTTAGAGTTTATTTGTGAAAATGAGTCGAGCTTAAAAGAACTAAAAAAAGCTTTAAAAGTATCACACCCTTATGAAGTACCAGCTTATGGTGTGATTAAATTAGAAAACTATTAATGAGGTAATATTATGCGTTTAGCACATGTGATGATTCGAGTGAATGATTTAGAAGAATCAATTAATTTTTATCAAAATATTTTTGGTATGAAGTTATTTAAGAAAATGGATAATGAAGCCTATCGTTATACTTTAGCTTTTTTAGGCTATGGCGATGATTTTAATGCGGTCACTGCAATTGAATTAACTTATAATTGGGATACATCAAGCTATGATCATGGTAATGCATTTGGTCACTTATGTATTGAAGTTGATGATGTCTATCAAAGTTGTGAAAATATTAAACAGCAAGGTGGTGTTGTTACAAGAGAAGCAGGGCCTGTCAAAGGTGGTAGTAGTGTCATTGCTTTTGTAAAAGATCCTAATGGCTATCAGATTGAATTAATCACTAAAAAAGATCGTTCAATTGATTTATAAAAGCGTTAAACTTTATGCTCAATTATGAAACAATGGTGAATATTGGGCCTTCTTTTAAAATCTTCAGATAGACATAAATGACTAATATCTTTACACTCAAATAACTGTTTAAGTTTAGGATCTAGTTTAAATCTTCGATAATTATTTGAAAAATAGAGTTTGCCTTTAGGTTTTAAATGTTTTATTGCAAGGGTAATTAAGTCATGATGGTCTCTTTGAATATCTAATGTATCAGCCATCCGTTTTGAATTTGAAAACGTTGGTGGGTCAAGGAAAATTAAATCATAGGTTTCTTTTGAATCTTTTAGCCATTTTAAGCAATCTGCTTGAATAAATTCATGTTGACTTAGGCTAATTTGATTTAGTTGAAAATTATTTTTTCCCCAGTTTAAATAAGTATTAGATAAATCAACATTAGTGGTTTTCTTAGCGCCATAAAGTGACGCTAAAACACTTGCACTACAGGTATAGGCAAATAAATTAAGTAGCGTTTTCTTAGCAGCACTTTTAGCAACTTCTAGGCGCATTAAGCGATGATCAATAAAAAGGCCAGTATCTAAATAATCAGTTAAATTAATATAAAATTTTGCTTTATCTTCTTTAATAATTTTAAAGTCATCTTTTTTTTCTATACGCTCGTATTGATTAAGCCCTTTTTGCTGCTGACGTTGTTTAATATAAATATTTTCATAAGGTATATCTAATAGATGTTTTATCGCACCAATGACTTCATAAAAGCGGCGCTTTGCTTTTAATGGATCTATTGTTTTAGGTGCTTGGTATTCTTGTAGATGAATATATTTATCATAAATGTCAATTGCAAAAGCATACTCTGGTATATCTTGATCATATAAGCGATAAGCATTAATTTGATTTCTTTTTGCCCATCGAGTTAAATGTTTTGTATTTTTTTTAAGGCGATTAATAAATACTGAAAGATTATCAGATGGATTTGTATAATGAGACTCTGCTTTTCTGATTAACTTTTCAAGTGGTTTTTCACTTTGCATAAAAGACTCAGGTTTAATTTTAAAATTAAGCAAATAAGCCTCTATGCGTGCGTTATAGAGTTTATATTTTTTATAAGAGCGAATACCAATGGCTTTAATACTGTCTAAATTTGCACTAAACAAACTTAAGTTCCAATCAATAAAATCCTCTCTTAATAATTCACCAAAGCTAGTCAGTAGCTTTTTTATTTCATGATGCTCAAGTAGTCGCTCACCATAAGGAGGGTTAGAGATAATAAGACCTGACAGGTGATTTATTTGAGTTGGCTTTAATTGATCAATTGATTGACACTTAATATCAATAATTTTATTAAGTCCAGCACGTTTAATATTATTTTGACAAATTTGAATTTGTTTTGAATCAATATCAAAACCTTTAATTTCGGTATAAGGGGTGCTTAAATTTTTATCTTTTTGCTCAGTTGCTTCTTTTACCAGTGTTTGCCAAAGTGCTTGGTCATGCTTAAGCCAACCAGAAAAACCATAATATGTACGGCTAATACCCGGTGCTATTTCATAGGCAATCATTGCAGCTTCAATTAATAAAGTTCCAGAGCCACACATAGGGTCAATTAAGCAGGCATTATCAGTTAATATTTGTTTTGGCCAGTTAGCGCGGATAAGTAAAGCGGCAGCTAACGTCTCTTTTAATGGTGCCTCTCCACTATCTAGTCGATAACCTCTTTGATGTAAGCTGTCACCAGAAAGTGATAAATTAACGGTTAAGTTTCCTTTAGCGATGTGAAGATGAATAACAACATCTGGCTTTTTAAGTTCTACATTAGGGCGTGTTCCTGTTTTTTGCCTAAACTGATCACAGATTGCATCTTTAGCTTTTTGAGCAATAAACTGTGTATTATTTAATGTATGGTGTTTACCTGTTACATCAATTCGAAAAGAGCCATCTTTTGGTATGTGTTCTAACCAGTTGACTTGCTTAACTGCTTGATATAGAGTTTCTTGATCATTAATTGTAGTTTCTGTTAGCTTTAGTAAAACCTGATGCGCAAGTCTTGAATATAAGCATACTTTATAAGCAACTTTTACAGGAGCGTTAAAGGTTATGCCAAGAACGGTCTCTTTTAGGTTGTTTGCACCAAGTGATTTTAACTCATCTAAAAGTAGTGGCTCTATGCCTCGAGCAGTGGTTGCAAAAAATGTATGATCAGTCATAAATCTATTTTTAAATTATATCAATTTGTTTGGCATTTATCTTAACGGTTAATACCTATAACAGCTAGTTATTTAATCATTTCTTTTCGATATACTGCATTTAAAATTTGCATGATTTTTTTATATTAATAGGATGATTTTTGATGAATATGGATTTAATAGTTTTTCTTAAATCTAAAAAGCTAGTTATATTTGTTCTTTTATTATTATTTTTATGTTTTATACATGGCCTTTATTTTTTATACCAGGTAAATAAATCGTTACCCCAGTCATTTTATAAAAAATCAGTTACTCTAGTCGGTGTTGTTAGTGGTATACCTAAAAAGAAACAAAAATCGTATCAATTTATATTTAAAACAGAAATAGGAAAAATTAGACTTACATGGTATCACCTACCGAAACACATTATTTTACAGCCTGGTTTGAAACTAGAACTTAGAATGAAATTAACTAAACCAGCTGTTATTAGAAATCCAGGTGGATTTGATTATCAGGGTTATTTAAAGCAATCAGGTATTATTGCATCTGGTCGAGTTTTATCTGCTGTTAAGGTGATTGGTTTTTATTGGCTTAATGCACCAATTGATGCAATTCGTTTTTATTTGATCCAATCAATAAAAGCACACCTTAGCAATAAAAGGTTTTTAGGCATTTTTAGTGCGCTAATAACGGGAGATAAATCAAGTATTACATTAAATGATAAAATTATTTTGAAAAAAACAGCAACATCACATCTTGTTGCGATATCTGGTTTACATGTTGGGTTAGTTTTCTTTTGGGCTTATTTATTAATTCGTTTTTTTTGGTCAATTTCACATAGGTTAAGTTATCAATTGTCTGCTCAAAAGGTAGCATCAATTGGTGCTTTAATTGTTTCAATTATCTATAGTCTATTAGCTGGCTTTGGCATTCCAACGCAGCGTGCAATCATTATGCTTTTAATCTTTACTTATGCTTACCTAATGAACTTATCAGTGTCTAAACGGTATATTTTACTACTAGCAGCAATAGCCATTATTTTTTATAATCCACTTTCTTTAGCGTCACCAGGTTTTTGGTTATCTTTTTCTGCAGTTATGTTCTTAGTATTTGCTTTTGTTGGACGTAAGGGGCAGGGCAGTTTTTTAAAACGATTATTTTTTCCTCAATGGATTGCAACGGTTTGTCTTATTCCGTTAACTATTTTTTATTTTGGTGGTTTTTCAGTTATTGGCTTTTTAGCAAATCTAATTGCAGTACCAATGGTTAGTTTTATTATTGTTCCAGGCTTATTAGTTTCAATTGTATTATCAATTTTTAATGAATCATTATTTCGTTTATGTTTATCAGTGATTGACATGATTTTTAGTTGGCTTTGGGATTTTCTTTGTTGGTTAGGTGATATCAGTTGGGCTTTTCTTTCAATTATGATTTATCCATCACCTTATTTATTAGGGTTATCACTGGTCGGAGTTATAATTTTATTTTTACCAAAAGGCTTTCCTAACCGTATGTTAGGTAGTTTTTTTATTTTGCCATTATTATATTATCGGGTTGGATTTCCTTCTAGCTTATTGGCTAAGTTAGTGATTTTAGATGTGGGTCATGGTCTGGCAGTTGTATTTCAAATGAAAGACTATACTTTAGTCTATGATACAGGAGGTATTAGTTCATCTGGTTTAGATATGGGGGAAATGGTTGTTATACCTTACCTAAGAGCAATAGGGGTAACAATGATTGATCGGTTAGTCTTAAGTCATGGTGATCTTGATCATGCAGGTGGATTAAAAAGTATTTTACAGCAGGTATTAGTTAAACAACTGGATGCCTCGTCTAATAAAAATATTCCACAAGCTTATCATAAAAGAAAAACTAAGTGTGAAGAAGGCCTATCTTGGACAGTTGATCAAGCAAAGTTTACTTATCTAAATACATCTTTTCTATCTTCAAATGCAAGCAGTAATAATTTATCTTGTGTGTTGAAAATTACATTGAATCAATTTTCTATCCTAATCCCTGGCGATATTGAAAAGAAAGCAGAGCATTATTTAGTAAACTATCATAAAGGGCAGCTAACATCAGATATTTTAATCTCACCACATCATGGAAGTAATAGCTCTTCAACAATGCCTTTTTTAGAAGCAGTATCTCCAAAGATTATTTTAATTGGTAATAGCCAATATAAACTGAAATATTTTCCTCATTTAAAAGTGATTCAGCGTTATCAGAAGTTACAAGCTAATTATTTTGATACAGCACACTATGGTGCGATATCAATTAAGTTATTTATGAATGGAAAGATAATGGTAGAACCATTTATTAAGTAATTCACATTAAAATAAAACCCTGGCTCGATTATTAGCAAAAGAAGGGGTAAAATTATACTGTAGGTAGTAAGATGAAATTGATATAACTACCACTTTAAAAGAGATAGTATGTGCTTAACAAAGATGATATAGTCAGTTAAGTTTTTAATAATAACAAAATGATGGAGGTATGACTTATGCAAATTCAAATTACAGGTCGTCACTTGTCAGTTACTGATGCTATGAAAAGTTATGTTGAAGAAAAAATAGGTAAGTTATCTAACCATTTCGATCACATTATTGGTGCTCATGTAATTATGTCAGTTGAAAGAGAGCGTCATCTTGCAGAAGCCAAAATTGAAGTACCTGGAAATGATATTATTGCACATGCTGATGGTGCAAGTATGTATGAGGCAATTGATTTGTTAGAAGCAAAGCTTGACCGTCAAGTTAGAAAGAGAAAAAGCTTAATGAAAAATCATCATGTTAATAGAGATAAGTTTGACTCAGTTGAGACGATGATCGATGAGCCCACTGAAAAAGAAGAGGGCTAGGTTTAAGGATAAGGAATGTCAACATTATCCAACTTTTTAGCACCAGAGCGTGTCTTAAAAGGAGCGCTAGTTAATAGCAGAAAGCGTATTTTTGAAGTGCTTGGGCATCTACTTGATGCTCCGGAGTCTATCGGTAGTGATCAAATTTATCAAAAGTTGCTTGAGCGCGAGCGTTTAGGTTCAACGGCAATTGGCAATGGTGTTGCGTTGCCGCATGCGCGAATTGATGGTATTCCACTAACGAGGATGGCTGTTGTCGTATTAGATGAGCCAATTAGTTATGATGTGCCTGATAGTCAGGCTGTAGATATTTTTATTGGTGTGATTTTCCCTCAAGCAATTAAGAATATTCATCTAGATTTTATGTCACACTTGACAGGCTTACTTGGTAGTGAGTCTTATCGAGATAAGTTAAGGCAAGCAGACTCTAATGAGGCATTGTATAATTTACTAACAGAGATGGAAGCTTGAATTATGGTACAAAAAAAGAGTGAATCTACTCATGGTGTGTTTGTATCAGTAAATGAAAAAGGCATATTAATTCAAGGTAAGCCAGGCGTTGGGAAAAGTGATTTAGCTTTGTCTTTGATAGATAGAGGGCATGCTTTAATTGCAGATGATGAGATTCTATTTAAATGCGAAGATGGTGGGGTTATTGGTTATGGTAATGATCAAAACTATGGCAAGATTCATATTCGAAATTTGGGTGTTTTAGATATTAGTCATCAATATAAAATAATCCAACAACAATACCTTGACCGAATTATTTGGTTGTCGGATGAACATACAATTGACTCAGCATTGCCGTCACTTGAGAGCGCTTTTATTCTAAATAAAAAAATTCCATTATTCCGTTTAACTATTGGAGCTAATCGGCCATTAGCAACTTTGGTTGAAGCAATTGCTAATATTTCAAATGAGATATTATAAGGGTTATATGAATAAGCTAATTATATTAACTGGGCGTTCGGGGTCAGGTAAGTCGACTGTATTACATTTGCTTGAGGATTATGGCTATTTTTACATTGATAACTTGCCAGTGACATTGCTAGAAAATACCGTCAAACAGTTAGAGATTGATTATGCTTCTCGTGATATTGTTATTGCAATTGACTCCGGCAGTATTGGAAATTTTAATGATTTAGATAAAAAACTAGATGCAATAAAACAATTAATAAATCTACATATACTAGAAATATGGTATTTAGATGCATCAGATGAGCAACTAGTGACGCGCTATAATGAAACAAGGCGTAAGCACCCGCTATCACATGATAAAGAGCTGCCATTGTCAAAAGCACTACAAAAAGAGAAGGAAGTTTTAACACCAATAGCAAATCGTGCTAAGCGTGACATTAATACAACAGAGTTATCTATTCATCAACTAAAACGTTTAATTAAGCAAGCAATTAATATGCTTTCTAGCCGAGTGCAAATTAATCTTTATTCATTTGGTTTTAAACATGGCATGCCTAAAAAAATGGACTTTTTATTTGATGTTAGGTTATTGCCTAATCCCTATTGGGAGCCTCTTTTAAGAACAAAAAGTGGTCTTGATGAGCCAGTAATTCAATTTTTCAATAAGTTTGATCAATCAAAGCAGTTAGTTGATGATATCACAGAGTTTTTAACACGATGGATTCCAGAATTTATTAGTAAAGATAGAAGTTACTTAGATATTGCTATTGGTTGTACCGGTGGCCAACATCGTTCAGTTTTTGTTGTAGAGGCAGTAAAAAAGAAATTAAATTTAAATAATATTAATGTATCAACTTTTCATAGAGAGCAGCATAAATGGTAGTAATTTTACTAATCATGTATTATGATGGGGCTGTCGTTTGGAAGAATTGATATAATCAAAAAAAATCTAAAAAAAATGTTTTCTTAAGTTTTTGTTAAGGTTTCTCTAATAAACTCTATAAGTATCATCATTAAGAGTAGTAAGAGAGGTAACTAAAAATGGCAAATCAATATAGTGGAAGTTTTGAGCATGTTATCCAAAACAAGTTTAACTGCTCAGCAAAGGATGCTTTAGTTAATTGCGTCAATGAAGGATTAACCTATGCTCAAGCAGAAGAAAAACTTGGATTTAAGCATGGGACAATTCGTAAGTGGGCTAAACGTTTTGGCTTAAGACTGCAAGCGGGTGAGCCGTCACAAGGAATGAGACAAGAAAGCTTTAAAAAACATTTTCATGAAAATACAATGAATCGTTATAATTTCTTATCGCGCCAATGGCTTGTTTTAGGTATGGCATAAAAATTTGATTCAATCAAAACTAAATTAAATTACTCATCAAATAGTAAGCGAGACCAGTGGAGCTTGTGTCTTAAAGTTTGATAATAGTTATAATCTTCTGGATGCAAGATATTAAGTTGATGTTTCGCTTTTTTAATTAAAATATAATTTTTATTTTTTAATTCTGTATGGCAGTGGCCATCATAACTAACAAGGGATGTTGGGTCATTATAAGCTGCAACTGTAATTTTAATCGTACTATCTGCTGATATAATAATAGGTCTTGATGTTAGAGAATGAGAAAACATTGGAACTAGCTCTATAATATTTAATGAAGGATAGAGAATAGAGCCACCAGCAGAGAGTGCATGTGCAGTAGAGCCGGTTGGGCTTGCAATAATGATACCGTCAGAGCGCTGTGAAAAGGCATATTGCCCATTAATTTCAACCGAAAACTCGAATAAGCGACTGCTATGACCTGTTGATAAAACAATATCATTGACAGCTGTTATTGTGCTCTCTTTTTGGTTATTTTTATAAATATCAGCATTTAAAATGAATCGTTGTTCAATTTGGTATTGTCCCTCAAGTAGTCGTTTTAGTCTGGTTTTAATTTCTTGGGGATTAATATCAGTTAAAAAACCGAGTTTACCACGATTGATGCCTGTAATTGGAATGCTGCTAATTGCCGCAAGGCTTCTTGCTGCATGTAAAAAATTACCATCTCCTCCAACGACAATAGCAAGATTAGCTTCATTAGCAATTTTAGTTAATGCGCAACTATCTATATTTGATATATTCAAAGTTTCTGCGGTATTTTCTTCTACAATAACTTTAATATCCAATGACATTAAATATTGATATAAATCAAAGACCGTTTCTTTAACTAGCGGGTTTTGATGTGTGCCAATAATAGCAATACAGTTAAATTTTGTATTCATAAGTTTTGCCTATGCATATCGATAAAGCTTATGTGGAGTATTGTAGGCTAATAGCTAAGCGCAATCTAGAATTTCAAGATAAAAAGATTTAATTGATCAGTCATTAATTATAAAAGAAATTTCTTATTTTTTAAATTAGTCAAGTGCCTTTTAAGTTAATTGTGATACTTTGACAAATTTGAGATTTCGGATTATGTTTATGAATATGGGCAATCGAAAACCATCTGTATAATAGCCCGTGGGATGGCAAAAAACGTCGATCATACAAAGGTAAATATTAACCAAAATTGCTCATATAATAAAGATTGACTTGGAGGTAAATCATGACAACTTCATCATCAAAAAAGCTGGAAACGGCTTCTAGATTAATTGAGCAACGAATTCCAGCTCAGATGGCTTACCGGATGATGGGGCTTAAGGACCGTGCCCAAATGCCAGATGTTATAATTCAATTTGACGCTATCTGTAATAATGACCATATATTGCCAGAATATAGACGCTATCGACCAAAAAATACATTAATAAGTCAAGGCAAATAAAACTTAATTAGGCAACAGACCTAAATGGTATAATCTTTTTATCGTTTACTTTCTTTTCTTTATGATCTAGTGAACCACGTGTGTCTATGCCAAACCATAAGGTAAATAAGAAACCTAAAAATGCTGAAGCAGCAATAATGAACATGGTTGTTCCAAGCCCTAGGCTATCTTTCATAATTGGTAAAAAGAAAATACCAACAGCGGCTCCAACTTTACCCATGCAAGAAGCAAAGCCATGTCCTGTTGCCCTAACATTTGTTGGGAAAACTTCAGAGGCTAAAAGATAAGTTGTGGGGTTAGGCCCCATGTTGATCATAAAATAAAAGAAAATAAAGCCACTAAATAATAAGATAAGCTGCAAATTACCAATAACCAGGTCATAACCATTAAGGCTAATCATTAACGTTGTTTGATCTGAGACGTAGGTGCTAATGCCTAAAACACATAAGCCAATTGTCATACCAATGAAGCCAATTTTTTGTAAACGTAGTCGTCCCCAACGTTCAATTAAGAAGAAGCAAACAACACAGCCAATAACAAAAAATAGATAGGTGTAAATAGAACCTTCAGCAGCGGCAATACCTTTAGAAATAAAGTCACTCCCTTCTGTTGCAATCATTTGAGCTAAAATAACAGGCGTAAATAATCCAACACCATAAAGTGAAATATCCATAAGAAACCAAGGAATTGATGCCAGTGTTGTCTGTCTAATTAATTTCTTTTTAAATAGATCTTTATAAGATGTTTTAATTGGTTCATCGATTTGATTAATATCAATATCAATATTCCCTGTTAATTCAGCCGCAATTTTTTTAGCTTTTTCAGTTTTGCCTTTTGCCATTAACCATCGTGGGCTTTCTGGTAAGCTCATTCTTAACCATAAAACAAGAATAGCAGGAATAACGCCAGCACCAAGCATCCAGCGCCATGCATCAAGTGTAGGATCATTTTGTAGAATAACTAAGCCTAAAGCAGCACCAATTAATGCACCAATGGCTTGAAAGCTAAAGCTTGCAACCATCATTTTACCGCGAAGATGTGATGGCATTGTTTCTGAGACGTAAGTTGAACCAGTTGGGTAGTCAGCACCAATACCAATGCCTAATAAAAAGCGAAATACCATTAGGCTTATTGGTCCCCATGCAAAAGCAGATAAAGAAGTAAAGACAACAAAAAACATGACACTTAAAATAAGCATGGTGCGTCGACCCATCTTATCAGTAAAACGACCAAATACACCAGCGCCAAGAATTGCACCAACAGGGGCTGCAGCTGCAATTAGGCCTGCTTCAGCAGCGCCAATTTGCCATTGTTGCTGTATTAAAGGAAGTGCAACAGCAATGATGAATAAGTCAAAGCCATCCATAAAAACGCCCATGGCTGATAGAAACCAAATTTTTAGGTGATGTCTGCTTAGCTTTGTATTATCTAAAGATGCTTGATTTAGATGCGTTGATGAGTTGTTACTCATTATAAAACTGCCTATCAAGGTTAATCACGTTGCTATTATAGGTGATAATTGTTACATTTTTGTTACATGACAATCCAAAGATAATTTAAGAATAAATTAAAATAAGTATTTACAATTAGGTTCAAATAGACTAAAAAGTAACACGTTTAAAATAAACGTTAAAAAAAATCCACTATACTTAAATTTAAAGTGTTAATAGATTATCATAGATTATAAGATATAGAATTTAAAAAATGAAAGCTAGGGAGTAATATAATGCTTATCTTAACACGCCGTGAAGGCGAAACGGTGATGATTGGAGATGAAGTGACAGTTACGGTACTTCGTATTACAGGTAACCAGGTCCGTTTGGGAATTAATGCGCCAAAAGAAGTTCAAGTACACCGTGAAGAAATCTATATTCGTATACAAAACGAACAAGATGCTGATTCAGAAGATTAAAAATAGATTATCTTTTAGAAAATACTGTTGACAAAGATCTATCGCTGTGTAGAATCTATTTCTGTTCATAGGTAGCAATTAATTTGCTAGTCAAATTTGTAACGGAGAGATGGCCGAGAGGCTGAAGGCGCTCCCCTGCTAAGGGAGTATGGAAATAAAACTTCCATCGAGGGTTCGAATCCCTCTCTCTCCGCCATTAATATTCTCAAGAATTTGAAAATAAAGCAAAAAGCATAAAATATAAAATTTGGTGCTGTTTAGAGTCAGTATTTGACAATGTTTTAAAGAAACTAAAGGCATTTGAGGTAGACCAAGTTATGGCTTGGGGTTATTATGATAATATTTCATATATGCTTAAAGATGCTTATGGGACTGTGGAAACATAAAAGAACTATGTTAAAAATTAGAACAGTATTTTGTCTTTAAAGGTAATTTAGTTTTTTGATCCTTATTTTCGTTTTTTGCCATTTTCGAAAATAAGAGAAGGTTTTAGTATATACCAATACCTTCACTTAATATGTTGATGTATTTATCATATGAGTAAACTTTAAGACGTTCTTTTCCTGTAATCTCTTTTATGATATTTAGGTTTTCTAATGCATTAATAGCTTTTGTTACAGTTGGTATTGTTAAATTACAATTTTTGGCAATTTTACCAATATCTGTTATAGAATGTTTTCCAAAGTAATGATGTACCATAAATGCTGAAGTAGATGCTCTACCTAATGTTTTTATTTTTTTATGATCTTCATCGAATAAGCCAATAATTTTTTTAGCAGTTTTAGTAGCTTGATTGGCAGTTTCAATAACACCTTCAAGGAAAAAAATGATCCAAGCTTCCCAGTCACCTTTTTCTCTGACTACTTGTAGGTAATCATAGTATTCTTGGCGGTAAGTCTTAAAATATAAACTTAAATACAAAAGTGGTTTACTAAGTAAACCTTCAGCACATAAAAGAAATGTTATAAGAAGCCTTCCTAAACGCCCATTCCCATCTAGGAATGGGTGAATAGTTTCAAACTGCACATGAATTAGTGCTGCTTTTATTAAACAAGGCAAGTGATGTTCATTATGTAGAAATGATTCTAAATCACCTAGTAGTTGCATTAAATACTCAGGAGAAGGTGGTGCAAATTTTGCATTTCCAGGGCGAGTGCCACCAATCCAGTTTTGTGAGCGACGAAATTCACCTGGCTGTTTAAAGCTACCTCTACCTCGACTAAGTAAAATTTCATGAATTTCCTTTATTAACCTTAAACATAGTGGAAACCCTTCTGATAATCTGTTTAAACCATGTTCCATAGCAGCTACATAATTAGAAACTTCAATAACATCATGTTCTGGAACACCTGGGGCTTCTTCATTTTCAAACATAATTAAGTCTGATAGTGAAGATTGTGTTCCTTCTATCTGTGAAGATAAAACAGCTTCTTTTCGTATATACATATATAAAAATAAATCTTGATTAGGTAATACATTCCCAATTCCATCTAAACGTCCTATTGCAATATTTGCTTTATCTAATAGAGGATAAATAGGTTCAAGTTTTAGTGATGGTTTAGGTGGTAATGGTGGTGGAACATAAATTGAGTATTCTTCTCCAGGCGTAGTAGAAGATATATATTTACCAATTCTTTCTTTCATATCCATAAATGTTTACTCCCTCTTAATTAAAGGAAATTGTAATATCTTTTAATAAGGAACAGCCTAACTAAATTTTTTTAACGTTCAACTTCTAATTAAAGAAAAAAGGATTATCCTTTAATAAAAGAAAGTCTAATTAAAGTTTCTTTAATAAGCAGTAGCCTAATTAAAGAAAAACAACTTATCCTTTAATAACGCAGGTTTAATTATCTTAAAATAATCTTTGGTTTGTTTTACTCTTAAAATGTCTAGTATTACTAGAATATGAGAAAGTATTTTAAACTCATAGTTTATTTTAATCTTAAAATCTAAAGTATAACTTTAGAATATACGTCTATTTTAAACTATAAGATGATTTAGGATGACTTAAAACGAATTGATTTCGCATTAGCAAAAAATTTTATTAATTCCTTAAGTAAAAAAATTAATATGGGGTAACTGTGGGGGTAACAAAAACATATGGTTATAAAAATACCTTATATTATATATGTTTGAGCTAGAGTTGGATTGACTCTCTCGCTATAAAAATCTATAATCTGGCTTTAAACCCACTGGTTTTATAAACTTGATTGTCAGCAGCATACATTGGTGACTCTGGTAAATTAGAGTCAAGCTTTTTGAGATTGAGTCGCTCTATGTCTTTTTCAAACAGTGGTGGTGATGTTTTAATAACTTTATCTTCTCCTAAGTCACCAATTAACTTATTTGCATTACCATCTTCCCAAAGAATGCCTGATGTCAGTGTCTCTTGATTATTGCCATCTGCATGGTGGATAAAGATTTTTTGATTGGAATGATGATTCATTGCCATTTGTTCCATCGTAGATAACCCACCGCCTCGTTGAACAATGACGTTACTTCGTGTCATGATCGGTTGCATTTGTGTATCATCGAGATGACCAAGTCGAATAATCTCTATGCTATGTTTATTTAGATAGTCACTATTTTCATTGATAAAGTAGTCAATTTTATTTGAAATTTCATCTTTTTGACCACCAAAGACAAAGATTTTCTTAAATTTAGCTAAACGTGCTAGGGATTCAATATATTTAATTGTATCTAGAGAGGCCTGACTACCTAGCATAACAGACGCGATTTCTTCATCTGCATCTATGGTAATATTTTGATGTGTATTTTTATTATGATCATGATATTTTATGTTTTTTATGATATTAGTTTGATGCCACTTATTATGTAGTGATGTATTTAGATTTTTAAATCCTGGGCGGACCATAGGGTTATCTTTTGGAGGAATATCATAAATGCCTGAAAAGTCATCAGCATTGTTAAGGTGTATTCTAGCAGTTTGTTCATCTAAGCCAACACCATATAGTTTTATTACGGATTTTTGATCGTTATTTAAAGAATTTAGCGCCTTAAAATAATGGATGGCACCTTCAGTAGGTAAGTCAGTAAAGTATTGGTGAATAGTTATTTTTTGTAAGCTTGTATGAGCTGTTTCATTATATTTGTCTACCCAGTTATTATAATCAATGACAGCATCACACAGAGCGGGTAGTGCCATTGCTTGTGTACTGATAATTTCAGTATAAGGTTTTTTGCCTTGTATTGTTGCAGCTTGTTGTAACATATTAAAGATTGTTGATTTTACGATTGAAGCATTTGCTTTATCGCTTATTTCTTGTAAATTAACAGAGCGCTTTAACATCTCAGCTTCATCATTTTTCTGTAATGCATTCCAAACTGCGGCAAGGATATAGCCAGCTATAATAATGTCAAGTAATACATCAACATAAGGGCGTGATTCATTGGGCTTATTTCTTTCCTGTAGATGTTTAATTTCTTCATCTATCCTCTCTGCTATTGGCATAATTGGATAAGAAGTAGTTTGATAAGTAAAAAACTTTAATATAGAAGATATAGTGGGTATGTTATTTTGTAAATAGGAACCACAATATACATTATATCCTAACGGATCATTTTTAGCAGTATCTTCATTATATTCACGAGGGAAATGATCTAAAATATCAATTCCATGCTTTTTTAAGTCCTTTGCATGCCCTTTGGCAGCAGAGTTATGACCCTCTCCGCCACTACATCCTAGTATTAAAGGATTAGCATTTGGACTTGTGTTACCTGTATATGCTATTTTTGCAAAATCACCCATGGTTTAAGCTCCTATGTAAGCATAAAAATAATTATCTTACTGTAACACACGATAAAATTAGTACTAATAAAATAAATTTATATTAATAATATACCGGTTAATAACTTCTATCTTTTCTGTTTTTTTTGAAATAATTCTCAGATATTTTCTTAGTTATTTTTTAACTAGTATTGAGTTGGTTAATTTAATTATGTTAAGGAAGTATTATGCCAGGGGAAGAGCAGTCACTGATTCAACGTAAGTTGAAGATAAGTTATAAAAATTTAATTAAAAATGATTTTGGTAATACCGAACTTCATATTGCAGCTAAAAACGGAGATGTTGAAAAACTTAAAAAATTGCTAAATATATACCATATTGATTGCATTGATAAAGTTGTTAATTCTCATGGTCATACACCACTTTATATGGCTGCGTTGTTTGGCCAGTTAGACGTTTGCAAATATTTATTAGAAAATACAAATTCATTTGTATTGAAGTCTACAAAAGCAGGAGACAATCCATTAACGATTGCTTTCACTGAAAAAAAATTAGAAACTTTCAATTGTTTGGCTGATCATTTAATCAAAGAGTTTGGGCCAAATGCAATTGAAATTCAATTAATTAATTTACAGTCATTTTTACATCATGCGATTGATTTTGGAAGTAAACGAGAAGAGTTTGTTTCTTCACTAATAAAGCGTGGCGGCAATGTGTATCAAAAGCGGTTACTTGATGGAAAGACACCACTTGATCTTGCTGAGGAGAAAGATTTTCATGATGTAATAAAACTAATAACAATAAAAGTAGTAGATGATGAAGTACAAAAAAAGATAGCTAATAATGAACAAAAAAATGAAAACACTGAAAGTGAAGTAGATTTATCCTCAAATAATCAAGACTTATTTTTAGAGCTACAGGAATATGTTAATCTTGAGGTTAAAAAAAATCCAACACCATTTTCAAGTGGCGACAGTGAAGGATTAATTCAAAGCAAAGAACTCACAAAGTAGATTGATTAAAATTTGTTCGACTTTTTGATATATGAGTGTTATGATCGCTTATTAACATATTACAAAGTGTTAAAATTACAATAATTATAATCGGGGGAATTATGAAGCTTGTAAACCGTGTTTTATTATCAACTGCTGCTGGATTTATGGTTGCGGGAACCACAAATGCAAATGCTTATCCATCAGATATTAGTCCTTATTCAACGAGTTTTGTATATAAGCCTCAACCATATGACTCATCTATCGCAGAACCGCTAATAAAGAAAGTTCAAAACTTTACAGGTTTTTATATGGGTGTTGGTGGCCTTTGGACATTTTTTAACTATGATGCAACCAGTGGTTCTCAAAAGTCTGACTTTTCAAATGATCGTGGTGGTATTTCATTATTTATGGGTTACGGCTATGAGTTTAGAAATGGTATCTACTTAGGTGGTCAGTTTGGTAGTGTTTACTACCCATGGTCAAGTGTAGATAATAGCCAGTTTAACTACCCGGCAGATACATCTGGTGATTATACCAGTAATGGTATTGCACCAATTGCTGGATTTAGCTTAGATTTTACACCAGGTTATGAAGTGATTAACCACTTACTTATTTATGGTATTGTAGGGGTAGGTGTTGATATCTATGAAACAAATATGGTGGAGCATTATGCATCAACTGAAAGTAGCAGAACTTTTAATGATTCAACCCAAGCTTCTGTCTCACTACGCTTAGGTTCTGGTATTAAATATCAGTTAACAGAGAATGTTTTAGTTAACTTTAACTATGTTTGGTCAAAAGGTAATTCAACTGATAATGGAAAAGACTTTGGCAATTACCAAGCATTTAAGCCAAACAATCAAACTTTAGAGTTGGGTGTTGCTTATAAATTTTAAGTATCTTTTTTCTCCCAGATTTCAAATTTAAAGGGGTAGTCATTTTCTTTATTCTTATTAAAATTTTGATGAGAGTGACAAGCCCAATTTGATTGATCCCAAATAGGGAAAAAAGTATCACCTTCAATTTCTGCTTCAATGGTTGAAAGATAAATGCGTTCAACCATTGGCATAAAAAGTTTAAAAATCTCAGCACCACCAATGATCATAATTTCTAACTGGGTATCATTTAATTTTAATATATCATCAATGCTAGAATATACTTCAATATCTTGGTTTTGGTAGTTTTCTTGCCGTGTTAGAATAATATTACGTCGATTGGGTAAGGGTCTACCGATTGATTCGAATGTTTTTCTACCCATTATGATTGG
The DNA here is from genome assembly GCA_021713395.1 of Thiotrichales bacterium 19S9-11. GTDB lineage: Bacteria > Pseudomonadota > Gammaproteobacteria > Francisellales > Francisellaceae > M0027. The sequence goes on along the minus strand of JAKJJT010000003.1, from coordinate 110,040 downwards.
TTTATTAAGCGTATGCTTTTTAAAAAGTTGTAAATCATCTTTAATGTGCCATGGTAGTTGATTATTTTTTCCCATGACTTGGTTTTTAGCATAGGCGACGATAAAAGAAATCATTTGAAACTTATTTTACTTTGATTTACCATGGCGACCAGTCTGACAGAAAAAAAAAATTTCACCAAGTAAATTAATGCACACTGTCTTAAATCTCAGAATCTCTTGAGATATTTCTCACATATTGAAGGTTAAAATTGCTATATGGTTACCCCATTAAAATTTGCTAATATGCTAATTGAGAGAGCAGGGAGTTTAGGCAGGATGCCTTTACTACATGGAACCTTCACATGGGTGTGATTGGGATATGAGCACAGTGAAGTTGGATAGGGAAGCTTAAGCAATGGAACGCTTGTCTAGGAAGACAAAATAATTGTTTATGGTCCCTGCTCAATATTGACAGGAAGTCTAAGTCTAATAGATTCCGCGTTATGCGGAATTTTTATTTTTGAAAGATCAATTAGCATGAGTAATTTTTTTATTATCTGATCAATATTTATATAACCACTCGATTTTTCTATCTTTATATCGGATATGTTACCTAGTTTTTTCAGCGTAAAGTCTATGATAAGTAGTCCTTTTTTATGATAAAAGATACGGTTATTTATAGAAGCTAAGCGTTGTTGTAATATTTGGTTGATTTGTGAAAGCACTTTAAGCATATCATCATTTGTGACTTTCTTTGATTGGCTTTTTTGAGTCGTTCGATTAATTGGTTGTTTTTTATCTGTCGCTTTTTTATGTGTTTGGATGGGGCTTTTAATAATATCAGGTTGCTTTTGACTTTTCTTTGTGAGGTTGTTAGTTATTACAGCTTTTTCTTTTGATATTTGAGTGTTTTGCATTGAAGACGGTGTTATAAATACAGCTTGAATGATTTGAGAATTATATTTCTGGGTATGTAGAATCTCATTATGCCTATCAAATAGATAGGGCCAAGCAAAACAGCATATAAGTAGAGCCAAATGAGTAACGGTAGCAGCTAACCAGCCAACTAATGAAGCACTTTCAGTTTTTGATAACATGGTTAGTTAAAGCGATAAGTTATAGTTAAAGCACCATTAATACCATTAGCGGGATAATAATTCCACTGATGATTAATATCTGTAATATAATAGTTGTATTTTTTGTTTAGCAAGTTATTGACTTGTAATGAAATTATCCATGGTATTTTTTGATAAGTAATGGCGGTGTTAAAGATTAAGTAAGCATCAATTAAACCATCGTTATTTTCAAAGTCACCATCAGCATATGCTTGTCCTTGGTATTGTGCTTGCATATACCAATGAAAGTAGTGACGTAAATTAATATCACTGTGGATCTCTGCACTGAATAAAGGGTTGCCAGGTACTTCGTTACCTTTAATGGATTGATTATTGGCAAGTTGGCCTGATCTAAACTGCATTTTATTCAATGTGATACTTGAAGTGACATTCATAAGCTTATTTAGTTGAATACTTGAAATTAGATCAAAACCATATTGAAAGATAGGTGCTAAATTAACGTTGGCACCCGAAAAATAGCTATTAGAAGCTTGGTTAGGGTCGTATGCAATTTGATTATCAATCCAGAAAACAAAAAAGTCAGTGCTAATTTTAATCGGATATATAAGCGGAATATAAATTAACTCTGTTAATGTAAAGCCATCGGATGTTTGAGGCTTTAAGCCAAAGCCTGATTCTAAGCTAGGTGTTAGATTTGATTGATCAATAAATGGTAGCTGATAGTTATGGTTATAGCTAATAGCACTTTCAAAGTATTCATTAAAGAAATAGCCTATGCCTAGGTTGATTGAAAATGGATAATAGGTTTCATTTTGTGTTGGTGTGGTTATTTGGTTTAGATTATTATCATATGTAATAAAGCTACCATGATCGTAAGTAATACCAAGTTTACTTCCTTGTGAGAAGCGCCAATTGTTAATTGATTCATCAAAGCTACTTACTATTTGAAGTGATTGTCGGTATGAGTTTTCAACTGATTGTGTGTTAAAGAATGATTGATAGCGGTAATTAAAGCCTAAGCTTATATTTAACGTTTGAGATAAATCATAACTACTATAGAATAAATTTAATTTAGGGCTTAGTGAAATAGTTTGATAGAACTGTTCAAATGAACTTGCCCACTGTGGGAAATAGCCTTGTCCATTAAGCTGTCGATATTGAAAGTTGGTTTGTAAACTCTGAGTGTCGCTAAAGTTTTGTTGCCATTGCATCTGTAAGTTTAAGCTTCTTTGTTTATATATTTCCCATCCAGAAGATGTACCATATGGATTCTCGTCATACTCACTTTGCGTCAGACTACCGGGAAACTCACTATTATCAGATAGGTAGTTGAACATGGTGTCAATATGTCCTGTCTGATATTGATGTTGATAAGTAATCATACTTTGAGATGCTTCACTTTTATCGTGTTGGCGATAACCATATTGATTATTAATAACTTGTAATATGCCAATTTGATTTGATTCATTGAGTTTTTTTTGATAGCTAAATGAAGTATTGCCGTATTTGGGGTAAGTTGGTGATAGGCTTATTTGTGTGTGTTTGATTTTAGTAATGATATTGATAATGCCACCTAGCATGCCATCACTAAAACGTGTGCTATTTCCTTGGGTATAAATATCGATCGCTTCAATACTATTAATAGGGATTAGATTAAGCATGCTTGCACTACTATCAAAGCCTGATAAGGGCTGACCATTTAAAAGTACTTGAGCTCTTTGGCCATGAATATAAAAAATAGGAACACGAGTTGTTTGGCTATAGGCCTGTATAATGCTTAGTTTGCTTAAAACTTCAGTAATATTTTGTGCGCCGCTATTATCAATTGCTTGTTTAGTGATTGTTGTTTGTAGTGTTAGCCAGTTAGACAAATCAGTAATTATATTAGTATCTTCAGTGTTTGTACTATCATTATTAGATATTGATATGCCAGGTAGTTGATAGATGGTATTAGCTAAAGTATAGACGTTAAAAAAGATGTGATAGAATATTAAAATAACAATAGCTTTTTTCATCTAATCTTGTACATAGCAATCATAAAAATAATCGAGACAGTGTAGAGAAAAGTAGAACTAATAACAATGATCAAATATTGGTTATTTTGCAAATAAAGTATTAATTCAGTAACCTAATAGATAGGTTTCTTATGGGAGTGAATGTGTGAAACAAAAAAGCTTTTTAAAGCGAGTCTTTCGATTTAAACAACCAAGAAATCCAGTATCAATGCGACAAATTCTTAATTTATCGCTCTTTATTTTTATCACATTAATTATGATGTTTCTGGCAGCTGCAAACTATCTTCAACTAAGCCGGCAAAATGAAAAGCTATTTAGTATTCAAATGGTTCATTCGGCAGGTTTGGTTGACTTTCTTGTTTCATTAAATATTAAGCACTTGTCATTACAGCAATTAGCAATGTTGTTAAATGAGAAGCAATCAGATCGTTTATATCAAGGAGAAATTAGATCAATTATTCAGCCTAAAACACAAGAATTTTATAATATCTATCGTCAGGCATTTTTTTTTCAAGTTTATAGTCTACAGGATGGCCATATTTTACTTAAATCATCGAATGCGCCAGATATTCCTTTAAATGCACCAAATGGTTTTAGCATTTTTCAACCAATAGGCTTTGGGGATAAGTGGTATGTTTTTTCAATGAATAGTCAGTATCAACCGGTAAAAATTATTATTTCGATTAAACAGTCATTTAAAAAACAGGTATTAATGGATCTTTTTTGGAATTTCTTAAAAGAGTTGTTATGGCTATATGCTATACTAACGCTTGTCGCTATGCTGTTAATTCGAATTATTTTTGCCCCTTTAATAAAGATAACACAGGCACTAAAAAAACGAGATTCAAGAAATATTCAACCGATTGAAGCCAAAAGAATACCAAAAGAAGTGTTGCCTCTATTAAATCAAATTAATCGTTTATTTATAATGTTTAATGAAACGCTAAAAAGAGAAACTCGCTTTGCTGGTGATGCAGCACATGAGTTAAAAACACCATTAGCAGGTATAAAGACACAAATAGAAGTAGCGCTGAATATGGATGATATTGAAGCGATGAAAGCAAAAATGCGTTTAGCGTTAAAAAGTATGGATCGCTACTATCATATTATTGAGCAACTATTAACTTTAACTCGTTTAGAACCAACAGAATTTATAAATACAAAAAATGAGTTAGTTGAAATTAACCGATTTGCTGCTCATTGGGTTGCTGAAATGGTGCCGCAAGCAATGGAAAAAAATATTGAGTTAAGTCTTCATCGCTACAATAAACCAATGAAACTTTTTGCAAGTTCACTATCTTTGGATATTTTATTTCGTAATTTATTAGATAATGCAATTCGCTACACGCCAGATAATGGAAAGATTAAAGTTATAATTAGTCGAGAAAATGATGATATTTGCTTGCGCTTTTGTGATAATGGTCCTGGCGTTAAGCCTGATGAGTTAACACGTATTTTTGATCGTTTTTATAGGCAAAGTGGTACAGGAGAATCAGGTAGTGGCTTAGGTCTTTCAATTGTTAAGGAAATTGTAAGGTTACATGATGGAAAAATTCAGGCCATTAATAGAAAAACAGGCGGTTTAGAGGTTTTAATACGTTTGCCAATATGTAAAAATAATGATTCGATGTAAATGAAATAATAAAAATAAAGGTTGTATATTGAAAGCTTCAGATCATTATAAAATTCAATGGTTATCTTTTTCTGAGTTATCACGAGATATGCTTTATTCTATTTTAAAGCTTAGATCTGATGTATTTGTTGTTGAACAAGTATGTGCTTATCCAGATTTAGATAATAAAGATCAGAATGCACTCCATGGTATCATGGAGATTGATCAAGAAATCATTGCATATATTCGCATTTATAAAGTTGATAATTTTAACTGGACGTTTGGGCGAGTGATTGTTGCTCCAAGCTATAGAAATCTAAAGCTAGGGCGATACTTTATAAATAAAGCAATGCAAAAAATTAATGAAATTGATCCAAAAGCATCAATTATTATTGGTGCTCAAGCTCGTCTTGAAAAATATTATCAGCAGTTTGGATTTGTTTCCTGCTCAGAGCCTTATGATGATTTTGGTATTTTGCATATAGATATGAAATATACGCCTTAATGTTTTTAAGCTAAACTTAGACAGATAGCAAGTAGTCGATTAAAGCATATTGTATTGCCTAAATTTGACTATTGTGTCATTTTATATACAATGCGGCTAATTAATTTAAAATTGTAATACTTTTTTTATATAGAAGTAGTTAACCTTGGGAGTAAACAATGGAAATTACAGAGTCTAACTATCGAACTTCATATATCTATATTGTTTGTTTTATTGCAGCAATGGGTGGTTTGTTATTTGGTCTAGATCAAGGCTTTATTAACGGATCTTTAACCTTTATTGAAGAAGAAATGAAGTTTTCGGTTTCTCAAGGTGAAAGCTTTGCCAGTACTTTACTGTATGGTTGTATTGTTGGAGCACTATTTAGTGGTATGGTCTCACGATCTATTGGTCGTAAAAATACGCTGATTTTAACAGCATTATTTTTCACAATTTTTTCATTATGGGGTGCAACAACTTCAAGTATTGCAATACTTTACTTTACACGGTTCTGTTTAGGTTTAGCCGTTGGTGTTGCATCATTTGTTGTGCCGTTATATTTATCTGAAATTGCACCGACTCGTCTGCGTGGTGGGTTTATTGCAATGTATCAACAGATGATTACAGTTGGGATTTTTCTTATTTATGTTTCAAATAGTGTTATTGCGCATTACTTCGAGTCTTGGCGTATTATGTTAGCAGTGATTGCTATTCCAGCTTTTGTTATGCTTGTCGGTACATTTTTTATCCCAAAGACACCTCGTTGGCTTTTACTAAAACGAAGAGAAAAACATGCGCATGAAGTATTGAATAAAACAAGAGAGACAATCGAAGAAGCAAACTTAGAAGCAGAGGCAATTAAAGCAACGCTAGTTAAAGAAAAGGGTTTTAACTGGAAGCTGCTTGGAAAAGGGTTTGTTTTAAAAGTCTTGCTATTAGGAGTTTTGTTGCAGTTTCTTCAACAGCTATCAGGTATTAACTCAGTTATTTATTATTCAACTAAAATATTTACATCAGCAGGCATTGATAATGCAACGATTGCAACAGTGATTGTCGGTTTGGTTAATATGATAACAACAATACTGGCAGTTTACTTTATTGATAAAATTGGCAGAAAGCCGATTATCTATTTTGGGTTAACGATAATGATCATTACGCTTTTAACAATTGGGGGATTATTTTATTATCAAGAATATGGAACTAAATTAAGTAACTTTGAGCAGTATAGTATCTTAGCTGCTACATTGTTTTATATTTTTGCATTTGCTATATCTTTAGGCCCTATTACATGGGTGATTTGTGCTGAAATATTTCCGCTAGAGATAAGAGACTTTGGCATGACTGTCACGACAATGGCTAATTGGATTGGGGCAACATTAGTTGTGCGTTTCTCTTTAAGCATTATGGATAGCTTGGGTGGGTACGTTCTATTCTTTATTTTTGCAACTTGCTGCTTCCTAGGGCTATTTTTAGTCAAGTTTTTCACTCCTGAGACAAAGGGTGTTACACTTGAAGAAATTGAAATGAACTTAAGAAATGGAAAGTCTTTAAGAGATATTGGGAAATAACTTCCTAAAGCTTATGTTTATATGTAGTGGGGTTGTCAGGGCACTCTTTAAGCCCACACTCATAGTATGTTGAAATAACATTAGCAGATAAAATTATGATAAATAGTAGAAAGGCAGCACTACTTATTAAACGAACTAGTTTTCTTTTTGGCTTTATCGCTTTACCTATTTCATCAGGGCGAAGATATTGTTTAGGAATGCTTAGCATAATTGCAATATAAATAATGGCAAGGCTTGCAAGAATAAAGACCCAAGTGTACATATGTAGCCCCAGTACAGTGCTACCATAACCAATGCTATTAGGCTCAATATGTAGAAGAATTTGTCTCATAGACGCCATGGCTGTTACAATGGCTGCAAGGATTGAAAGAGCATAATGACTTGGACGCACCCCATAACGGATATTTAATAAAAAACCAAATGCGATTGCTAATAAGCCTAAACGTTGTAGTAAACATAAAGGACACGGTAGCTCTTTAAGTGCAAATTGAAAATAGAAAGCCATTGCTAGAATAATGCTAATGCCAATGACATCAATAGCGCTAAGCACTCTTATAATTCTGCTGATTTCAACTCTATCCATAATACTACTCCTTATAACGAAATTGGTAGTTTATCAGTCATATGATGAGATAAGACAAAGACAAATAGCATTAAGAATATAATAAATAAGGCAATGCCAACCTTTCGATTAATAAACCAACCAACCAAAATGGTTAGCAGATAAAAGATAAAACTAATTAAAATCCATGGCATTATATTATCCTTCTAACTATGTGATCCTAAGTTAAAAGTTTAGTTTAAATAACGAAAATAACAATAAAGAGAATAGCGTGTTTAAGTCATTTTTTTTTAAATGAGGCTAGATGGCGCTGTGCAGATAGTTCAGGAACCTGAAGTTCAGTTATTTTTGGTGTAATGTGGTATTTTTCTTGTAGTTCATTAATTTCAAATGTAGGTGACTGCCCTTTCATTGCTAAAAAGAGGCCATTATCTTTAATTAGATGGTTGCACCATTGATACATTTGAGCAAGCGAGCTAAAAGCTCTAGAAATAACATAGTCATATTGTTCACTTGGTATATGCTCTTCAACTCTACTATGTATAATTTCAATATTTTCTAATTGAAGTTCAAGTGCTACCTGGCGTTGAAAGCGAGATTTTTTGATATTACTGTCTAACAGGGTAAAAGATTTTTCAGGAAATAAAACTGCAAGCGGTATGCCAGGTAATCCGGCGCCACTGCCAACATCTATCACTTGCTTGTTTTTAATGTAAGGAGCAATAACAAGACTGTCATACAAATGGTAAGGGTACATTTGAGCTTTATTACGAATAGCAGATAGATTATAAGCTTTATTCCATTTTTCAAGTAGATCTATATATTGCTTAAATTTGTCTATTTGATTTAGTGTTGCTTTAAGGCCAAGTGAATTAATAGCTGCTTCTATCATTTTATAAACTTAATAGTTTGTTGGCAGTCGACTGCGTTCACGAATATTCATATCGTTATCTGAGTTTTCTTTTGGGTCAATTAGATGATTAATATATTGTAGATAAGCATTTCTAGCAGCAATATATGGATCAAATGCAAACTCAGTTAAGTTATTAAGTTGTGGTAAGTATTTAGAAGATAGGTTTAATCCATAGATACCAGTAATTGCTAAGTTATATGGGAAATTAATTTCATCATATTGTAAAGGATATACCCAGTAGTCAGGAATCAGTGCAGCAGTATCACGAATTGTTGAAGGGCCTAAGATTGGTATGACAAAGTAAGCAGAGTTTTTATATCCCCACTTTCCTAAAGTGATACCAAAGTTTTGAGGGTGGCGATAAAGACCAACAGTTTTAGCCACATCAAAAAAACCAAAAACACCAAAAATAGTATTAAGTACAAAGCGGCCAGTATCATTGTAAGCCCAGTACCATTCAGCCTGTAAAAGATCATTAATAACATTGCCAACATTGCCAAGGTTATTGAAGAAATTATCGATACCATTTCTTGGGGATGCAGGTATGGCATAAACATAGGCATCAGTTGCAGGGCCAACAACATATTTATTTGCTTGAGTATTAAAAGAAAATATGGCGCGATTCATTGATTCATAAGGATCTGGATTTTCTTTAGTTGCACACCCTGAAAGTAATAAAACTGTGATGGAAAACAGTAAACTTATTAGAGCATTTTTTTGCATAAATAGTTCCAGTTTTTTTAGTTAAAAAATTATATTGCAAATTGCATTATACTTTTGATTAATTGTCTGTGTACACCTATTTTTTAATGATATACTATTGCGGATAAATGTTTTTATAAAAAATGTTTAAAAACAATTGGGATATTAAACTTAAACTGTCGTATATTTTTTTGGATATTTATGAATGTAGATACAAATGAAATTGAGAAGTTTTCTGATTTGTCAAATCGCTGGTGGGATAAAGCTGGTGACTTATGGACTTTACATAAGGTAAATCCAGTTCGCTTAGATTTTATCAAACGTCAGGTTGACTTAAATAACAAACAAGTATTAGATATTGGCTGTGGTGGTGGAATTTTATCAGAAGCAATAGCAGCTTTAGGTGCAAATGTTACAGGGCTTGATTTAAGTGAGGAATTAATTCAAGTTGCTAAAGAGCATAGTTGCAAGTCAAATTTAAACATTGATTACATTTGCCAATCTGTTGAATCTCTTGCAAAAGAAAAAACACAAACTTTCGATGTGATTACCTCATTAGAGATGTTAGAGCATGTGCCAGACCCTCAAACGGTTATCAGAGCTTGTGCTGATTTATTAAAACCGGGTGGATATGCATTTTTTTCAACGCTAAATCGAAACATTAAATCTTATTTGTTTGCTATTGTTGCAGCTGAGTACATTATGAATATAATTCCAAAAGGAACACATCAGTACCAGCGGTTTATTAAGCCATCAGAATTGATGAGTTGGACGGAAAGTTATGGATTAAAGCCAATTAATGCTGTTGGTATACATTATAACCCATTGTTTAAAAGCTTTAAGTTAGGAAAGAACATCGATGTTAACTACATCCTTGCAGTTCAAAAAGAAAGTTAAAGGATGCTTTTTTGATTTGGACGGTACGCTGGAAGATACTTCAGGTGGCGTATTGGCAACAGTTAAGCATATTTGCCAAACACACCACATTCCTTATGTAGGCGATGATGCGCTTCGTCCTTTTACAGGAGAAGGTCTAATGCATTTAGTTAAGCGATGTCAGCCAGATATTGATCAAGAGCAGCTGGAGCTAGGGTTTGCTAGCGGTTTAAGTTTTTATCGCCAAGAAGGTTATAAATATAATCATCCTTTTCCAGGTGTTAAACCATTATTAGAGTTTTTAAATCAAAACAATATTACATGGGGCATTGTAACAAATAAAGTACGATCTATTCTCCAATCATCTTTAGACCAGTTGCCAATATTACCTAAAAGTGATTTGGTGATTTGTGCTGATGACTTACCAAAGCATAAACCAGATCCGATGCCGATATTAGAAGTATGTCGTCGTGGCGGTGTTTCACCTTGTGACTCTATTTTTATAGGCGATTCTGTCAATGATATGAGATCAGCGGCAGCAGCAGGTGTTTATGGTGTGTTTGTTACCTATGGGTTTGGAGATTATAATTTGGTGAAATCCTTAAATATTAAAACAGGCATTATTAATCATTTAGATGAGTTACAGACATGGCTTACCTCTACCAGCTAAATAGTACGAATAATAGGCTTTTGCCTTATAGCCATTTATATTACTGCTATCGTAAAGTTTTTGATGAGCATAAATTAACACAATTACTATTAGTTGAGTCATTACATTATCAACTAATAAAAACAGCATGGTTTTATAAAGATAGAGATATAGCGACTCAGAAGTTACTTTGGTGGCACCAAGAATTAGAGAAAATGTACCAAAATAATGCAACACACCCGTTAATTAAAGAAATGCTATCAGCCTCTTTTTCAGATAAGGCAAAAAAGTTAAGTATTGATTTAAGCAATATAGCATTAGCTTGGTTGGTTTCAGGTGAAGTAGCTTATAATTTTTTCTCATTAGAAAGTCAGTTGGTAGGTTATTTTTTAACCTTAGATAAACTAAAAGCAGAGATTTTATCAGAATCAGTTGATTTGCTATCACTTAATTTATTATCAACAAACTGCGCATTAGCGCACTATGTATATTATCTCCCAGAGTTGATCCAAAGAAATATTTTAATGCCAAGCGATCAGTATTTAGCTGACTTTAATATTAACTTCGATCAACTAAAACGTTATGATAAAACGATAAATTTAACACCTTGGTTGTTATCAGTTGGTAGGTGTATTGCAAATAACATGAGTCAAATAAAGCAAATGCCTCGACAGAATAAGAAAGAATTAGGCCCTATTTTAGCAAATGCAAAATTATGGCAGGCATTATTCTTTGAAACTAAAAAAAATAAGTTTAATATTTTTCAGCATCGAATTGTACTTTCTCCATTGAAAATGCTAATAAAAACAGCAATTTAAATGTAGATTAAAATAGCTTATTTAAATCTAATGCTATGATTCAGTAATGGAGACTGAACTTAAAATAATTTTGCAAATTATCTTGTGTTAAAATCAACTTCTGTTTAAAAAATTACGTTTATTTGTTTTTATTGTGTAAAAGCAGACATAAAGCTTGCAACTAAATTCTGCAAGCTTTATAATTTGCGCAAAATTTAATCCTTGCCAAGTGTAAAAAGCAGTAAATTAAAAGATGAAAAGACTTAAACTGAAGCCTTTTTTATTATTTCAGATACTTCTGGTCTTGTTAGGCTCTGTCATCTTTTTCATTTTTTCAACTGAAGCAATGGTCTCTTTTCTTTTAGGGTCAAGTATTTTATTAATTGGAAATGTTCTAATGTTGGTGCGTTTTTTTTTCAAACCTGTATTATTCAGTGCACCGAGTGAAGTTATGTTTTTATTTATGGGTGAGTTTTTAAAGTTGTTGGTTATTGCATTGGGTAGTGTTTTTGTTGCCATGTGTATCCAGGTGAACTTTGGAATATACTTATTCGGTTTAGTGACATTGCAAATTGCAATGTGGATGATGCCATTATTTGTAAAATAGTTTGTGAGAAAGGAAAATATGAGTGTAAATCAATTAGCAGAAGATTTGACATCAGCAGGTTACGTTAAACATCACTTGCATTCTTGGCAGCTTCAGTTAGGTGAAGGTAAGTTTTGGGTGCTTGATCTTGATACGATGATTGTGTCAATTGTTTTAGGTGTGTTATTCCTTGGTGCATTTTATTTGGTTGCAAGAAAAGCAACATCAGGAGTGCCAGGGCGCGTTCAAAACTTTGTTGAGTTAATTTGTGAATGGGTTGATAATACTGTTGCAGAATCATATCATCGCCCACGTGATTTTGTTACGCCATTGGCAATTACAGTTTTTGTTTGGATATTGTTAATGAACTTTATGGATCTTATCCCTGTTGATTTGATGCCATGGTTGATTAGTACAATCTCAGGTAATCCATATCATGAAACTTACTTTAGATTGGTGCCTACTGCGAATCCTTCTTTGACTTTTGGGCTATCAATTGGCGTATTTATTTTAGTTGTTTTCTTTAATTTAAAAGCTAAAGGCGTTTTGGGATTAAGTAAAGAAATGTTAACAAGTCCTTTTGGGCCTTGGCTATTTCCACTTAACATTGCCTTTCGCTTGATTGATGAATTAGTAAAACCATTGTCATTGTCATTGCGACTATTTGGAAACTTATTTGCAGGTGAGCTGATCTTTATCCTAATTGCATTATTGCCATGGTGGATTCAATGGTCTTTAGGTGGTATCTGGGCAATCTTCCATATTCTTGTTATTGTGATACAAGCATTTGTCTTTATGATGTTAACGGTTGTTTATTTAGCAATGGCACAAGATGAGCATTAATTAAATTAAAAAGTAAAACTAGAAAACTAAGGAGTAATATATAATGAATCTAAGTCAACAAGCGATTGAATTGCTAACTCAATTAAATGGAATGACTGCAATTGCAGTAGCTTTATTAATTGCGTTACCTTCACTTGGAACGGCTGTGGGTTTTGGTGTTTTAGGTGGTAAGTACTTAGAAGGTGTTGCACGTCAGCCTGAATTAGGTGGTATGCTATTAGTTCGTATGTTTATTGTTGCTGCATTTGTTGATGCATTTGCTGCAATTTCAATTGCAATGGGCTTTTACTTGCTATTTGCAAACCCATTGGCAGCGGTTATTGCATAGGTAACACTAGATCAAGTGAACAACTAAATTTGGTGTAGTAAACCGTTAGGAGATATTATGAATATTAACCTCACCTTGATTGGCCAGATGATTACTTTTGCAATCTTTGTGGCGTTTACGATGAAGTATGTTTGGCCACCATTGCGAGTTGCTATGACTGAGCGTAAAAAGAAGATTGCAGAAGGTTTAGCACAGTCTGATCGTGCACAAAAAGAATTAGAGTCAGCACAGCGTCAGGCAGCAGAAATCATTAATGAGGCAAAAACACAGTCAACAGTTATTATTGAGCAGGCAAATGAGCGTGCACACCGAGTTGATGAAGAGGCAAAAGAAGAAGCTCGACTGGCAGCAAATCGTATAAAAGATGCAGCCTTATCTGAAATTGATTCTGAGAAATTACGAGTAAGAGATCAGCTAATGCGTGAAGTTGCTGAAATTGCAATTTTAGGCGCTGAGAAAGTAGTTGGCAATCAATTTGATAAGAAAGCAAATGATCGCGCCTTAGAAAAATTAATGGCAGAGATTTAGATTTAAAAGGTTAGATAAAATTATGGCAGAACTTTACCATTTAGCAAGACCATATGCAAAAGCAGCTTTTGAATATGCTGATGAGAAAGGGCTTCTATCTCAATGGCTAGCGCTGTTTCAGATGGCAGAAAAAGCAATACTATCTGATCAAGTATGTGCATATTTAAATCATCCGGTAATTTCTCAAAAGGAAATTGTTGCAGTCATGGTTGAAGCTTTAAAAATACAAGATAAGGCATTTATTAATTTATTAGATGTTATTTCTCACTATAAGCGTTTAGCTGTGTTAGGCGCAATTTGTGAATTATTTAATCAGTTGAAAGCTGAAAAAGAGCGTTCAGTGCATGCAGTTCTAACATCAGCATTTGAGGTTTCACCTAAACTAATTTCAGCAATGAAAGCTAAGTTAGAAAAAAAGTTTAATGCTAACGTGTTGCTTGAAGTAGAAACTGATTCAAGTTTAATTGGTGGTGCGGTGATTCAAGTAGGTGATATGGTCATTGATGGATCAGTATTGGGTAATTTTCGTCGTTTAAAACAAGAGCTTATGGCTTAAAATGGTAAGGGTTTTTTGTTATGGAATTTAATACAACAGAGATAACAACATTTATAAAAGAAAAAATAGAAGGTTTTCAGGCAAATGCTGAGACCTTAAAAGAGGGAACCATCGTTAGTGTTGAAGATGGAATTATCCGTATTTATGGACTTAAAGATGTTGCTTATGGTGAAATGATTAAGTTGCCTGGTAATGTTTATGGCCTAGCACTTAATCTAGAACAAGACTCAGTCGGTGCTGTTGTCTTGGGTGATTACTTCCATTTAGAAGAAGGTGATAAAGTTTATTGTACTGGGCGTATTTTGGAAGTGCCAGTAGGCCCTGAGTTGTTAGGCCGAGTAGTTGATGCATTAGGTAATGCAATTGATGGAAAAGGAAAAATTGATTGTACTGAAACTTCACCAGTTGAAAAAGTTGCACCAGGTGTTATTTGGCGCCAATCAGTTGATCAGCCAGTTCAAACAGGTCTAAAATCAATTGACTCAATGGTACCAATTGGTCGTGGCCAACGTGAGCTGATTATCGGTGACCGTCAAACAGGTAAAACAGCAGTTGCAATTGATACAATAATTAATCAGAAAGGTACTGGTGTTAAGTGTATTTATGTGGCAATTGGTCAGAAAGCATCATCGGTTGCAAACGTTGTTCGTAAGCTAGAAGAGTACGGAGCAATGGATCATACGATTATTGTAGCTGCTAATGCTGCGGATTCTGCAGCCCTACAATTCTTAGCACCATATGCGGGTTGTTCCATGGGAGAATATTTCCGTGATCGTGGTGAAGATGCATTAATTATTTTTGATGATTTAACAAAGCATGCTTGGGCATATCGTCAAATTTCATTATTATTGCGTCGTCCACCAGGCCGTGAAGCATATCCTGGTGATGTCTTCTACTTGCATTCTCGTTTATTAGAGCGTGCAGCTAGAGTTAATGCACAATATGTTGAAGAATTTACTAAGGGTAAAGTTAAAGGTAAAACGGGTTCATTAACAGCGTTACCAATTATTGAAACGCAAGCAGGTGATATTTCGGCCTTTATTCCAACAAATGTAATTTCAATTACGGATGGGCAGATTTTCTTAGAGACAAGCTTATTTAATGCGGGTGTGCGTCCAGCGATTAATGCGGGTAACTCTGTTTCTCGTGTTGGTGGTGCGGCTCAAACTAAAATTATTAAAAAACTTGGTGGTGGTGTTCGTTTAACATTAGCTCAGTTTAGAGAGTTAGAAGCATTTGCCCAATTTGCATCAGACTTAGATGATACAACACGTGCTCAGTTGGAGCGCGGCCAACGTGTAACAGAGTTAATGAAGCAAACGCAATATAAACCATTGTCAATTGCTGAGATGGCATTGTCTTTATTTTCAGCTGAAAAAGGTTATTTAGATGATGTAGCACTAGATGAAATCGGTCGCTTTGAACATGCACTTCATGAGTATGCAAAATCTCAACATAATGAATTAATTAATGAGATTAATGATACGTGTGATTATAACGATTCAATTATTGAGCGCTTAAATAATCTATTGACTCAATTCAAAAAAACACAATCTTGGTAAGGCTAGAATATGGCAGTCGGAAGAGAGATTAAAACAAAAATAAAAAGTGTTAAAAATACGCAAAAAATTACACGTGCAATGGAGTTAGTTGCAGCAAGTAAAATGCGTAAAGCACGAGATAGGATGGAGCAGGCGCGCCCTTACGCTAATTATGCTAAAAGCTTAATTGCGCATGTGGCAAAGGCTCATCTTGAATATGAGCATGCTTATTTTCAAACAAGGGAAGTTAAGCGTGTTGGTATTATTATTGTATCTACCGAGCGTGGACTGTGTGGCGGATTGAATATTAATTTATTTAAATCGGTTTTAAATAAAATTCAAGATTTTAAAGAAAAAAATATTGAAATTGATGTTAGTATCATAGGCGCTAAGGCAGAAAGTTTTTTTAAGCGCTTAGATTTAAATATCGTATCACTTGCGACAAAGCTTGGAGATCAGCCAAGCGTGAAAGACTTGATTGGTTCTGTTAAAGTGATGCTTGATGCTTATGATAATAAAAAAATTGATCAACTATTATTGTTTTCAAATGAGTTTGTTAACACGATATCTCAGAAGCCAACAATAGCTCAGTTATTACCAATCGTAGCAGATGAACAAGAATCATTAAATTATCACTGGGACTATATTTATGAACCAGAAGCAAGAGATCTACTTGAAATGCTTGTTGTAAGATATGTAGAGTCACAGGTATACCGTGGCGTAATTGAAAATATCGGTTGTGAGCAAGCATCTCGAATGATGGCAATGAAAAGTGCTACAGATAATGCAGGTGCTGTTATTAATGAGTTAAATCTGAAATATAATAAGGCACGACAGGCGGCAATTACGCAGGAAATTTCTGAAATTGTTTCTGGTGCAGCAGCGGTTTAATAGATTTTTAAGAATGAAGAAAGAGGCATGAGTAAAATGACAACAGGTACAGTAAATCAGGTTATCGGTGCGGTAATTGATGTTGAGTTTCCTAGAAGTGAGATTCCAAAAGTATATGATGCATTGGTTGTGAATGAAACAGGTTTAACGCTAGAAGTACAACAACAGATTGGTGATGGTGTTGTAAGAACAATTGCCATGGGTGCAACAGATGGCTTAAAACGTGGCTTAAGTGTTAAAAATACAGGTGATCCAGTAAAAGTTCCAGTTGGCGAAGCAACGCTTGGTCGTATCATGGATGTATTAGGTAACCCAATTGATGAAGCAGGTCCGATTAAAGCAGATAAAAGACCAATTCACGCAAAAGCGCCAACATTTGAAGAGCAATCTTTAAGTTCTGATTTGTTAGAGACTGGTATTAAAGTAATTGACTTAATTTGCCCATTTGCAAAAGGTGGTAAAGTTGGTTTATTTGGTGGTGCTGGTGTTGGTAAGACAGTAACCATGATGGAATTAATTAACAATATTGCAAAAGAGCATAGTGGTTATTCTGTATTTGCTGGTGTTGGTGAGCGTACACGTGAAGGTAATGATTTCTATCATGAAATGAAAGAGTCCAATGTCTTAGATAAAGTATCTTTAGTTTATGGTCAGATGAATGAGCCTCCAGGTAACCGTTTGCGTGTGGCATTAACTGGTTTAACAATTGCTGAGAGCTTTAGAGATGAAAATCGTGACGTATTAATGTTTATTGATAATATCTATCGTTATACTTTAGCAGGTACAGAAGTATCAGCGCTGTTAGGTCGTATGCCATCAGCGGTAGGTTATCAGCCAACATTAGCTGAAGAAATGGGAGTGCTTCAAGAGCGTATTACATCTACAAAGACAGGCTCAATCACATCGGTTCAAGCTGTTTATGTCCCAGCAGATGATTTAACAGATCCGTCACCTGCAACAACATTCTCACATCTTGACTCAACAATTGTATTATCTCGTCAAATTGCTGAGTTAGGTATTTACCCTGCGGTTGATCCACTAGATTCAACCTCACGTCAATTAGATCCTTTAGTTGTTGGCCAGGAGCATTATGAAGTTGCGCGTGCTGTACAGCAGACGTTACAACGCTACCAGGAACTAAAAGACATTATTGCAATTTTGGGTATGGACGAACTATCAGAGGAAGATAAGTTAATCGTATCTCGTGCACGTAAAGTACAGCGTTTCTTATCGCAGCCATTCTTTGTTGCAGAAGTATTTACAGGTAATCCTGGTGCTTATGTCCCATTAAAAGAAACCATTCGAGGGTTTAAAGCAATTGTTGATGGTGAGTATGATCATTTACCTGAGCAAGCATTTTATATGGTTGGTACAATTGATGAGGCAATTAAAAAGGCTGAATCATTATAACAAAGGGCTTAAAATAAATGTCTGAACAAAGTGTAAAATCAATTAAAGTAAGTGTCGTTAGCCCAGAAGGTGAAGTCTACTCAGATAATGCTATCTCTGTCATTGCTCGAGGAGCAGAAGGTGAATTAGGTATTCAGTATGGTCATACACAGCTGTTAACGTCTTTACCACCTGGTGCATTGAGAATTCAGCTTGAAAATAATGATGAAAAAGTGCTTTATGTTGAAGGCGGTATGCTCGAAGTTCAACCAACACAAGTTATTATATTAGCTGATACGGTTGAGCGACCAATGGATGTCAATGAGCAAGCTGCTAAAGAAGCGAAAGATAAGGCACAGACTTTATTGGCAAAATCTAAAAATGATAAAATCTCCTTTGAAAGAGCACAGAGAGAGCTAGCAGAAGCAGAAGCTAGATTGCGAGTGCTTGATCTGATGAGAAAAGTTAAATCACGCTGATAAATATTTTCTAATAATTAAATTCTATTAAGTTTGCTCTAAAAGATTTTCAATATATTATTTTCTTGTTTTTATGCAGGCGACCTGTTAGGATTGCGCTTTGTAATTTTATTGATAATTTAAGTAATAAAAATAAAAAGCGAGTTTGATATAATGAAAAAAATAGCATTAGCAATGATTTTAGCAACAATGATTGTATCTAGTAGCGCACTTGCAAGTGAAGATGCTAGCAATAGTACTCTTGCGAAATCTGGTTTTATTGTTGAAAGTCAATTATCTTTAAATGCAACGCCTAAAGGAGTATTTAACGAATTAGCTGACCAAGCAGCAATCACACGAGTTACCAATACGTATAATGGTGGTTTTGGTGGTGCTTTATATCTTGGCTATGATTATGCAATTTCATCAAATATGACCGTTGGTGGTAAAATCGGTTATCAGTATATTTATGCTTTGAATGAATATGAATCATCTTACTCAGTACTTTATCATAGCAGTCTTGATGCAAAATTAAATATGAATAACATCCCTGTTTTAGCAACCTTTAAATATTATTTTAACTCAGGCTGGTTATTAGGTGCACAAGCTGGTGTAGATGTTCAAATGTGGACATTAAAACGTCAAGGTGGAGATGCTTATTTGAGCCAAGCAATGGAGCATGAAAGTAGTTATAGCTCTGATTGGAATGTTGCGCCAATGGTTGGTCTATCTGGTGGTTATCAATGGTCAAATGGTTTAGCGGTAACTGGTGATTTAAGCTATGTTTTTGGTCAATCAACTAATGATATTACAACCGTTGATAGTAGTAATGCATTAGGTTTTTATACAATTGGTTTAAGTGCGAGTTATAAACTACCATTTTAAAAAGTCTTTATAGCTGTAAGGTATTTCTAACTCGGTTTATAAAGCTAGGGTTATTGTCTTTATCAAATAAAGTAAATGGTGGTTCTTTTATTTGAGGTTTTTCATTTACAAATGAATGAATGATGCCAATAAATGTATTTTTACATTCGTACTCTTTGCTTGTTTCCCAGTCAACATCAAACGCGTTTAGTATCTCTTTAAGTGCTTTATAACTATCAGGTTCAATCTTTCTATCTCTAGTTATTTTACTTGCATTTTGGGTGTTATCCAGTATTTTAAGTAATGCGATTTCAGTTCTTTCATCTCTTTCAGAGCCGTTTTGCCATTTTATTAGTTTTTGGTAAATGTCTTGATAGGCAGTAAGCTTTCTATTGGTGTTTATATGATAAGAAATATTTTTAAGAGAAGATTTTTTAAATTTTGCTAACTTATCTTTTTCTTTTTCAAGTCGTGTGATTTGCTGCTCAACATGCCCCATTAGACGATGATGTAATAACTCTAATGGATCATGACAGAAACGAACTTCTTGTTTTGGTAAATAGTATTTTTCAGCATAGGCTTTTGCTGCACAAGTTGCTAATACAATACTTGCGCCTAGTATAGGCATAAAGACAGAGGTCAGCATACCAGCAAATAACCCAACAGTAACACCTATTTTTACCAATTGATTATACTCTTCGTAACGTTTTCTACCTTCAATTTTACTCTTTGTTTCTTTTAATTCACTGAGTAGTGTTTGTTTTTCAGAGATAGTATCTTGGGTTTTTTTAGATTTATCTTCGATTGAACGAATATTGTTATCAATAATTTCTGCTTTATTGGGAGCATTGGTTTTAGTTTGTTTAAGATTTTCAATAATCTTTTTTTGGTTTTGTTGATCAATTTGTAAATTTTTTATTGCTTGTTCAGTTTGTTTAATATTACAGTCTAAATGATCTAGGGTTTGATTTAATTTATCGATTGTACAATGAGCATCCCAAGCTTGGTTTGCCATATCAAATAGATACAATGCAACAGTTAGATAAAAAGCACCGGGTCCAAATATTGCAGTTAATCCATTTAAATACCAACCGGTTGAAGGCCCTGCAGTCAAAACGCCTGTAACAATCCATGCGGTATCATTTCTTAGGAGAAAGGCATATTTTTTTGCATAGTGAGTGTTACCATTGAGTAAATGTTTCATAAGTAGAAAGCTATGCCTAAAAAATCTAGGCAAGTACCAGGCAACGCCTAAAACAGATAAACCAGGGTTGATTTTATCAACAGTATCTTTTAATGCATCACTTTCGAGTGCTTCTGCAATAGCATCAGATAGGCGTTTAAAGCGTAAAAAAAGAAGTCGCTCAAAGTTCCATTTTGGGAAAAAGCTAACAAATTCTTTTGCATTACTTGCTTTGCCTTCATTATCTGACGAAGGTAAAGATTCACCTCCATTGTCTTTATGTCTTTTTTGGGTTGATTTAACGGTATTATTTAATGATGCTAAAGTATCATGATAGTTAAACGTTTCAAGTAGTTTTTCACGCTTTTTGAGTAGGTCATAATATAATTCGCGGTACTGGGAGCTAGAGTTATAGATAGTCAGTAATATATCACATGTTTCAAGCTGTTCTTCCTCTGATAAGTTTTTAAATAGTTCATCGAGCGTAGATGGTTGGTGGTCATCATTCAGCTCTAAGTTATCCTCTCTAGGAGGTGTTTTAGTATGATCATAAAATGGACTTGGATTCTGTACAATATCACCACTATTAACCACTGCTTGTGGCATAGCCATAACCTCCTACAAAAAAAACAGTTAGATATGTGAGTATTAAACGATCAATATATTTCGTTATATACAACTCTTAATTAAAACAATGGGGAATGAGTTTATTTTTAACTTTATAAAATTTTAACATAAAAAATGTAATAATAGTCTTGTCGAGGTTAAATAATTGAAATATTATTGATAATGTTGCAGCTTATTTCAGCCTAAAATTATTGAGTTTAACTGTTTTTAAATATGGTGCTATTGAAATAATTAAGTAATATGAAACTTCAATTTATTAGTTTATAACAGATAATAGGCCGTTCGTTATTCTTGATTTGATTGAGTTATTGCTATTTTCTAATCTTTCATTAAATAACAAACCAGGGGAATGATTTTGATTTTCCTTTGAGTTTAAGAATTGATGGATTGTTGTTATAAATAGTTGTTTATGTTTATAGCACTTGGACTCCCAGTTAGTATCAAAAGGTTTTAATACTTGTTTGAGTGCTTTGTAACTTTTTGATTTATGTTGGCTTATTTTTGTTGTCTGATTAAGTATTCTAAGTAGTTCTATTTCATTTCTTAAGTGGCTATTTTGCCATATAATTAATTGTTGCTGTATTTCTTCATATGCATTTAGCTGCGTATCATTATTCTGTTTCTTAGTCAGTTGATCAATTTGCTGTTCAACATGTGTTAATAGTCGATCATGCAGCAGATCTAGTGGTTTATAACAATAACGTACTTCTTGTTTTGGTAAGTAGTCATTATCAGCATAATATTTAGCAAGGCTTGTTGCTAATATGATTGATGTGCCAATGATTGGGTTTGTAATTGATACTACAGCACCTAAAAATAATCCCATTGCAAAGATAATATTTAAATTTTGTTTATGTTTAATATATTTTCTATGGTTTTGTATATGATTTTTAGTTTCTTCTAGCTGAGTTAATCTTTTTTGTTGCTTTTTAATTTGCTGAGATTTTATGGCTATTTGCTTACAATGTTCATTATGACTTGGTATTTTCTTATTTTCCCTAATATTATTTATTTCAGCTTCTAGTTTTACAATTTGAGTTTTTTTATAGTCGATATGTAAGTCTATGTTTTGTAAAACTTGATCTATTTTTATTATTTTTGAATAGGATTGAGCGAGTTCATTTAAAATATCAATAGCATATATTAGAGTAGTTAAATAAATACCACCTGGGCCCAACATGGGTGCTAAAGCACCTAAATACCAACCAGTTGACATACCAAGTGTAATAACATTAACAGGGATCCATAGTGCATCATTGGCTATCTCAAAAGCATGCTGCTGGGCATAACTAGTGCTTCCATTGAGTGCATATTTAGCACTAAAGTACCAGTTTGTAAAAAATCGTGGAATATACCAAAGTATACTTAAAATGCCAAGTATAGGGTTTGTTTTATTAATTAAATTTTCTAATAAATTTCTATTTAATGCGTTAGTAGTTTCACTAACAACAGACTCTCCTCGTGCATAGGTTTGGCGTTTGATATTGTTACTTGAAAGCCATTCAATGCCACTTTGTATAATATTAAAATGATCTTCAGAATCCGCAAGCAAACTTAGGATTTCATCTTCAATACTACTCTGTTGATATCGCTTTTGAATGAGCTTAATTTTATCGTTCAATAGATATTGTCGATAATGGTCATTTAGTTGCTTAGAAATAAATTGTCCTTGTAGTAATGCATTATAGAAAAGTAGGTTATCCTCTATGCTTATTGTGTGGGTAGAAAAAAACACATCTAAATGCTTAAGTTTTTCTTTATTTGATAAGCCTATTAGTAATTCATCAAATAAAGTAGACTCATTAAATATAGTTGGTGCAAGTGATGTGGTTGGTTTAATTTCATCTTTCTTGGACATAGCAATAACCTCCTACTTTTCATGCAAAAATATGTTATGCATCAAAAATTAAAAGTTTTGTTACATAACGCGTGTATTAAAACCATAGGGGCGGACTAATCTGTGCTAACTTTGTTAACCGTAGCACAGAATATAAATTTAACTGCCGTGCATTTTAAACAAATGAAATATTAATGACATAAATAGGTCTTTTTTTGATCAAAATATACAATATTTTCGTTGCTTGATAACTAATCTATATTTGAAATAATTAATTAGTATTGTATATATTAAAATATCTTATTAATTGCAATTGCAAAACATTTAGAGTCTATATTGACTATAATGCATCAGAGCCAAGTTCTTGTGTTCTAATACGTATTACTTGATCTAGAGGTGTAATAAAGATTTTACCATCACCAATTTTACCACTTTGTGTTTTCTCAATGATGATATCAAGAATATCTTCTACTTGAGAATCAATCGTTGCAACTTCAACTTTAATCTTTGGCAAAAAATCAACGGCATACTCAGCGCCACGATAAAGCTCTGTATGTCCTTGCTGATTACCAAAGCCTTTAACTTCAGTAACAGTAATCCCCCCAATACCATACTCAATTAGTGCATCTCTAACATCGTCTAAGAGGTGCGCTCTTATAATGGCAGTTATTAGCTTCATGTACACTCCAGAAAAATTTAAATTTAGTATTTATCTTTATTAATAATTGTTAAACTTACAATCACTCAATCAGATTTTTATCTTAAAGGAGATTATAATGCTTGATGCAAAAATATTCGATGAAATGGCAAAAAAATTTACAGATGCATTACCACCAGCGTTAAGAAATATGCAAGAAGAGATGGAAAAAAACTTTAAAACAATCATGCAAAGTACTTTTTCAAAGTTGGATTTAGTAACAAAAGAAGAGTTTGATGTTCAAGTTAAAGTATTAGAGAAAACAAGAGCAAAACTAGAAAAGCTAGAAAAAGAGCTTAATATATTAGTTAAAGCAGGGGTAACTAAAAAGTCATCAAAGAAATCTTAAATTTAAATTTAAGATATACTTTTATTCTTTATAACTGGTTATTTTTTGATAAAATAATAGTGTTAGGATTTTATTTTAACGGTTAAAGATATAAACTCATACTTACATATCATTTAACAAATGGAAATTGTTTATGAGTTTAGCAGTTGTAAAGTCTCGTGCACAATGTGCAATGAATGCACCATTAGTTTATATTGAAGTTCATTTATCTAATGGGTTGCCAGGCTTATCTATAGTTGGTTTGCCAGAGACAGCTGTTAGAGAGAGTAAGGATCGCGTAAGGTCAGCTATTATCAATAGTGGTTTTAGCTTTCCAATGCGTAAAATTACCATTA
This sequence comes from Thiotrichales bacterium 19S9-11, assembly GCA_021713395.1. Lineage (GTDB taxonomy): Bacteria > Pseudomonadota > Gammaproteobacteria > Francisellales > Francisellaceae > M0027. The sequence continues at coordinate 85,795 of JAKJJT010000003.1, read as the reverse complement.
ATATGGCGCCAGCAGATTTACCAAAAGAAGGTGGACGATTTGATCTGCCAATTGCCATGGGTATTTTAGCAGCATCAGGCCAATGTGATGATACGATTTTAAATAATTATGAGTTTGCAGGTGAGCTGGCTTTAGGCGGTCAGCTAAGAGCAATTAGAGGTGTGTTACCATTTGCACTTGCAACCTATCAAGCAGGTCATCAGTTAGTGATTCCAAAGCAAAACTCACATGATGTATCATTAGTTAAAAATTTAGTCGCCTATAAGGCATCTAATTTAGTTGAAGTCATTGAGCATATTGAAAAGATCAATCCATTATGTCAAGTAAAGTCTCGTAGTCAGATGCCTTATTATGATAATAAGCTTGATTTATCAGATGTAAAAGGGCAAGTACAAGCACGTCGCGCATTAGAAATATCAGCATCAGGTCGCCATAATATGTTATTAATGGGGCCACCTGGTACAGGTAAAACAATGCTAGCAAGTCGCTTGAATAGCATTCTACCACCATTAACTGAGCCAGAAGCAATAGAAAGCGCATCCATTCACTCAATTAACGGTGCGCACAAAGTAGCCGATCGATTCTTTATGCGTCCCTTTAGATCACCTCATCATACAATATCTGCTGTTGCATTAGTTGGGGGTGGCTCACAACCAAGACCGGGGGAGATTTCACTTGCTCACTATGGTGTTTTATTTTTAGATGAATTACCTGAATATGACAGAAGCGTATTAGAGGTATTACGTGAACCGTTAGAGTCTGGAAAAATAACCATATCAAGAGCTAATCGAAATGCAGAGTTTCCAGCAAAGTTTCAATTAATTGCTGCAATGAATCCATGCCCTTGTGGTTATTTAGGTTCTATGCAGAGAAATTGTAGTTGTACAGAGCATCAAATAAAGCGTTATCAATCTAAATTATCAGGCCCTTTGCTCGATCGCATTGATTTACATATTGAAGTGCCTGATTTACCCAAAGGTTTATTATCCAATCAGACAAAAACTTATGAGACAAGTCAAGTAATTAGAGAACGAGTGAGTATAACTTATAATCGACAGATTGAGCGTCAGGGTTGTACCAATAGTCAATTAAGTGGCAAGCTAATTGATCAGATTTGTCACTTACAGTCAAAAGAAGCAAAACTTTTAGATCAAGCAATGGAACGTTTAAGTTTATCAGCAAGAGCTTACCATCGTATTTTAAAAGTCTCTCGAACGATTGCAGATTTAGTTGATTCTAAATTAATTGAGATTCCGCATATCACAGAAGCCCTTAGTTATCGTAAGCTTGATCGCTATATTCAGTGATTATTCTAGATTTGACGTACGTTAAAACGAACGTTATAATATTAGTATATGATAACTGGATAAGGAGATGCATTATGAAATCTCTAAATGCAACGCAAGCACGCCAAGATATTTATAATCTAATTGACCAAGTCAATGCTAATCATGAACCAGTACAGATTAATGGTAAAAGAAATAATGCCATTTTAATTTCTGAAGAAGATTGGCGTGCGATTAATGAAACATTATACCTTTTGTCAATTAAGGGTATGAGAGAAAGTATTAAAGAGGGCTTAGAGGCAGATGTTGATGATTGTGAAGATTCAGTGGACTTGTAATGTATAAATTAGTTTATACAAAGCAAGCAATTAAGGATGCTAAAAAGATTAAACAATCAAATTTACAAAAAAAAGTAAAAGATCTTTTAAATATACTAGAAAAAGACCCACTTCAAAAGCCACCTCCTTATGAACAGTTAGTTGGTGATCTTTTGGGTGCCTATTCTCGTCGAATTAATATTCAACATCGACTAGTCTATCAAGTATTAGAAGATATTAATATAGTCAAAATAATTAGAATGTGGACTCACTATGAATAGTGAAATTTAATAATAATATATTTCATATTTTATAAATAATTTTATTTTATAAATCAATAATTAAGATTAATCTACTCTAATCGTTTATTGCACAAATAAAAAAGAGCTGCAAAACATTTAATTCATATTAATTTTTTTATGTTATGATGAGTGTTATTTGATCATGATTTTACTGGGGCTTGTATATGACTGTAACAGCAGAGTTGATAAATAATGGCGGTGGTGGTAATAATGCCTGTTTGTTAATTTCAATTGGCCGTGCTTTATCTGAAAATTATATAAGTGATGAAAAGAAAGCTAAAGAAGCTGGTTGGCAAGCGGTTATTCAATCAATTGAAGATGATAATAGCTTAGGTAGCTTACAGTGTAAATATACAGCAGTTAGATCAGGCTATCTCCATGATAAAATAAGGATGTCTGAAGCGTCAGAAAAAAAAGTTAAAGAAGCGCTAAATCGGTTACCTGAAGAAGTGCCTGCTAAGATAGCTAGCATTAAAGAAAAGTTAACTAAGTTTTTGACTGCTATTGATAATCAAAATATTCCACACTCATGTGCAATTGTTAATTGCTTAAGTCACGATAAAATTCAAAATAGTAATTTACATTTACTACCTAAAAGTAAGTTGGAGGCAAATCCAGCAAAAGCATTAACAGATATATTTGATGAATCTAAAAATAATGAAAAGCCAATCAATGTGATCTGTCATAGTGATGGTCACTTTAGTAATGTTGTCATTAGAAACCATCAAGATACTTCCAATGTCCAGGATTCATTGAATGTAATTCGTAAGTTAAGTCAAGGCTGCGGTTCAAAAATCTTTACCCCTGATGACAAAAAAAAATTTAAAAAAGAAGAAAGCTTTGATACTCAAGCAACTAAAAATATGAGTAATGAAGAATTAAGTCGTTTAGCTAATGAGCTTAATACATTAAGTAGTTTAGATAAAAAAACTAATTCTAATTACCTTAAAAATCAGGAAAAGCTAGACTATGAGTTTGCTTCTAGACTTCAAATAGAAGAATATAAAAAAGCAGGATATAATGACCCTAAAGAAGGGCTTGAAGAAGCAAAGAAATTATTTTTATCTTATGAAAATACAAAAAAAGACAAAACTGTAACAAGCCAACCAATAATGAGTAAACTCTAGCTTCAGTCAACGACAAACTGATGCATAATACCGTTGAATATAAGATTCAAACGCGCCTTCTTCTTTATTCTCTAATAGTTTTAAAGCCTCAATAGAATCAGAAACTTCTCGTTTTAGTTTAGCTAATGTTGCTAAGGAGATATCATGATTTTTGAACGCTTGATTATGGGCTTTAGCTTGATTTAACATCCATTCTTCAGTTGATTTTTTACTGGTTTGAATAGTATTGATTAACTGTGCTGAAGGTGTTAGCGTTGAGTTTTTAACTTTCTTTATTTGTTTAATAACTGCCTTTTGGTAATGATCTGATTGATCAATTTCATCAAAGCGCTTGGCAATATTTAAGCATTTATCTAAAATCATCTCTGCCCAATCAGTTAGTGAAATAGACTGATTATTTCGATTTAAAATTAAATTGGGTTTTCGCCCTTTCATTGCACTTAAGGCAAAGTTTTCTTTAGCGGTCTGAATCATAGATTTTGAATAAATAGGTGCTTCAGCTAACAGGCAATAAGTAAAAAAGACATCAATAAAATAAGCTGTTTCTAAATCAATGCCTAAAGGGGTAAAAGGGTTAATATCTAAGGTGCGTAACTCAATATAAGAGACGCCTCGCTTTGATAAGGCACAAGCAGGGCGTTCGCATCGATGGACAATCTGCTTAGGGCGAATTGGGTTATAGTATTCATTTTCAATTTGTAGAATACAGTCATTTAACTGGTTATAGCCATAGTTTTTATTTAATACACCAATTTTAGTATAGTCTGGATAAGGCACTTGCGTTGCTTTGACTAAGTCAGAAACATAACTTTTAATATCTCGATAAGAGATATTAAGATCTTTTTGAGCATGACTTTGATAACCAAATTCACTCATTCTTAAACAAGTTGCAAATTCATCAAAATAGTATTGATTGTCAAAATGATTGAGGTTATGTTGATCTAAAATAGAAGTTTTTGCGATTAGTGGTGTTGCGCCAAAAAGGTAAGGTAGTAACCAGGAGTTCTGATAAAACTTACGAATGAGTCGAAAATAAAATTTATTTTTATAGTACTGTAGTGTATGGTTGGTATCAGGATCTTCAGGCATTAACTGATTTAAAAAAATATCAGGAAATGAGAAATTATAATGAATGCCTGCAATAATTTGCATAATTTTACCATAGCGATTAGCAAGACCTTCTCGATAAACTTCTTTCATCTTAGCTGAGTTAGAACGACCAAACTGAGCAATTAAAATCTCATTTTCATTGGTTACTGGCGGCATACTCATAGGCCAAAGTAGTTCATTGTTTTCAAGTTGTTGGGATGTAAAGCTTACATAAGTGCTTAAGCTATCAAATAATGAATCATAGCCTTCAAAAGGTTCAGTAATAACTTCAAGTAGGCCTTCAGAGTAGTCAACGGTAATATTAGGATGAGTTAATTTTTCACCTAAATTGATGCTATGCTTAGATTGAGCAACTTTCCCTGTTGAGGTTATTCTTAATGCCTCACGCTCAATGCCGCGCTGAATATGTATTAATGAAGAAAAATCAATGTCTGCTAGATCCATATGTTGTTCGCCTTTTGCAAAATAATTATACTGATCGCAAATGGAGGCTTTAGCGATCAAATTCAAGTGCCATGCCAGGTGTTTCGTAAATAAATTTACCATTAAGATAAAGCAATTCGCCATTAACCATCGTCATTTGAACCGTGCCATGTAAGTCTAGATGAGAAAATGGTGACCATTGGCATTTATAAAAGCATGACCCATCAGTTACTGTTTGCACTTTATCAGGATCTACTAATACAAGGTCTGCATAATAGCCTTCACGGATAAAGCCTCTATCTTTTACTTGATAAACAATAGCAGGGTTATGGGCTGTTTTTTGAACAATCTCTTCAATGCTAAAAACACCTTGGTGCATCAGTTCAAACAGCGAAGGTAGGGCATGCTGTACTAAAGGAAGCCCCGCAGGAGCGTTAAAATAAGAATTATTTTTTTCATCTCTTGTATGTGGTGCATGATCTGTCGCTATGATATCAATTTTATTACTTTTGACAGCATCTCTTAAGGTATCTCTATCCTCTAACGTTTTAATTGATGGGTTGCACTTAATTAAACTGCCTTTTTGCTCATAGTCATTATCAGAAAAAAATAAATGATGAACGCAAGCTTCTGCTGTAATTCTTTTTTCTTCAAGCGGAATAGAATTATCAAAAAGTTCCATTTCTTTTGCTGTTGTCAAATGAAGCACGTGAAGGCGTGAGTTATGTTTTTTAGCAAGCTTAACTGCTAAAGAAGATGATTTGTAGCAGGCAGCTTCAGAGCGAATATCTTTATGATAATGAAATGGGATATCCTCACCATATTTTTCTTTATATGCTTTCTCATTTGCTTCAATTATTGGTGTGTCTTCACAGTGTGTTGCAATCAGTGTTGGGCTATAGGCAAAGATGTCATTAAGTACTTTTTCATTATTAACTAGCATATTACCAGTTGATGCGCCCATAAAAACTTTAACACCAGCGATTTTTTTAGGATTGGCACTTTTGATTGCTTCTAAATTGTCATTACTAGCGCCAAGATAAAATGCGTAATTTGCAAGTGATTTATATTTAGCTCGATCTAATTTATCTTCAATTGCTTTCATATCAAGTGTAGGTGGATTAACATTAGGCATTTCCATATAAGATGTAATACCACCTGCAATGGCTGCTTTTGATTCACTCTGAATATCACCTTTATGTGTAAGGCCAGGCTCTCTAAAGTGTACTTGATCATCAATCATGCCTGGTATTAGATATTTACCCAGTGCATCAATAATGGTTGCATGACTTGATGTGATATTAGGTGCAATGGCTTCAATTCTGCCATTTTTAATTTTAATGTCAGATAAATAAGACTTTCCTTCATTAACAATTTTAGCATTTTTAATTAAATAGGCAGTCACTTTTAGGGTCCCTAAATTGTGTTTTAATTTAAGCTGAATAAAAAATATTATACTGCTTATTATGGAAAATTGTTATTAATAAGTCAGAGTCTTAAGATAAGTTTTATTATGAGTGCTTTTAAAATTGTGTTTTATTAATCATTGTCGTTTGAGAGGACTGAATAAGTTGAAAGGCATCGTCAGGTGTTAATGGTTTTGAAAAATAGAAGCCTTGAGCCAAATCACATTTTTCTGAAATTAATGTGTTTAATTGAGCTTTGTTTTCAACGCCTTCAGCTACAACTTTTAGCCCCATTTTTCTAGCAAGGGCAATTAGTGAAGATACAATGCCGTTATCAGATTCTTCAACACCAAGGCCTTGGATAAATGTTTTATCAATTTTAATGGTTTTAATTGGTAAATACTTTAGATGAGAAATTGAAGAGTAGCCAGTACCAAAGTCATCTAATGCATGAGATGTGCCTAGCTTATGAAGCTTATCAAGCATGGTGCTTCCATGCTGCATAATAGCCATTTCAGTAATTTCAAACTCAAAAATGTTATAAGGTAGTTGATACTTTTGGATGATATCATTAATCATCATAAATAGAGCTTCTTCAGAAAGTTGGACAGGTGATAAGTTAATTGAAATATGATAATTAAAATATTTAGAGTCTTGCCATGAAGCAATTTGCTTGCAAACAGCTTCAAAAATCCACTGACCTAATGAGTGAATAATGCCACTTTCTTCAGCAATGGGTATAAATTGATCAGGCATGATAGATCCAAGCTTTTGATTGTTCCATCTAATCAGTGCTTCAAACCCATGAAGTTGGCATGTTGGAAGCGTAAATATGGGTTGATAGGCCATAGTTAGTTCATTTCTATCAATTGCATATCTTAATTCCGTTTCAATTTCTAATCGTTTGACATGATCTTTCTGTAGCGTTTGGGTTGCATATTCATATTTGTTTTCTTTCGATGCCTTGGCTTGATACATGGCAATATCAGCACTTTTTACTAAATCATCCATAGAGCCACTGATCGTTGGATAACATGAGATGCCAATGCTTGCGCCAATATTAACGGTATGTCCTTCTAAGGTATAAGCTTTGTCTAATTCTTCAATAATTTTCCAAGCAACAATACCAGCGGCGTGTGTGCTTTTTAACTCATGTAAAATAACAGCAAACTCATCGCCGCCAATTCGTGCAACAAAGTCTCCTTTTCGTAAGCATTTTTTTAAGCGCCTTGTAACAGATTGAAGCAATGCATCACCAATATGGTGCCCTAAAGTATCATTAACGTTTTTGAATTTATCTAAATCAATAAACAAGATAGCTAAAATATGTCCATGTCGTTGTGCATGAGATAAAAGACTTGTTAATGTCTCTTCAAAGCTACGACGGTTAGGAATGTCAGTTAATACATCATTTCGAGCTAATTGTTTTAGTGCTTCATTTTGTTGGTAAACTTTCTCTATTAGTAGCTTATTTTCCTTAATTAATTCTTTAATGCTCAAAATTTCATGATTACTTGTATTTTCACAGTAACCTATCGCTTCTTTTTTTCCAAAAGAACCAGTCAAATTTTTTAGTAGGTTTATTTGAGTATTAAGTTCCATTAGCATGTGATGCTTTTCAGTAATGTTTGATAATGCTCTTTCAAAGCCAACTTGTGTTAGTTTATCTAAATTAAGCGAGTCATTGATTTTTGTTTGAAACTGTGCATCCAACTGATTTTCATCTGCTTGATGATATAAGTAAATAACAGGCGGTATATCAAGTATATTAGTGTTTAACATATGATTAAAAAAATCAACAGTTAAGTCTGAACCAATTAATATAGCATCAAGTGGGTCTGTCGGTATTTTAGTTAAGTTTCTGACTTGCTGTTTGTCTATAACCTTAATGTTATATTTAGATGTAAACTGAGTAATGATACTTATCATATGTTGATTATCAGTTATAAGCCATAGTGTTTGTAATTTTGTCACTTAAGTACTCCTACTCCGTAGTAGCTTTAAGTATAGATCTAGTTTTTGAATAAGTATGTGACTTTGGAGCTTATTTTATAAAGTAAAATACATTCGGCGGATATTAAAAAAACACACGTTAACTCATGACTAACATTGTTAAAGTGCGCATAAAGCTATAGATTGGAAGAAAGTTAAGTAAGTATTATTTACTAACTTTCTTGAAAAATGAAATGGCGTAAATGGCTGAGACACCAACTAAGATATAGATAAGTGTTACAAGCCATGGAAGACCACCAAAAATTGCAACAACTAGATTCAGCTTAAATAAACCGACCAGTAGCCAGTTAATACCACCAATAACAATTAATAATAAAGCTAAAAAATTAATTAATTTCATTGTTAAGCTCTCCGTTATGTTTGATTGTAAAGTCAGTTTAACTTTAGAAGTGAATGTTAGATTTGTAAAGAAAAGTGTATAATTATTGTGCAAGTGCTTGTAATTGATGCTCTAAAATTGATTTAATGCCAGATTTTGCTAGACTAAACATTTGTTGAAACTCCGTTTCACTGAAAGGACTTTCTTCAGCAGTTCCTTGAATTTCAATGATATTTCCTTGTTCGCTTAGCACAACGTTCATATCTGTTTGAGCAGAAGAGTCTTCTGAATAATCTAAGTCTAATATGGCTTTATCATTATGGATGCCGACAGACACAGCAGCAATATGCATTTTAAATGGATTGGCATCTGTAGAAATAAGTTTGTGTGTTTTCATATAGTTAATTGCATCATGTAAAGCAACACAAGCACCAGATATGGCAGCGGTTCTTGTGCCACCATCTGCCTGAATGACATCACAGTCAATGGTAATGGTATATTCTCCTAGTTGTGTTAAATCAACTGCAGCTCTTAGAGATCTACCAATTAGACGTTGAATTTCTTGTGTTCTTCCCGATTGTTTACCTTTGGCTGCTTCTCTTGGCATTCGATCATGAGTTGATCGAGGTAGCATGCCATATTCTGCAGTAATCCAGCCAGAACCACTATCTTTTAGAAACTTTGGTACTCCTTTAATAACAGAGGCATTACATAAAACTTTTGTTTCACCAAAAGAAATTAAAACAGAGCCTTCAGCATGTTTTGTGAAATTTCTTTGGATATTGATAGGTCTTAATTCATTGTTATTTCTTTGGTTTAGGCGCATAGCGATCCCTTTATTACGATTTTTAAGATTGAAATAGTTTGCCAGTATACGATTTTCTCGCTAAAAATTTAAGTGCTAAGTAGCTATGATTATGGGATAATGCGCACAATAAAATATTTGATGTAAGAAAAACTAAAGAGTAAGTTAAATGCTTTGGCAGTCTAGTTTACCCATTAAAGATCCATTATATGTGAAGTGGTTACAACAGACACAAAAGTTAAGCCCTCGTTTACGTGAGCTTATGCCACAATGGAATATTCAACTATTAAGCCATAATGATATGCATTTAGATGATTTTGAGAAAAAACGTCTTAATAGTAATTCAGAGAAGGGGTGGCAAAGAGTTATTAGTCATATGAATAATCAGAAGGCATTAATCATTGGTCGTGTTGTTGTGCCTGAAGTTACTTTTAGAGCGTATGAAATTGAATTAACTAATTTAAAATCACGTTCAATTGGTGAACAACTTTTATTTATAGATCCAAATGTTACGCGTAGTGATTTTTTGTTTAGAGTATGTAAATTTGATGAATTAGAAACATTAGAGCTTCCTAATAATTTGATGAGTGATCATAGTGAAATTATAATTGCCCGTAATTCAGTTTTTTATTTAAATAATATTTATGCCTTAATGATAGAAGAATATTTTTTGCCTTATTTTTTTAAACAAATTATTCACTTTGAGGCTTAGAAGAGAAGCCCACATGAATCAGCAAATAAAAGCTTACATGATATTGATGCGCTTTCACCGACCTGCGCCAATTTTATTATTATTGTGGCCAACCTACTGGGCATTGTGGATTGTAAGTAAAGGTGCCCCCGCATGGTATTTACTCATTATTTTTACATTAGGTGTAATTCTAGTTAGAACTTTGGGGTGTATTATTAATGACTTATCAGACAAAGAGTATGACTGCTTTGTTAAAAGAACTGAAAATAGGCCCTTAACATCGGGTGTCATTAAATCAGGAGGTGCATGGATTTTATTTACGATATTAGGCTTAATTGCTTTTATGCTTGTCTTATTTTTAAATAAACTAACGGTTTATTTATCATTTGGTGCATTGGCTTTAACAATATTTTACCCTTTTTGTAAGCGTTTTTTTGCTTTACCTCAGCTAATATTGGGCATGGCTTATAGTTATGGTGTTTTAATGGCAGCAACTGCGAGTATTAACACCATCCCACTTGAAATTTTTTTGTTATACGCCTCTGCAATTATTTGGACTTTAGCATACGATACCATTTATGCAATTGCAGATAAGCCTTATGATATAAAACTTGGGCTTAAGTCATCAGCAGTTACATTTGGACGTTATGATATTGTTATTATTATTTTACTGCAGCAAGTATTTTTATTAACCTTATGTTTTGTGGGTATCTTAGAGCAATTTTCAGTTGTTTATTATATTAGCCTAGTGTTAAGTGAAGTTTTATTTGTTTTGCAGTACTATCAATATCGAAAGCGCGATATTGATAGTTGTATCAACGCATTTTCCAGTAATAACTGGGTAGGGCTTGTTATTTTTATTGGCATTTTGTTGCAATATAGCTAAGAGCAATGTCTATTTTTAAAGATAAAAAAATTCAAAAAAAAACACGATTTGACTTGAAAAGATAATTTATGCCCCTATATAGGATTTGCAGAACAACTTAGATGACTATTTTTTTAGGAAAAATAGTTATTCATATAAGTGATTGATAAAACTCATAGGAGGAAATAATTAATGAGTATTCGTCCATTACATGATCGTGTATTAGTTCGTCGTGCAGAAGAAGAGACAACAACAGCAGCAGGTTTGGTTTTACCAGGTAGTGCAACTGAAAAGCCAGTAACAGGTGAAGTCATTGCAGTAGGTAATGGTAAAGTGCTTGCTGATGGCACAACACGTCCATTAGATGTAAAAGTCGGTGATATCGTTTTATATGGCAAATATTCAGGCACTGAAGTTAAACTTGATGGCGAAGAATATTTAGTGATGCGTGAAGAAGATATTATGGGTGTTGTTGTTAAAGAAGCAGCAACAGCATAAGAAGATTGAAATTAGTTTAAGTTTAAAAAAATTTAAAGAGGAATTTAAAAATGAGTGCAAAAGAAGTTAAGTTTTCTGACGGTGCGCGTAAAGGTATGCTAGAAGGCGTAAATGTATTAGCAAATGCAGTTAGGGTGACATTAGGTCCAAAAGGACGTAATGTTGTGTTAGAAAAATCATTTGGTGCGCCAACGATTACTAAAGATGGTGTTTCTGTTGCTAAAGAAATCGAGCTTAAAGACAAGTTTGAAAATATGGGTGCGCAAATGGTTAAAGAAGTTGCCTCTCAAACGAATGACATTGCAGGTGATGGTACAACAACTGCGACAGTATTAGCACAATCAATTTTAGTTGAAGGTTTAAAGTCAGTTGCTGCTGGTATGAACCCAATGGATCTTAAGCGTGGTATTGATAAAGCAGTTCAAGCAGTTGTTGCGCAACTGAAAAAGAATTCACAAGATTGTGATGATACAAAATCAATTGCTCAGGTTGGTACTATTTCAGCAAATGCAGATGAAACAATTGGTCGTTTGATTGCTGAGGCAATGGAAAAAGTAGGTAAAGAGGGTGTTATTACTGTAGAAGAAGGCTCAGGCTTCGAAGATCAACTAGACGTTGTTGAAGGTATGCAGTTTGATCGTGGTTATCTATCTCCTTATTTTGTTACAAATCAGCAAAATATGACAGCTGAACATGAGTCACCATATATCTTATTAGTCGATAAAAAGATCTCAAATATTCGTGATTTATTACCAGTACTAGAAAATGTTGCAAAATCTGGTAAGCCATTAATGATTATTGCTGAAGATGTTGAAGGTGAAGCACTAGCAACACTTGTTGTTAATAATATTCGTGGTATTGTGAAAGTTGTTGCTGTAAAAGCACCTGGTTTTGGTGATCGTCGTAAAGCAATGCTTGAAGACATTGCGATTTTAACGGGTGCTACTGTGATCTCTGAAGAGGTTGGTTTAACGTTAGAAAAAACAACATTAGAGCATTTAGGTACAGCTAAGCGAATTCAAGTAACGAAAGAAGAAACAACCGTAATTGACGGTGCTGGTGAAACTGGCGCGATTGAAAATCGTGTAGCACAAATTCGTTCTCAAATTGAAGAAGCATCTTCTGATTATGATCGTGAAAAACTTCAAGAGCGTTTAGCTAAATTAGCTGGCGGTGTTGCAGTTATTAAAGTTGGTGCTGTAACTGAAGTTGAGATGAAAGAGAAAAAAGATCGTGTTGATGATGCACTTCATGCAACTCGTGCAGCAGTAGAAGAAGGTGTTGTCCCTGGTGGTGGCGTTGCTCTAATTCGTGCAATTTCAGCTTTAGATAATCTTACAGGCGATAATGAAGATCAAACGCATGGTATTTCAATTTTACGTCGTGCAATGGAATCACCATTACGTCAAATCGTAACAAACGCAGGCGGTGAAGCGTCTGTAGTTGTTGATGCGGTTGCAAAAGGTGAGGGTAATTTTGGCTTTAATGCTGCAACAGGTGAGTACTGTGATATGGTTGAAGCAGGTATTATTGACCCAACTAAAGTAACACGTTCAGCCATTCAAAATGCAGCATCTATTGCAGGTTTAATGATTACGACTGAAGCAATGGTTGCTGAAATCCCTGAAGAAAAATCAGCTCCAGATATGAGTGCTATGGGTGGCATGGGCGGTATGGGTGGAATGGGCGGCATGATGTAATCGTGTTCTTTTCCCCATGCTTTTTCATGTATGGTTGAACTTTAAAAAGCCCATTTTTATGGGCTTTTTTTTTGCCTTTTAGTTAAGAAAGATTTAGACTGATTGCCTTAGAGTTTAAAGATTATTTTTAAAAAGGTATAGTAGCATGACAGAAATGGATAGTATTTGGCATAATGGAAGCTTAGTGCCTTGGCATGAATCAAAAGTACATATTTTATCTCATGGTCTTCATTATGGCAGTGGTATATTTGAAGGTATTCGAGTTTATAAAACAAACCAAGGGCCAGCTATTTTTAAATTGAAAGAGCATATGGCGCGTTTTTATTATTCAGCAAATGCTTTGGGAATGGACATTCCTTATAGTCAAGAAGAACTAGAAGAGGCAGTTTGTCAGACGGTTTATGATAATCAGCTTGAAGAAGGCTATATACGTCCGGTAGCCTTTTATGGTTATTACCAACTTGGTGTTGTGCCACTAAAAGAAACGCCAGTTGAAGTTGCAATTGCTTGTTGGCCGTGGGGGAAGTACTTAGCCAGTGATCAAATTGATATGGTTATTAGTGATTATATTCGTATTCATCCAAAATCAACCGTTGCGGATGCAAAAATTTGTGGTCATTATGTTAATAGCCTTTTATCTAAACTTTCATCTAACTCTCAAAAATACCATGAAGTCTTAATGCTAGACTCAGATGGTTATGTTGCAGAAGCATCCGCAGCTAATATATTTATTGTTAAAGGCAATCAAGTTTTAACAACAGAAGAAGGGACGATACTTGTTGGTATTACTAGAAATACCATCATGGATATTTTACGTTCAAAGGGTTATGAGGTTATAGAAACGAAGTTTAGACCAGAAGATGTGACTCAAGCAGATGAGGCATTTGTTTGTGGTACTGCAGTTGAAGTAGCATCCATTAGAAGTTTGAATGATCAATTAATTAATCAAGGAAAAAAAGGCTTAGTAACAGAGTTTGTTGAAAAAGCATACCATGCTGCAGTAACAGGAAATGATAGTAATTATCAAAATGCATTAACATTTGTTAAAACCTGTGCTATTGATTAGATAAATATAATTAATCAATAGTATCTTAATGGATTAATTGAATAATATTATTTACACTAGAGTTGATTGATTAAAAAGGAGTTGATCATGAATTATATTTTAAAACATGTGGCTTTAGGTCTTGGCCTCGCTTTAATAAGTAACGCTTATGCTTTTGACATTAGTAGTGCAAGTGGTGCAATTAATTCAGCCAATCAAAATAGCGGCCAGTATGTTGATAAGTTAATTAATTTAGGCATAGCAGATAAGCAGGATCAAATCATGTGGAGCAATTTTGTAAATAACTGCATGTTGCCTGATCTTTCTCAAGATAAAATGATGTCTTTAGCTAAAGGTGGAACTAACGCTATTTCTGACTATGTTTCTAGCTTTACACCGTCATCAAGTACAATGACAATGGCATATGATAAACTAGTATCATGTAAAGATGCTAAACCAATGGCAGATCGTCTGCTATCAAAGTTAACAGCTAAATAAGTAGCCTTATAGCTTGATAATATAAAATAGAGAATCTAAGTAAGGGATAGCATATGGAAAGTTTAAAAAAACCAAGTGGTGTTACAGTTGCTGTTTGGCTATTTATTTTAAGTATTGCTTTAGGGGTGTTGGATATGTATTCATCGGGAAGCATCCTTCGTGAAGCATCAAGCTTTCATTTAAGCGACGTTATTGCCTATATTGTGTTTGCAGTTTTGATTTACCTGCTTAATAAGGGAAAGCTGTGGGCTAAATACCTTTATGTATTATTAATAATCATTTGGTATGTCTTGTTAATTTTTATGCTAGTGCCATATTATAATCATGCCTTGAATGTAATGCTGGTGGCGCTACAAATGCTATTAAATATTGTAGGCCTTTTGATTTTATTTAGACCAAAATGCCGCCGCTGGTATGGTGATATGAAGTAGGTGTTTCTTTGTACCAGAAAACAAAAAACTTAAATTTATGGCAAGGTATGGGAGATAAAGACCTTGTCGAATATGTTTATCAAAATGTCTTAATTGGACAGATAGAAGATACATTTTTAAAAAAAGGTTATGGTTTACTTGGTTTTAAATCAGATGAAGGCGTTAGGAGAAATCTAGGGCGTATTGGTGCAAGAGAAGCGCCAGATAGTATAAGGCATTCTTTATCTAGTTTAGCAGTATCAAAGGAAATAGGCATCTATGATTTTGGTGACATTTTATGCCTAGATGGAAATTTAGAAGCATCTCAAGCACTTTTTTCTGAACAGGTTGTAAAAATTATTAAGCAAGGACTATTACCGGTTGGTTTGGGTGGAGGCCATGAAATTGCTTGGGGGCATTATTTAGGCATAGATAAAGCTTATGAAATGAATGAAGAAGTTGCTATTATTAATTTTGATGCTCATCTTGATTTACGAACACTAGTCAATGGCAAGGATGCATCATCAGGTACACCATTTTATCAAATATCAGAGTACTTAAAGCAAATGAATCGTCCATTTCATTATTATTGTCTGGGTGTTCAACCGTCCGCTAATACTAAAAAATTATTTGAGTATGCAAAAGCACATCATGTGACAATTCAAGTGGCTGAAGATATAAAAAAGGATCCATTTGACTTAAGTTTAATTAAAAAGATAGTTAATCAACATGCAAAAATTTATGTTACAGTATGTTTAGATGTCTTTCATGCATCAATTGCTCCTGGCGTTAGCGCCCCTCAAGCTTTAGGTGTTGATGCTTATTATGTACTAGAAGCATTAAAATACTTAAAACAATCCAATCAAGTAGTTGGTATAGATGTTGCTGAATTATCACCAAGGTTTGATATTGATGGGCGAAGTTCAAAGTTGGCAGCGAATTTAATACACACGTTTCTAATGGCATAAATTTAAATGCTAAATTTTCAAGGAGTTTATTATGGATGATGTAGTTGATTCAAAAAGTATTTTAACTGAAAAAACAGCAACTAAGTACATTAAAGCACCAAGAGGAGAGGCCTTAACTTGTAAAAATTGGCAAGCAGAAGCAGCACTAAGAATGCTTATGAATAATCTTGATGCAGAGGTTGCAGAGTATCCAGAAAAGTTAATTGTTTATGGTGGGATTGGAAAAGCAGCTAGAAACTGGGATTGCTATGAGAAAATAATAACGTCATTAAAGAATTTAGATGATGATGAGACCTTACTTATTCAATCAGGCAAACCAGTTGGTATATTTAAAACAACAAAAACAAGTCCTCGTATTTTGATTGCAAACTCTAATATCGTACCTAACTGGGCAAACTGGGATACCTTTCATAAATTAGATCGACAAGGTTTAATGATGTATGGACAAATGACAGCAGGCTCTTGGATTTATATTGGTTCACAAGGGATTATACAAGGAACCTATGAAACATTTGTTGAAATGGCAAGACAGCATTATCAAGGAGATCTAGCAGGTCGTTGGATTTTAACTGCAGGTTTAGGGGGTATGGGAGGAGCTCAACCACTTGCAAGCACTTTAGCAGGTGCAAGTATGCTTGTAATTGAATGTGACTCATCACGTATCGATTTTCGTCTTAAAACGGGGTATCTTGACTATAAAGCAGATAATTTGGATCATGCACTTGAGATGCTAACCCAAGCAAAACAGGACAAAAAAGCAATATCAATAGCACTTTTAGGTAATCAAGCTGAGATTTTGCCAGAAATAGTTAAACGCGGTATTAGGCCAGATGCGCTAACTGACCAAACAAGTGCACACGACCCACTCAATGGTTATTTGCCAGTTGGTTGGAGTTTAGAAAAAGCAGAAAGATTAAGAAAAGAGGCGCCTGAAACCGTTATAAAAGCAGCCAAAGACTCTATGAAAGTTCATGTAAAAGCAATGTGTGATTTATTTGATCAAGGAGTGCCAACGTTTGATTATGGTAATAATATTCGACAAATGGCTTATGAGGCAGGTTTAAAAAATGCATTTGATTTTAATGGGTTTGTACCAAATTATATTCGGCCGCTATTTTGTCGGGGTGTTGGGCCTTTTCGTTGGGTTGCATTATCAGGAGATCCAGAAGATATTTATAAAACAGATCAAAAAGTAAAAGAAATACTATCAGATGATCAACATCTTCATCACTGGCTTGATATGGCAAGAGAAAAAATTCAGTTTCAAGGCCTGCCTGCTAGAATTTGTTGGGTTGGTTTAGGAGATAGAGCAAAATTAGGTTTGGCATTTAATGAGATGGTTAGAACTGGAGAATTAAAAGCACCGATTGTAATTGGACGTGATCATTTAGATTCAGGTTCAGTAGCAAGCCCTAATCGTGAAACAGAAGGCATGAAAGATGGCTCAGACTGTGTTTCTGATTGGCCTTTATTAAATGCATTATTAAATACAGCATCAGGTGCAACTTGGGTAAGCTTTCACCATGGAGGGGGTGTTGGTATGGGCTTTTCACAGCATGCGGGGATGGTGATTGTCGCAGATGGAACTAAACGCGCAGAAGAGCAACTTAGGTGTGTTTTAACCAATGATCCAGCAACTGGTGTTATGCGCCATGCAGATAGCGGCTATCAACTTGCAATTGATTGTGCTAAAAAGATGAACTTATCACTTCCAATGATTAATTAAAATAAAAAGGGATATATTCTACATGTTACCATTTATACTTATTCCTGGAAGTCTAGACTTAGAGAGTATTCGTCATTTAATTCAAAATGATCGTAAAATTAAATTAGCAGATAGTGCTTATCAAAAAATAGATGATGCAAATCAAACGCTCAAATCATTACTATCTGAAGGCAAAACAATTTATGGTGTCAATACGGGGTTTGGTGTTTTAGCAAACAAAAAAATTGGAAAAGATGAATTAAAACAACTGCAAAAACGTTTGATTCTATCGCATGCAGCAGGTGTTGGGAAGTCTTTGGATGTTGATACAGTTAAGTTAATATTATTGCTAAAAATTAATAGTCTTGCTCAAGGCTATTCTGGTGTTTCAAGAGCGTTGGTTGATCGTTTGATTTTTTTCTATAATCAAAAAATTTATGCGGATATTCCGTCTCAAGGGTCGGTTGGTGCATCTGGTGATTTAGCCCCGTTAGCACATTTATCACTGCCATTAATTGGTGAAGGAAAAGTTCACTATCAAGGTAAAACAGTCCCAACTGCAAATGTTTTTGCAGGTTTAGATATAGCACCCCTTAATTTAGAAGAAAAAGAAGGGTTAGCATTAATTAATGGTACACAAGCTTCAGCTGGTATAGCATTAATGGGTTTAATTAAAGCGCAGCGTAATTTTTCTGTTGCAACGATTGCTGGCACATTAACGCTTGATTCAACAGCAAGTAGTATTAAACCATTTCATCCTGCAATTGCCAAGATTAAAAAATTACAAGGGCAAATGGTTTTTTCTCATGCAGTATTTAAACTAATTGAAGGAAGTGAAATCCTATTGTCACACCAGCAAGAATGTACAAAAGTTCAAGATCCTTATTCAATACGATGCCAGCCGCAAGTTATGGGTGCAATTTGGCAGCAATTAAAACATGCAGAAGATGATCTTATTCATGAGGCAAATGCTGTTTCAGATAACCCTTTGGTTTTAAGTGCAAGTCGAGAAGTGATTTCAGGTGGTAATTTTCATGCAGAGACAGTTGCATTTGCAAGTGATGTTATTTCAATGGCAGTGTCAGAAATTGGTGCTATTTCAGAACGCCGAATTGCATTATTGATGGACAATAATTTTAGCGGTTTGCCTGCATTTCTAGTTAGAGATGCTGGGCTTAATTCAGGGTTTATGATTGCTCATGTAACAGCATCTGCATTAGCAAGTGAAAATAAAACATTAGCTCATCCAGCATCTGTTGATTCACTACCAACATCAGCTAATCAAGAAGATCATGTTTCAATGGCGACATTTGGCGCTGTTAAGTCAAATCAAATTTGTGATAATGTATTACAAATTTTATCAATAGAGACATTAGCTGCTTGTCAGGGGATTGATTTTAAATCACCGCTTAAAACATCAGATAAACTGATGGGATATTATATGCGTATTCGTCGAGAAGTTCCTTTCTATGAAAAAGATCGTTTATTTGCAGATGATATTTTAAAAATAGCTCAGCATATTAGTCAAATTAGTTATTATGGTGAAATATATCATGATTTATTTAATTAAATACAATAGATTTTTCCATGCTTGATCTAATTATAAAAAATGCAAAAGTATTAACGATAAATCAGTCATTTGATTTATTGGATAATACGGATATAGGCATAAAAGCAGGTAAAATAATCTCTTTAGCAAAAAAAATAAATGATGACTCTAAGAAAAGACTAGATGCAGAAGGTGCATTAGTAACGCCAGGCTTAATTGATTGTCATACACACTTGATTTATGGTGGTAATCGTTCAGATGAGTTTGCTATGCGGTTAAATGGTGTAAGTTATGCTGATATTGCCAAAGCAGAAGGAGGCATACTATCAACAGTAAAAGCAACGCGCAAAGCAAGTATTGATGAGCTTGAGTTTCAGGCGCAAAAACGCCTTGATGTGATGATGAAATCAGGTATAACGACGCTTGAAATCAAATCAGGCTATGGATTAGACTTCGAGACAGAAATAAAAATGTTGAAAGTAGCACAAGTACTTTCTTCTAAAAATGAAGTCACGATTATTCCAACTTTTTTAGGCGCACATACCTTGCCGTTAGAGTATAAAGAGAATAGAAATGCTTATATTAATTTTATTATTGATGATGTGCTGCCTTATGTTGCTAAAGAAAATTTAGCCGTTTTTGTTGATGCTTTTTGTGAGTATATTGCATTTAATACAGAGCAGGTAGAACGTTTATTTAAGAAGGCAAAAAATTTAGGCTTTAAATTAAAGCTTCATGCAGAACAGTTATCTGATCAAAGTGGAGCAAGGCTTGCAGCTAAGATGGGTGCGAACTCAGTTGACCATCTAGAATATTTAGATGAAAAGGATGTTCCAATTTTAAAGGAGTGTGCTACAACGGCAGTTTTATTACCTGGTGCTTATTACTTTTTAAATGAAACTAAAAAGCCACCAATTGAGGCATTACGTCAAGTAGGGGTTCCAATGGCAATAGCAACGGATGCAAATCCAGGGAGTTCGCCATTTTTATCTTTACCATTAATGGTGAATATGGCCTGTATTTTATTTGGTTTATCAATTAAAGAAGCTTGGCAGGGTGTTACGATTAACGCAGCTCAAGCTTTAGGGCTGGATAAAGAAATTGGAAGTATTGAAATCAATAAAAAAGCAGATTTGGTTATTTGGAAAACAGATAATGAAAATGATATAATTTATAATCCAACAATGGATTGGGTGGATAAAATCCTAATAGGAGGAAAGCTTAGAAAGTAACTAAACTATATTTTGTATTAGTTAACTTTCTTGTAGTGTTACATTAAGCTCTAATACAGAGTTTCCATTAATATTGCCAACATCAACATTAACCTTCTCACGGTCAACCTTAACATATTTAGCAATAACATCCATAATTTCATGTTGTAATTTTGATAAAATTTCAGGTGAGGCTAAAACCCCATTTTCATTATCTGATCTTTCTGCTCGTTGATGAGCAACAATAATTTGTAAGCGTTCTTTTGCAATATCAGCAGATTGTCTTTTCGCTTTTTGGCGGAATAAGTCAAGAAATCCCATTATTTATGCCCTCGCCCCTTTATTAAACATTCGTCTAAATAAGCCAACCTTTTTAGCATCAATATAGCGTAATGGCTTTTCTTGTCCTAAAAATCTCTCAACAGCATCTAAATAAGCTTGGCCTGCGTCACTTTCATTATCCATAATGACAGGTACTCCTGCATTTGAAGCTTTAAGCACGGCTTTTGACTCTGGTATAACGCCAAGTAGTGGAATTGATAAAATATCTTTTACATCTTCTAAAGATAGCATTTCGCCATTATTAACTCTCTCAGGTGAGTAACGAGTTAAAAGCAAATGCTCTTTAATTGGGTCAAGGCCTTTTTCTGCGCGTTGGCTTTTACTTGAGAGTACACCTAAAATGCGGTCAGAGTCGCGAACGGATGAAACTTCTGGGTTAGTAACGACAATGGCTTCATCTGCAAAGTACATTGCCATAAACGCACCTTTTTCAATACCAGCTGGAGAATCGCAAACGATATAGTCAAATTCTTTTGATAGATCATCAAGTATCTTGCCAACAGCCTCTTGTTTTAAAGCATCTTTATCACGAGTTTGTGAAGCAGGTAGGATGTATAAATTATCAATCCGTTTATCTTTGATTAAAGTTTGCTTAATGTTAGATTCGCCATTGACAAGATTGATAAAATCATAGACCACACGTCGCTCACAGCCCATGACAAGATCAAGATTTCTTAAGCCAACATCAAAATCAATGACAACTGTTTTATTGCCTTTTTGAGCTAGGCCAGAGGCAAAAGCGGCACTGGTCGTTGTTTTACCAACACCACCTTTACCGGAGGTGATGACAATAATCCTAGCTTTTTTAGATTTTTTTTCACTTACTTCACTCACGTTATAAGTCCTCTATTTAGATGTTTAAATTCAGTTAATGGGTAAAATCATTAATTGTCCATCTTTTAAGTATATTTGATGTGAGCGATTTTGCTCACCATGATAACCATCTTCAAATAAACGATATTGACCAGCAATTGAAATTAAGTTGGCCTCTAGTCGATGACAAAAAATTCTAGCGTCAGAGTTTCCATTAACCCCAGCAAGTGCACGTCCTCTTAATGTGCCATAAACATGTATACTCCCTTCAGCTAAAAGTTCAGCACCTGGGCTAACAGTTGAAGTGATAACTAGATCTCCTTCAGATGCGTAGACTTGTTGACCTGAGCGAATTGGAGTATCAATAATTAAACTGTTTTTATTGTACTGTGCTCTAACAATATCATTAATGTTATCTTGTTTGGCTTTTGTCTGTTTTTCTGACTTCTCTTGCTTTGGTTGGGCTGTGAGTCTTGCTTCGTTTAGAATGGGTAAGTTTAATGATTTGATTTTCTCTTGCCATGCATTAGTTTTTGCACAAATGCCAACAGGGATTAAATTATGTTTTTTCAAAACGTCATTTAATTGATCAAAATCTAATAACTGGTCTTCTTTTTTTTCAAGGTCTAGCACATCAATAACAACAGGCGCATGATTGAAGAAGTTTGGTGCTTGTTCTTTCTTTTTCCCAAGCTCTTTTTCAATGGCATCAATATTATTGTTTGTTAGTTGTAAGACGCTCAGTGTGAATAGGCGGCCTTTTAATTGAAACGCTGCTTCCATGTTGCCTCTTAATTTAAGTACGTTGTTGTTTATCTTGTATAGTGTATGGTTTTATAGCTTGACTATCCAGCTTTCGCAAGAAAAATTTTTAAATAATCTATTTTTGCGCTTGATTTAAGAGAGCTTTACTTAAAAAGTCATTATAATGCAAATTCAAATCAATTGATAATGAGTAAATATAAGTGAGATATTCATGTCATTTAATTATTTTTTGGTTATTAGTTATAATGGCCGTAGCTTTTTTATTTTTAGAGATAGGTGAGGTATCAATAAGCTTATCTGACTTGTTTTATTTATTTAAGCAGTTAATAGTACATGGTCAGTCTTATCAACTTAATATAGTAGAGACGGTGGTATTATACCTTCGGTTACCACTGTTAGTGGCATCCTTTCTTGCTGGTGCTGCCTTTGCACTTTCTGGTGCGCTAATGCAAGGACTATTAAGAAATCCATTAGCTGATCCAGGTGTTCTAGGTGTTTCATCAGGTGCATCATTAATGGTGGTACTAGGCTTATGGTTTTTTTCTATGCCAACAATGATGGGTTTTAGCGAGAATATTATTATTTTATTACTAGCATCTTTAGGTTCAGCTGTCGTGCTTGTGATGATGTATTTTGTTTCTAAATACTTCATTAATGGCAAAACAACAGGGGTGTTGTTAGCTGGAATTGCTTTAGCTTCAGTTTTTTCATCTATATTAATGCTTGTTATTACTTTTTCTAATCAGAATAATCTACACTTTACGCTTAGTTGGCTGATGGGTGGAATACAGTCAATATCATGGTATTTATTGTTATTTAATTTCATAATATTATCAATTAGTTTCTTATTGATGCTTCGAGTTGCCCCAGCATTAGATATGCTGAGTTTGGGAGAGGTAGATGCACAAGCAGCAGGGTTAGACTTTTCTCAGTTACTGATTCAAGTTTTAATACTTATATCAGTTGTTATGGCATTATCTGTATCAATGGCAGGACCTTTGGCCTTTATTGGGCTGGTATCGCCACACATTGCTAGACTATTAGGCATGAATAGGCATAAAAATCTTTTAATTCATAGTGCGCTAATTGGAGGTATTTTAGTTATCACTTCTGAGACAATTGCAAGAAACTTACTAGCGCCGCACTTATTGCCATTAGGTGCAGTGACTTCGCTATTTGGGGCGCCATTTTTTCTTATTTTATTATGGCGTAATCGAAAGTTAAGTTTATTTATTTAATCTTAGCTTCTTTATATAGGACGTGTTTACGAACTTTCGGGTCAAACTTTTTAATTTCTAGCTTGCCTGTCATGGTACGCTTGTTTTTTGTTGTTGTATAAAAGTGGCCAGTGCCAGCAGTTGATACTAATCTAATTTTATCACGCATAATTTTTCTCCTTATACTTTGATGCCACGGCTACGGACATCAGCTAGCACATGATCAATGCCTTTTTTATCGATAATACGCATGCCTTTTGCACTAACACGTAACTTTACATAGCAGTTTTCACTTGCTACCCAAAAGCGGTGCGTATGTAAGTTAGGCAAAAAACGACGTCTTGTTTTATTATGCGCATGAGAAACATTATTGCCGCTCATTGGGCGCTTTTGAGTTACCATACATACTCTGGACATAATAGCCTCCAAAATTTATTCAAATAAAAGTAAAATTCTTTAAGGAACGAATTTATACCAGATATTGGAAAAAATAACAAGTGTTAAAGGATAAATAGTGCTAATAATTGATTGGTTAACTGTTCGTCTCATCAAGACTTAGAGTCTTTGAGTTATAGTCATACTCTATGATTTCAGCATAACGAGCCCAGTCAATAAAGGTATTAAATACTCTCTCAGCTTCTTTTTCACTAAAATAGTCTTCTAATTCAGTTAAAAATCGCGCTTGGTGTGCTCGCTTATTTGGACGTTCTTTAAGTACTTTTATGATATGACGGGCGAGGGGAATATTTTGTAGCAATAAGCGAGAAAAAAGTACCTTTCGATCTGTAATGTCAGCATTAACAAAAGTTTTTCCTAACTCCGTCATTGTGATGTCACCTTCTGCAATATGTGCAAGTTGCAGTACAGAGAGTATTTCTAAAACTGGAAATAAGTCATCTACATCAAGGCGAACATAGTCTGCAAGATCAGGAAGATCAATAGCACCTTTTTCTTGCATATCATACATTTCAGAGAGAAGTCCAGTTAACTCAGAAATTTCTGTATCAGGTAATCTATAAGCAATTGTAAGTGCGCGTCGACGATTCATACGTTCACCTAGCTCTTTTGTTTGAGCAGTTGTCATCATTCGGTAAACTTCATCAATAAGATTGCCAACGGCTAAGTCTTTAGCATTTCGTGGTCGTGGAAGATCAATTTTTAATTCACCTCGAATAAACCCAGGGTTGCTGCCAAAAATAACAACTCTATCAGCAGTTAATACAGCTTCTTCAATATTATGTGTGACAAATAAAATGCCTTTCATATCATTGTTTTTGTCCCAGAGTTCTAATAAATCTTCTCTTAATGTTTCGGCTGTTAAAACATCAAGTGCAGAGAAGGGTTCATCCATTAAAAGTACATCAGGTTTTAGTACAAGCGCTCTAGCAAAGCCAACGCGCTGACGCATACCACCGGATAGTTCTTTTGGATATGCATTTTCAAAACCATCTAAACCAATCATATCAATGGCATCAATTGCTCGTTTACGTCGTTCTTTTCTTGGAATTTTCCTTGCTTCAAGACCAAGTTCAACATTTTCTAAAACAGTCAACCAAGGCATCAGTGCAAAGCTTTGAAATACCATTGAGATATCAGAAATAGGAGACTTTACGGGTTGTTTTCGGTATAGAACGTCACCTGATGTTGGTGCACTAAGTCCTGCAATGATTCTTAAGAGCGTTGACTTTCCGGAGCCTGATTTTCCTAGTAAAGCAACAATTTCACCTTCATTTAAAGTAAAATTAACTTTTTCAAGGACAACTAAGTCTTGCTTATCTGGATTTTTAAATGCCTTATTAACATTGCTAACGGAGATAATCCCTTCCGATGTGTCTGCTAAAGCCATTTGACTATGTTTGTTATTCATATGGTTTACTCCATTTTATAGCGAGTTTCAGCATAACGATATAATCGTCGCCAGAACAAACGATTAACTAAAGTGACCCAAAAACACATAACAATAACACCTAATGCAACTTCAGGCATATGACCTAAGGTTGTATTTTCTGTAATATAAGCACCTAGGCCTGTTGCATTAAATTGTTGATGGTTCCAGTCAATCACCTCTGCAACAATGCTTGCATTCCATGAGCCACCTGCAGCTGTAATAGCACCTGTAACATAGAACGGAAAAACAGAAGGAATTAAGTATTTTGTCCACTTAGCCCAACCAGATAACTGGAGATTATCAGATGCAAGCTTTAATTCTTGTGGGATTGCAGAAGCACCAGCAATTACATTGAATAATATATACCACTGAGTGCCTAAGACCATTAGGGGAGCACACCAGATTTCAAAGTTTAGTTGCCAAGCAATAACGATAATGGCAAATGGACCATAGAGCAGGTTGGCGGGAAAAGCAGCTAGTATTTGTGCAATTGGCTGTACAGCTTGTGCTATTTTAGGTCGAGTCCCAATCCAGATGCCAATTGGTATCCAGATAAAAGAACAAATAATAATAAGAATGAAAACGCGAGCACCAGTGTAAAACCCTAATAGAAAAACCTTAAGTGTATCAGTGATACCTATATTAGTGTTTGCATAAATAAATTGCCAAATGATGTAAAAAAAACAGATGCCACTAACGAAAAGGCATAAATACCATAAGGATGTTGAAATAGAGCTCGGTTTTTCATCTGTAAATAAATGCCGTTTTCTTCTATGGTTTCTTTTTCTGAGAAGATTTATATTAGTTAGGTGGTTTGCAGAGATAGCAACGCCATAACTGACACGCTTCATCCAAGGAGCGCGTTTCATAATGTTTAGAAACCAAGAGGATTGATTTTGTTCTTGAATATCGGTGACTAGAAATTTTTCACTCCATGCAACTAATGGGCGAAATAGTAGCTGATCATAGAGTAGAATTACAATCAGCATCGTTACAAGTGCATAAACAATTGCTTGAGCATTGCCGAAGTTTAATGCTGTTTGTATATAAGATCCAATGCCAGGCAACATAACCTCATGATTGCCAACAGAGATAGCTTCAGATGCTACAACAAAAAACCAACTACCAGACATTGACATCATAGCATTCCAGAGTAAGCCAGGCATGGCAAAAGGAACTTCTAATTTCCAGAAGCGCTGCCATGATGATAATTGATACATGTGTGCTGCTTCATTTAGCTCTTTTGGGACAGTTCTTAATGATTGATAAAAACTTAAAGTCATATTCCAGACCTGTGATGTAAATACAGCAAAAATTGCGGCAAATTGTGGACCAAGTAAAGAGCCTGGAAATAAAGCAACAAAAGCAACAATCAGAATTGATAAGTAGCCTAAAATAGGAACGGATTGTAAAATATCAATAATTGGGATAATGACTTTGCCAGCACGTGTGCTTTTAGCAGCAATTGCCCCGATGATAAAACTGAAAATAAAAGACAGAAGAAGTGCGATAAACATACGGAGCACCGTCTCAAGTGCATAACGAGGTAAATACCATGCTGATAGAGAAATCGTTGGCAGGTGCTCAAATGAAAACTTACCGCTTAAATGTGTGCCAGTCCAAGCAAGGGCAAGTAATACACTAAAAACTAAAAATAGAGCAAATAAATCCCATTTATTAGGGAGTAACTGAGTTGCAGGTTGGTTAAATAGTGTATTTCTCATAGCAAAGGCTCCAAGCTTAGTGATTTGCTAAAGACAGTTATCGATCGAAAAATAACATTATTGACAACTAAATGATAGAAGTTTTTTGAAAATTGTATGGAAGTTGTTATCATAAAAACAATAGATTTTTATCGACATACAGAGGGAGCTTATCAATGACTAAACGTACTATCATTTTTTTATCAACGGCATTAGCAATAACAAATAGTTATGCGACAAACTATCAGCATAATAAAGAGTTTTATATTGAGCCAGCGTTAGGTGCAATTGTTGACTTGTCTGATGACTATGGCTCATCTCCGCTTGGGTCAGTTAGTATTGGCTATAGTATTAATAATGAATTTAATATCCAATTATCACCTTATGCTGGGGCAACGGCAAATGCAGTTATGGCAGAAGGCATTTGGAATTTACCAATAAATACTAATTGGAGGCCTTATGTTGCAGCTGGAGCAGGGTATGCAAATATGGATAGCCCAACAGTAGGTCTTGATGTTGGGGGTGGACTTCATTATCAATTTGCACCAAATGCTGATGTTTCATTGAATTACCGTTACTTGCAAGCATTGGATGATGATCTAAATAATGGTCATATTGTTACAGTAGGTTTAAAAATTTATTTTGGAGGTGCTTTTTTATTTAGTCCAGAGTCAACAAAAGTTGCAGGTTATCAGCTGCCTAGTGGTATAGATCGTTGTCGTAGTAGCTCACTTTCAGACCGTCAGTCTGTTGGTTGCTATACGATGTCAAATAGTGAAGTTACTATGCATTTGGATGTTAAGTTTGATTTTGATAAGTCTCAGCTTACTGCAGGTAGCAAGGTAGCCATTAACCGCATGGCAAATTTTATGAAGCAATATCCAGAAACAAGCGTTACATTATATGGCTATGCTAGTTGGGAAGGAAAAGGCTCGAAAGCATATAATAAAAATCTGTCGTTAAGACGAGCAAATAACGTTAAAAATTATTTGAATCAGTTAAATATTGATGCTTCAAGGGTAAAAACAATCGGTATGGGCGTTAATGACCCGATGGTATCTAATAATACAGAATCAGGGCGTGCAATTAACCGCCGAGTTGAAGCAACAATTAACTTACCTGTCAGTTAAAATAAGGTTTTAAAATAACAAAAAGATATAATTGACGATAACTTAGTAGCTGATTAAAGTGTTAGCTCATGATGATAAAAATATAAAGCAGGTAGTTTATGTTAGAGCATAGAGAAGGGCTTATTTTTGTGATATCAGCACCATCAGGTGCAGGGAAAACATCACTGGTTAAAGCCTTGCTTGAGGATATTGAAGGAGTCGATGTGTGTGTTTCGCATACGACGCGCTCGCCTAGAGAAGGTGAAAAATCAGGCGAGGCTTATTATTTTGTTGATGATTCAGAGTTTGACTTTCTAGTTGGTGAAAATGCATTTATAGAGCATGCTAAAGTTTTTGAACAACGGTATGGAACTTCAAAAGCAGAAGTTACAAGAATTAACTCGATGGGTAAAGATGTTGTGCTTGAAATTGATTGGCAGGGCGCAGGTCAGGTTGTTGATAAATTTAGGGAAAAATCTGTTAGTATTTTTATTCTACCGCCATCATTGACTGCTCTACAAGAGAGGTTAAAGAAACGAGGAAAAGACTCAGAGACAGTTATTCAACAACGCCTCGAAAAAGCAAAATCAGAAATTAAAGCCTATGAAAATTATGACTACTTAATTATTAATGATGATTTTAATGAAGCTTTGAAAAACTTAATATCAATTATTCAAGGGGAGCGGCTTTATCATCAGCGAGCTGAAATAGAAAAGTTTATAAATGATAAGCTTTTAGAGAAAGTGTAATTTTTTAAAAATAATAAGCGGTTGTTGTCATTACTTTTGATTGTAGTTTCATTATAGCTCTAATCGGGAAAGGTAGGCGTTTTCCACCTCTCTTTTGAGCATTTTTAGCATGTTGTTCTTCATCTGTTTTCATCTGATTTAAAATAGCGTGGCTTTTTTTATCTTCAGTAGGCAAGTGCTCTAAATGCTCATCTAGATGTTTCATAACTTGATTTTCAGTTTCTACAACAAAGCTATAGCTTAATTGATCGCTTACTAAGCCAGCAGTTGCACCAATAATGAAGGAACCAGAGTACCAAAATGGATTTAAGAAACTTCGATGGCTATTAAGTTCATTTAGACGTTTTTGACACCAAGCTAAGTGATCATGTTCTTCATCGGCCGCATGCCAAAGATGTGCCCTAGTGCTTTCAGTTTTTGCAACAAATGCTTGTCCTCGATACAGTGCTTGTGCACAGATCTCACCGGTATGGTCAATACGCATTAATGCTGAAGACTTTTGTTTTTTATTATTATCCAATGGTGTTGTATTTTTAATTGTGTCTGCCGGGCTTTTTCTACTGCTTATGGTTTTTTTAGTTAAAATAGTTTTAGCAGCATGCTCAAGCTCAATCAACAGCTTGTCAAACAGTGTATAATGTCTAGTCATCAGCTATATAACCTCATTTTTTTGAGATTTTAAGATTCAGTCTCGTCCGATAAAAAACTCTTTAGTGCTTCAGATCGAGATGGATGTCTTAGCTTTCTTAGGGCTTTTGCTTCAATTTGTCGAATACGTTCACGTGTGACATCAAACTGTTTGCCAACTTCTTCAAGTGTGTGATCGGTATTCATATTAATGCCAAAACGCATGCGTAAGACTTTAGCTTCTCTTGGTGTTAAAGCATCTAATATTTGTCTAGTTGCTTCACGCAAGTTTTCATTTGTGGCGCTATCAACTGGCGAATCAGTTGCTTGATCCTCAATAAAATCACCTAAGTGCGAATCTTCATCATCACCAATTGGTGTTTCCATTGAGATTGGCTCTTTGGCAATTTTCAATATTTTGCGAATTTTGTCTTCTGGCATATCGATCTTTTCGCTGAGTTCTTCTGGTGTGGCCTCTCTACCAGTTTCTTGTACCATTTGACGAGAAATACGATTTAGCTTGTTAATCGTTTCTATCATATGCACAGGAATTCGGATTGTTCTTGCCTGATCTGCAATTGAGCGGGTAATTGCTTGTCGAATCCACCAGGTAGCATAAGTTGAAAATTTATAGCCACGACGGTATTCAAATTTATCAACGGCTTTCATTAGGCCAATATTACCTTCTTGAATTAGATCTAAGAACTGTAGGCCTCTGTTTGTATATTTTTTAGCAATGGAAATTACGAGACGTAAATTTGCCTCAATCATTTCTTTTTTAGCTCTGCGAGCAATTGACTCTCCAATTGACATGTCTTTATTTGCAAGTTTGATTTCAGCAATTGACATATTTGTGCTTTCTTCAATATGAATCATCATCTCTTGAAGTGTGGTGATATCTTCATGGTGCGGGCGAATCAATGTGTATTTTGTAATAATATTATCAAGCCATCTTATGTTTGTTTCATTGTCTGTGAAACTAGTAATAAACTCTTGGCGAGTCATAGAACCTTTGGCTGTGCAAATTTGCATGATTTTGCGCTCAGCTTGTCTGATATCATTCATCTGCTGTCTTAGTGTATTAATCATGCGATTAAGCTGTGGACTAGAAAACTTGAATAATAAAAATATCTGCTGCAGTTCGTTGAGTGTTTTTTTATACTCATCAGAATCTTTCTTTCTTATACGTTGTAATGCTTCTAGCTTTTCTCTTAGTTGTTCAAGGTAAAGCTGTGCTACTTCAGGATCTGGTCCTTGGTCTTCTTGTGTGGATATGCCATCTCCTGATTCGCCATCACTATCTCCGCTGTCACTTTCATTATCGCTGTCTTCAGTTTGTGCTGTAATTGTGTCACCCTCAAGGGTATGCTCTGGATCATCTAGCATAGAGCCAACATCAGTAGCAGAAGCATCAATATCATCAGGAGAGTTAAACCCTGTGATCATTTCTGCAAGTTTTGTTGGAGGTAATAAGATAATACTTTCTTCTTTTTCTTCTTCGTTATGAGTTTCATCTTCTTGGTTTTCTTCAGCTTCTTGAAGCAGTTCATCATATTTGTTTAACAAGTTCTGAGCAGTAATTGGGCACTCTGATAATGTTTGAATAACTTTTCGTGTGCCTTCTTCAATACGTTTTGCAATTTTAATTTCACCGTGACGAGTTAAGAGATCAACAGATCCCATTTCGCGCATATACATACGCACTGGGTCAGTTGTTCGCCCTAGCTCTGAATCTGCAAGTGCTTGAGCTGCTTTTGCTGCTGTATCATCAGAGGCATCAGAAAGTAATAATTCATCTTCATCAGGAGTGTTCTCAAAAACACGGATCCCCATTTCATTTAACGCTTGAATAATTTCCTCAAGCTGTTCCGGATCCGTTGTGTTTTCAGGTAAATTATCATTAATATCAGCATATGTAAGATAACCTTGCTCTTCTGCCAACGAGCTGAGTGCCTTAATGTTGGACATTTGTTCTTCTTGGTTATTTTCTTCAAATGACATATTGTTAAATCTCTTTTTATTTGTAAGTTCTAGACGTAAAATTCAAGGCTGAAATTGTAAAACAGATTATGTAATTTGTCCAATTTTTGTCAAATTAATTGTATTTGTTCTTAATGCCGAGTCAGTAGCTGCTTTAATTGCTCTTTCTCCTGTAAACTAAGGTTAGTGTGTTTGCTTTTTTCAATTAGCCTATTAAGCATTATATCATCATTTTGAGCTTTTAATTTGATAAAAGTAGCATTTAGTTCTGTTTGGATCTCATTTTCACTTAAAAAAGGAAAATCAATAGCAGAGATAGCATATAAATATTGCTTTTGGTGTGGATTTTTATTGGTTATATGTTCAAGCAAAAGTGCTGTATGTGGCGTTTCTTTAGCTTGTTCGATTACTTGTTTAAGTAATTGCAAAGCAGTAGATGACACATAGGTATCATTAGGCATCTCAAAAGATAAAATAGCTTTAGGCGTTTGAAGTATTAACGCAATAGCCTTTTCAATAAGACTTAAGCGCTCTTTTTTTAATATCAGCGGTTTTTCAATATTTTTAACTGGCAAAGGCGTTACTTTTTTATGTTTAATTACATAATCAAGTTGTTTTTCTGTTAATGTGAGTGCTTTAGCAAGTGATTGCTTAAATGTTATTTGGTATGCGCTATCCATTTTAGATAAAAGTTCAATTGCTTTTTCAATTGTACGGGCTTTTGCATCAGAATCTTCTAAGTTGGTTTCTTTTAGTAGGTTGGATATTGCAAAATCTAATGCTGGTTTTGCCTCTTTAACTAGCTGATCAAATGCTTCAAGTCCTTGTGAGCAGATGAAGCTGTCAGGATCTTCTGAGTCAGGTAGTGTTAAAAACTTTACTTGGTGTTGTTGATTAAGGCTAGGTAGTGCTAAGTGCAATGCTCTAATAGCAGCTTGTTGGCCTGCCTGGTCGCCATCAAAGGCAAAAATTAATACAGAAGTTTCTCTAAAAAGTCTCTTTAGATGTTGTTCAGTTAAAGCGGTTCCTAAGGTGGCAACTGCTTTTTTAAAGCCATGCTCATGTAGACTAATAACATCTAAATAACCTTCTGTAACTAATAAAAAATCAAGCTGTATTTTTAATTTCCGTATTTCATATAGGCCGTATACTTCATTGCTTTTATGAAAAATTGGAGTCTCTGGCGAATTTAAGTATTTTGGATTTTGGTCTTTATCAAGTGCTCTTCCTCCAAAAGCAATAAGTTTGCCTCGGCGATTTCTAATTGGAAAAATTAAGCGATTTCTGAATTTGTCGTATGAGCGACCTGAGTCATTGCTTGTAACTAGGCCAGATAGTTTGAGCAAGTCAATGGGGTATTGTTTAGATAGTGTGTTTAGTAGCGTTTGCCATTGATCTGGTGCAAATCCAAGTGAAAATAATTTAGCAGTTGTTGCGCTAATATGTCTTGACTTAATGTAGTTGATGGCTTTATTTGCATTAGCATGATGCTTTAGTTGCCAATAAAAAAGTTTATTTGCTTTGTCCATTACTTCATATAGTAAGTCTATTTGTTGCGTATCTTGGGTTGAGTGATTGTTTATACTTGTTGATTTTTCATAAGGTATCTCTAGCCCCTGTAATAGGGCAATTTCTTCAATAGTTTCTACAAAGCTTAAGCGCTCATAGTCTTTTAAGAAGCTAATGACATTGCCGCCGGCGCCGCAGCCAAAGCAATGATAAATTTGCTTTTGAGGGCTAACATAAAATGACGGTGTTTTTTCATCATGAAAGGGGCAGCAAGCAGTTAGGTTGATCCCGCGTTTTTTCAGCGGTATAAATTTACTAATAACCTCAACAATATCTGTAGAAGCAACAAGTTGATTGATAAAGTCTCTTGGGATTAGGCCTTTTCCCATTCATATCCTTTATTTAGCTTAATCGTGATTTGATAAGTTGGCTTACTAGACTCATATCTGTTTTACCTAAAACTTTTGGTCGGACCGTGCCCATAACCTTTCCCATGTCTTTCATTGATGAAGCGCCTAGCTGTTCAATGGCATTGCTAATTAACGCATCTAATTCTGCTGGGGTAAGCTGTTTTGGTAGGTATTCAGTGAGAATAGAAATCTCTAATAGTTCTTTTTCAGCAAGCTCTTCTCGATTTGCTTGCTGATATTGTTTGGCAGAGTCTTTGCGCTGCTTAATCATTTTTGTCAAAGTGGATATAGCCAAGTCGTTATCGATTGATACTTGCTCATCAATTTCAACTTGTTTCAAAGCTGCCAGAGCCATGCGGATTGTGGCTAGGCGATCTTTGTCTTTGTTTTTCATGGCAGTTTTCATGTCATTTGTCAGTCGAACTTGTATGTCTGACATAGAGTCTCCCATAGTAAAGATTATCTACTTTGTTTTTTATTTTTACGCTAAACGTTGGCGGAACTGAGCCTCACGATGTAGCTTTTTCATATGACGTTTAACAGCGGCTGCTTTTTTACGCTTCTTTTCCCATGTTTTTTTCTCATGGAATTCTCTGCGACGCAACTCTGACATAATACCTGCTTTTTCACAAGATCTTTTGAAGCGGCGTAGCGCTATGTCAAACGGTTCTGATTCTTTTACGCGAACTGATGGCATGTTTTAACTCACCTCACTTAAATACTAAGTTTTGCCGATTTATATTATAAAAAAGTAATAAACTTATTTTATTCGAAACTTGCGCATTGTAATCAAGTATGTAAAGCCTGTCAAAGCTTTCATGAAATTTTTTAAGTTTAGGTGTTAGTAATTTTAACTTATTTATATAGTTTTGACTATTTGATTTTGATTTATTTTAACGAAATTTGTATGTTTTTTCTTGCAATTTTACTTTAAATTGGCATAAATTGTGTCACATATACTTACAGTCCATCAACAGTGAAAAAAGGAATAAGGTCATGGCAAAAGGTACAATTAATAAAGTTATTCTATTAGGGCGTTTAGGTGCGGACCCGGAGGTTCGTCAAACTCCAAGTGGTGTAACGGTCACCAATTTAAGAATTGCAACGAATGATGGTTATAAAGATAGAAATAGTGGCCAGTTTGTTGAAACAACAGAATGGCATCGAGTTGTTTTGTTTGCAAGGCAAGCAGAAGTTGCATCGGAGTACTGTAAGAAAGGCTCGTTAGTTTATATTGAGGGACGTATACGAACAAATAAATGGCAAGATCAACAAGGAATGGATCGTTACACAACTGAGGTTATTGCAAATGAGCTTCAATTAATTGGGTCTCGCTCAGATATGAGTTATGATAATGGAGGCGCCTATGATAGAGCTGGTACTGATGCTTCAGCTGATAAGGCAGAAGTATCAAAAGAGAGTCAGGCAGTGCCAAGCCTAGCAGAACTTGATAAAGACTTTAATGATGATGAAATTCCATTCTAAGCTATATATAAATTATAAATAAATCTCAACAAAAAATTGACAAATCCTAAAAGGCAGGGTATGTTGATGTTCATTTTTTAGTATTAAGTGGATAAAAGCTTAAAAATAATTAATAAAAATCAAGTTGGAGAATAACATTGGCTAATAGTAAGCAAGCAGCAAAAAGAGCACGTCAAGCAGAAAAGAATCGTAAGCATAATATGGCTCGTCGTTCTATGATGCGTACTTTTTTGAAGAAAGTCATTCAAGCAATTGAAGCTAAAGATGTTACTAAAGCAAAAGAAGAGTATACAACTTTGGTGCCAGTTTTAGATCGTTATGCAACGAAAGGCTTAATTCATAAAAATAAAGCAGCGCGTCATAAAAGCCGTTTAAATGCAAAAATTCGTGCACTAGAAACTGCTTAAGCAATATTTTTTTTTAAAAAAATACTTAGTAAAGCTTGTCTTTGAATATGAAACTTAACTTCATAATCATGACAAGTTTTTTTGTTTTGAGGCTTTACTTCATTAAAGTTATCTTTTGTTTGGCTTTAAATCGACGAATGACTCGATAGATTCTTGGCAGACGTTTTAATGCCCTTAAAGCTTTGGCAAGCTCAGTTCTATTTGAGACAGCAATAATCATCGATAATACACCGTATATATTATCAGCTTCTTCAACATTGACCTGTTGAATATGAATGCCCATGTTGCCAATAACAGTAGCAATATCAGCAATTGCACCGGTATAGTTAGCACTTTCTATTTGTAGCTGGCAGGCAAATTGTTTATTAAGGTGGTCTCCCCAGTCAGCACGAACGATCTGTTGAGGATTTCGTTTAACAAATTTCTGCTTTTTTAGTTCATTACACTTGCGATGGTGAATTTCAAGTCCTTGATTAGGAATCATAATCCCAAGTATTTTATCACCAGGAATTGGATAGCAGCATTTAGCAAATGTTATGTTAGTAGACTCATTACCATGGACAAGTAAAGCAGGACTAAAAATAGACGCGCCTGATTTATAGCGAGGCACTTTATCATGGATGCATTTGAAGATAAATTTTGCGACTTCCGTTGGCTCTTTTTCGCCTCGGCCAATTTTAATCATCAATGTTTTGAGTGAATTAACAGCATACTCTTTTAGTACTTGTTCAGTCATCTGTTCATTGAGGCTTTCATCAATATTGAGATTATTAAGAGCAAGAAATCGATTAACAAGGCGTTTGCCTAGATTAAATGCTTCATCATTTGCTTGTTCTCGAACATATTGCCGAATAGCGCTTTTTGCCTTGCCTGTTTTAACAAAGTTTAGCCAAGCAGGATTTGGGCTTGCTGTTGGTGAGGTAATCACTTCAACTGTTTCACCATGTACAAGCATATAGCTAAGTGGTGTCATGCGGCGGTTGACCCTTGCAGCAATACAATGATTACCAATTTCAGTATGAATGGCATAAGCAAAGTCAACAGGTGTTGCTTCTCTTGGTAATTCAATAATTTCACCTGTAGGTGTAAATACATAAACTTCATCTGGGAATAAGTCAACTTTAACATTTTCAACAAACTCAATGGATGAGTCAGTATGTGCTTGGATCTCTGATAGTCGTTGAATCCACTGTTTAGCTTTTTTATCCGTTAATCCTCTTGATTTATAAAGCCAATGAGCAGCAATTCCTTGCTCGGCCATATAATCCATCTCTTTTGTTCTAATTTGTACTTCAATTGGAACACCATAGGGGCCAAGTAGTGTGGTGTGCAATGATTGATAACCATTTGCTTTAGGTAAAGCAATATAATCTTTAAAGCGTCCAGGTAGGGGGTTAAATAAACTATGAACAGCACCTAAGAGTTGATAGCATTCTGTTGTGGATTCAGTAACAATGCGAAAACCATAAACATCCATAATTTCAGATAGTGGCAGTTTTCGCTTTTGCATTTTCCGATAAATACTGTATAAATGTTTCTCTCGGCCACTTAAATTATAGTTATTTGGAATAGATAGACTTTCTAAATGTTCAATTAGATAAGATTTTAGTTTTTCATGTAAGCGTTTTCGATTACCAATTGCTTGCTTTACGTTATATTTTAATATTCTATAACGTAGTGGATATAACGCCTCAAATGCAAGCTCTTCTAACTGAGACTTGAAATCATGCATTCCAAGTCGATGTGCTAATGGTGCATAAATTTCGAGTGTTTCATGTGCAATTCGTCTTCTTTTATCAGGCCTTAATGGGCCAAGTGTTGACATGTTATGCAATCTATCTGCAAGTTTAATGACAATAACGCGTAGGTCATTAGACATTGCAAGCATCATTTTTCTGAAATTTTCAGCCTGTGCTTCTTGTTTAGATTTAAACTGAATTTTTAAAAGTTTAGTTACGCCATCAACAAGTTGTGCGACTTCAGTGCCAAATTTATCTTTAATTTCCCCTGAGGTAACTTCAGTATCTTCAACAGTGTCATGTAGTAAAGCAGCAATAAGGGTATCTTTATCAGCTTGAATGTCTGTTAGTATTTCAGCGGCAGCAACAGGATGTGTAAAGTAGGGCTCTCCAGAACTTCTTGTTTGTACCTCATGAGCATCAGCACCAAATATGAATGCATTTGCAATGGCCTCTCTTTCTTCTTCATTGCAGTAGTTAGCTAGTTTTTGGTTTAAAGTTTCAAATAAAAACATAAATGGTTATATACACTAAATTTATCGTTATTTAGAGTATAAATGAAAAAGGCCAAAGGACGCTATTGGAAAAGCTATGAATTATAACTTTCTTTTAGCTTTTATTCAGATGTTTGCTCAGGTGATAGCACATTATTAGTATTGTCACTTCTTTTTACAGTTTGAGTCTTTTCAGTTTTAAAATTAAACTCTTCAACAAATAATGGCCTTGAATTATTAGGAAAGTTATGTGGTTGGTTAGACGCATTTGTTTGCTGATGGTCATCAGTACCAGGTGCTATTTCAAAGTTTTTTTGTGTGCATGATAAGCCCGCTAATGATAAAATAAGCAGCATTGTGATAATTAGTTTATATTTCATGTTATTAAAATCTTTTTATTTAATGATAGGTATTATTTAAGTATAGCAAAAATGAAAACAAAGGTTATTTCAGATCTTAATGAAGCAAAAATGTGGCTATCTTCTGGTGAGA
The DNA here is from genome assembly GCA_021713395.1 of Thiotrichales bacterium 19S9-11. Taxonomy (GTDB): domain Bacteria; phylum Pseudomonadota; class Gammaproteobacteria; order Francisellales; family Francisellaceae; genus M0027. The sequence goes on along the minus strand of JAKJJT010000003.1, from coordinate 47,818 downwards.
CTCTTGCATTGCCAGCAGAAGCTTGTTTTGGGTTGTCTGCAGTTGTTACAGAATCTCAAGCAAAAAAGATTATTTCATTAAAACAAAGACCACCATCAAAAGGTTTGATTTTAGTTGGCTATAGTTTTGAAGTGTTTGCTCCTTGGATTAACATAAGTCAGTTATCTAGTGAGCATCTTAAACAGATAAACTTAAAAAGAGATCGCCCAACAACATTTCTTGTGCCAAAAAAAGAAGGTCTATCAGAACTTATATCAGGAAACTCTGCGTCAGTTGCAATTAGAATTACAAATCATCCTATATTGTATCAGTTATCAAAAATGCTTAATATGCCGCTGATCTCAACAAGTGCAAACCCACAAAGCTTAGCACCAGCAACATCTATTGATGAAGTATTAAGTTATTTTGATGGGGAAATCAGAGCAGTTTTTCAAGCAGATCTTGGCAGTGCAGTAACACCAAGTCAAATTATAGATTTACTCTCTGGCAAAATAGTAAGAGAATAGTAGCACAGAGACGAATGATGCTAGACGTTTGCCTAAATTCTGTCTAAGATGAAGGTGAAAAGAATATAGGAGTATTTAGATGAGTCGTGCTTATGATCATATACGAATCGAAGCCTTATGGAATGAGGAGGCTGATGATAGCTTAAGCAATGATCAGTTCTACCGTTTATTAATGGAGCAATATAAGATTTATGTTGAAATGGCAGATCGAGCAACTTTTCGACGCACATTGGTGAACTTATTTTTTATGATGGTTAATATTTCAGTTGTTAGTATTATGGCATTAGGCTTAAGTCGAGCAACCAGTGGTGTATCAATGTTTTTGATGTTGATACCGTTGTTAGGGTTACTTGCTATTTGTTACGCTTGGTGGCGTTTGGTTCGATTTTATCGCCATAGTGTGACAATTAAAGAAAAAATTATTGGTGAGCTTGAAAAGCGTATGCCATCGACAGTATGGCAAGCTGAGCGTAAAGCGGTTGTTCTAAAAGGTGCGCTAAACCCACTACATCGACTAGAAAGTGTTATGCCTTATGTTTTTTGCTTGTTGTATGTAGGCATTTATGTTTATTTATGGATCTATCCGCCTTGGTTGTATTAAGATTAACAATAAAAAAAAATATAAGCGTTAGAAGGGATATATAGTTCATGATTGATAATCTGAAAGCACGTTATAATCAAATAAAAGAAGAAAATTTACAGTTAGATATGACGCGTGGTAAGCCGTCAAATGCACAGCTTGATCTATCTTTACCGTTGTTAACTATTTTAAAAGAAGAAGATTTTTGTAGTCCAAGTGGTGTTGATTGTCGCAATTACAGTGCGATGGATTTATTAGCTGGTTTGCCAGAACTTAAAACTTTATTTTCAGAATGTTTTGAATTAACAAATGCAGATATGATTGTTGGTGGTCATTCATCATTAAAGCTCATGTATGACACGATATCAGCGCTGATACTACATCCAACACCTGATAATCTATTGCCGTGGGGGAAACAAGAAAAAATAAAATTCTTATGTCCTGCTCCAGGTTATGACCGTCATTTTGGCGTTTGTGAGTCATTAGGCATTGAAATGGTTCGAGTTAACTTAACGGGGTATGGCCCTGATATGGATCAGGTAGAACATTTGGTTCAATCAGATGAAAGTATTAAGGGTATTTGGTGTGTTCCTAAATATAGTAACCCAACGGGTGAAACTTATTCAGATGAAGTTGTAAAACGCTTAGCTTCAATGGAGACAAAAGCAAAAGATTTTAGAATATTTTGGGATAATGCGTATGCAGTACATCATCTAACAGATGAACCCAGTGAGCTATTAGATATTTTCTCAGCTTGTAGGTTAGCAAATAACCCAAATCGAGTTTATTCTTTTGCCTCAACAAGCAAGATAACATTTGCAAGCTCAGGTGTTTCGCTAGTCGCATCTAGCCAGGAAAATATTACATGGTTAAAGAAAAATTTTTCTTATCAATTAATCAGTTTTGATAAATTAAATCAGTTGCGCCATCTAAAGTTTCTTGAAACAAAGGATGCGTTTTTAAACCATATGCGTCAGCATATGCGAATTTTAAAACCTAAATTTGATGCAGTTTTAAGAACACTGGAAAAAGAGCTTGGTACAGATGGTGCTTATGCGACTTGGAATGAGCCAAAAGGTGGTTATTTTATTAGTTTAAACACAAAACAAAATTTAGCTAAGCGCGTTGTTGAGATGGCAAAAGCTTGCGGTGTCAAGCTAACGCAGGCTGGTGCAACCTATCCTTATGGAGAGGACCCTAATGATACGAATATTCGTATTGCACCATCAATGCCAAGTGTTGCTGAAATTACAAAGGCCTCTGAAGTATTAGCTTTGTGTATTCAAATTGCAACAATTGAAGCAGAATCTCATTGCGCAGTATAGCCACCATCAACTGAGATAACACTGCCTGTGATAAACGATGCTTGATTTGAAGCTAAAAAGTAAGCTAATGCAGCAACTTCTTCAGGTTTTCCAATGCGGTTTAATGGTTGTGTGCTTGCTTCATCCTTATTAATGCTTTCAAGAGACTCTCCAGATTTTAAGCTATAGGCTTTTATTGCGTTTTGATATAATGGGGTATCAATTGTACCTGCAGCAATGCAATTAGCCGTGATATTATATTTAGCATAATCAAGTGCGATGTTTTTTGTTAGTTGAGCAATTGCAGCTTTGCTTAGGCCGTAAACGGCAGAGTTTCTCTTAGCAATTAGGCTTTGATCAGATCCAATGGTAATAATTGATCCTAATGTACTAGGCTTAATTAATGGCAAAGACTCTCTAATTAATATAAAAGCTGATTTGATATTTGTGTTAATCACATCATAAAACTGATCATCAGTTGTTTGCTCGATTGTTGCTGAAAAATGTTTGCCAGCGCTTGTAATAAGACAGTCAATGGTTGATGTTTTTACTGAAATTGATTGAATGGTATGTATAACTTCTTCAGTATTAGTCAAATCACACTTAAACCAATGCATTTGATCATGTTTGAGTGTGGGTTCTTGAATATCTAAATTAAATACTTGCCAGTTGTTTTCTAAAAAAAGTTTAGCACACGCAAGTCCAATGCCAGAAGCACCACCAGAGACAATAACGGATTTTAAATTCATTGTTTAAATTTTCCTTAATGATTAAAACAATACAGTTTATGGGCATTATGAAAAAAAATATCCTCTCTGTCACTATCTGACTGGATGAGCGAGTATAATAGATCAAACCAATATGAGTAGTTATCATGATGTTCAACAGGAAAGTTGCTGCCATAAATAAGCTTTTTTGCACCTAATTCATTTAAACAAAATGATAGTAGCTGTAAGACTGTTTCTAGCTTAAGCTCTGTGTGTAACATATTAAGCCCAGATAGTTTCAGGTAGGCATTATTCATATGACTTAAAGATTGAACTGCTTTCTGCCATAGTTTTTTTTCCTGACTATTATGCATTAATGGTAAAGCAAAATGTTCCAGCGCAATTTTATTTTCAACTAAGTCAACGTGTTCTAATAAATTTAACCATTGCTTAGGGTAGAGTTGTGTATCAAAAATAAGATTGTATTTTTTTAAAACGGATAAGTTTTTAATTAAATTAGGATGATCGCTATGGTCTTTATCTACAGGAGAATAATAAGCATCTGGGTGGTAAGCTAAAATATGACGGATGCCAATAATTTCTGGATATTCCAATAAAGATTTTATATCTTTTTCAAAATTTTCAGGGTGTTGTAGTATATCTGCAAAAGCAATAATTCTAAGGGCAATATTAGGATGTTTTTTTTGTTGGCTAATTAGCCACTTAGTTTCGTTTAGCGTGTTAACATCTGAGTTATGTGCTTCGATATGTACGATACCACTTAGTTGATGAGAAAGGCTTTTTTCAAGGCTATCAAGCATATAATTTTTTTGTAGATAGTGATATTGATTAGAAGAGTAAACCCATTGATTATAATTATTTTTTAAATCCCACAGGTGGATGTGGCTATCAATTACTTTTTTCATGCGATTTAATACGATTGCCTTAATTTAGGAGAGTTATTTTATAGCTGATAAACATTAATATCAAAAAACTGGCCAATATGCGTTACCCAAACTAGGGTTGTTTTATTCGATTTGATATCAACTTTTTGTTGGTGCTTATCAATGCTAATGCGATAGCTACCTTCAGGAAGCATACTTTCATATAGTTGGATGCTTTTGGGTAATAATAGCCAACTTCTTAAGTCAGCTTTAGATGTAATGATATTATAAATTGAACCAACTAAGATTCCTGCAAAATCAGATTCTTGCCCTAGTTTATATGTTGCAGCAGATTTAAAAATTAAGCGAAGTACAGCGCGTGTAATAATTGCAGGGTATTGCTCAGTTAAAGATTTAGCGGCTAATAAATTAGTATCGACCAATAATGTTGTTTTTCCTGATAAATTAATTGAATTTCCGTATACATGAACTAAAGTATTTTGAATATTTTTTTTAGGGTCTTTATAGTAAGGAACGCTAAAGCTTTGAACGCCAAGCTTGCCAAGTGGCAAAGTTAGTCGAAAGCCATACTTTTGATCCACAAGCCCACTTTCATATAAGATGACTAAACGGCCTTGATTTTTTTTAAATGGATTACCACCATAGAAGCCTTTTTCCATTTGCTGATAGGTCTCTTTAACATAAGGGTTATCTGGTAGCAGTCGAAAGGCGTTTTTGATAGAAATAAAGGCATCATTATAATTATATTGATCAGCTTCATACAAAATTGCAGCTAGATAATAAGCAAAGCCATTCTCATAAGCATTAGCAATACTATTTACTTGCTCTTTTATATTGGCAATTTCTGGTGTTTGGTTAATGCTTATTTTTTTTGGATGAATATTATATTGACTAAAATCATCACTAATTTTTTTCTGTCCTTGAGTATTAATTTCATTTTGCTTTTGCACCCAAGCTTGAGCTTGAGATAAGCGTCTAATAGAAACAAGTGCGTTTGATAAGTCGTTTAAACCTAAATAGTTTTGTGCTTGGTAAGCATATAGGAAAGTTTGTTCATAATCAGGGACATCATAAGCTAGTTCTAAGTCACTTGTTGCAAGAGCACTTGCACTAGAAAGGGTTCGTGAAACTTGTATGGTTGGCTTAAGACGAGAGTTTCGAATTGTCTGAATTGCTTGAGCGTAGTCGTTTAAGGCTGCTTTATCATTGTTGTTTAATTGGTTGATGCGGCCAAGTTCCATTTGATAAAGACTAGGGTCATCACTTTTGGAAAACTCATTAGTATAAGCTTTAATTGCTTTTTCAGCGTTATTATCATAAATATCTTGTTTGGTTGTTTTCATTTTATCTGGATATGGGCTTTCTAATGTCGCACAGCCAGATAAAAATAAAGTAATACAAACAGTCGCTGATAGAATAAGAAAGCTTGGTTTAAACATCAGCTTACAGTCCATCACTTGATTTTATAGTTTAATAAATTATCAGAGATTGTTTTGGCTGTTTTGGTAATCAGTGCTTGCTCTACAGTTTGTAAGTTATTATCGGGATCAACTAAGATTTGATTGATCTCATCTTCTGGAATATCAACTGTCACCGTATCTGAATGTAGTACAGCTAGCGTTGCCATTTCAATTAAGCGAAAATTAATCGTTGCTTCTGCAATGTGATGATCAAACGTTGAGCCATAAAATTCACGTTTTTCTGTTGTAATTTTCAGCTGATCAATATTACCAACTAATAGTAAGTCAGCACCAATAAGCTGACTTAATCTTGCTTGATCTAGCTTATTAGCGTTACCGCTTGTAAGTAGTGCAACTTCTTGATTATAATTTTTAAGGTCACTATGATTACGATCAATCATGCGATATCGATTCGCTTTAATCAGATTATCTGTTAATGCTTGATTTAATAAATCTTGGCTACGCTTTGGTGAGATTGGACCTTTGGCTGCTTGTGGTGTGATTTGAAATGGTAATATGGCAAGTGAGTATTGTTTTTGTTTTTCAGGTGATTTTTCAATTGCCTGATATTGTGCAAATGTCATGGTTAATGTTACTTGCCATTGATCATTATCAAGTTGTTTTTGATCTTTAACTTGATAGCTAATGACCGCACCATTGGTTGCTGCTTGAATTGCACTTAGATTATCCCTAGATAAAATATCAGCAGAGACGGGGTAGACTTGGTTGGCGATTCTAACATAGCCCTGATCAACACTTTTTTGATCAATGACAGCACTGACAGACTTAACATAAGCACCATTAACTTGTCCAACACCATTAATAATTGCATTACCAATGGCAAGGTTAAGTGTACTACCAGAACCTTCAATATCTTTTGTAACAGTCGTTAAAGTGGGACTTGCATAGAGGTTTGCTGAAAACAAACCTAATACCAAGGTAAATAGGCATAAAAAAATAGAATTTAAAGACAAACGTTTCATTTGCATCCTCCGCTTATCTAACAATTAGTAGAATTAATGAGTTTGTTTATAGTCATTACCAGCCAAATAATGTGCGCTTTTCAGTTTTTCTTATTTGTTTTTCTTCTTGCCAAACGATCGTGCCAGTTTTTAGGTTAATCATTTTTAAGGTAATTAAGAAAAAATTAGAGTCTTGAGATGAGCCTTGTGCATAAATGTTACCAATGCTACCTGCAAACATATAATGGGCACCTAATTGCTGTCCCATTTGAACTGCTGTTTTTTGATCAATCATGCCTGACTGCTGTTGATAGTCGAACTGCTTTTTCATTGCATCAACTTGCTTCATATCCGTAAACTGAAAATAGCCACTATTAATCATGCGTGTAGAGACGGTATTTTCTAATAAGTTTGTATTAATATGCTCATTTGTTTCGTTTCGAATACCACTAAAGAAAACAACAGGTTGTGTTTTACCATTATCAGTTACACGTTTGATGCTGCTTGACTGTAGCATACTATCAACCATTTTCTGGGTAGTTACTTGTAAGTCAGTTGAGCTAAAACCAATAGCGGTCGTATCAACTTCATTGGGATTAGTATATTCAACTTTTTCAGCACAACCCACTAAAATAAGTGCACTTAGCACAATGCTAATAAAACCGGTAATTAGGTTTAATTGACGCTTCATCATAAAAGTTCTCTCCGTTAGTCCCTATTATTAAAAAATAAAAAGCTTAAAGTTTGGTAAGAATTATAGCGAAGTTATTTGCTGTTCGCTAAGAAAAATAACACCAATTATTTTTGCTTTTTCGAAAGATTATCGTATTCTACTCTACGTCTATTGTTTGCATAGTGAGGGGAATAAAATGCCTGAAGATACTAGTTTTTCAGATGCTAAAGCAGCGTTAACTGAGCCTGGAAGTGGGATTGAAGTAAAGTATGTTGGAAACAATGTAAATTTCTTCAGTGATCAAAATGCTACTTTATATAAAGAAGAAAAAATAATAGGTAAAGGCACTTACGCGCAAGTGATATTAGCCAAAACAGAAGATAATCAGCTTTGGGCTGTTAAGAAGTTTGATTTGACTTCTTTTTCAGAAGAAGATCGTTTGCAGTATACAAAAATAATAGATGTTGAAACTCAAATTAATCAAGATTTAGGTATTGGTAGGGCTGGGGTGGTTATTGATGGTATTTACTATCAGATACAGCGTTATTTAGGTAGTGATTTAAATCATGTTAACATAGAAGTAAAGGAGAAGTTAAAAATTGCTTCTCTTGTTGCTAATAAATTAAACCAACTACATTTAGGGCTACTATCAAAAGATAAGAAGCCTTATATTCACTTAGACATCAAAAAAGAGAATATTCTATATGATGCTCAAGGGAATATTCACTTGATTGATTTTGGTTTAGCATATCAGGCTAGTTTCTTTGCTTTTGGTAAAGTTGAAACACAAGGAGGGGAGTTAATAGGAGAAGGGTATAAATATATTGCTCCAGAAGTTAAAAATGAAGAAAAAATTTTATCATTTTTTGCTGATATTTATTCATTTGGCGTTTTCTTAAAAGACTTTTTGGATTATGAAAACAACGGATTGTTACCTTTGTTAGATCAAATGACAGTTGATAACTACTTTGAAAGGCCAAGTTTAGAGCTTGTAAAAATTGCACTTTTAGTTGAAACAAATAACTATCAACGTTATCTTTTTGCAGAAGATGATTTATCAGAGGATTTATTAAATAAATCACTTAAGGAACTACTAAAAGAGAATTCTAGTTTTATTACAGAGCCAGAAATAGCAGAAAAACTATATAACCTGTTAACTGGAAAAAGTAATGTTTGTTTTATTAAAGTTTGCAATCAGTTAGAGCAATACTTACATCCATTATTTAATATTTATTATGATCTAGATAAATTAGTTGATCATTGGGATAAGTTAGAAGAAATTTTAAATAAAGGAAAGGGAAAAGAGGAAAAACATGATATTGATTATGCATTAATTAAAGAGTTGCGATCATTAGGATTTCAACTTAAGCCTAAAGATCTAGCAATAAGAAGACTAAAAAATATCAATGATGCTTTATATGTTGGTCAAACTGGTACAATTAAACAAAAATCAAAAACATTTGAAGATGTTCATCAAACAATTGATTTATCTAAAAATTCTAAAGAAAATAGCCGTTCAATTCAAACACTTGAGCTTTTTATGAAGTATCAATGTGGTGATAAGGCAACAATAACGTATGCGGGAAAACTGGGGTTAGAAGTTTATGGTATTGCATATGATAAGTCAGGAGTCTTTAAGCGTTCAAATATGAGAATTGATCATAATTTAGAAGAGGCTGGTGATTTATTTTTAAATTACGCACAGGCTCATCCAAATACTCGAGCAGGTGCTATTGTTAGAGAGCTTGGAAAATAGGAAACTATATTTTAATTAAACATTTGTTTTTGAAATTGAAGCATTTCATGATTGAAATTTTTCCATTGTTTTGCTTGAGATGCTTGTTGTTGTTTTAATTGTTGATATAGCTTATCTGCTTCTTCTTTTGAGACGGCTTTACCATTTTTATAAGCAACAACATTAATTTGTGGTTTATTATTTTTATCCGTACTCGTAGAGATAAAAATTGTTTGGATATCTGGTTGATAGAAGGCATTTAATGCATCGTTATATTGTTTTTTATTAATCCAGCCAATGCTACCATCTTGTGGATTACCAACTTTTACCCAGTCGCCATTTTGATAAATTGGAATTAGTTTTGTTGTAGGTGAAACTTCTTTGATGATTTTTTCTTTATTATTTGAGGCATAGATTATTACTTGTTCTGATTTATTTTGGTTTATTATAGTATCTTGAACTATTTCAGTTTCAGATGACGTTGCTGTTGCAGCATAAGTTCCAAGTGATACCACGCTGGCAGCAATTACAATAACACTTGCAATGATAATGTTTCTTGATTTCATGTTTAAGTCCTCATAGATTGCTTATATAGATAACATAGTACTTGAAGTAAAAAATTCAAATTATTTTACAGCAGATAAGAGACAAGTGAGAAAAAAATTTAATGTATCATATTGAACATATAATAAAGTATTAAAAATCAAAAGTTTGATTTCATTAATTTCTATTCTGTATTTCTGATTGCTTATCAATCAGCTTGTTGTTCGTTATTTTATCAGGTCATAATCAAATGATAAGGATAGATAAAGTAATTTAGGAATATTATGGGACAGGAAGTTCATAAGGACCATCAAAATATTTTTAAAAATATTGTACATGCAATTTTTGCTATTATTAAGCAAAACCAGTGGCAATCAGAGACAAATGAATATCAGAAAGTTAGAGGCAAACTAGAACTAACGGGCGTAAAAAAAATAAATTATAATTTTTCTAATTTAACAGAAATTAATGATTTTTTACAAAATGAAATGCTTCCAGATTTAGAGCATATTGATAATAACTGCTTATCACCAGCACCATTGTCGGTATTACTATTTTATTTACAAGATACACATAAGGGAGTAGCAGATCTTTATGGTGCTTATAAGGCTGAATTGAAGAAAAATTTTAAACCTTCTGAACTAACTCATTTATCTATAGATGATATTGTTTTATTTGAAACGATGATTCATATGCCATTGAAATGGCAAAATGGAAACTCAGATCTTTTTAAATCATTACACATCACACTTTTTATAAAAGAATTATATGATTACATGTTAGTAAAGCAAAGGAGTCACAATCAAACTGACTTATATAACCAGCAAAGGTTTATGGCATTTAAGCATATCAACCAGCGCTTTGAACTAGGTTTAAAGACAGCCGTTTCTTATGATTACTATATGCAACAAGTTAGTATCTTTTCTGAAAAAATAGAAAGATTAGAGCAGAAAATTAATCAACTAGATACAAAGGGAGATAAGGGTAAGTCAGTAGCAATGGAAAGTGCTAAAGCAAAGTTTTTAGATAGGCAGCATCAATTTTTAGAGGCTATTGCAATGCGCTATTGTCAAGGAGATAGTAGTAGAGAACTAAAGCCACATGATGCTGATCAATTTAACAAAATTTTTGGCCAGTTTTTTAATTATAATGAGGGAAAACCAAGCTTAATTGGCAAATTAAAAGATGAAAATTTTAATATGCAAATCATATTAGAAAATATCTTAAATCAATCAATTATATTAGATGTTTTTGATAGTTATGATCTTTCAAAAGTAAGAGACTTATTAGTGGAAAAAATCAATAAGGGTGGGTTTGGTGTAAGAGTTCTTAATAACAGCAATAATAATAACTATATAGTTTTAGAAGAGCCTTTAGATTTAGAAGCGTTATGTCAGTTTGAATATGATCATTCAGAATTAGCTCAAGTCATTAAAAATTTATCAAGCTGTCGTTTAGAACTTGAAAACTTTAAGAAGTCTTTTTTAGAACAAACTGAACAAGAAGTTTATGAGGCTGTTAAGTTAAAGCTTGAACCTAAAGTAGAAACAAACACTAGTTATGAGAGAAAAGAAGAAGTAAAAGAGTCTAGTATTGACCAGAAAGAAAATAAAGCTCTTTTTGTAGAGCAGGCGTCAATAACTAGTCAGCCAGAAACACCTTGGAGAGTAACTGCTTTTTTTCGGCAGACTGTAAGCTACTTGCAACCGTTTAAATAATATTATTTTATTATTGTTTCAAGGATGAAATTTTAGGAGATAGTATGGATACTACTAAATTTGATCGTATTAGACAGATTATTGATTATGCAAAAGGCTTTAATCAAGATGAGATAAGGGATATTGAAAATAAAGATTTATTGAAAAAAAACATTACAGCTTTTATTGGCAATATTAACTCCTATACAGATGATGGCGCTAATTTAAGCTTTGGAGAAACCTTATATTTTGAGTTTCTGGTTAGAATTACAGCACCAAAAATAATAAAAGATCCTAACTTTAAATCATTAATTACATTACGTCTTAAAGATATAAATAACCTTGATCAAGAAGATATTAACTTACAAAGTGAAGTGTTATATAAAGTAAGTCAATATTTCTCTAACTGCCAAGAAAAAAAGAAGCAGGCCTTAAGTAACTATCAAAGTAAGATAGATCAGTTATTAGCTGATTGTGATGATAAATTTAAACAACTTGAAGCAAGTTATGATGCAGATCTAGAAAAATTTGATCAAAACTTAAGTGCAAAATTAGAGATAGCAGATAAGCAAAGTATCATGACAATTGAACAAATAGAAACTGAATATAATCAAAAAATAGAAACAGAGAAAAGTGATTTAGAAAATCAAATAGCAAAACAAAAAAAAGTATTACTAGACATAGCTAATATTTATTATAAAGGGGGTGAAATATCAGATTTAAGTTTTGTATCACATAACACGACGGGGATTTTTAAAAGTCTAAATGGCGCATCAATTACTTATTTTAATCTAGTTTTTAGTGACTATTTTAAAATAGAAAATCAAGCAGTTATTTTAAGGGATAACATTGAATTTAACTTTGAATGTATTGTAAATCATATTCTTGGTGTTTGCAGAGAAAATAGAAATCGAGTACAAACATCCAAATCATATGGCAAGCTAGCAGAAGCTTTAAAAATAGAGATTAATAATATAGGTTATAACATAGGCTTTGCTATTGAATCTCAGGGTATAAGAGATATAAAAAATTACCGATTATTTAGAAATATGGATAGTGAGGAGAGTATACAACAGCTTGCAACTGAAAAAGATCAAAGTATAGTTTTAGAAAGAGTACGATTGGATAATGAAAAAAAAGAATTACAAGTTGAAAATATTAAACTTAAAAGTAACTGTCAACGTGCCTACCAAAAAGAAAAATTTAAACTAAATCAACAGCAAGATAGTCAGAAAAATGGTTTTTATAAACAATGTATATCAGAGCTAGAGTCTCAAGACCAATTGATGCTTTTTGGTGTGACAAGGGAGTATGTGCGTTATATAACGACTTTAAATGCTGAAAGTATTTTAGGTGGTAGCGTACCAGTTCAATCTAAAATATTTAATCCAGATGACTATTGTTTAACTTTGGATTTGGCTGATATTGACAATAGAGACTATGTTTATGATTATATTTTAGATCAAATAAATCAGCCAGAAATAGATAATAACTACATTATAAACATGCATACCTATCTGATAAAAACTCAAGAAGAAACCTTAGTCAATCCTGTTGGTATTTTTAAGATTAGTCGATTTGAGCGACAAGTAAGTAAAGGAGATGATCACATAGATTGTAGTCATAGCTGGTTTGATATTGAAAAGGCGATGACTAAGCGAATTGCTAAAAACTTACGGCGAACTTTTTTCAATAATCCCAAAGGATTTAATGAAGAAAAGGATAAGCTAATAAAAGAGAATCCATTTTTAGTTCAGCATCAGTCGTTTTTAACCTTTAGAGAAGAGAAGGCGAATGAATCAATATCACGTTGTATGAGTACCTTGCTTCTGAGTCCTCGTAAACCGAAAATGCCGTATCATTTCTGGCAGATTGGGGTATCTCCCCAAGCACTAAATTTAAAGTATCAAAAAAACAATATATAATAATATTTCAAAATGCAATTATTCTTTTTATATAAAAAACAGATAGTTATCTATATTTGGGTAGTCTCAGTATTTCAGTTAATTGCTTTATTATTTTGTTTGCTTGTAAATTCTATGTTACTAATTAACTGTTATTAAAATTTTTATAAATTATCTAGTGGAGTTGTAAGCATGGCTAAAGGTATTAACGAAGTTCTTGGGATAATTAAAAGTGATAAATCTTATAATATTCTTCAATTGAAGCGTGATCTAGAAGATGTAATAGAAGCACAAAAAGTTGAGCTAAGTAAAAAGGAAGGGAAGGAAAAAGACGGAAAAAAGCCTAAAGTATCAATCTTAAGGGAAATAGAGCCAAGTGAGGACTCTAAATTCAATAAAGATGATAATCCAATAACACAATCTATTTCATCATCTTCACCAGAAGTTTTAGAAGAAAAACCATCTTTAAATCGTGATAAAGTAAAAGTTGTTGCTCAAGGCATTAATAATTTAGAAGACTTAGCATTGTTTGAAATGACACTACGCGTGTTGTTTCCTGATGTTATTAATGAAGAGATGGCAGCTTTTTTTGATGAAAGAGCTAAATTAATACAAAAGAAAGAAGTTTTGGTAATTTTAAATCAAGGTTTGCACAGCACATTAGATAGCCTTGAGGCCGAAAGTAAGTATGATTTATCAAGAGTTGCCGCATTGAATTTTTTGAAGGAATATGATGGGAAACAGAGCAAAGCTGAAGATGATCTTACTAATATTAATAACCTTTTTGATTGGTGTGTTCGTACCATAAAAGACTCTTTTTTAAATATTGATATCGCAAATGAGCAAATTAAATCTATTGAAGAAGTAAGACTAAATCAACAAGCAGTTTTAGAGGTCATTGCAAGTACTTATGGAACAGGTAACAAAAATTTTGATAATATTTTTAGTACTCACTTTACTAATGAAGCTAAACTTAAAAGCCCCAATGACTTTTGTTTTGAAACGATTTTAAGATCAGTATTAATAGGCTGTATGACATATCACCCAACCAATAAAAAGTTATTTGATTTTATAATAGGGACTATTAATGGGAATCAAAAGAAAGTGGGCTGTACAATTACATATAATGGAGTTAAGTATATATTAAAACCAGTTGGTAATGCTGGCTACTTAAAGCAAGAATTAGATGCAGAAAAAAGCTATAGTAACATTACTATTGAAGGTAATAAAAAGCGAGTTATTAGAGCATTAGATGATAAAAACACTGAAAGAAAACAAATTATTGATGAAGCTACCGCACCTGTTCGAGAAGTTTGTGGAGAAAAGGTGAGAAAAGCGGTAGAGGTTGAAGGCCAAGTAGCAAAGCTTTATAAGGAAATTGGAGAGCATGTTAAAGCTATTAAACGTAGGTTGTTAGCTGTAGAAATGGCTCAAAAATCGGTCGATCTTGAAAAGATAAAAAAAAATCTGGCATTAGTGAAAGGGATTAATACACCATTACAAACAAGCAAAAGTAGAGATGATTATGAAAAATCCAGAGACAATTTACTTTTAGAGTTAGTAGATATACATGAGTTTATGAAAGCTCATAATGAAAAGAGTAAAAACTTAAACAAAAAAATTGAAGATATAAAAAAGATAGTACCAGAAAACTTATCAGAAAGTTTAGATGCCTTGGAAAAACAAATAAATACTAGCTCCTCTGAGTCCCAAATTCAGAGAATGAAAAGAGAGCTGAATGATGTTAAGAATATAGACTTTTCTATGTTACAGGGAAGTGGAGAAGAAACTGAATTAGCAAGTCAGTATGATCAAATGCTTCGAAGAATTGAAATTAATGATAATATATTTCGTTTAAGTACGATCCTAACGAAAGACATTCCAGATTTAGAAGAAGAAATAAAAGGTTATTATGAGAAGCAAAAATTCTCTGAAGAAGTAAAAACTACTAAGTTGGCTAATTTTTATGATCAATATACAAATTTACTGTTAGAGGCAGAGAAACTAGCAGAAAAAGTTGATAATATAGATAAAGATCAAAGAAATTATAAAAATGAGGCGAAAAATTTAGTAGATAAAATTGCTCATGAAGCTCAGTCATTTATAGATTATATTGAAGCTAATGAAGTTGACCAAGAAGACTCTAATTGGGGGAAGAGGGGCGCTGATAATGGACTATCATCTAGCTTAAAGCGTAAAGTTAGATTTCATGAGGTAGCAGACCCACAGCTTGGTGCTTTATTTGATTATATTGATAGCATGCAAGTTTATGACGAGGTATTAAGCTTACATAATTTAATGAAGCAAGTTATTCATGGGCTCAGTTTGAATACTCAATCTGATGGCATACCCTTACGGTTAGCATTAGAAGTAGAGGGGCAGAAAACTTTAATAGAAAAAAACTATTCTACAATAGAAAAATATATGACTAATCATATTGCTAATATTTTTATTGCTCAAGATTTTGACCAAGCAACTAGACAGAGTGTGGTAAATAAGTTTCCTTGGTTAAGTCAAAATCAATATGAAGAAAAATATCAAAATGCGGTGATAAATAAAAATTCACATATAGATGTTGAAGCTAAAAAAATATTAGAAATCGCAGTTTATGATAAGCAGAAAAATAAAAATATTGAAAAGTTTAAAAACCAAGTTCATAAGCTTCAAAATATTGCTCAGAAGAGAAACAGTAGAGAAAAAAGCCTTAAGAATCTTTTAGCTAAAATTAAAGATGTAAGTGATTATAGAATTCTGTTAACGCTACATAATAATATTATGCAAGAGGAAGATTATAAGTACCTTTATGATTATGATACAAGTAAGAGAGATACTTGTAAAAAGTCTACGTATAAAAAAGGTAGCGGAACAATTGTTTGTGGTGATACATGGCATCAATTTGAACAAGAGTTCGTTTCTCAGCTACTGAACATAATTCCAGAAGAAACGTTACATGATGAGCATAAGAAAAATAATCTTTTTCAAAATAATCCTTTTTTAACGCAGTATCAAGACAAAATTAATCAAGTGATTAAACCTCAAAGAGTACCTTCTTCAGATTCTTTAAGTAAATTAGAAAAGGATAAAAAAGAATCTTCACTTTTTCCAAAAATCTTGAGTACAAAGACTACAGTTGGCAAGGAAGAAAAGAGTAAAAGCGAAGAAGCTAGTGTTGTTACTTGGAGTGATCAAAGAGTACAAGAAGAGATCCTTGATAAGGAAACGTATGATGATCCTAAATTTAGTGATAGCTCTGAATTAATTTTCCTTAAAGACGTAGGAAAAATATCGAGAGACGAAGCTGAGAGAAAGCAGAATCTTAGAAAGATAACTCGCTTTGTTGAGGATAAGGCTAATATAAATCCTGATGATATATTAGAGCTACATGCTGTCATTATGGCATCAAGAAAATATAAAAATCTATACCAAGGAAGTGGGCTGGCGACATGGACTAAGATGCGTCATGCATTTTTTGAGTTAACTCCTTGTAATAAGGAGTGGGCATCACTTGAAGATAAAATGGTAATTAGAGTTATTAACCTTTGGGCTACACAAGAGATTAAAAAATCACCTCAAGAGATTAATCAGATCTGTAAGGAAAATCCATTTTTGCAGAGGTATACCAATATTCAGGACCTTTATAATAGAGCTTATGGTAATGTTCAGAAAACAAAAGAGCAAAGAAACCAAAAAGAAGCAGAAGTTAAATCAAAATCAAGGCTAGAAGCTCAAAATCAATCAGCTGATTCCCTTGATAGCTCTACTCCATCACTAAGTAGTTCTTCAAACTCTTCAAGTTCAAGCTTTAAACCTTCTGAAGTGGGGGTTGTATTGACTGAATGTGAGGAAAATTTACTTGCTACCCTTAAAAAGAAAGCGGATTTAGGTTCAGGAAGGTCAACTTATACAGATATTCCTGGCAATGACTTTTCTTCAGGTCATGAATTACAAGACGAAACTGAAAACAAGGAAGAAAAGATAAAAGAGGGACAAGAGTTTATTCCTAATGCAGAAACTCCAGAAGAGAGAGTCAATCAGATTTTAGCTAATGGAAAAGAAAATGGCATCAGCGAAAATAAAAATATACTTGGAAACTATGTAAATAAAAGCGCAAGTATAGAAAATATACTACAAATGCATAAAGATATTATGGAGTCTAAAGATCATAAGAACCTATATGAATCTAGAGTTGGAGTGTTTTCTCCAAATTCTACCATTAATCATGATGGGGGAAAAGTAGGCTGTAGTAGTGATTGGAAAAAGCTAGAAAATGAAGTTGTTATACCAAAAATAGCTGCACTTTTAGTAGAACAGTCACAGAGCGTTAAAACAAAAGATGGAGTTAAAAGCTTATTTTCTTCAGTTAAAAGTTCTGATCGTAATAACTTCCATTTTTTCAATGAAAATGAGAAAAAGATGTTGCATAGTCAGGCAGTTATAGACTCAAGAATTGAATCTGTTTTTAGAGTTTATAAAGCTTATGACTCTGACATACAAACTAAGCAATTTAATTCATTGGTGTCCTTTGTTACTGACTTGAAATATTTGGGTGATGAAAGAGCTTTACTTCAATTTGAAAAAGATATTCAACAATCAGAAATGTATAAGAATTTACATACAAGCTTGCTAAGACAAAAAATCGCAGTAGCAAAAACTCAAGTTGCTACTAACGGGAAAGTGTCTCATAACTATAATGGTACTAAGCCTAAGACGCCACTACAAATTCAAGATGATCAAGACTCTACAAGAAATGGTTCTATTTTTGAGGAAGCATTGGGTGATGCACATAAAAAAGGAAGAGAGCTTAAAGCTGAAGTTGAGCATAAAGCTGGAACTATAGGTATTGGACCTAACTTTCAGGAAAAATGGAACACAAAAGGCTGGCAGGAGCAACAAGAAGGATCTGGTAAGAAGCGAAATAGAACTGTAACAGATGGCGCTTTAGATGATACAAAACAGCTTCAAATTAGAGCAGGTGGTTATAAGAGTAACATGGAAGCAGCAATGAAAAAACAAAAGGAAAGTAGTAGGGAAGAGACAGGGTTTTTAGCAAAAGTGGGGATTATAAAGGGAGAACCTTTACCTCACTTTGGTCCTGGAAAAATTAGTGAGGGAGCTAAAGTTGAAAAGGAAAAAGGAAAAAAATCCCGGCCGAATGACTGGGTATAAAAAAGTTAAGCTGGTACCCTATACCCTACCGCCATTCCTTATATATCGGAAAAAAGTACTCAAGTGCTTTTCTGTAGACATGGCGTTTAAAGGAGACGACGCGGTTGGTTGGATACCAGTAGTCAACCCAACGAAAGGCGTCGAATTCTGGCTTGTTATTGGCTTCTAAATTAATCGCGGAGTCATCGGACTTTAGGCGCAATAAAAACCACTTTTGCTTTTGGCCAATACAGAGGGGGAAACCTCGTCGAATCAGAAATCGAGGTAGTCGATAGCGAAGCCAAGACTTTGTTGCGGCAATCACTTCAACATCGTGAGGTTTTAAACCAACTTCTTCGTATAACTCTCGATAGAGTGCTTCTAGAGGTGTTTCACCTGAGTTTAAGCCACCTTGTGGAAATTGCCAGGCATTTTGCCTGAGACGTTTGCCCCAAAAAACCTTGCCTTCTTTATTGATGAGCACAATGGCAACATTTGCTCTAAAGCCTTCATGATCAATCACCGTTAAACCTAATTAAATAAACAATAGTATTACACCTAGCATACCTGAAAATAAGCTAAGTTTCCTTAACTTTAATCAGGAAAAATTTAAGCAAAGCTAATGAGTGCAACTTCGACAATGTTTAGCTATAATACCCTAGAATTTGGATAATCTTTAATATGTATTAATATCGCGATAAAGACCGGAGGAATACCATGAGCCAAGAAAAAGATGTACTAAAGCGTATCAAGCAAGAAGAAATTGAGTTTGTTGATATGCGCTTTACTGATACAAAAGGAAAAGAGCAACATGTAAGCTTACCGGCAGATAGTATTGATGAAAGTTTTTTTAGTGAAGGTAAGATGTTTGATGGCTCATCAATTGCTGGTTGGAAAGGGATTAATGAATCCGACATGATTCTAATGCCAGATCCTTCATCTGTAATACTAGATCCATTTTTTGAAGCACCGACCTTACAAATTCGTTGTGATGTCTTAGAGCCTCAAACCTTACAAGCATATGAAAGAGATCCACGCTCTATTGCAAAACGTGCTGAAAACTATATGCGTTCTTTAGGGATTGCAGATGCTTGTTATTTTGGACCTGAGCCTGAATTTTTTATCTTTGATGATGTACGTTTTTCCAATGAAATGCATAAGGCATATTTTAGCATTAATTCAGAAGAAGCAGCTTGGAGTAGTGGTTTAAAATTTGACGGGGGCAATTTAGGTCATAGACCAGGTGTTAAAGGCGGCTATTTCCCTGTTCCTCCAGTTGACTCGCTGCAAGATATTCGATCAACCATGTGTCAAATTCTAAAAGAAATTGGCCAAGAAGTTGAAGTGCATCATCATGAAGTGGGCACAGCAGGCCAGTGTGAGATTGGAACAAAGTTTGATACTTTAGTTAATAAAGCAGACCAGGTTCAGTCATTTAAGTATGTTGTACATAACGTTGCTGAAATGTTTGGTAAAACAGCAACCTTTATGCCAAAACCACTAGCTGGTGATAATGGCTCAGGTATGCATGTACATCAATCATTAGTAAAAGATGGTAAAAACTTATTTGCAGGCGGCAGTTATGCAGGCCTTTCTGATGAAGCCTTATACTATATTGGTGGTATTATTAAGCATGCTAAGGCAATTAATGCTTTTGCAAACCCATCAACTAATAGTTATAAGCGTCTAGTGCCAGGCTTTGAAGCACCAGTTTTATTAGCATATTCAGCAAGAAACCGCTCAGCATCGATTCGTATTCCTTATGTAATGAGTGAAAAAGCACGTCGTATTGAAGTGCGTTTTGGTGATCCTGCTGCAAATCCATATTTGATGTTTTCATCAATGTTAATGGCAGGGCTTGATGGTATCCAAAATCAAATTCACCCAGGTGATGCGATGGATAAAAACTTATATGATCTACCACCAGAAGAACTTGAAAATGTACCAACAGTTGCCTCATCTTTGGATCATGCCTTACATGCACTAGATGCAGATCGTGACTTTTTAACACAAGGTGGTGTTTTTAGTGATGACTTGATTGATGCATATATTGATTTGAAATCAGAGGAATCTCAAGCCTTGAATATGGCCGTATCGCCACTGGAATTTGAAATGTACTATAGCGTTTAAAAACAAAAAAATCGATATGGAGATCAAAGCATTTGATAGAAAAAAAAGTATTACCATGGAAGGAAATATGCCTATTTAGTCTATTTGTTTTATTATTTAATTTACTATTTTTAGGTTCCTATCAATTAATTTCTCCAGATGAAGCGCGTTATATTGGTGTTGCCTGGGAAATGTTTAAAGAAGGAAGCTACTCAGTTCCAACAATTGCAGGCTCACCGTTTTTAGGTAAGCCTATTTTATTTTACTGGTTAAGTCAGTTATCTTTTTTTATCTTTGGTGTGAATGACTTTGCAGCACGGTTTTTTCCAAGCTTATTAGCTGCTTCGACAGCAGTAATGGGATATATTGCTGCGTTTATTATCTTTAATCGACGGGTAGCAGTATTAAGCTTAATACTAATTGCAACAACACCGTTATTTTTTGCTTTAGGCCATTATGCAAACATGGATGGTGAAGTGGCATCATGGCTTAATATGTCGCTTTTTAGCTTATTAATAGGCCTTTATCTACCAGATAACCAGAAGCAAAGACATCTTTGGTTATGCCTTGCTTATTTGTTTGCCGCATGCGCCTTTTTAACAAAAGGTTTAATTGGTATTGCCTTTCCAGTAATGATTTTATTTTTTTGGTGTTTAATTTTAAATCATTGGAAGGTATTATCGCGCATAAAATTAATTACAGGTATTTTTTTATTTACAGCTGTTATTTTACCATGGCTTGTAATTGTTGAAATTAATCATCCAGGGTTTATGGCTTATTTCTTTATTTGGAATCAAGTGATTCGATTTGTTGGCCATCATTTTAATATGCATAACCCATTTTATTATTATGTACTTTTAGTTATTGGTGGTGTTTTTCCATGGACAGTTTACTTAGCTCAAAGCTATGTTTTTCATATTAAGGCAATTTATCAAAATAGAAAAAATAAACAAACAGAGCTTATGCTTTTGCTTTGGGTTGTGTTAATTACAATCTTTTTTTCTATTCCAACATCAAAGTTGCCAGGCTATATTGGTCCTGTTTTTCCAGCATCAGCAATGCTTATGGCAATCTATCTAGATCGTTATTGGAATGTTGGCTTATCTAAGCTAAACCGAGTTGTAACTTATTTATTATCAGTATTGTTATTGATCATATCATTTGGTTTATTTTTATTGCCTTTTATTTGGCATGACTCTGCTGTTTATAAAACAATGCCTTATGGTTATTTTTTAGCTGTAGTACTTGCTCTTACATCGATAAGTTTATGCTATGGACTTAAAACGAAAAAGCCATTTAAATGGATGGTAATTACTTTAATTGTAATGAATGTTTTAATGAATTTAACATTAATTGGTGCATTAAAATATTTTAACCTACAGTGGAACTATCCAATTGCTGATAAAATAAAGCCATATCTAGAAAAACACCCAAATGCAGAGGTTGTGATGATTGGTCGTTATTACTATTCAGTGCCACTATATTTAAATAAGGATATTGGTATTGTTGCTGATTGGGAAAAAGGGCAGAACTTAGGTGATAATTGGAAGCGAGAAATCTATGAAGGCGTTCACTATCTTGATCAGTTACCAAAAGACTTAATTACTTATCAGCAGTTTTCACATCAATGGACTGCTGCAAGTAATAAAGGAAAATGCCTTATTGTTATCTCTTCAGAAAGTCCAAGTAACCAATTTATTAGTCATTTAATTAAAGGTAAAGATTACCAAATGTTTGGTAGAATATCACGCCGTGGTGCTTATTTATTTGGGACGCCATCTTGTTAGCTTAGGGAGGAAACTAGATATATAAATAAGGTTTTCATTACTTTTTATTTTGATATAATCTAGTGCTTATATTTGATTTCAAAGGCTTTTAAAATGTTTCCGATTGATTTAGATCATAAAAAATTATTGATTGTTAGGGCAGATAATATAGGTGATTTGGTTTGTACAACGCCATTAATTGAAGGAATTAAAAAAGCATTTCCAACCGTTACAATTGATGTGATGCTAAATACATATAACCAGGAAACATTGTTAGGTAATCCGCATATTCGATCAGTTGTTAGTTATGAAAAAGCAAAGCATAGAAAGCATAGTATTATTAAAACATACTTTAATAAGTATTTGTTTTTTAGAAAATTAAAAAAAGAGAACTATGACTATGCGCTACTGGCAGGTTCTGGTTTTAGAGAAAAAGAGTTTAAATACTTATTGGTAGCAGGCATTAAGAAAATAATTGGTTATTATGAAAATAATGAACAAAAACAAAAGCTTCGCTATCCAGTTAAGCAATTAGATAGCCTAGGTCGAGTCCATGAGGTCGAGTTAGTTTATAACTTAGGTAAAACTGCATTTAACCTAAATAAACCAGGTCAGATGCATCTGTATCCTAACCAAGAGCTAGTAAGTCAAATTAGGAATCAACATAAGCTTAGCCTCGATGATAAACCAATTGGCATTCACTTAAGCTCAAGAAAGCCCCAAAACCGTTGGCCAATTGCCTCCTATATCACATTGGTTGAAAAGATTAAGTTAAAAACTAATCGACCAATACTTGTATTTTGGGCACCTGGCTCAGAGCATAGTGCAGGACACCCTGGAGATGATGAAAAGGCAGCGCAGTTATTTGAACACTTTAAGTCAGATAAAAGTATCCGTTTATACCCAGTTATAACCACAGAATTATCTGAACTAATCGCAGGTGTTTCTTTATGTGATTCGTTTATTTGTTGTGATGGAGGAACGATGCATGTGGCGGCAGCACTTGTTGATTATATGGTTGCAATTTTTGGCTCGACTAACAAAAAGCAATGGGGTCCATGGGGAGTCAAGCATCAGTTACTACAAAAGGATACAGGCCAAGCTTCAGATATTGCAGTTAATGAGGTTGTTGATGCATTTTTTAGTTTAGAAGATCAAATAAAACAATCACTACAAAATAACGAAGTTAATGCTTTATAGGGATATATGGTGAATAATTTATCACGTTGCTTTTGGGTAACAGATGATCCACTGTATATTGACTATCATGATAATGAGTGGGGTATTCCACTTAAAGATGAGCAAAGATTATTTGAGCTTCTAATTTTAGAGGGCATGCAAGCAGGGTTAAGTTGGATTACAATTTTAAAAAGGCGCAATGCTTACCGTAAAGCATTTGATCACTTTGATGCTGAAAAAATAGTTAAATATGATGATCACAAAAGGCTAAGCCTACTTAATGATAAAACAATTATTCGAAATCGTTTAAAAATTGATGCGATTATAAAAAATGCAAAAGCCTATTTAGTACTTAAAGAGCAAATGTCATTTAGTGACTATTTATGGTCATTTGTTGATGGAAACCCTAAAATAAATTACTGGCAGCATAAAGATAAAGTACCTGCTGAGACTGAAACTTCAAAGGCAATGTCTAAAGATTTAAAAGTAAAGGGATTTAGTTTTGTAGGCCCAACCATTTGTTATGCCTTTATGCAAGCCTGTGGTATGGTTAATGACCATACGGTTGATTGTTTTCGCCATAAAGAACTACTGAGTTAAAGGGCTTTAATATTAACTTTTATATTTCTATCTAAATTATCTCTAATTAAGGTCACACTATCATACCAGTAAGATAGCTCTTTTTGATGCCCCCAACGCCAGTCGACGCCTATTTTTGGTAGAACAATGTAAGTTGGGATATTCAATGCACCACCTACATGAGCAATAGCCGTATCAACTGATATTAAAGCATCTAAAGATGCTACGGCAGTTGCAGTATCATAAAAGTTCATAAAACTTGACCCAAGATCAATTATATTACTTTCATCTAATCGTTGTTTTTCATCATTAGATAAATTTTTCTGCAATGAATAATATTGATTATGATTATTTAGATCTAGCTTATTTAAAAAGTCTTTTAAGTTAAAAGAGCGATTATGGTCATTTTTGTGTGTAGTGCTACCTTTCCATACAATGCCAATGTTTTGCTTCCCACTTTTTAAGACGTTAGCTTTGTAATGATTAATAACAACATCATTGATAGAGAGATAACCATTGGTAAGTGGTACATTTCTATGATTAATATTAAGCACCATTGGGGCACTCATTAAGGGTAAGTGATAGTCATATGGTTTTTGATATGCCTCAGTGATAACTTCAACCTTAGGAAAATTCTTTTCTAATAGTTTATGTAAACTTTTTGGAACATAAAAAATAACCTTAGCCCCCATGTCAACAAAACTATGAATAAATCTTGCAGCCATAATCGTATCACCAAAACCTTGTTCATGATAAAGGTAGAGTACTTTGTTTTTTAAATCTTGATTCTCATAGGCTATGTCTGTTGTTGAAGGTGTAAAAAGAATGTAATCTGTTCCAAGTTGTAAGCGATGTTTATAGTTTTGCCATCCGTTTTTAAAATCAAAAAGTGATAACTGCAAATTACCTAAATTATTGTAAGCTTGGTGATTATTTGGATTTAGTTTGATTGCTTTTTTATAGTTATTACTTGCATCATCAAACTTATTTTGACTTTGCAGTGCTGTGCCTAAATTACTATAAGCTTCATGAAAATTAGGAGCTAGTTCTATTGCTTTTTTATAATAAAATTCAGCATCATGAAATTTGTTTATTTTTTGAAGGACAACACCTAAGTTGTTACAGGCTTGTGGGTAGTTAGGGTTAATTTGAAG
The DNA here is from genome assembly GCA_021713395.1 of Thiotrichales bacterium 19S9-11. Lineage (GTDB taxonomy): Bacteria > Pseudomonadota > Gammaproteobacteria > Francisellales > Francisellaceae > M0027. Next base: position 22,910 of record JAKJJT010000003.1, on the reverse strand, counting down.
TGCTTTTTTGAAATGAATAATGGCAAGATCAAATTTTTTTTGTTCAGAAAATAAATTGGCTAAGTTATTGTGCACGCGGTGGTAGTTAGCATTAATCTCAATGGATTTCTTATAATTTGTTTCTGCTTTGTCAAGTTGATTAAGATCATGAAAGATCGTACCTAAGTTATAATAAGCTTCATAATAGTTAGGATTAATTTGAACTGCTTTTTCATAGGATGCTATAGCATCATTTAATTGACCTTTTTGTTGGAAAATAATACCTAGGTTATTGTAGGCAGAAGAATGCTTCGGTGCTATTTGAATAGCCTTTTTATAATGGATGATTGCATCATCAAGCTTTTGTTGTTTTAAGCAAATATCACCTAAAAGGCAAAGAATATTTATATCATATTCATTTTGTTTTAAAAAGGAATGACAGAGTTCTTCAGCTTGGTCAAACTTCCCTTTTTGGCACAGTATCATAATATCATTTATACTCTTTGAGTTATTATTTTTCATAATTTAATTAGGCTATTTATGATCAATATATTTTAATTATAAGCTAATCATTCGATCATCTCTAATCAGTCTAACACTGTCATACCAGTAGGAAGTTTCTCCTTGATATCCCCAGCGCCAGTCAATTTCAACGTTGGGTAGTAATACCCATGTTGCTATACTAAGTGCTCCAGCTAGATGGACAATGCTTGAGTCAATAGAGATGATATGATCTAAAGAAGAAATAGCAGCAGCAGTTTGACTAAAATTAGAAAAGCTTGCACCGAGGTCAATAATATTATTTTTTGAAAGCAATTTTTTTTCATCATCAGATGTTTCCATTTGTAGAGAGTAATATTGCTGATTTTTTTTACGATTTATTCTTTCTAAAAACGAGCTTAAACTCAAGGAGCGGTTTTTATCATTCTGATGAATTGATTTTCCTTTCCAAACAATACCAATTTTTTGCTTATTGTTTTGGAAATAATTAGTTTTATAAAACTGTATGGTTGAAGAATTTGCGGATAAGTAACAATCTGTTAGAGGCATATTATCACGATTGATTTTCATAATGGCAGGTATGCTCATCACAGGTAAATGAAAGTCATAATATTTTTGATATGGTGTTGTTGTAATTTCAACTGTTGGGAAGTTATCTTTTACGATTTGGACCAAACTGACAGGAATATAAAGAACAATATGAGCACTTATCTGAATCAAATGATTTAAAAATCTTAAAATCATAATGGTATCACCAAGACCTTGTTCATGATAAAGGTAGAGTGTCTTATTATCTAGAGCTTGGTTTATATACTCTGGTTTATCTGTTTGTAAAATGTAGATATTATTACTTTCAATTAAGCGTCTATATTGATAGTTCTTCCATCCATTTTCAAAATCAAAGGAATAAAGCTGCATAATGCCTAAATTAAAATAAGCATTATGATAACGCGGATTTATTTGTATGGCTTTCTGATAACATATAGCAGCTTCATTAAACTTTTGTTGGTCTTTATAAATAATACCTAAGTCATTATAAGCTTTGTAGCTATTTGGATTGATTTTAATTGCTATTTGATAGTTAGCAATCGCTTTATGAAGTTTTAGTTGGTCTTTTAATAATTGGGCTAAGTTATAATAGGCAGTATCAAATCTAGGATTTAATTTGGCTGCTATTTTATAATGAGTTGTAGCATTATCTAGTTGATCTAAATTATGCAATGCAACCCCTAGGCTATTATGTGATTGATAATGATTAGGGTTAATTTGAACGGCTTTTTTTAAAAGGTCAGCTGCTTTGTTAAATTTATTTTGTTTGAGATATATGGAAGCTAAACCGTAGTGTGCTTTGTAATAATCAGGTTGTATTTGAATAACCTTTTTATAATTAATAATTGCCTCATCTAATTTGTTTAGAATACTTAGTATGATTGCTAAGTTATAATAAGCTTCATGATGTTTTGGGTTAAGGCCTACAATTTGTGTGAAATAGTAAACTGCTTTTTTTAGTTGTTTTTGTTTTACATAAATATCGCCTAAAAGATAAAGAATATTTATATCATGTTCATTTTGTTTTAAAAAGGAATGACAAAGTTCTTCAGCTTGGTCAAACTTCCCTTCTTGGCACAGTATCATGATGTCATTTATACTCTTTGAGTTATTATTTTTCATAATTTAATTAGGCTATTTATGATCAATATATTTTAATTATAAGCTAATCATTCGATCATCTCTAATCAGTCTAACACTGTCATACCAGTAGGAAGTTTCTCCTTGATATCCCCAGCGCCAGTCAACACCTATTTTGGGTAGTAAAAGATAGGTTGACACATTTAACGCGCCACTTAGGTGAACAATAGAGGTGTCAACTGCAATTAAAGTATTTAAGCAGGATAGAGTGGTAATGGTGTCATAAAAATTATTAAAGCTTGACCCAAGATCGATAATATTATTCTCAGCAAGTAGTTGCTTTTCATCACTAGAAGCATCAACTTGTAATGAATAATATTGCTGACTACTAGTTCTTTTGACTCTTTTTAATAATGTCTTTAAATCAAGTGAGCGATTATGATCGTTTTTATGTTTTGGGTTACCTTTCCATACAAGGCCAATATTCTGTTTGTCATTTTGAAAAAATTTGGCTTTATAAGTTGCAACTATCGTATTGCTTGCGATTAAATAACGGGCGGTTAATGGCATATTAGAATTATTAATATTTAATGCCATGGGTATATTCATTGCTGGTAAGTGATAATCATAGTGCTTTTGGTATGGTTTTGTTGTTACTTCAACAGTTGGAAAGTTTTCTTCTACTAGCCTTGCTAAGCTAATTGGAACATAAAGTACGATATGAGCATTCATTTTAATAAAGTTACTTAAAAACCTTAATACCATAATGGTATCACCAAAGCCTTGTTCATGATAAAGATAGATTGTTTTGTTATTTAAATCTTGACCGATATACTCTGGTTTGTTTGTTTGTAGGCTATAAAGGTTATTTATTTTAACATAAACTCTATGTTGATAATTTTTCCATCCATTTTCAAAATCAAGAAAATACAGCTGTATCATGCCAAGATTCGTATAAGCTTCATGGTAATTAGGGTTTATTTGAATTGCTTTTTTGCAGTGCTTTACTGCTTGATCAAACTGTTGTTGATCTTTATAAATAAGCGCAAGATCATTGTAGGCTTTAGCATCATTAGGGTTAAGTTTAATGGCGATTTCATAGTTTTTAATTGCGTCACTAAAGCTTTGTTTTTCTTTTAGTAAGTTAGCAAGATTATAATAAGCAGCATTAAAGTTAGGATTAATTTGAATTGCTTTTTTATAATTAGTCATTGCATCATCTAGTTGACCTAACTTTTGTAATGAAATTCCTAAGTTATTATAAATTTGAGACTCACCTGGGTTTAACGCTATTGCTTTTTGAAAAATATTAACAGACTGGTCAAGCTGATTTTGACTCTGAAGTATGTTTGCTAAATCATAGTATGCCTTATAGTCATTAGGTTTTAATTGAATTATTTTTTCATAATTGATAATTGCCTCATTTGGCCTTTTTAGTTTTTGTAATGCCACTGCTAAGTTGCTGTAGGCATTATATAGGTTGGGGTTAATTTGAACGGCTTTTTCATAATAAATAACTGCTTGATTGAGTTTCCCTTGCTTTTGAAATATAACACCGCAACTATTGTATGCATCATAGTGCTTGGGATTTAGATCTATAACTTTTGAAAAGCATTTAAAGGCAGCTTCTAGTTTATCCTGTTGTAAATAAACCCCACCTAAAAGGTAGAGTATATTGTAATCATGTTCATTTTTTTTTAAGAAAAAGCAGCAGAGATCTTCTGCTTGATCAAATTTGCCTTTTTGACAAAGTGTAAAAACATCGTTGATATTTGCTTGCATATTTTCTTATTTATTAAGCATCGGTTGTTTTTAAATTATAGCACTAAAGATTAACTGTTTTACCATCTCTAATGAGCCTAACACTATTATACCAATACGATGATTCTCCTTGAGCTCCCCAGCGCCAGTCAATACCAACTTTTGGAAGTACAATATAAGTTAGAATATTAAGTGCGCCACCTAAATGAGCAACAGAAGTATCAATTGATATTAAAGCGTCTAAGCAAGAAATGGCGATAGCGGTATCATAAAAATTTGTGAAATGATGTCCAAGATCGATAATATTATTTTCAACAAGTAAGTTTTTTTCATCCTCAGATATGTCAACTTGCAAGGAGTAATACTGTTGATTTTCTTTGCGATCTATTTTTGTTAAGAAGGCTTTTAAGTCAAATGAGCGATTTTTATCATTTTGATGTTCTGGGTTGCCTCTCCATACAATGCCAATTTTCTGTTTATCACTTTGAAATAATTTATCTTTATATTGTTTAATGTCATTATCATCAACAGATAAGTAACCATTTGTTAATGGCATATTTTTATTATTTATATGAAGTACTACGGGGATATGCATGATTGATAAGTGGTAATCAAAGCTTTCATCGTATGGTTTATCGATTACGACGATATTTGGGAAGTTTATCTCAAACAGTTTTTGCAAATTTTCAGGTACATATAGAATAATTGAAGTGTCAGCATTGGCGAAATGATTAATAAATCTTGCGGCCATAATTGCATCACCATGACCTTGTTCACTATAAAGATAAAGTATTTTACCTTTAAGATCTTGATTGCTATAGACTGGTTTTTCAGTTATTGGCATATAAAAATTTTTGTGACTACTGGTTTGTAAGCGGTATTGATAGTTTGTCCAGCCATTTTCAAAATCAAAATTAAATAGCTGTGTAAAGCCAAGGTTTTTATATGCTTCAAAAAATTCAGGATTTAACTGAATTGATTTTTTATAATTGTCTTCAGCTTCACTGGGCTGGTTAAGCTTTTGGAAAATAACCCCTAGGTTATTATAAGCTTGATAATAGTTAGGGTTTAATTCAATCGCTTTTTCATAATGATACTTTGCATCTTCATCTCTATTTTGATCCTGAAATACGGATGCTAAGTTGTTATATACTTCATAGTTATTAGGGTCAAGCTGTATTGCTTTTTTATAGTGGACAATAGCTTCATCAAGCTCTTTTTCTTGGTGTAGTATGATGCCTAAGTTATAATGAGCACGAAAATAATTTGGGTTGATTTGCACAGCTTTTTTATAGTTAATAATTGCATTTTCTGATCTTTCAAGTATTTCAAACGCCATACCTAAGTTATTATAAGCTTGATAGTAATTAGGGTTTAATTCAACTGCTTTTTCATAATTAATAATTGCTTGATGTGTTTGATCTAATTGTACAAGTGCAAGTGCTAAGTTGTTATAAACTCTGTGATCTCTAGAGTTTAATTCTATTGCTTGAGAAAAGTAGTCGATAGCTTTTTGTGGTCTTTTTTGCTGTAGTGAAATGCACCCCAAAAGAGAAATTGCATCAAACTTATGATGACTGTTTTTGAGTAGGGTATTACAGATATCTTCAGCAGACGTATAATTCCCACTTGTATAAAACGTTAGTGCATCATTAATGTTGGGTTTAGTATTTTCACTATCCATTATTCTTACATTAGACTATAACTGAGTTGCTTTAATGATTAATTATAGTTTAAAAACATCACCATCTCTAATTAATGTTATACTGTCATACCAGTAGGAAGTTTCTCCTTGATATCCCCAACGCCAATCAACATCAGTTGCTGGTAATATTATATAAGTTGGAATACTAAGTGCAGCACTTAAGTGAGCAACTGAAGTATCAATTGAAATTAAGGCATCTAAGTATGAAATTGCAGTAGCTGTATCGTAAAAGTCAGTAAAGTTTGAACCAAGATCAATCATATTATTTTCATTTAATAGCTGCTTTTCTTTATCAGATAGGTCTACTTGCAAAGAGTAATATTGTTGATTATCTTGATGATCTATTCTTGTTAAGAATGTTTTTAAATCAAATGAACGATTTTTATCATTTTTGTGCTTTGAGTTGCCTTTCCATACGATGCCAATCTTTTTTTTATCAGTTCTAAAGCTGTTAGCATGATTGATTTCGATAGATGATTTATTTACTGATAGATAGCCTGCAGTTAGTGGCATATTTTTATGATTGATATGTAATACCATTGGTATGCTCATGACAGGCAAGTGATAGTCATAATCCTTTTGGTATGGTTCTGTTATAACATCAGCAGTTGGAAAGTTTACTTGTAGAAGTTTTTTTAAGTTTTTAGGAACATAAAAAACAACATGGGCCTTCATATTAATAAAATGATTAAGAAATCTTGATATCATTATGGTATCACCAAGGCCCTGCTCATGATAAAGATAGAGTGTCTTATTGTTTAAGTCTTGGTTTGTATATGTAGGTTTTGTCAATGAGGGATTATAAAAAAAATTAGAATTTTTAAGTTGTAAACGATGTTGATAGTTTTGCCAACCATTTTTAAAATCTAGGAGGAGTAACTGAATGATGCCTAAGTTACTATAGCCTTCATGAAAGCTAGAATTAATTTGGATGGCTTTTCTGTAATTAATTATTGCATCATCAAATTTATTCTGTTTTTGAAGAACTACCCCTAAGTTACTGTAAGCTTCATAGTAGTTAGGGTTTAATTGAATGGCCTTTTTATAATTAATCTCAGCGTCATCTAATTTATTTAGATTTTGAAGTGCAACACCTAAATTGTTATAAGCTTGAGGATAATTGGAATTTAATTGAATTGACTTTTTAAATTGGATAATGGCTTTATCTATTTGGTTTTTTTCTAACAAAGCAAAACCTAGGCTATCATAAGCTTGGTAGTAGTTAGGGTTTAGTTGAAGTGACTTCGTATAATTAATAATTGCTTGATCAATTTCATTTCTATCTTGAAGTGCCAGGCCTAAACTATAATAAATTTCATAAGCATTAGAATTTAGTTGAATTGCCTTTTTATAATTAATAATGGCCTCATCTAGCTTATTTTTTTTATGAAGAGCCAGGCCTAAATTATGATAAGTTTCATGATGGTTAGGGTTTAGTTTGATTGCATTATAAAAATAATCAATTGCTTTTTGATATTGGTGTTGTTTTTGTGCAATACCACCTAAAAGATAAATAGCATAAAAGTCATCACCGTTTTGTTTTAATAATTCATTGCATAATCTTTCAGCTAAATCATAATCACCATTTAAGTAATGCTTAAGTGCATCATTGATATGAGATTGCATCTTATCTTTCATAGTAAGTTAATCACCGTGTTGTCTCTAATTAGCCTAACGCTGTCATACCAGTATGATCTTTCTCCTTGATGACCCCAGCGCCAGTCAATGCCAAATTCTGGTAATATAATATAAGTGGGAATGCTAAGCGCGCCACCTAAATGAGCGATTGCTGTATCAACACAGACTAAAGCATCTAAGCATGAAATGGTAATTGCCGTGTCATAAAAATTAGTAAATCCTGTTCCAAGATCAAAAATATTGTTTTCAGTTAGTTGTTGCTTTTCATTTTCAGATATACCAACCTGTAAAGAATAGTATTGTTGAGTATCTTTCTGGTCTATTTTTGTTAACAAGGTTTTTAAATCAAGTGATCGATTTCTATCATTCGTATGCTTTGGATTCCCTTTCCATACAATACCAATGTTTTTTTTATTAGAGTTAAAATTTTCTGTCTTATATGCTTTCACTTTATCATGATTAACAGAGAAATAGCCATTAGTAAATGGCACATTAGTATTATTAATATTTAGCATCATGGGAATACTCATTAAGGGTAGATGATAGTCATAGTCTTTTTGAGAGGGCTCTTCTGTAATAACTTTAACATCTGGAAAGCTTTCTTTAAGAAGATGATATAAATTTATTGGTATATAAAGGATAATTTCTGCATGCATTTGTATAAAACTATGAATGAATCGCGCAGTCATAATAGCATCACCAATGCCTTGTTCATGATAAAGACAGAGTGTTTTATCTTTTAAGTTTTGTCCCTGATAAATCTTTTCTGCCTCTGGAGGTATATAGAAGGTTTTTTCTGTCTTTAGGCGATATTGATAATTTTTCCAGCCATTTTTAAAATCAAAATTATAGAGTTGTATAAGTCCCATATTTCTATATGCATCATGGTAATTAGCATTTAGTTGTATAGCTTTTTCATAATGATCAATTGCTTGAGTAAACTTTTTTTGGCTTCTATATATGTTGGCAAGGTTGTTATAAGCTTCATAGCATTGAGGGTTAATTTGTATTGCTTTTTTATAGCTGCTAATAGCCTGATCAAATTGATTTTGTTTTCCAAATAAAGCACCTAAGTTATTATAAATATTATAATCATTTGGATTAACCTGAATGGCTTTTTGATAGTTAAGCATAGCTTTGTCAAATTGATTTTGGTTATATAAGGCTAAGCCTAAGTCGCTGTAGGCTTTATAATGACTAGGATTAAGTTCAACGGTTTTTTTAAAACATAAGACTGCTTGATCTAATTGATTTATTTCAGCCAGTAAGCTACCTAACTCATAGTAGGTTTTTTCATGATTAGGATTCAGTCTAATTGCTTCTTTATAGTTAGTAATGGCTTGTTCTATTTTTTTTTGTTTTGCAAATAAGATAGCTAAATTTAGATAAGCGTCATAAAAATTAGGGCTTAATTGAATTGCTTTTTGATAGTTTATGATAGCTTCCTGAAATTTATTTTGCTTTTGAAGTGCAATTGCCAAATTATAGTAGGCTTGGTGGAAGTTTGGATTGATTTGAATGGCTTTTTGATAGTTAATGATTGCCTGATCAATTTGATCTGATTTTGCTAATACAATACCAAGACTATTATAAGACTCATGATGATTTGGGTTTAATTGAATTGCCTTTGAAAAATATTCAACTGCATCCTTAAGTTTATTTTGTTGTAAAGAAATACCACCTAAAAGACAGATTGCATTAAAGTCATGATCATTTTGTTCTAATATTAATTTACAGATTCTTTCAGCTTCACCGTATTGTTTTTTTTGATATAAGGAAAACGCATCATTTAGGTTAGACATTTTTATAACTTTTTTATTGATCATAATAGTAATTATAAGTTAATAATTTGATCATCTCTAATAAGCGTTATACTATCATACCAGTATGATGTACTTCCTTGATGCCCCCAGCGCCAGTCAACATTTATTTTTGGCAGTAACACCCAAGTTGGGATATTAAGCGCACCACTTAAGTGAGCAATGGCAGTATCAACGCATATTAAAGCATCTAAGCATGAGATGGCAATTGCTGTATCATAAAAGTCAGAAAAGTTTGATCCAAGATCAAGGATATTGTTTGCAGAGAGAAGTTGTTTTTCATGATCAGAGATATCAACTTGTAGTGAGTAGTACTGTTGGTGCTTAGTTCTATTAATTTTTCTTAGAAAAGTTTCTAAGTCAAATGAACGATTATGGTCATTTTTATGATTTTGATTACCTTTCCATGCAATGCCAATATTCTTTTTATCAGTTTGAAGGAGTTTTGTTTTATATGCTTGAACTAAAGTGTGATCGACAGACAAGTAGCCAGAGGCTAGAGGTATATTTTCATGATTAATATTCAGTACCATTGGCATATCCATAATAGGCAAGTAATAATCGTAGTCACCTTGATAAGGTTTATGAGTAACTGTGACAGATGGAAAGTTTTTTTGTAATAGCTTATATAGATTATCTGAGGTGTATAGAATGATGTTTACGTTCATATTAAGAAAGTTATTTAGTAGTCGCATGACCATAATGTTGTCACCATAGCCTTGCTCAGGATAAAGATAAAGCGTTTTATTATTTAGATCTTGATTGGTATATTTTGGCTTTTCCATAGATAGATTATAAAGGCTATCAGTTTCAACTTGATTTCTATGTTGATAGTTTTTCCATCCATTTATAAAGTCCATAAAATAAAGCTGCATACGACCTAGATTAAAATATGCTTCGTGATAATTAGGATTCATTTGAATGGCTTTTTCATAATAATTTTGCGCTTCATCAAACTTATTTTGTTTTTGAAGCACAATGCCTATATTGTTATAAATTTCAGGCATATCTGGTTTAATTTCAATAACTTTTTGATAGTAAAGCAGTGCTTCATCAAACTTATTTTGGTTGTGTAATGTAAGACCTAGATTATTATAAGCTTTATAATGCTTTGAATTTAGTCCAACTGCTTTTTTAAAACATGTAATTGCTTGGTTTAATCGGTTAGTTTCAACAAATAAATTACCTAATTCATAGTAGGCCTCATCATTATTAGGATTTAATCTAATTATTTGCTCATAGCTTACAATTGCTTGATCAGTGCTTTGTTGTTTTGCTTGTAGTTTAGCCAAATTGCGATGAGCCTCATAATAATTAGGGTTTAGTTGAATGGCTTTTTCATAATTAAGAATTGCTTGATCTATATTGTCTAACTCAGAAAGAGAGTTAGCTAAATTGTTATAAGCTTCATAATTATTAGGATTTAACTCAATTGCCTTTTGATAATTTATAACTGCATCTTCGAACTTACTCTGTTTTTGAAGTGAAATTGCTAAATTATAATAAGCTTGGTGAAAGTTAGGGTTTAGTTGAATGGCTTTTTGATAGTTAATAATGGCTTTATCTATTTGATCTAACTTAGCGAGCACAATGCCTAGGCTATTATAAGTTTCATGGTGATTTGGGTTTAACTTAACAGCTTTAGAAAAGCAATTTGCAGAGTTCTGTAATTTGTTTTTTTGTAGAAAGATACCACCTAAAAGGACAGTTGCGTTAAAGTCATAGTGGTTTCGCTTTAGCAAAGACTTACAAATTCGTTTTGCTAAATCAAGCTTGCCCTTTTCATAAAATTTAAACGCATCGCGGATATTAGGAGGAGTCTTCAAATAATTAAATGCCTAAATAAATTAATTTTACTATTTTAGATTATAATACAAGTAGACATTTCTACCATTAAATAGTCGCTCAGGTGTTTGGATGTATCCTTTAAACTGCTATGATGATTGCAAGACGATTAGCGTGATAAAATAAAAAAATTAGTGATGCATTTATGTCAGAAGATAGGCCATTAAGTTCAGTTACTTTATCGATATTATCTAAACTTAAAGCAGATAGTAACCTATCATTAACAGATGGGAAGATAGCACGTTTTTTAGAAAGCTCATTATTTGTTCAACAATTTGCACAGCAGCATACAGCACTTTTTATTAAGGCAATTCAGGCAGGTTGGGATCTTAATTACCACGAGCAGTTTAACGTATTTGAATCATATCAGACATTTTCTGATTTAAGTCAGAAGTTACGTATATTTAGGAAGTTTCATTCAGTGAATATTATTTATCAAATGATGATTCAAAAACGAAAAATGGAAGAGATTATTGCGCATTTATCAGCACTTGCAGATGCTTTGGTTTTAATTGCATTAGAAAATGTTGAGTTAAGTATAAAAAAACGTTTTAGGCTAGATAGTTTAGAATCAATGATTGTTTTGGCATTAGGAAAGCTAGGAGGAAGAGAGTTAAACTTTTCATCAGATATTGATTTAATTTTTCTTTATGATGAAGAAAAAGTTAGTGGATTTGACGCAATTAGGATCTATACATATATCGCACAAGCATTAGTTAACTTATTAAATGCACTAACTGTTGATGGTTTTGTGTTTCGTGTCGACTTGCGTCTTCGACCTTTTGGAGAAGGTTCTCCACTTGTGACATCAATTGATGCATTTGAGTCTTACTGCCTTAAGCATGCTCGAGACTGGGAGCGTTATGCTTTAATTAAGTCAAGGCAGTTAACAGATAACAATCAAAAACTTAGCCGAATTATTCAAAGTTTTGTTTATAGAAAATATATTGATTATACAGTTTTAAATGCGATTCGTTTAATGAAAGAAAAAATATTATCTGACATGAAGAGGGATAAACTAAAAGATAATCTTAAATTAGGACGAGGCGGTATTCGAGAAATTGAGTTTATCGTTCAGTGTTATCAGTTAATTTATGGGGGGCAAAATCGTCATTTGCGAGCAAATGAACTCTCTAAAGGTTTGTGTAATTTAGCCAAATATCAACATATTGATAAAGATGATGCTGATTGTTTATGGGAATCATATATTTTTTTAAGAAACTTTGAAAATGCACTACAAATGATTAATGATCAGCAAAGACATCATTTGCCCAAGAAAGAAATTAACCAATACAGGGTAAGTGAAATACTGGGTTATAAAAATTGGCAAGCATTAGAAGAAAATTATCAACAAGTTGTACAAGATGTTCAAACGGTATTTGATCAACTAACGCACTTTAGTGAACTTAATTTATCTTCAAAAAAAGAAAATGAGATACCACAAAAAAAATCGCTAGATAAGCCGATGACGATAGGGGCACAACTTAGACTTGAAAAAGAACTTGATAAGTTTAAATCTAATCCAAATATTTCTGAAGCAAGTATAAAATCAATTGAAGTGCTTTTAGAATTGTTTGAAAAAGAAATAATTAAATTTAAAGAAACAGAACAGCTTAGTTTGCTAAGTGTTATAACTAAATTATTAAAAACAATTTCGCGTCGAAGTACTTACCTACATCAATTGATAGAATCTAAAGATCAGTTAGAACAATTAGTTGATGTGCTTTCAATTGGTGAGTGGTTTTCAGAACGTATTATTCAGTTTCCTCACTTATTAGAAGTTATATTAAACTTATCAGATGATTACGACAAACTCTATTTGGATAAAAGTGCTTATCAATTAATGATTAATAATAGGCTGGAGCAGGTTGAGATAAGTGATAGAGAAGAAGCACTAGAAATTTTAAGACGACTTAAAGTTGAAGAGGTCTTTAAAGTTGCTTTGGCTGAACATCGTCGTAATTTAACATTAATGGAAACATCAGATGTTTTAAGTGCGTTAGCTGAAGCATTTACAGATCAAATATTAGATATTGCATGGGATAAAGTAAAACAAAAGTTTGACTTTAAGCCAGATGAGTTAAAGAAGCTTAAATCATCATTAAGTATCATTGCTTATGGGAAATTAGGAGGCTATGAACTAGGTTTTGGCTCTGATTTAGATTTAATTTTTCTTTACCAAACACAGGCAGGTATTAACAATGAAACGCGTATTTATGCAAAAGTGGTGCAAACATTTGTAAGTCTTATGCAAACACGTAGCTATTCAGGGAGACTATACTCTGTTGATCTACGTTTAAGACCTTCAGGCGAAACTGGGCTTTTAGTATCAAGTATTGATGCATTTAAAATATATCAACTAAATCAGGCTTGGACTTGGGAGCATCAGGCTTTAACACGTGCTCGTTGGATTGCCGGTAGTCAAGAAGTGAAAGATATATTTAATAAGATACGTTTTCAAATATTAAAAAAGGAACGTAATGATAATGAACTAAAGCAACAAGTATTAGCAATGCGCATAAAAATGAATGAAAATCTATATAAGCCAAAACAAGGTTATTTTGACATAAAATACTCTCCAGGTGGTATGATTGACATTGAGTTTTTAGCACAATATATGGCGCTTGCATATACACAAAAATATGAAGAAATTAGTATTTTTACAGATAATATTCGTATATTTCAATCAATGGAATCTGCACAATTATTATCATTTGAGCAAGCACAATTTTTAGTTGAAGCTTATTGTTTTTATCGAGACTTAAGTTATGAATGTGTGTTTAAAAATAAGCCGTTATTGGTTGAGATTAACAAAGTAAAGCCTTATGATAACAAAATAGTAACAATCTATCATCAATGGTTAGTCAATGATAGGGGTTAAAATAAGGGTAGAAAGGGAATTATTATGTCAACAATCATCCATGTAAAAACAACAGAGCTTCCGGTTTACTGTCCAGTTAATGATAATAATCTTTGGTGTGAACATCCAAGGGTTTTTATCGAACTAGATGAAAATAATACAGAAAATAAATGTCCATATTGTGGCACAAAATTTAAACTTGATGTATGATGCAAATCGTAATTTATCTGAATAATAATATAATAAAACTAGGGGTTTCATGAGTAAAAAACACTATCTAATTGTTGGTGCTAGCTGGATTGGTGATATGATTATGTCTCAATCGTTATTTCGTTTATTGAAGCAACAAGACCCTGATTGTAAAATTGATGTCTTAGCACCTAAATCAACAGCAACGTTTGCAAACTATATGCCAGAGGTTGATGAGGTAATACTAGCACCTTTTCAACGTGGCAAATTAGGTTTTAAAGAGCGTAGAGATTTAGGGAAATCGTTAAGAAAAAAAGCTTATACACATAGTATTGTATTACCTAATTCTTGGAAATCTGCGTTAGTTCCTTTCTTTGCAAAGATCCCAACACGTATTGGTTTTAAGGGAGAGATGCGTTATGTATTGCTTAATGAAGTACATCATTTAGATAAGTCAAAATTACCAACAATGATTGACCGTTTTTGTGCTTTAGCGACAACAAAATCACATAAGCTACCAAAAGATTTACCTTGGCCTGGCTTAGAAATTCCAACGGATGAGATCAAAAAAGTTAACCGGACGTTTAACTTTGATCATGATCATTATAATCGTCTAATTGCTTTTTGCCCGGGGGCAGAGTATGGTCCTGCAAAACGTTGGCCAGAAAAGTACTTTACTGAAGCAGCGGTTTATTTAACGAAAAAAGGTTATGATGTTGCATTAATGGGTGGCCCAACCGATCAAAGCATTGCTCAAAATATTATTAGTCAATATGAAAAAGAGACACAGTCAAACCAAACGGATGGTAAACTAATCAATCTAGTTGGTAAAACAAGTCTATCTGAAGTTGTGACAGTCTTATCCCAAGTAAGAGCTGTTTTAACGAATGATACAGGGCTTATGCACATTGCGAGTGCCTTTGAAAGACCAACCGCTGTTATCTATGGTTCTTCAACCGCAGGGTTTACACCACCACTTAATAAAAAAGCTGAAAGTATTTATTTGGATTTGGATTGTCGTCCTTGTTTTAAACGTACTTGTCCATTAGGCCATATGAATTGCTTAAATCAACTAACACCAAAAATTGTTTTAGATGTGCTTGAGAATAGGGTGGTATAAGGCATCTATATGTTGTCAAAATTTTGAATAATTTCTTGAAAGTATTCAATGGAAATTTGGTTTTATGCTAATTTGTTTAATATTTAATCATTTTGCATCACAATACAAGTTTCGAAATAGCAGGTCTAATAAGAGTTATTAGTATAAATCAGAATAAAAAATTTATAATAACTCATTTTTTTTAAAATAAAATACCAACTTAAAGGAAATTTGTCATATAATGAAAGGGTTGAAAAAACGTAACTTAAGGTGAAAAAAAATGGCAACAGGTACTGTAAAATTCTTCAATAGAGACAAAGGTTTTGGTTTTATTAAGCCAGATGATGGATCTAAAGATATCTTTGTACATGCAAGCGGTGTTTTAGAAGAAATTAACGATAATGATAAAGTTGAGTTTGAAATCACAACAACACAAAAGGGCCCTGCCGCAACCAATGTCAAAAAAGTTTAGGCAGCTAAATTTTTTTGATTCATTATTTATATCAATTTAATATAAATTCAGTTATTTTTTAGTTAGGATTGCTGCGCCTGCAGTAAATCCTGCACCAAAGGCACATAAAGCAATTTTCTCATTCTCTTTACAATTTTCTATTGTTTCAGATAAGGCAATAGGAATGGTACAGGATGATGTATTGCCAAAGCGTGCAATATTATTATACAGTGTACCTGGTTTAAGCTTTAATCGTTTCTCAATTGCATTTGAAATACGAAGGTTTGCTTGGTGTGGCACAATTAAACTAAAGTCATTTAAGGTAAGGTTTGCGCTCTGACAGCAATCATGCATCACTTGTGACATGGTCTTAACTGCTGCAGAGAATAGCATGCTACCCTTAAGCGCAATGCCATCTGACTTTTTGGTTGGAACATTAATAACTTCTGGTGATTTTGCAACAGCAGTTAATAATGTTTGATCAATTACTGCAACTGATTCGCTTAAGTGACTTTCACCAGATATCAGTGTTGCAGTTGCTGCATCTCCAAATAAAAATGCCGTATCAAAGTCATTTGGATCAACATACTTTGATAATGCTTCTGCGGTTAATAATAATACGCGAGCATGAGGTCTACTTTTTAGATACTCTTTTGCATGTTCAAGTGCATATAAATAACCACTACAAGCAGCATTTAAATCATAGGCTGTAATTGCATGCTCTCCAAAGTTTGGATATAAACGTTCAAGAACTTGTGTTGCAATGGCTGGAGATTGATAAACATCAGGTGTGCAGGTTGAGCAAAGAATTAAATCAATATCTTTAAGTCCAATATTATGCTGTTTAAATAACTCAACAGCCGCATCGGTGGCAATATCAATAATGCTTTGATTTTCCTTTAACCAAAATCGAGATTCAATACCAGTTCGATCAACGATGTCCTGGTGTGTGTGCTCTGGGAAGTTTTTCAATAAATCACTATTTAGAACTTGATGTGCACCTGTTTTATAAACGGGTGCAGAAATGCCAACAGTGCAATTTACTTGGTTTATTTGGCTGCCATTTACTTGTGTAATTGTTTCAATTGTAGTTTCAGGGTGTTTTAGTATCGGTTTCTTTTTAACTATTTTGGCTAAACGTTTCGCTCCTGCATCAAGCTTAATTTTAATTAGTTCAGAACCAACAAGCGCGCTATCTGATTCACTAACACAGATTTCTTCAACTGTGCCATTATGTGGTGATAAAATTTCACCTGCGGATTTTGATGCTTCAATATCAACAATTTTATCGCCAGCAGAGATTTTATCGCCAACACTAACATGTAGTTCAGAGATGAGTACACTTTCATCAGATGGGCTTGCACCAATGACTTCAACGGTGAATAAATCATCATCAGACTGTTGATCTATTTTCCATGTAAGGTCAAGGTTTAATAACTCAGCACTTGCGGTTAGAATTTTTTCAAAAGAAGGTAATACTTCTAGTTGGTTAGCATAGTTACAAGGAGTATAAGTATCAGGGCGTGTAATCCTTTTAACTTTAACATGAGTATCCGCCTTTTCAACGATGCTTGCAACAACTTCTGCACCAACGCCACAGCTATGATTATCTTCATGTGTAACAATCACGTGTTTTGTTTTTTCAGCAGAAGCAACAATTGTTTGTATGTCAATTGGTTTTACAGTTCGTAAATCAATTACTTCAGCAGTCATATTAATTTCTGAAAGCGTATCAGCAACTTCTTGACATAAAGAGACTGTGTTACCCCAGCCAATTAACGTAATATTATTACCAGGTGCTACAATTCTAGCTTTGCCAACAGGAACTATTTGTTTATCAATATCAGCTGATGTTGTATCTTCAACAGACTGATTGTTTAATAGTTTTTTAGGATATAAAAAGACAGAAGGGCGTTTAGATTTAAATGCAGCATTTAGCATACCAACAGCATCTGCAGCATTTGATGGCATAAAGACATCAACACCTGGAATATGTGCATAAGTTGCTTCATTTGTTTGAGAGTGGAATGGGCCAAGCCCTGGTCGATAACCACCACAAGCAGCAAAGACAATGACAGGGTTTTCCCACTGGCCATTACTTCGCCAATACATAGTGCCAAGTTCTGTAAAGATTTGGTTATAGGCTAAAGGCATAAAGTCAGCAAACTGAATAAAGGCAACAGGTTGTTTGCCAGCTAAAGCCATACCAGAAGCAAGACCAGCAATGGTTGACTCAGAAAGAGCCGTATTCATAATTCTGCCTGGAAATTGTGTTGATAGTCCGCGTGTAATGCCAAAAACATCACCTTTACCATCTTCAATATCTTCACCTAACAAACAAACATTAGGGTTTGTTGTTAAGTGGTGCCTAAAAGTTTCACGCATGGCTTCAAGCATACTTAAGCGCTCAACATTTGAAAAGTCACCCCGATACTCAGAAGCATTTGGCTTTAGATCTTCTGGCAAGTCACGTTCTGCTTTTGATGTTGCTTTTGGTTCACTATCTTCTCTTGCTCGGTTAACAGCATCTTGTACTTCTTTTTTTACCTCAGATTTTAATTGATCTAGAGTGCTTTTCTCTATGCCAAGTGACTGTAAGTATTTCTCTGCATGAATGAGTGGGTCATCATCAAAACTATGTGTTATTTCATCATTAGAACGGTAGAGTTTTTGGTTGTCTGCATTTGAGTGGTTATCTAAGCGGTTAACTCTAAAAACAACAATGTGTGGTTCTTGGTTATTTCTAATATGATTAACAATGGTTTTTAAATGATCAAAATGCTCTAATGCTTTTGAGCCATCCAAATAAGTAATTGGGATGTTATAGTAACTTTGAGCTTGTGCTTGGCCTGGTAATGAAAAGAATGTTTTGCCATTAGTTCTTGTTGAAATAGCTAAACCATTATCATGAATAAAAAATAAGATAGGCAAGTTGCTTCTTTTTGCTTCAGCAATTGCTTCAGTAACTTCACCTTGCTGTGTCGTACCATCACCAAGCGCACAAAGAATAACAGGTTTTTTATTTTCACTTTTTAGAACACTTGCAACACCTGCTGCTTGAAGGGCGCTATTGCCGACAGGGCCAACAATGCTCATAATGTTATGTTCAGGAGAAGACATATGTGAAACCATTTGTCTTCCATGTGAGTGCGAACCTGCTTTACAAAGAGCACTTAAAAAAAACATCTCAGAGCTAATGCCTCTATAAAGCATTAAAGCTTTATCACGATAGTGACAGTGTAAGTAGTCATCTGCTTCAAATAAAGGACCTAAAACTGCAGCGCCTTCATGTCCTTTACTAGATGCTAAGAAGTTAGCTTCTCCACTATTTACAAGTTCTGCTTCAATTTCGTCGCCTTCTCTTGAAGCCAGCATAAAGCGGTAGATTTCTAGTAAAGTATCTAAAGCTTGCTTTTCATTTGTTTCGGCTGACATCGTTTGACTCATCTAATTTCATCCATATTATTTTGCTCAATACATCTATTCATATGTATAGCCTTTTTGCCATGCTTGACAGTTTACCTGATCTTTAGACTGATATGAATAGTAAGTCACATATTAGGGCATGAAAGCTTAAGCATAATTAAAAACTAAAGTGTAAGCCCAAGCGGTACGTCATTTGCAAATAGAAAGCTAGATGTTTGCTGGTCTAGTTGAGCAATAGATGAAATCAATTTTACTTGTTTTGCGTCTGCTTTTAGTTTTTGTAAGTATTTAATAATCTGATTTTGAGTGATTTTATCTAATTGATAAATAGGGTCATCAATCTTTCTCGCAATTAAGATAAGTGCATGAGCTATAAATTTATGAGACTTTCTTGTTTTTATTGATTGGATGGTAGGGTTTAATTGTTCAACCCATTGAGTAACAATATCACAAGGAATTAACTCTCCTGGATGCTCTGATAGTGGTTGACGGTTGCCAACACGACTTAAGGCCCACCAAAGCGTAGGGCTATCTGGATTTTTAAAAATGCGTTTAATAAGCTCATTTCCCAGATTGATACGTAAATTTAATGGTAGTTTTTCTAGTACACTTAATAAGCGAATTTTTTCATCAAGTGCAATTTGATTTTTTTTGGAAATTTGTTTTGTTTTGATCAGTAAGGCATATTGAATATCATGATAAATTTTACTTTGTATCTGGCAGTCTAGGCCACCAGCAATACGGCGCCACATCACCCACCAGCTATGATGGCAGGCGTTTGATTTGGTATATTCTAAACCTTTATTATAAAGCTTAGCTAGCATTTGAATTCGATTCTTATCTTTAACATCTCCAAAGCCAGGATTTAGTAATTTACCTGATAAAAAGTAAAAAAACTGCTCAGCTTCTGCTCGTTTAAAGCGTAAATGCTGTAAGTTAATTAACTTATCCCATAGGGCTCTTGCAAAACTAGTTGTATACTTGTCGATTGGGCCATTAATTGTGTTTATTTGTTGTTTGATATAAGTAATAGATTGTTCTTTATCTAAAAAGAAGCTTTCAATTTTGAGCTTTATTTGCTCAATTAAGCCTTTATTTATTAGCTCATTAGGTCTGGGATTATTACTTGATAACCTAGGGGCTTTTGAGTTTAGATTGTATTTAAGTAAATAATTATTATGATTCTTATCAGAAGCGTTTAATTCTAATAAGCCGGAAGCGTTAATTTGGCTTTTTAAAGTAACAGTTTGATCCGTTTTAATGTGGTTAAATGTATGTGAAATAGAACCAACATATTCATAATCTTCATTAAGGTTTGTAATTTCTTCTAGATCAAACTGATTCCCCCGATGTCGAAATAATGGAAAATGACTTTCTTGATTGTGTTTTAATTTTAAAGGGGTCTTTAATTGCTTGCTTATACCATGTGGCGTGCCTTTTGCTAAGATACATAACCCTTTATTTTGAGCAACTTGAATGAAATAATTTGCAGTTGCTGTCACTTTAATTAGATTTTTTTGTTTATTTTTTGCTTTTAAGTAGCTTGTTGCACCTAGGCAAACGGCTAATGATGGTTGACTATTAAATAGAGTTTCGATTTTCTTATTAGTACACCAGCTGGTTAAAATAGACTCAATACGTTTGGCAAATAACTGACTATGAAAAATACCACCATTAAAAAGCACAACATTTGGAATGGGAATGTTTGTATTATCATCTATTTTAAGCGACTCTCGAACGCTCTCTGCATTTTTAAGTAAAAAGTCTGCAATATGTTCTGTAATCTTAGGATTTTGCTCGAAAGGTAAACCAAACTGGCGAAGTCCAGCTATTTTCTTGTTTGAATTAGGTTCTTTTAATTGAACTAAAGGGAAAAAACCATTAAGTAGTTGCTCAATATGAGTTTGTGTAAGGCTTACCGTTTGGGTGTTTTTAATTAATTTAGACTTAGATGCTGTAAGGCTAATGCGAATAGAATGGTTTTTTTCAGCGGGTTTCAGTAAGTTTTCTTTTGCTTGCTGTATTTGATTTACCCATAAGTATTGTTTGGCATTAGATGGTAGTGTATTAACTTCTTCAGATAGTAGCTTTAGAAGAAAATAATCCATATTATCGCCACCTAATAATAAGTGCTCTCCTGTTGCAATACGGGTGAAGCTAAACTCTCCATCTTTAACTGATAATTGAATAAGGCTTAGATCTGTTGTGCCGCCTCCAATATCAATAACTAGGGCAAGGTCTGTGGCATTTGTTGAAGCATCAGCACTATCAATAGCATGGGTTTCTAGCCAGTGATAGAAGCAAGCAACAGGCTCTTCTAGTAACTCAATAAATTTAAAGCCAACTTTTTCTGCTATTTCTCTTGTAACTTGGCGTGCTTGGTCATTAAATGATGCAGGCACTGTAATGACAACTTGTTGATCTTGAAGTAAATGACTTGGGTTTTTATCATTCCAAGCGCCAATTAAGTAATTTAAATAGCAGGATATTACCTCAACTGGTGAAATTTTGATTTCTTGTTCATAAGAGCCCAATGGTAGAAACTTTGAATAAATATCAAGCACGGGATGAGATAAATAGCTTTTAGCGCTTTTAATGATTAGTGTTGGATAGTCTTTGGCGTAGTCCTTAGCTAAAAAGCCAACAATTGCTTTTTCCTTTTGCCAAGGCATTCTAACTTGTTCTAAGTCAAAAATATGATCTTTAGTTGGTAAGTAATAAGCAGGCAGCTCAGATAGCTCAGCAATTTGTCCTGCTGCAATATATTGAGGTATTTTAAAAAGTTGAATTTTATCATTATTCTTAAGCTTATCTATATAGCTTAAGGCAATATTTGATGTTCCTAAATCAATACCAACTAAAAAGCGGGGGTGCAATGACTACTTTCCTACAATGGTTTCAACAAGTGTAGGGCGTATATTATCACCTTGTTTGTATTTTTGCCATGGCATAACTCTAACTGAGTTTGTTAGCTGGGTTGATAAAGAAGGTTCTCCTTTATAGACTATTTTTACATCCCCATTGGCTTTTATGCTAAGACTGTCATAACTGGAGACAAATAAGTTTGCACTGCCTGCTGCATTAATCGTAATATCTTGAGCATTAAAATTAATAGCATGTAATGATGCTGAACCAGATGCATTGATTAGCATATTTTTTGCTTTGCCCTCAAGGTGTCCATAAGTATTGCCTGAAAGATTAAGATTAATGCTTTTTGTATCTATATTTCTAGCATCAAAAACAATATTTCCTTTTGCATTTAGCTTGCTAAATTTTTTTGTTCTAACAATGACTTCCATAGGTTGACTTGGCTTAATTAAATAACCCGGCAAGGCTTGTACAAGTAAACAGCCAGCATAGCTTTTAACTTCAATAAATGGTATTAAGTTTTCATCCACTTTAATGGTTACCATTGATTGATTAGACTGTATAATATTAAGCCTAAATGTGCCTTTTAGCTGCAGGCAGCCGGTTGTTTCAACCAAATAACTTTTTGAGCTTAAATTACCACTACCATAGCGTGATAAATTATTATCATAAGCTTTATAATAGTTTCTTATCACCAATAATAATAAGAAGATAGTAATAGCAGTGCCTAGAAGGATGCAAAACGATATTATTTTTCTTTTCATTGTAATGTTGCTACCCCTACAGTATAAATATATCAGAGATATTTCAAATTTCCTTAAGTTTTAATTTAAATAAAAGCTTATTGTTTTTATTATACGGGTTAATGATATAATCGTGGCATTGGTTTTAATAATATCGATGGATTGTAAATACTGTGGCAAAATCAAAAAAATCTAACTCAATTACGACTCCGCATGATTCGTTTTTTAAAGCAAATCTCTCTGAGATGATGCTCCCTTGATTTAGTGGACACCTTATTTATGAGTTATACTACCCAAAAATAAGGAATGATAATGCCAAGAAAACTATATACACAAGATTTCAAACGACATGCAGTTTCATTGTTAGAAGACAGTGGTAAAAGCGTGCCTAAATTA
>JAKJJT010000029.1 GCA_021713395.1 Thiotrichales bacterium 19S9-11 | reverse complement strand
AGGCAATAAGAATACAGGAGTAGAGCAAGCTAAAAAAATAGCTCACTCAGTAAATAACACATCTATTATTATACCAGAGTTTAAGTCACTTTTATCTCATCCAACAGACTTTAATGATTTACATCAGCTAGAAGGCTTAGCTACAGTAAAGCAACAGCTATTTGTTGCAATGACTGTATTACCACAAGGCTATTTTTATGATAAAGGTGCTTTGTATTATCAAAATGAAGATAGTGATCAGCCTATATACTTATCAGATGAGTTAAAGATAACAGCAGATGTTAAAGATCATCAACATCAAGGTTATGGCCTACAACTTAATTGGTATGATAAATATCATAAAAAACATGACTGGACGATGCCTGCTAAATTATTAGCTGCTAGAAGTTTTGAACCCATTGAACAAGAGTTACGTGATGGCGGTTTGAATCTATCAGATAGCTCTGATGCTAAACGTTATTTAAAGCGTTTTTTAGTACAATCAAAGCCTCACCAATGCCTTACATCAGTCAATAAAACTGGTTGGTATGAAAATACTTATGTATTAGCTGACCGCATTTATAACCAACCAGATATGCCTTATGTATTTGATCAAGATGCATCAAGTTCAGTAAGTACATATCAAAATCGTGGTAGTTTATCAGATTGGC
>JAKJJT010000028.1 GCA_021713395.1 Thiotrichales bacterium 19S9-11 | reverse complement strand
CTGATGTAAATCATTAAAGTCTGTTGGATGAGATAAAAGTGACTTAAACTCTGGTATAATAATAGATGTGTTATTTACTGAGTGAGCTATTTTTTTAGCTTGCTCTACTCCTGTATTCTTATTGCCTTTATATTGATCATTATCACAAGCAATCATTAATCGGTTATTAGGATAAGCTTTACTTAATGCTTCAGTAACTGGTTTTAGATTACCAGCATCCACCCCCATAATAGAATAATATCCTGTTGCTTGATGAATAGATGAAGCGGTAGCAAAACCTTCACTTATTATAATGGGTTTATCTTTTTGGTATGTACCTATCGGATAAAAACAGCCTGACTTTCTAGCACCACGCATAAAGCACTTATCAAGTTGGTCTTTTTTTTTACTTGGTAAAATGGTTAATAAGCTTTGGATATCACCCTTAGTATCTAATAGTGGAATAATTAAATGTCCTTTCTTACCAAAACCTGATGCAAAGACACTAACATCTTTATTTAATACTCTCGCACCATGTGCTAAAGCTTTTTTCCTTTTTAAATAGAGATAGTCATTTACTGCCTCTTTCGAATTATCATAAATTTGTTTCGCTAATGCTGCCATTTCTTGGTATTTGATTTCTTTATTATCTAAAGACTGAGTGACAGAGTAACTACGATCATTATTTTTAATGCTTGAATGGTGCGATGCTTTAACTTTTTGCTCTCCAGTCCAGCCATTTTCGTTAGCACGATAGAACAATGTCCCAATACTAATTTTTCCAAATGATCTAATGCTTTTCCATGTACTTGCGGTGTCTTTTTGATTATACTTTTCACTTAAACTACTCCAATTATTAAATAACTCAAAACCTACTTCACTATCTACTTCTGACTTGATTGCCATTGCAATTTCTACCCATTCATT
>JAKJJT010000027.1 GCA_021713395.1 Thiotrichales bacterium 19S9-11 | reverse complement strand
CGACTCTAAAGGTAACATTCGTATAGTAAGGTGAGTCAACAGTATCCAAGTGATAATCTAAAACATATTGACAAGATGCTCCAGAAGCTAAGTCCATATGTTCATAACAGCTACTGTCGGGGTTAATGCTTAAATGATAATCAGAAAGTATATTTGAACCATTAGCTAATAAGCTTAAATTATTAACGGTATAATCTGCATTGTTTTGAACAGTTAAGTTGAACTCTTTTGTTTGATTGCTACTTGATACAATATAATTATCAGATAGTGAGATATCTAGCCTTTTTATGGTTTCAGTGTTAAGTGGTATGGATGAAGTATAAAAATTATCACCATTAATTACCACATTGCCTGATCCACTTGGCTTAGGTCCTGCCTGAAGCTCTATTTTACATTGACCAAATTTACTTAAATTATTAACCTTATCGCAGTTATTTGTTATTTTTACATCACTTAAGTTTGGTAGGCTAACATTAATATTATGAGCTGTTACTGGTGATGCGTTTCTAACTGTGATTGTTTTCTTTTGTAGTGGGTACAGTGTTATTGAGCTTGGAGATATTTTTACCACAGGCGTGATAATTGCAACATTAGAAATTGCAGCATCAATACCATTTGCTTGATTTTGCATAATATATTGTGCTTTTTCATTCTTTTTGTCAGTATTAATTAGGTTTGGTGTTGGCAATTGAACAATACAGCTCTCTCCGCTTTCTAAGTTACCATGACAAGTAGATGCTTGATCTGATGAATCAGTTGTTGCTAAATTATTACTTCCATCATTAAGAATAAATTTATAATGATCAACATTAACGGTTGTGCCAGTGTCATTTTTAACTTTAAGCTTTGCCTTTGAGTTATCACTGCCGGTAATAGGAGAATTAACTAAAGTTAACGACTTAACAATAAAATAATCTGGTTTTGTTTTAATGCTTTTACCATTAATGCTACTGGTAACATAGTAACCAACGGTTTGATTATTGGTATTAAGAT
>JAKJJT010000026.1 GCA_021713395.1 Thiotrichales bacterium 19S9-11 | reverse complement strand
TGATCTTCCCTCGAAAAAACGGACACCTAACTTATGAGACCATTTCATATTCAACAGGCGATTTATATCCTAGTGTAGAATGCAAACGCTGTCTATTATAAAAAATTTCAATATAATCAAAAATTGCTCTTTTAGCTTCATCTCTAGATTTATATCTTTGGTCATATATAAGCTCAACCTTTAAACTATGGTAAAAGCTTTCCATAACGGCATTATCATAACAGTTACCTGAGCTACTCATTGAGCAAACTAAACCATGTTGTTTAAGCCTATCTTTATAGTGATAGCTACAATATTGTGAACCACGATCTGAGTGATGAATACAGCCTTTATCAGGTTTACGCTTCCATAGAGCCATCAGCAAAGCATCATCAACAATTTTAGTCTTAAGGCTTGCACTCATACTCCAACCAATAATCATTCGGCTATATAAGTCAATAACTGTTGCTAAATATAGCCATCCTTGATCTGTTCTAATATACGTAATATCAGAGCACCATACTTTGTTAGGTGCTTTTACTTTAAAGTCTTGTCCGAGAACATTAGGAGCAACAGGTAAGTTATGATTACTTTGAGTTGTTGTTTTAAAACGTTTAGCCGCTTTAGGTATAAGAGCCTTCATTTTCATTATTCGAGAAATCTTAGCTTTACCATGACGTTTGCCCTCATGCTGAAGAGCTCTTTGTATTCGAGGAACACCATAGTCTTTCTTGAGTTATAAAAAATCCGTTCAATGTCATTAGTTAGACTATGATCTAGCCTTGCTCGCATGCTTACCGGCCTAGAAAGCCAAGCATAATAACCACTACGACTAACACCCAGTACTTTACAAAGAATCGCTACAGAGTGGAAAGCACGTTGATACTTTATCATCGCGTAGATTGCTCGCTTTCCTTGGCAAACCACGCTGCTGCCTTTTTTAGTATTTCTCTCTCTTCTTTTAGTCTTGCATTCTCAGCCTTTAAACGCCTCAATTCAAGAGCCGTAGCATCTAATTGAGGTTCATTTATAAAAGCTTCCTTCTTTTTATATCTAGAGTGCCATGTATATAAAGTATTCACTGGGATATCAAGTTCTTTAGCTAATTTAGGCACGCTTTTACCACTGTCTTCTAACAATGAAACTGCATGTCGTTTGAAATCTTGTGTATATAGTTTTCTTGGCATTATCATTCCTTATTTTTGGGTAGTATAACTCATAAATAAGGTG
>JAKJJT010000025.1 GCA_021713395.1 Thiotrichales bacterium 19S9-11 | reverse complement strand
TCAGATAATACAATAACCACAAATGAAGATACGCCTTATACCTTTAGCGCATCTGACTTTAACTTTAGTGACGTTGACGGCGATTCATTAGCAAGTGTTGAAATTACCTCATTAGAAACAGTCGGTGACTTAGAGCTTAATGGAACAGATGTAACAACGAATCAAGTTATCGCAGTAGCCGATATCACCAATGGCTTATTAGTCTTTAGCCCAACTTTAGATCAAAATGGCGCAGGTTTTGATACTTTTGAGTTTAGTGTTAATGATGGCATAGCGGATTCTTTATCATCTTATACGATGACCGTTGATGTAACGACAGTAAACGATGCACCAGAAGGAACAGATAATACCTTAACAATTGTAGAAGATAGCTCTCATGCTTTCGCAGCAGGCGACTTTGGCTTTAGTGATCCGAATGACTCGCCAGCAGATAGTTTTAATTCGGTTATTATCACAACAGTACCAAGCCTTGGTAGTTTAGAATTAAGCTCAGTAGCAGTGACAGCAGGTCAAGAAGTTCTAGTTAGTGATTTAGCAAATCTTATTTATAGCCCAGTAGCCGATGCGAATGGTGCAAGTTATAGTTCATTTACTTTCCAAGTTAAGGATGATGGCGGTACATCTAATGGTGGCGCAGATACGGATCAAAGCGCAAACACCATTACTTTTGATGTTACAGCCGTTAATGATGAGCCGACAGCGTCAGATAATACAATAACCACAAATGAAGATACGCCTTATACCTTTAGCGCATCTGACTTTAACTTTAGTGACGTTGACGGCGATTCATTAGCAAGTGTTGAAATTACCTCATTAGAAACAGTCGGTGACTTAGAGCTTAATGGAACAGATGTAACAACGAATCAAGTTATCGCAGTAGCCGATATCACCAATGGCTTATTAGTCTTTAGCCCAACTTTAGATCAAAATGGCGCAGGTTTTGATACTTTTGAGTTTAGTGTTAATGATGGCATAGCGGATTCTTTATCATCTTATACGATGACCGTTGATGTAACGACAGTAAACGATGCACCAGAAGGAACAGATAATACCTTAACAATTGTAGAAGATAGCTCTCATGCTTTCGCAGCAGGCGACTTTGGCTTTAGTGATCCGAATGACTCGCCAGCAGATAGTTTTAATTCGGTTATTATCACAACAGTACCAAGCCTTGGTAGTTTAGAATTAAGCTCAGTAGCAGTGACAGCAGGTCAAGAAGTTCTAGTTAGTGATTTAGCAAATCTTATTTATAGCCCAGTAGCCGATGCGAATGGTGCAAGTTATAGTTCATTTACTTTCCAAGTTAAGGATGATGGCGGTACATCTAATGGTGGCGTAGATACGGATCAAAGTGCGAACACTATTACTTTTGATGTAACTGCTGTTAATGATGAGCCGAGCGCGTCGAATAATACAATAACCACAAATGAAGATACGCCATATACCTTTAGCGCATCTGACTTTAACTTTAGTGACGTTGACGGTGACTCATTAGCAAGTGTTGAAATTACTTCATTAGAAACAGTCGGTGATTTAGAGTTAAGTGGCGCAGCAGTTACCTTAAATCAAGTCATAACAGTAGCAGAGATCACAGGTGGCTCTTTAGTCTTTAGCTCAGTCTTAAATGCCAATGGTGCAAGCTACGATAGCTTTAACTTTAGTGTTAATGATGGCGTAGCTGATTCATTAGCATCTTACACAATGACAGTTGATGTCACAGCTGTTAATGATGAGCCATCAGCGTCAGATAATACAATAACCACAAATG
>JAKJJT010000024.1 GCA_021713395.1 Thiotrichales bacterium 19S9-11 | reverse complement strand
ATTAACCCCGACAGTAGCTGTTATGAACATATGGACTTAGCTTCTGGAGCATCTTGTCAATATGTTTTAGATTATCACTTGGATACTGTTGACTCACCTTACTATACGAATGTTACCTTTAGAGTCGCTGCTACAAATGATACCTCTAGCTCAGCTAAGCTTTCTTTTAATAATTATCCAACAACAACAAGTACTGTCAGCACCAATATTGAAGATCTTTTTTCCATTACACTAGATCAAAATGGAAGTTTATATATTGGAGGACTTAGCGGTCTTTTGGTTTATCCTTCTGGCATTAATTATTCAAATGAAACAGGCCCTATTACACCAATTAAAATAACAACTGCTAATAGCGGATTAAAAGATAACCTTATATATAAGTTATTTGCTGATAAAAATAATTTGATTTATATCGGCACTAGAAAAGGTCTATCAGTTTATAACCCTGAACAAAATACGTGGACAACCTATGACTCATCCACTGACGGGTTTTCTAGTAGTAGCTTTATTTCATCTATCTATGAGTTTGATGGCAATATTTATGCTGGCACGACTGACGGATTATCTATATATGATAATACAGCCGATGCTTGGCACACAGTCACCTCAACTACCAATGGATTTTCATCTAATAATATTATATATAGCCTATTTGTAGATAACTCTGGCATATATGCAGGCACTGGAAACGGCTTATCTATTTATAATTATGCTAACCAAACTTGGCATACAGAAGTACGAGGTGATAGCACAAACGAAATCCAAGGTAATGTTATTTCAGGTATTGCAAAATCATCTGATGGAAAAACACTTTATATATCAACTGGTGGAGCTAGCGTTGGAGATGACTACATTGCAAGCATTTCACAGTCATCAGATGATGGACAAAGTTGGCAATTAATTAGTCAAACATTAACCAACATAGACGCAGGGACAGTAACTGACATAGCTGTAGATATAAATGACTATATTTATGCTGGAACCTTAGGGGGACCTGCTGTATCAGAAAACGATGGAGAAAACTGGACTTCATATACCTCTACAGTGAATATAAATTTTGTACATGATATTTTTACTGATAATCATAAAAATCTTTATTCTGTTGAATCTGGCGGTAGCTTTTATGGCCCTATTCAAGAGTTTGCTATTATTGGGGTAAACTAAAACAATCTGTTTGCTTTTTGATCATATATTGACATAACCCATCCCTTTTGATAATATCTCTCGAAATTATTGTAATATTTTTAATAAAAAACAACAAAATAAAGACTAATGTCTTGAATTACAATAAAAATAAACTCGGGGTTACGTGTAATGAAATTATCAAAATATCTAAAATATGCAAACAGTATTAGTTTAATTATATTATCTAGCTTCTTATTTGGCTGTCAGAGTGATATTTCATCTGATGATAGTCAACCTGCTAATTCAGTAACTTATGCACTAACTGAATCAACTAGTGGTGATACTGCTGTTGTTTCATCTAATTATGATATTGATGTTAATTTATCAGAAGCATCATCTAACAATACCTTTAGTTTAGCTGCAACGAGCTCTCAAACAGAGACCACTCAAACAGCAAGTAATACTCAATTACACTTTATTAATTCAAATGCATCTGAGTTTAATGTTACCTATTCTGATAACTGTAATAGTTTAAGTATTGATAATTCTTGTGATATTAGCGTTACACCAAAAGATCTTAATACCAATAATCAAACCGTTGGTTACTATGTTACCAGTAGCATTAATGGTAAAAGCATTAAAACAAAACCAGATTATTTTATTGTTAAGTCGTTAACTTTAGTTAATTCTCCTATTACCGG
>JAKJJT010000023.1 GCA_021713395.1 Thiotrichales bacterium 19S9-11 | reverse complement strand
GCTTATCTATTTATAATTATGCTAACCAAACTTGGCATACAGAAGTACGAGGTGATAGCACAAACGAAATCCAAGGTAATGTTATTTCAGGTATTGCAAAATCATCTGATGGAAAAACACTTTATATCTCAACTGGTGGATATGGCTTTAGAGAGGACTACGACTACCCTGCAAGCATTTCACAGTCATCAAATAATGGACAAAGTTGGCAATTAATTAATCAAACATCAACCGAAAGCAACCTAATCGGAGGAACAATAAATGACATGACTGTAGATATAAATGACTATATTTATGTTGGAACCCCAGGGGGACCTGCTGTATCAGAAAATGATGGAGAGAGTTGGACTTCATATGCCTCTACAGTCAATTCAAATCTTGTACGCGATATTTTTACTGATAATCATAAAAATCTCTACTCTGTTGAGAATGGCTCTGGCGCTCGTACTATTCATGAGTTTGCTATTATTGGGGTGAATTAAAATAATTTGATTTTTTGAAATAATTTACCTGTTTTGATAACATTCTTAGTGTGCGCAATCATAATAACTTAAACTTGGTTACTTTGATTATAATAACAAACAAAATGAGTTAAGCATTGATGAAGTTATCAAAATATACAAATATGATTAGTTTAATCATCATTTCTGGTTTCTTATCTAGCTGTCAAAATGATATTTCATCAGACGGTAGCCAACCAGCTGATTCAACTTATTCGTTAAATGAGTCAACTGACAGTGACACTGCTATTGTTTCATCTAATTACGATATTGATGTTAATTTATCAGAAGCACCGCCTAACAGCGCCTTTAGTTTAACTGCAACGGCATCTCAAACAGAAAACACTCAAACAGCAAGTAACACTCAATTGCATTTTATTAATTCAAATGCATCTGAGTTTAATATTACCTATTCTGATAACTGTAATAACTTAAGCATCGATAATCCATGTGAGATTACTATTACACCAAAAGATCTTAATATCGATAATCAAACCATTGGTTACTATGTTACAAGCAGTATTAATGGTGAAACCATTCAAACAAAACCAGATTATTTTATTGTTAAGTCGTTAACTTTAGTTAATTCTCCTATTACCGGCAGTGATAACTCAAAGGCAAATCTTAAAATTAAGAATAACACTGACACAACGGTTAATGTTGATCATTATAAATTTATTCTTAATGACGGGAGTAATAATTTAGCAATAACTGATTCATCAGATCAAACATCTACTTGTCATGGTAACTTAGAAAGCGGAGAGAGCTGTATTGTTCAATTATCAACGCCAAACCTGATTAATACTGACAAAAAGAATGAAAAGGCACAATATATTATGCAAAATCAAGCAAATGATATTGACGCTGCAATTTCTAATGTTGAAATTCTCACACCTGTGGTAAAAACATCTCCAAACTCAATAACACTGCACCCACTACAAAAGAAAACAATCACAGTTAGAAACATATCACCAGTAACAGCTCGTAATATTAATATTACATTACCTGAATTAAATAATGTTAAGTTAGTAAGTAATACTTGTGGTGAGAACTTACCTGGGTATGACAAATGTCAGGTTATATACCAAGCAGGCACTCATCCAAGTGGCTCTAGTGAATTAACCGTTAGTGGTGATAACTTTGCATCCACATCAACTACCATTGAAGCCTCAACGCCAGCAAAATTAGAAGCTTCTGTCTCACCAACTCATATCACAACTAATAGCAATGTGAATAAAAAAGTTACTGTTAATGTTACTAATAATAGCCACTACCCCGTTAGTGATCTTCAAGTAACGATCAACTCATCTATTGCATCATTTGATACTTCAACGTTTGTTTTAGATACAACAAACTCAACTTGTAATAG
>JAKJJT010000022.1 GCA_021713395.1 Thiotrichales bacterium 19S9-11 | reverse complement strand
CTAATTTGATATTACAGCTTTTGCTTGTTGCAATATCAATCTATTTAATGCGTTACAATTTAAGTTATTGTGGATACCTTCTTGCTGCAACCATGGGGCTTCAAAACTCAATGACTACACACTATGGCTCTGCACTAATTAGAACAACACATATGACTGGCACAGTAACAGATTTAGGTATTTTAATTTCCTATTGGCTAAAAAGGAAGCATGTATCATTTTGGAAAATAAAGATATATTTGATACTTATAATTTCTTTTTTGATAGGGTCTATTGTCGGAGCTTTGTGTTTTTTTCATTTTCAGGAAAATTCTTTATTTGTCTCGATATTGATATATTTAATTATGATTGCTATCAGTAAAAAATAAACTGACTTTAGCGGCATAGATAATTATTAATTTTTGGTCTAAGGTTAAATTAGTAAAGTAAAGATAGTTAATAGGGCTCCGTTGCAACTTTGACAAATTCACTCACTTGAGATTATTCTAACAGTTTTTCACAGCAGGGCTTACTCCATGAATCCATTTAAATATCGTCAATTTGAAAGCATCTTTATCCTTCAATGTGTTCGTTGGTATTTAAAATATGGTTTAAGTTATCGTGATTTATCTGAAATGATGAAAGAGCGTGGCATTGAAGTATGCCATACAACCATTTATCGATGGGTTATACATTATTCTCATGAGCTAAAGAAACGCAGCAACTGGTATCGTATGGGTAGAATTGGTTCATGGTGCGCTGATGAGACCTATATTAAAGTTAAAGGCAAATGGAAATACTTATACCGTGCAGTTACAAGAGATGGTAAAACCATCGACTTTTATTTGTCACATACCAGAAATACCCAAGCTGCTAAACGCTTCCTATCTAAAGCGTTAAAAAATAATAAAGGCTGGATTCCATCAAAGATAAATACAGATTTAAATCCAGCCTATAACCATGCGATTGCCCAGTTAAAACAAGAAAACCCAAGCTACGCTGACATTGATCATCGTAAGAATAAATATATCAATAACATTGTTGAACAAGATCATGGCAAGCTGAAACGACTAATTAAACCAATGCTTGGATTTGAATCTATGAAAACAGCCAATGCTACAATTACTGGATATGAAGTTATGCGCATGTTTAAGAAAGGACAGTTTGATTTTTGGTTAAGAAATAAGCGACAAACTGAAGTACAGTTTATTAATGAATTATTTGGTATTTATGCAGCCTAATTGTATCTGAATGAAGGCATTTTATAACTTTCAGAATTAGTTGCAACAGAGCCTCATTGAACAGATTACAACATTTCAGAAGTGTCACTTAATTGTTATTAAACAAAATATTGATGTAAACCCACAAAACGCACAGCAGCCAACTAATAAGATTCTAATCACAATATTTTCTATGCTTGCTGAGCTTGAGCGTGATTTCATTTCTGAGCGAACCAAAGAAGGCTTAAGAGCAGTTAAAGATAAAGGTATTAAGTTAGGTAAGCCTAAAGGTACTTTGCAAAAATCCATGTATGATAAAGATCATGAGCGCATACAGCACCTTTATAAAATTGGCGTTCCATTGAAGAAAATCATTGAAACTCATCTTGGCTATGGCAAATATTTATCACTAAAAACTTACGTTGAGAAAAAAATAGAAGCAAAGTTATAGGCTGTGCCTAATTATGATTAAATATGCAGTGAGACCCTATATACTATATTTTCGGACTTACTAATTCGTTATTTAAAATATAGTACGCTAAAGGGTTCTATTGCAGAACAAGGCAGCTTGAGAGATGATGCACTTAAAATTTAAACAAAAATTATCTCACTAGGCACAAAGCATGAAGAATACTATTCCTCAATCATCTTTTTGGATTTATATTTCTGTGATCTTATTGCCACTGAATGGTGGTTTTATAAATGCAGCAACCTTAATTAGTTTTTTACATAATTCTGTTGGCTATGTTACGGGTAATTTAGCATATGCGGGAACATACTATGCTGAAGAAAACTATGTTA
>JAKJJT010000021.1 GCA_021713395.1 Thiotrichales bacterium 19S9-11 | reverse complement strand
CATATCACCAGTAACAGCTCGTAATATTAATATTACATTACCTGAATTAAATAATGTTAAGTTAGTAAGTAATACTTGTGGTGAGAACTTACCTGGGTATGACAAATGTCAGGTTATATACCAAGCAGGCACTCATCCAAGTGGCTCTAGTGAATTAACCGTTAGTGGTGATAACTTTGCATCCACATCAACTACCATTGAAGCCTCAACGCCAGCAAAATTAGAAGCTTCTGTCTCACCAACTCATATCACAACTAATAGCAATGTGAATAAAAAAGTTACTGTTAATGTTACTAATAATAGCCACTACCCCGTTAGTGATCTTCAAGTAACGATCAACTCATCTATTGCATCATTTGATACTTCAACGTTTGTTTTAGATACAACAAACTCAACTTGTAATAGCGATACGACATTAGGCATTAAAGAATCAAATAACGCTTGTCAATATGTTTATACATACGAACCTGGAAAGATTGAAAAAGCATCTTACCCTGATGTTAGCTTTGAAGTAACAGCTAATAACAGTTCAAATTCAGCCAAAGCAATGTTAACAATTAATAATTACCCTCAATTTTATAGTATTCCACAGAACATGCAAAGAACACATAATAGTATGTTATCAAACAATAATGTAGTAAGTGTTTCAGTTGCCAACGATGGTAAGATATATGCAGGAACTAAATCTGGCGTGTCAATTTTAAATAACTTATCAGTGGATCAGTGGTATCAATTAACCAGTGCTGACAATGTTATGGGCTCTCTAATAAGTTCAACTTTTATTGATAGCAATGGTGTTGTATACCTAGGGGGAAGCAATCGTGGTATAATTTCAATATCAAATGACAATGGTTTAACATGGCAATATTCTGCTCCATTATTTAGCAGTAGTAGTATTAAAAGTATATACGCTTACGTAAAAAATAATTCAACGATCATTTATGCTGGTGGTCTTCATGCGCTTAAATTTTCAATAGATCATGGTACGACCTGGCAAAATTGTACAATGAGTAATGCTGATAGTAATAATCCAAGCATTGAGGATCAAGATATTAAGAGTATTTATGTCAGCTATAATGAATATATTTACGTTGGAACAAGTAATAATGGGTTATATATTTCAGCGGAGCCTAATCAATGTGCTGGCAAATGGAATAGATTTAGCACTAAAGATAATATAAAAGATAACACAAAGATGCCATCAAATAATATTAATAGTGTTTATGTTGATAGTGAAGACCATATATATATAGGAACAAATAAGGGACTTTCTTACTCTAAAGAAAGCCATGATAAATTTGGTAGAGCACAATATTTATGGACGACTGTTGATCATTCAACTACAGAAAACCTGCCTAGTGATTATGTCACAAGCATCTATGTTGATACTAATGGACTGATTTATGCTGGTACCGATAAAGGACTTTCAGTTTCAAATGATTCATTATCATCTGGTACCTCATTAAGCTGGCAACAATATAATAATGATCATATTAATAACCTAAAAGTTAATAATGATGGTTTGATCTATGAAGGTACAGACAGTGGTTTATTAGTTTATAATAATATTTCATCACTGATACCGTTTAATAGTCCTAACTATGCCGTAACGAGTCATTCACCAGTAAATTATTATCCTAAAAGCTTATTTGTTGATCAGAATCAAAATATATATCTAGGTTCTTCAGGCGGTGGTTTATATATTTCATCAGATGGTGGCATGTCTTGGCAGAATATTACTGCTTCAAATGAACCTAATGGTCTTGCATCAAATAAAGTTTATAGTGTGTATGTTTCTGATGACATAATTTATGCAGGAACGCTAGATGGTTTATCTTATTCAAATGATAATGGGTCAACTTGGCGAACTGTTACTTCTGATACAACAGGCTTTGCTGCGAGCAATAATGTTCAAAGTGTATTTGCTAATGGTAATAATATTTATGTAGGCACAACTGCTGGTTTATCTTATTCAAATGATAATGGATCAACTTGGCAAACTGTTACTTCTGATACAATAGGCTTTGCTGCGAGTAATAATGTTCAAAGTGTATTTGCTAATGGTAATAATATTTATGTAGGCACAACTGCTGGTTTATCTTATTCAAGTGACAGTGGATCAACTTGGCGAACCATTACTTCTGATACGACAGGCTTTGCTGCGAGTAATAATGTTCAAAGTGTTTTTGCTAATGGTAATAATATTTATGCAGGAACGCTAGATGGCTTATCTTATTCAAATGATGACGGAGCAACATGGGCAACAACTAATTCATCTACAGAAGGCTTTGCAAATAGTTCTGTTAGAAGTGTATTTGTCGATCAAGCAGGAAAAGTATATGTAGCTGGTAATGGGTTATCAATATCAAATGCCGACATGACAGAAGGGACCAAATATGATTCATTAAATGGTAATGGCGATAATAATATGGCCTTTGTCTTTGTTGATAATAAAGGCACTATCTACACTGGGGGAACTCAAGATGCTGTTGGTAGATTTATTTCAAAAATGGAAGTTTCTGATTAATTACTATTACATATGAATTTAGAATTTATAAACCACAGAAAAATAAGTTGTAAAGATATAACGTTTACTTACCATTGGGCTATCTGCCTCAGTATTAGATAGACGGCTTAGCGCTGTAATAAGAGATAAATTCCAATTTGTAGATAACTCTGGCATATATGCAGGCACTGGAAACGGCTTATCTATTTATAATTATGCTAACCAAACTTGGCATACAGAAGTACGAGGTGATAGCACAAACGAAATCCAAGGTAATGTTATT
>JAKJJT010000020.1 GCA_021713395.1 Thiotrichales bacterium 19S9-11 | reverse complement strand
ATATTACTATTACAATTACTGGTACCAATGATGCACCTGTCATTGATTCAATTAGCTCTCAAAGTGCAACTGAAGCTGGTAGTGTTGTCTCTGGTACAATTACTGCTTCTGATGTTGATGATAATGCTGTATTAACCTTCTCTGGTGGTGATAATGTTGATGGCTTTAGCTTAAATAGCGATGGCTCTTATAGCTTTGATCCAACTGATAGTGCTTATGATCATTTAGAAGATGGTGCAACTCAAACAATTACAATTCCTGTAACCGTTACTGATGAAAACGGTGCAACTGATACGCAAAACTTAACCATTACAATTACCGGTACCAATGATGCACCTGTCATTGATTCAATTAGTTCTCAAAGTGCAACTGAAGCTGGTAGTGTTGTCTCTGGTACAATTACTGCTTCTGATGTTGATGATAATGCAACACTTACCTTCTCTGGTGGTGATAATGTTGATGGCTTTAGCTTAAATAGCGATGGCTCTTATAGCTTTGATCCAACTGATAGTGCTTATGATCATTTAGAAGATGGCGCAACTCAAACAATTACCATTCCTGTAACCGTTACTGATGAAAACGGTGCAACTGATACGCAAAACTTAACCATTACAATTACTGGTACCAATGATGCACCTGTCATTGATTCAATTAGCTCTCAAAGTGCAACTGAAGCTGGTAGTGTTGTCTCTGGTACAATTACTGCTTCTGATGTTGATGATAATGCAACACTTACCTTCTCTGGTGGTGATAATGTTGATGGCTTTAGCTTAAATAGCGATGGCTCTTATAGCTTTGATCCAACTGATAGTGCTTATGATCATTTAGAAGATGGTGCAACTCAAACAATTACCATTCCTGTAACAGTTACTGATGAAAACGGTGCAACTGATACGCAAAACTTAACCATTACAATTACCGGTACCAATGATGCACCTGTCATTGATTCAATTAGTTCTCAAAGTGCAACTGAAGCTGGTAGTGTTGTCTCTGGTACAATTACTGCTTCTGATGTTGATGATAATGCAACACTTACCTTCTCTGGTGGTGATAATGTTGATGGCTTTAGCTTAAATAGCGATGGCTCTTATAGCTTTGATCCAACTGATGGTGCTTATGATCATTTAGAAGATGGTGCAACTCAAACAATTACAATTCCTGTAACCGTTACTGATGAAAACGGTGCAACTGATACGCAAAACTTAACCATTACAATTACTGGTACCAATGATGCACCTGTCATTGATTCAATTAGTTCTCAAAGTGCAACTGAAGCTGGTAGTGTTGTCTCTGGTACAATTACTGCTTCTGATGTTGATGATAATGCAACACTTACCTTCTCTGGTGGTGATAATGTTGATGGCTTTAGCTTAAATAGCGATGGCTCTTATAGCTTTGATCCAACTGATGGTGCTTATGATCATTTAGAAGATGGTGCAACTCAAACAATTACAATTCCTGTAACCGTTACTGATGAAAACGGTGCAACTGATACGCAAAACTTAACCATTACAATTACTGGTACCAATGATGCACCTGTCATTGATTCAATTAGCTCTCAAAGTGCAACTGAAGCTGGTAGTGTTGTCTCTGGTACAATTACTGCTTCTGATGTTGATGATAATGCAACACTTACCTTCTCTGGTGGTGATAATGTTGATGGCTTTAGCTTAAATAGCGATGGCTCTTATAGCTTTGATCCAACTGATAGTGCTTATGATCATTTAGAAGATGGCGCAACTCAAACAATTACAATTCCTGTAACAGTCACTGATGAAAACGGTGCAACTGATACGCAAAACTTAACCATTACAATTACCGGTACCAATGATGCACCTGTTGCCAATGCTGACACAGCAACCACTTCTGAGAATGCAAGTATTACTATTGATGCCTTAGCAAATGACACTGATCTTGACGCATCAGATAACTTAATTATTCTCTCTGCAGACATACCTACTAATGATGATGGCTCTGTATCTATTGAGAACAATCAACTTGTATTTAACCCTGGCACAGACTTTGATAGCTTAGCTGTTGGTGAGTCTCGTGAAGTTACTATTCATTATACTATTGATGATGGTAATGGCGGCTCTGATAATGCTACTATTACTGTAACTGTAACAGGCACTAATGACGGACCTGTTGCTAATACTGACACAGCAACTACTTCTGAGAATGCAAGTATTACTATTGATGCCTTAGCAAATGACACTGATCTTGACGCATCAGATAACTTAATTATTCTCTCTGCAGACATACCTACTAATGATGATGGCTCTGTATCTATTGAGAACAATAAGCTTGTATTTAACCCTGGCACAGACTTTGATAGCTTAGCTGTTGGTGAGTCTCGTGAAGTTACTATTCATTATACTATTGATGATGGTAATGGTGGCTCTGATAATGCTACTATTACTGTAACTGTAACAGGTACTAATGATACACCTGTTGTCACTGCTGAAACAGTTAGTGTTGATGAGGGTGATAGCTTAGTTACTGGCACAATGACTGCGACTGATGCTGACGCTGATGCAGTACTTACCTTCTCTACCACTGAGACTGTCGATGGCTTTAGCTTAAATAGCGATGGCTCTTATAGCTTTGATCCTAGTAATAACGCTTATGACAGCTTAGCTGAAGGCGATACTCAAACAATTACCATTCCTGTAACCGTTACTGATGAAAATGGTGCGACTGACACTGAGAATTTAGTCATTACCTTAACAGGTACCAATGATGCGCCTGTTGTTACTGCTGAAACAGTTAGTGTTGATGAGGGTGATAGCTTAGTTACTGGCACA
The DNA here is from genome assembly GCA_021713395.1 of Thiotrichales bacterium 19S9-11. Lineage (GTDB taxonomy): Bacteria > Pseudomonadota > Gammaproteobacteria > Francisellales > Francisellaceae > M0027. The sequence continues at coordinate 76 of JAKJJT010000020.1, read as the reverse complement.
ATGACTGCGACTGATGCTGACGCTGATGCAGTACTTACCTTCTCTACCACTGAGACTGTCGATGGCTTTAGCTTAA